>NC_020409.1:2110000-2780000 GCF_000341895.1 Pseudodesulfovibrio piezophilus C1TLV30 | reverse complement strand
GAGCATTCATCGTCAGTCATGAGGGTGATATCATCGCGTATCCCGACATAGACAAAATCAAACAATATGCTTCTGGGGAACATGCCCGACTAACAAAAATCATTGAGTTGGACGATGCTATTGCGCGCGAAGCCTTTCTCTCCCTTGGGTTTCCCCATGACAATTTCAAATTACGCACCCCGGCTTTTACTTCTTTTACCCTTGAAGGCGAAAAGTATAATGCCATGTTCGCCCCCTTTAGCGATGCACAATGGGCTTGGACTATCGGCATCTACATGCCTGAAGATGATTACCTTGGTGAAATCAAGAAAAACGGCTTCTTCAACATAGGGGTATCTCTTGCCGCCGTTATCATTGCGGTCGCATTTGGACTCTACATTGCCCGGAAACTTCAAACAGCGCGAGAAAGGGCAGAAGTTGCCGACCGGGCAAAAAGTCAATTTCTCACCCGCATGAGTCATGAAATACGGACCCCCATTAACGCCATTCTTGGTGCGGGCGAACTGCTGGCCGAAACAGGGCTTGATCAAGACCAACAGGAATATGTTTCCATTTCCCAAAACGCAGGTGAACATCTCCGGGATCTTGTTGGTTCTGTTCTCGATATCAGTCGCATAGAATCCGGTCACTTCAAACTCAAAAACGACCCGTTTGACCTTCACACCGTCATCCAGAACATCCAAGCGGTTTTCTCCCAGGACGCCAGAGACAAAGGACTGGAATTGACCGTCCTTATTGATCCCAAGGCTCCACGCCACCTGACTGGTGACGCAACAGCCCTAAAGCAGGTACTGATAAATCTCCTCAGCAATGCCATCAAGTTTACGCCGGCCGGAGTCGTTGCACTCCACGTAGAAATGATCGGCCGCCGAGACAAACCCACTCTCCAGGATTGGGTTTCCCTGAATTTTTCCGTTTCCGATACCGGAATCGGTATTTCCGCCAACAAACTCAATTCCCTGTTTGACAGGGATGCACGAGAGAAGGAATCCACACCAGGAAACTCTGAACAGACAGGCCTTGGCCTGGCCATCTGCCGCCACATGGTTACCCTGCTAGGCGGCGAAATCCATGTCACCAGTGAACCGGGGAGTGGAAGTACTTTTGCATTTTCCGCACAGTTCGCCTTGGCTTCCAGAGTCGGGGCACCAAACGAACCTGAAAAAGCCACAAGTTGCCCAATTCAGCCCTCAGCAGAAGAAAAACGCATTCTCCTGGTGGAAGATGATGAACGCAACATGCTCCTTTTCACCCTTTTCCTAAAAGGACTTCCCCACACTCTCAACACTGCGGCCAGCGGAGAATTGGCCCTGCTCCAACACCTTGAACACCCCTATGACCTTATCCTGATGGACATTGAGATGCCGGGCATGAATGGGTATCAAACCATTGAATCCATCCGTGAACACGAAAAACTCATGGATTGGCCTCCGGTTTCCATTATCGCCATATCGGCCCATGCAACGAAGGAAACTCGTGAGCACTGTTTCCTCATCGGGTGTACCGACTATGTCGTCAAACCACTGACAAAGGAAGAATTGCGAGGAATCGTTTCAAAGCACCTTGAAGGATAATCTCTCACAATCAATACTCGCACCTCACCCTCTGAGCCCTCAATCCGCTCCAGGAGAAAACATGCGTTTGAAAATACTTCTCTTTTCCGTCATGGCCTTCGCCTTTATCGTCGCACCGTCCTCAGCTGCCCAGAGGACACTTCCTCCTGCCAACTGGCAAGAGGACGGCCCTCATACTCATGCAGAGCATTTTCTGAATCTCCTTGTCCGGGGTGACACAGAAGCAGCATTCAAACGCTTCTTTTCCAAAGGACGCTATCCGAAGAACACACTTGAGAAGCTGCAATTCGATTATTATCAATTAATCAAGCAACAAGGATTGCCCCAGGGATTTGAAAAAATATTCGAACAACGAGCCGGAGCCGCGCTCGTCAGACTCAAGTATGTCCTGCTCTTTCGAAGCCAGCCGATGATGTTTGATCTTTATTATTATCGAGTGGGAAAAGGGTGGCTGCTCAAATCCTTCACCTTGAGCAAAGATATCAAGAAGATATTCGCTCCCTAAAATGCAGGCACCAGCATCTCTCAATAGACGAGTGGAATGACCCAGGAAAACCAGGTCGTGATCAGTAAGGCTCCGAGCACATTGAGCACTGCGCCGAGAAACACCATCTTTCTCAGGGAGACGCCCCGCATTTCTCCAAATGCCAAGGCATTGGTCGGTGTCGCTATGGGAGTCATGAAGGCACAGGTCGAGGCCAGACTCACTCCCATCATCAACATGAGAGGCTCGATACCATGACTCAGGGCGAGAGCTGGGACAATGGTAAAAAAAGCGGCGACCACAACCGTATTCGAAAGAATCTCGGTCAGAAAGATGACGGAAAGAATCATGAAAAAACCAAGCAGCAACGAAGAGCTCTCCCCTTGAAACAGCACCGAGACAGCACCAACGACCCGCGCATCCAAATCAAGCCAATGAACCACTGCTATCAAAAGAGCCAGAAAAAATAAAAAGAGAACACCACGGCGCGGAATACTTTTGACCATATCCCACGGGACAAGCAATGGCCCAGGGTTGTCTTGTCCATCAGGAACGGCAATGCCAAAAAGCAGAAAGAGAAAGACTGCGGAAAAGCCAAGACAGACCAGAGGTGAAACCAGCGAGAAGTTCGGTATGACCTGCTTCGCAACAGCCTCCCCTACCCAAAAAATCATGAAAAACCAGAACAACTTCAATCCGAATCGCTGTCTGGCCGAGACTTCCCCCTGGGTTTCAAGCTCGTCGACGGCAATACGAACCAGTCGGCCCTCGGCAGTCAATCCCAATCTTGTGACAACGCACCAGGCTATCAAGACAAACAGGGCAACCAACGGCACAGACCACACAAACCAGTTGAGGAACGTTATCTGTTCTCTCCCGGCAATCCGGAACAAATCAAGAGCACCGAACAGCACTGCATTTGCAGGAGAGCCGATCATGGACCCCATACCGCCAATAGCCGCTCCGTACAGAGTCGAACACATGAGCACTGTCGTCATCCCGACTCCCCCTTTGGCCGCGTATTCCCTGTCCAGGCGCCGGAGAACCGGCAACAAGGTCAAAACAGCTATCGTGTTCGGAATAAAGGAAGAAAGGACTGCGATGCTGGCAATAAGATAGAAAAGGAGTATCGAAGTTCTGCCTCGACTTTTTTGTATCGCACGGTACACGAAACGATCGGTGAGACGTGTCACCGTCATGAGTTGGTAGACCAAATAACCGCCAGCAAAAAGAAGAACAAGCGGCAACCGATGCCATATATATGTCCAGATATCTCCGGAAATATTCACATTTTCTCCTGGTTATGCGTCCAGATCCTCCAGGCTACAGTGAAGCTTTTTCGCGCAGCCTGTCAACAGATGGAAAGCAGGAGCCTCAACCAGGGTGGGGCATCTCGATGCAGATAAGGTAACGATCTCCTTCCTTGTTGAAAACCGGCTTGCTGATGATACATGCATTTTCCCCGGTGTAGGGAGAACGAAAAGGCTGGGTCACGAACTTGTCATATCCCATATCGAGATACAGGACATAATCCTGAATTGAATGGTCCGCGCCTTTGTGAGAACCAAGAATTGAAGCGGAGCAGATGCCCGTAGCCCGACTCTCCACATGATGGCGGCTGGTGATCTGATCCCCGTCGTCATTGAGGATAAACAGAGAGATGACATCATCCGAAGCATGCAACATCTTTCGGCACATTCCCTCGAATCCGGCCTCGGACGTATTGGAAAGCTTGGAACAAATGGAAGAGACAACCTTGAATGCAGCTTTGTAACGCGCTTTTTTCTGCTTGAGAATCCGACGTTTGACCTTTTTGAACTTGTCATGGGTATCAAGAATTTTCTTGAAAAACATCTGAGCTGGATCGCCAGTGGTATCGCTCTCATCCTTGGTATAATAATACCCCTGCTGCAAATGAACCCCGGCGGCCAGCAGTCTGAGCGAGTCCTCTTCAGACTCGACGCCTTGAGCAATGACGGCAGCTCCGATTCCTTCGGCTGCGGAGAGAACTCCGTCCAACGCTCGCGAAGAATGGTCCTGACGTTGATTTTCCGCGTAAAAGGACTGCCCTACTTTTATGAAGTCCGGCTTCAAATTTGCCATCACGGAACCAAAAGTGTCATCTATATGGCAGTTATCCAAACATAATTTGAATCCAAAATCCCGATACATATCTGCATACTCTTGCAACCCTGGAGAATGAGCTTTGCATGCAGGGCATTCGAGGACAATATTTTCCAGCGTAATATCCAAACTCGCTACCTGGTGCATGAGGACTTTCGAGCCTTCACCCACATGGGCCAAGATATCCGGGTTAATATTGACGTATACCAACAAATTTTTATGATTGGAATGAATCGGTTTGAATTGCATCAGCGCCTTTTCACGGCAAAGGCGATCCACGTTCACCTTGAGCCTGGGACTAAGCTGGTCATGAAAAAGCATCTTGGGGTCAATGACACAGAGAGTATCACTCCCCCCACGAGAGAACGCTTCAAACCCAACAATGGCTTTGGTCACGACAGAAACGACGGGCTGGAAAAAGGTGTGGACATTTTTCGAGTCGACGATCTCCTGTACAGAGTGTTCGTCGACCTGAAGAGCTGGCTGATCGGACATGGCACCTCGTCTGTTTTACGCCATCCAGTCAATGACGCCAGTGTTTTTCTATGTTGTGATTATTTTGGGGTCAATGGGGAAAACTCCCGATCCGAGGCAGCTCAATTTACCAAGAACTCCCGGCTAAGCCAATTTTGATTAAAAATCAACAATAACAATGTGTTACCGTAAAAATAAAAACACTCCCCGTGCTCCTTCACTTGCCTGGATATATCCAGTATAGATTGGGGTCCTTTTTTCAACAGCTTTTACCGAGGTTCATACGTGGCCGAATTCGTCCATTTACACGTTCATACAGAATACAGTCTGCTCGACGGAGCCATCCGCATCAAGGACCTGCTCTCCAGGTCCAAGGACTTGGGCATGCCCGCTGTCGCCATCACGGACCATGGGTCCATGTTCGGAGCAGTCACCTTTTACATGGCAGCCCTTGAGATGGGTATCAAACCGATCATCGGGTGCGAAGTCTATGTGGCTCCCGGTGATGTTGACGAGGAAGGCGCGCACCTAAAAAAAGAAAAGGGAGGCGGCTTCCACCTTGTCCTGCTGGCAAAAAACCAACTTGGGTACAAGAACCTCATCAAGCTCGTCTCCAAAGGATACCTTGAAGGATTCTACTACAAACCCCGCATCAGCAAGTATTTGCTGAGCCAGCATTCCGAGGGGTTGATAGCCCTGTCCGCCTGCCTGGCCGGAGAAATACCCCGCAAACTCATGAACGAGGGACTGGATGCCGGTGTGGCAATGGCGCAGGAATATGCCTCCATCTTTCCGGGGAATTTTTACCTTGAACTTCAGGACAATGGTATCGGTGATCAAGTCCGGCTTAATGAGTTGCTCATAAAATGCGCCGAAAAGACAAATCTCCCGCTGGTGGCGACCAACGACTGCCATTACCTGACTGCAGAAGACTACGAAGCCCACGACACGTTGCTCTGTATCCAGACTCAAACCACTGTGGATGCTGAAAAACGTTTCAGGATGGACACCAAGGAGCTGTATTTCAAAACCCCGGAGGAAATGGAACAGGCGTTTGCCCATGTGCCCGAGGCCATTTCCAACACGCAGTTGATAGCCGAGCAGTGCAACGTCGAAATCGAACTGGGCAATTACTATTTCCCGGAATACGAACTCTCTGAAGGCGTGTCTAACCTGGATGAGGAATTTGAAAAGCTCTGCCGGGAAGGACTCAGAAAACGCCTGGAGATCATCACCTACGAAGTGGATGAGGATGTCTATTGGAAACGCCTTGATTATGAACTCGGCGTCATCAAGGAGATGGGATTCCCCGCATACTTCCTGATTGTTCAGGACTTTATCAACTGGGCCAAGAATAACAGGATTCCTGTCGGGCCTGGGCGTGGATCGGCAGCCGGTTCCATCGTGGCATGGTCTCTCAAAATCACCAATATCGACCCGCTTCCATATGATCTACTTTTCGAGCGCTTCCTGAATGTCGAGCGTGTATCCATGCCGGATATCGATGTCGATTTCTGTGAACGCCGCCGCCTTGAAGTCGTCAAATATTGCGCCGAAAAATACGGCCATGACCGAGTGGCACAGATCACGACCTTCGGTACCATGAAAAGCAAGGCCGTCATCAAGGATGTGGGCCGAGCTTTGGGCATGACCTTTGGCGAGACCGACCGCATTGCCAAGCTCATTCCTGACGACCCAGGTGTCATGGCCAAACTCCTTGGTGTGGAAAAGGCGAAAATCAACGTTCCCAATGCTGTCAAAGCCGTGGTTGAACTTGATGATATGGTGGCCACGGATCGAACAGTCGCCAAACTCATCGATATATCCACTCGACTGGAAGGTCTCTGCCGCCACGCATCCACTCATGCGGCGGGAGTTGTCATTTCTGACAGGCCCATGACCGAATACCTCCCACTGTACAAAGGGAAGAAGGGTGAAATAGTCACCCAGTTCGACATGAAAAAGGTCGAAAAAGTCGGCCTTATCAAATTCGATTTTCTGGGTCTGCGTACCATGACCGTCATCGAGGACTGCCTGGATATCATCCGGGAACAGGGCAAGGAAGCCCCGGACCTCGACACCCTCCACCTTGATGACCCGGATACTTTCGCGATTTTTGCCAAAGGTGACACTGACGGTATCTTTCAGGTCGAATCATCAGGCATGCGCAAATATCTCCGCATGCTCCGCCCTGACTGCTTTGAAGATATCGTCGCCATGCTTGCACTCTACAGACCCGGACCTCTTGGCATGATCGGTGCCCACGGAGTCAGCATGGTCGATGAATTCATCATGCGAAAACATGGGGATATCGAAGTCACATACCCGCATGAATCCCTGGAGGATACGCTCAAGCCGACCTACGGCGTCATGGTCTACCAGGAACAGGTCATGGCCACAGCCATGACCGTTGCCAACTACTCTCTGGGTGAAGGTGATCTCCTGCGACGGGCCATGGGGAAAAAGATTGCCGAAGAAATGGCCAAACAACGATCACGATTCCTCGAAGGCTCTCGCGAAAATAAAATCGACGACAAAATCGCCAACGAGATTTTCGACACCATGGAGAAATTCGCGGCTTACGGCTTCAACAAGTCACACTCGGCCGCCTATGCTCTCATTTCGTATCATACCGCCTATCTCAAGGCCCACTTTCCAGTTGAATTCATGGCCGCGCTGATGAGCACGGAAATGAACAATACTGAAAAGATTATCATGTATATCAACGCATGCCGCGACATGGAAATCACGGTCAAACAGCCTAACATCAATGCGGGCCAGGCCCGTTTTTCGGTGCTCGACGGCGATATACTCTTTGCTATGGCAGCCATCAAGAATGTCGGAGAAGAGGCCATTAACGAAATCGTGGCGGAGCGTAATGAAGGCGGACCGTTCAAGGATATCTTTGATTTTTGCGAGCGTGTGAATCTGCGCCGCGTTACCAAACGGGTTCTGGAATCCCTGATCAAGGCGGGAGCACTGGATTGCTTCAGTTGCTCACGCGCCGCCCTACTTGAGGATTTGGAAAAAGCCGTGGCCCGTGGTCAGAAAAAGGCCAAGGAAAAAGATTCCGGCATGCTGAATATGCTCGACATGCTGGGTGGGGGAACCAATGGGCAACCGGATCCGGGCACACCAACCTGTTCCCTGTGTGAAGAGTTTGACGACCGTGAAAAACTCAAACTTGAAAAAGAAGTGCTTGGTTTCTTCCTTTCCGGACATCCGCTCCTCGCATATCGGCCGGAGCTGGTTCGCCTCCGTACCAAGACTCTGGACGAGTGCAAAACCATCCCCAACGGCAGTGAGGTGCGCGTGGCTGTCATCGTCCCTGACTACAAACAGATTTTGACTCGAAAAGGTGATCCCATGGCCTTCTGCATCGGTGAGGATCTGACGACATCGGGTGAAATCACCATGCTTCCCAACGTCTGGGAAGAAGCCAAGGAAAAGGTGGATGCAGACCGTCCTCTTTTCATCCAAGGGAAAATCGATCTCCGGGAGGAACCAGGGCAGGAAGAAGCGCCGAAGACCGCGAAAATTCTCGCGGAAAAAGTGCTCTTTCTTGCTGACGCCGTCCAGGGTTCGGAACACCCGGTCTCGCTCTGGATCGGCGAAAGGAATGCTCACGATGAGCATCTGGAAGGCCTCAAGAGCATCCTTGCTCGCTATCCGGGCAAGACCGTGGTCAACTTGGGGATCATCACCAAAGAGTCCGTGATCAATCTCAAACTTGGCACAGCCTGGCAGGTATATCCAAGCCGTGAATTCTGGAAGGACGTTGAAACATGGCAAAACGGGGATGCGAAACGGTATCTTGCAGAGCAGGACGAGCCAGCATAAATCGTCCACACTCGACAACAAGCTCCAAAGTAAGACGAAAAAACGGAGAATTCCAAGCAGGAAAGGTGTATGATGGACTCATTGAAAGAACTGATCGAACGCCATAGGCGGTTTGTGGAAGAACGAAACTGGCAGAAACATCAGTCACCCAAAAATCTGGTCATGGCATTGACCGGCGAGGTGGGAGAACTGAACGAACTGTTTCAATGGCTGACTGTTGAAGAAAGCTGGCAGGTTGAGGATGATGCCAAACACGCAGTGGCAGAAGAGTTGTCCGATATCCTCATCTATCTGACACGTATCGCCGATGAACTCGGCATAGACCTTATTGCAGCCGCTCACGAAAAATGCGAGAGGAACGATCTCAAGTATCCTCGGGAAGCGTTTCTGGGCAATTATTGTCGTCCCCACGAATACAAGAATCGAAAGAAATAGGTGATCCCATGCCAGGCAAATGGAAATTGACCATCACACAAGATTTCTCCGCATCCCACCAACTGCGCAATTATGGTGGCAAATGCGAGAATATGCACGGTCACAACTTTGGTGTCGAAGTGGTGGTCGAAGGCGATAAACTGGATAAAAAAGTGCATTATCTTGTTGATTTTAAAGAGATCAAACAATGCACTAAGGACATTCTGGAACGCCTTGATCATAAGCATCTCAATGATGTTGAATGTTTCACAGAGATCAATCCGTCCTCCGAAAATATCGCCATGTTCATATATAAGGAAATGAAAGACGCCCTGCCGAAGCAGGTCCGTCTGTCCGAAGTTTCAGTTTCCGAAAAGGACTCTTCCAAGGCTACCTACTGGGAGGAATGATCATGTCCGATCGGAAACAACAGGAAAAACGTTCTGAAATCAACGGGATGTCTTATGGACAAATCATGACCAGCCTTCTGCTCCCTAAAAATTCCCGGTCCAATCCCAGACGAATACTGAGTGGCATTGCCTTTCTTGCATTTGTTTGTTTTTTCCTCATAGCCGCCCTGGGCCGGGGGTGTCAGCAAACCCCACTTCCTTCGCAGGATACGCAGCCCACCAGCCTCAATCAATTGAGCATCGAAGGAGGCCAAGCGTAACCATGCGTCTTCTCATTCAGAGAGTGACCAATGCAACGGTCACAGTCGATTCGGAGAGACTGGGGGAAATTTCCACCGGAATCCTTGCCCTTGTCGGATTCGGCTTGGAAGACACACGAGATTTGCCCTCTTCACCTGTCTGGAAAAAAATGCTGGATAAGGTGTTCCATTTGAGAATTTTTCCCGATGATGAGGGGAGAATGAACAAATCCCTCGTTGATATCACAGGCGATCTCATGATCATTTCCCAATTCACCCTTTATGCAGACTGCAAGAAAGGCCGCCGCCCCTCCTTTACCAACGCCTGTCCACCGGATGTGGCCTCGTTTCTTTTTGACACTTTGCTGGAAGACGCACACTGCCAAGCGCCCGGTCATGTGGCGACAGGCCGGTTCGGAGCCATGATGGAGCTTGACTTCACCAACTGGGGACCGGTGACAATTATGCTCGATTCCACAACAATCTAACAAATTGTCCAGAGCGCCCTTTTCGTCTATATTAAAGCCATGAGTATAAAAACCAAACTTCTGACGGCACTCTCCGTCATCCTTATCGGTTCTTTCGTTGTCACCAGTTTTGTCAACTATACAGTGACACGAGAAGCTGTGCGGGAAGAGCTCCTCAACTCTTCACTGCCCCTGACCGGCAAGAATATCTATTCGGAAATTCATGCAGCCATGTTACGTCCCATCCTTGTTTCATCCTCCATGGCCAATGATGCCTTTCTCAAGGGCTGGATCAATTCGGGAGAATCAGACGAAACTGCTGTTGTCAGATATCTGAATGAAATCAAGCAGAAATACGGGTTTCTGACGACATTCTTTGTCTCGGCTGCCACGGATAACTACTACTATCAAGGTGGTATCCTGAAAAAGATTGGTGCCCGCGACCCTCATGATGTCTGGTTTTATGCCTTTGCCAGATCCGGCAAGGAATACAATCTGGATGTGGATACCAATGAGGCCGAGCAAGGCAAGATGACAATATTTGTCAACTTCCGCGTGGAAGATGAGAAGGGAAGATTGCTCGGTGTCGCTGGTGTCGGCGTCAATATGGACAAGGCCATCGCTTTGCTCGCCGAAGCCAGAAAACAGTATGACCGCAATGTCTACCTCGTTGATCAGGATGGCCTCATCATGGTCCACCCCAACAAGGAACTCATCGAAAAATTTTACATAACCAAAGCGGGAGGAATCCGTAATCTGGCACCAGCCATCCTCACTCCGTCCATCGAAGCCAAAAATTTCGAATATGACTGGGATGGGAAACATACCCTGCTTTCATCCATCTATATCCCTGATTTCAAATGGTTCCTCATCGTTGAGCAGGATGAGAGTACAGCCTTGGTCACAGCTCGAAACAACCTTGTTCGCACTCTCGCCGTGGGGTTCGGAGCCTCTCTGCTGATCATTATCCTCTGCGTGATCACCATCAACCACTTCCAATCCAGACTGGAACGCATGGCCAAGACAGACCCATTGACCGGTGTGGCCAACAGACGGGCACTGGAAGAGCGCTTTGAAATTGCCGCGTACAAGGCTGACCGCTATGGAACGTCCTTTTCCATCATCATCGTTGACCTGGATGATTTCAAAAAAATCAATGATCAGCAGGGCCATATAGCAGGAGACACCGTCCTCAGAACCGTGGCGGAAACCATTGCCCGAAATATCCGTCCTTCGGACATGCTGGCGAGATGGGGCGGCGATGAATTCCTGATCATGCTTGATGGAACCGGAGACGATGCCCAATGCCTGATAGCCCGCATCCGGCAGGAGATGACTGATTCTTCACACGAAACTGTTATCTCGTTTTCCTGCGGTATAGCACGGTATGAAGAAGCCGACGATCTCGGGTCCCTCACTGACCGGGCAGACAGAGCCATGTATCAGGCCAAGGGAAAGGGGGGAGATTGTGTCATGGCCGGGTAAAAGGCTCTGCCCCTGAATTCCGGAGGCTATGGACAAAACCTTCCCCTGCGGATAGGTAGAGTGCAATGCAATATTCTCCGCAACAATGGCCCAAATTCAGGGGCGAGACACCACGTATTCTCCTCCTGACCAGTCAATACTTCCTTATTGGTGAACTTCAGGCAGCCTGCAAACGGCTTGGGGTCGACCATGAAGTCATGGATCTCGGGACCAAGGAAATGGACCTTGACGCCTTCGTGTCAAAGATGGTCTATGCCCTGACAACCTTCAAACCGGACTTTATCCTGACGGTTAATCATCTCGGCGTGGATAGGGAAGGCGTGCTCGCCTCCCTGCTCCGGCAGTTCAAAGTCCCCTTGGCGTCCTGGTTCGTGGATAATCCCCATCTCATCCTTGGAACATACCAGAATCTTCACGGTTCCAGAAATGCCGTTTTCACCTGGGATGCCGACACGATCGAAGCACTTGAGGCGATGGGATTTGCCAATGTCTTTCATCTTCCTCTGGCGGCGGACCCCACACGACTGGTGCCTCACCGGACAACTCCGGTTGAGGAATGGCGCGCTCCCATTTCATTTGTGGGCAATTCCATGCTCATCAAGACCATCAAACGAATCGAAGCCTCACGCCCATCCCAACGCCTGGTTGAATCGGGCATGATGGTTGCCCGTGCTTTCGGTGAATCAGATGAACAGTGTTCCGGCCGATTTCTCATTCGCCATTTCCCTGAGCTTCGAGCCGACTTCGAAGCACTCGAAACCCCGGATCGCAAACAGGCATTCGAAACATTCCTGACATGGCAATCCACTTTGATGTATCGACTCGATTGCGTTCTGCGGCTTCTCGATTACAGCCCGCTCATCGTAGGTGACCCTGGCTGGAACGAACTGCTCAAAGGGCGTGAAGGATGGCGATACCATCAGGAATTGTCCTATTATGACGACCTTCCCGACTTCTACCCCCTGAGTGATATCAATTTCAACTGCACCAGCCAGCAGATGAAGGGAGCCGTCAACCAACGGGTTTTCGATGTTCCCTGCTGCGGCGCATTCCTGCTCACGGATTATCGCCGCCAAATGGAAGAATTGTTTGAACCGGGGCGGGAGATCATCTATTATAACCAACCCGATGAAATTCCCGCACTGGTCGAAATGTACCTGAACGCCCCGGATAAACGGCAACGGATCGCACAAGCGGCCCGGCAGCGCGTGCTTGCCGAACATACATACGATCACCGCATGGCTTCCCTGATGGAAACCATGCGCCAAACTTTCCGATAAGCCCCACTGTGACCAGCAAGAAACCGATCCTCATATTGCAAATGCAGCGAATGGGAGACCTGATTCTCTCCTACCCGCTTCTCCTCTGGCTGGCTCGACGCTACCCCGGTCACCCGATCTTCGTGGCTGCTGAAGAATCCTTTTTCCGACCGCTCATGAAACTGTCTCCGGCAGCAACCTACTTCCCATGGAGCGGGGCCAATGTACTCAAGCAATACTCTTTTGAATTGGTCATCAATCTGAGTATCCAGGAAAAAGCCGCCCGGCTTGCGCATGAAGTCCATTCGGAACAAAAGATCGGACCGGTCCTGCTCCCTGATGGCTCTCGTTTCGTTCATGGCGACTGGCAATTGTACCGGACATCTCTGGTGCGAAACAACCTTTTCAACCGTTTCCATTGGGCAGATCTCAACGCACTGGATATCATTCCCCATGAGGATATGGCCAGAACCCGGTTCAGCGAACCGCGCACCCTACCGCCCGGTTCAGATAAAATCGGAATTTTTATCGGTGCCAGCGAAGAAGCCAAAAGGCCCTCGACCTCTTTTTTTGCCGAACTGATCGTGCACCTTCTGGGCCGGGGTTTACGCCCGGTACTCTTCGGAGGAAAAGCCGAGGTTGAGAGCGGGCGGGAAATCGTCCGCCTTTCAGGAGCACCTATCCTCAATCTCTGTGACACACTGGGGCTGGATGAATTCAGCGCTGTCGGCCAGACATTGACACTCTTCATCACACCGGACACCGGCCCCATGCATCTGGCCGCATGGTCAGGACTCAAGTGCCTCAATCTTTCAATGGGAAACGTCAACCCATGGGAAACCGGTCCATATCAAGCAGGGCACTTTGTCCTTCGCGCCGACATGGATTGCGCCAAGGGATGTTGGCAATGCACCCGGTCCCGCCTCTATTGCCATGATCCTTTTCACCCCAGACGTGTCGCAGTGCTCGCCCAGCACATTGCAACGGGAGCTTCTGTTGACCTCCTTCAAAAGGCGACTCCTCCAGGCCTGGCCCTCTACACGAGCGAAAGGGAAGAAGGATTGTATCATCTTCATCGTATGGATACTGCTCAACGTGGAAGCGAACCGCTGATTTCCCGTTTCTGGAAAACCTTTTTCGGCACTCGATTTGACCTATGGGAGGAACAGAAATGCACTGCGGCATGGGCACAGGTCCAAGCCGGAACACCAGAGCAGGCTGAAACATTACTGGCACACATACCTGAGATCAGCCGCCAACTTACTCATGGATTAAGAAAAGGAGTACTTCTTGATGCATCCTTTTGGATGCATAGCCCACCAATCGCCCGCCCCTTTACCGGATTCATGCATATGGCCCTGGAAAATGGCAATTACTCCCGGTTGACGTGGGCTTCTGTCATGCTCCACCTTGAACAATTGATCGCCTGCTGCGGATAAAGCCTTCGCCAAGTGGGCTGTTTCTTCCCATCCAGGAATAGCTAACTCACCTTATTTACTGCATTTCAACTTTGGCACGCCTTTTGATGAAGAGGATACCGAAGGAGTAAACTATGCAGAATCTTCCCGGCATCGCATTAGATCAGACCACGGAACAGGCCAAGAGTCTTCGTTACTCGTCGCTCAAGACCTCGGAACAGGACATCCTGTTTGCCGAGTTATTCGAGCAACACAGTACCAAGGTGGAAAACGAACTTGCCCTGACCCCGGTCAGCACCAATGACCAAATGCTTGAAACAGCCCCTGAGATTGCCACGCATGAAGCAAAGCAGGAAAAGGTCAATGCATCAGGAACCGAAGCTCCTGCTGCTGAAGAAACAGTCATCGAAGTCGAAAAAGACCAAGACCAGAAAATGACCCAGGAAGACCTTGATGAGGTCAGGGAAGACCTCAAGGAATACGGATTATCCGAAGAGGAAATCTCGGATATAGAAGACAAGATCAACAGCGATGAAGGAATGACATGGAACGAATTCGTGTCAGTCCTCGCCGAAAAGATGGCTTCCATGAACACCGTATCATTGAGTGATACTCAAAAGGACACACTTTCAACCTTCTTCTCGAAATTCGGATTCAGCGAATCCGAATCAAAGGAATTGATCTCAAAACTCCAGAACGGAAATCAGAATGAGGTCATGGCTGCCTTGCAGGAAAAGCTCGACGCCATGCCGGACGACCAAAAGCTTTTACTGACAAAAGATGAACTGGAAGCTTTCTCCTCGGCAATGAACTTCTCCAAGGAGTTTACTTCCAAGCTCAAGGAGGCATTCGGTCAGAACACCTTGAGCAAAGATGTCAAAGAAGCCTTCACCATGATCCAGCAGGAAATGGCTGAAATGAGCGCCAAGGATCAGGCTCTGGTCAAGGCCGTGGGACAACAGTTCGTCAAGGCCATGCACGAACGGACCAAAGAGACGACCGTCGCCAAGGAAGTAGGGGAAAACGTGGACCTCAAGGCGCGCACCGCCGAGGAGACTCCACAGGTCGCGACCAAGGAAGAACTCAAGGACGCCGTAGAGACTCGCAAGGATGCACTTTCCGATGCTTCGGCCCGGAAGACCGACCAGCAAAATCTGCCAAAGCAGGCGGACGCCGACGTCACGGACCAGGATCAATCCAATGAATCTTCCAATGACACCTGGAACAACTTCTTCAGTAAGCTCCAAAATAACTCGACTCAAAAGACCACCTCTGAATTTCAAGGCAAGACCGACACCATCGAAGCGACTCTGGCGAGTAGCCTGACCGACGCGACAGGGAAGACCAGTACGCAGGCATGGGAAAAGATTTCCGCCCCCAAGGTCATGCGGCAGGTGGAAAATGGGGTCCTCAAGACCCTCTCCAACGGAACAAAACAACTAACCTTGCAACTTTCTCCCGAGAACCTCGGCGCACTCAGCATCACCCTTCAAGTGAACGGCAAGGAAGTGAGTGCGCATATCCGAGCAGACAGTGCGGACGCAGCCAAGGTCATAGCCGACAATCTTGATATTATTAAGACTTCTTTACAAAACCAAGGTTTGAAAGTTGACAAATTAGACGTTCAAACAGGGCTGATGAACAACAGCGATTACAATAATTGGTTCGGTCAGGAAGAGCATAATCTGGCTCGAGAGCGCGAGGCGATGGTCGCCATGCGCAGCCATATGAAACAAATGCGCGAAGGAACCGTTCAAGTGGCCCAGGACCTGCAAAATGTACGTGAACAGGCAATTCATGCCGATCAAGGATTACACGTAATCGCATAAGCGAGGTCCCCTATGTCATACGTAGATAACACAGGTGTCATACTTGGCGCACAGGAGGAGCGGCTGGCCGCATCCAACACGCCGGACCACAGTTCCAGTTTGGGGCAGGAGGATTTCCTGTCGATTCTGGTCGCCCAATTGACCCACCAGGATCCCCTCAGCCCGATGGAGGACACGGACATGACCTCCCAGTTGGCACAGTTCTCAAGCCTTGAGCAGCTGACCAACATCAATGAGGGCATTACGAACCTGAGCGACTCCATGACACAGAGCGATATGCTCTCCGCTGTCAGTTTCATCGGCAAGGACATCAAGGCCGAAGGCTACAAGATCAGCATCAATGACGGCGATGTCTCCACGATTTATTACGGATTTGGCGAATCGGTCTCATCAATCATGATGAATATATACGACTCTGAAGGAAGCATTGTCAGAACCGTCGAACTGGGTAGCAAGGAGGCTGGCTCCTACCAGTACGAATGGGACGGCAAAAATGACGCAGGACAAACCCTGCCCGACGGCTCATACGGAGTCGGCATACTCGGCGAGGACATTGATGGCGAAGCTGTCCTGATCCAGACTGAGATATCGGGAACGGTCGATGCCGTGGTCAATGAGGGCGGGACACAGTATCTGCGCCTCAAGGACGGCCGCTTTATCAGCTTCCTGAATGTGAAGGAAATTGTCGACCCCGGCAGTGAATCCGTCACCGACCCCGAAGAAACCACGGAAGAGACCGATGAATAGCAAACGATTTTTGCCGAGCGATCCCGTTCGGACTCTTGGAGAAGAGATGAGGAGGTTATTATGGGTTTAGGAGCATCACTTTACGCAGGCATCAGCGGCCTGACCGTGCACTCCGAGCGAATGACGGTTATCGGCAACAACCTTGCCAACGTCAATACCACAGGCTTCAAAGGTACTCGAATGCACTTCGAGGACTTGCTGAGCCAGGATTTCGCGACGGTCAACGGCGTCGGACAGGTCGGACGAGGCGTTCGAGTTTCGTCAGTGTATTCAGATTTCGGTCAAGGTGCTTTTGAAGCATCAACCGAATCAACGGACATGGCTATTTCAGGCGATGGATTCTTCGTTGTTTCACCAGTTGGGGAAGACGATTCCTACTATACACGAGCGGGC
The DNA here is from genome assembly GCF_000341895.1 of Pseudodesulfovibrio piezophilus C1TLV30. NCBI lineage: Bacteria > Pseudomonadati > Thermodesulfobacteriota > Desulfovibrionia > Desulfovibrionales > Desulfovibrionaceae > Pseudodesulfovibrio > Pseudodesulfovibrio piezophilus. The sequence continues at coordinate 2,762,843 of NC_020409.1, read as the reverse complement.
AATTTCCGTTTCGACAATGACGGATATTTGGTTGACCCGCATGGGTACGCTCTCCAGGGGTGGGCCGTAGAACAGTCTTCGACCACCGTTTCTACCACAAGCACCTCTTCCGGTTCGACAAGCAGTTCAACCCGAATCATCGGCACCCCCACCGATATCCGCCTTGAAAACTTCCAGTCGTCCCCCAATGCCACAAGCAACGTGTCCATCGTAACAAATCTGGACCCCAGTTCATCCGACAACTCTACCAGCTCAACATCACCTTATTTTGCCATGTTCGAGAACTGGAACGGATCAGAAGACACCCCGCTCGCACCGACCCTTTATGGATACTCAACCACAATGAAGGTCTATGACGACATCGGGACCGGACATGACCTGACAGTGTATTTCGACAAAGTCACCATGAGTAACGCTGGCGGCGACACAGTGTGGGAATACATGGTCACCGTCGATCCAACCGCTGACCAACGCATGCTTTCCGGTGCGGATGGCAACTTGACGACAGTTGGGCAAGGATTGACCAGCGCTGCAGGTGTCCTGATGATCGGGACTCTGACATTCACCTCCGGGCAATTATCCGGCATGTCGGCGTTCACACTCAAGAGCAATGGCGGAGCATCCGGTGGTCCCAAAGACCTCGACAACTGGAGCCTGGCTGATTTCTCTACCACTGGATACCCAGTCATGACCGCCAACTTCCTGGGTGAGGAAAATGCGAGTACGGCTGAAGCAGCCAATGCTTCGCCCATCCAGATTGATTTCGGTATCTCAAATGAAGACCTGTCCAGTAACGGAACAGGCTCCACCACCAAGGGGTGGAGTTCCAATCTGGGAACCCTGCCAACAACTGCGGGCGCAGCGCAATTACTTTACACAAGTAATTCTGGATGGTTGCCAAGTTTCAAGGACCCGGCCATCAGCGCACTGGCAACCCAAAGTTACGACACGGGAGGTTCTTCAACCCTGTTCCAAAGCCAGGACGGATATTCAGCAGGTATCTTGCAGAATATTTCCATCTCACGCGAAGGCGTCCTGACCGGACACTATTCCAACGGACAGGTACTGGAACTCTATGCAGTCACACTGGCCACATTCACCAATGAGCACGGACTATGGCGTGAGGGCGGTAACCTGTTCTCGGAAACCAAGGATTCCGGCCCGGCCCTGACAGGACAAGCTGGTTCAGCAGGTAAGGGAACCATCGACGGCAATGCTCTGGAAATGTCCAATGTTGATATGGCTACCGAGTTTGTCAGAATGATTACAACTCAACGCGGCTTCCAGGCCAACACCAAGATGATTACCACAACAGACTCCATGCTTGGCGAAGTTATCGCCATGAAACGATAAGCGAATAGAGTCTGATGTAACCCATACTGACGACTCCTTCTCCACGACTGTCCCGCGCCTGACCCGCGCGGGACAACCGAAGATCATGCGACCCGGTGTAAAAAACACTGGGTCGCCTTGATTTCCACTCCCTGCAAACTCCCGACAGGGTCCAAAAAAAGTGCCCCCGAATCCAGAGGAGACGAGGGCGTTTCTTTCACTTCTAAAAACAGGGTCAGGCTAATATCTAAACATATTTTTTGAGATCAGCTTCCCGAATTTCCTTGCGCTTGATCTTGCCGCTGATGGTCTTAGGCAAATCAGCCACATATTCGATGATTCTTGGATACTTGTATGGAGCTGTCAGATCACGCACAAAAGCCTGTAATTCTTTTGTCAAAACCTCGTTCCCCTCAAAGCCGGAGGCCAGAACCACAGTCGCCTTGACCAGGTGTCCCCGCACATCATCAGGGATGCCTGTCACGGCTGCTTCGATAACAGCTTCATGAGCAACCAGAGCTGACTCGACCTCAAAGGGACCGATGCGATAGCCGGAGCTCTTGATCAGATCATCGGTCCGCCCCATGAACCAAAGATATCCGTCTTCGTCAGCCCAGGCCTTGTCGCCGGTGTGATACCAGTTATCGAATTTGACAGAAGCCGTTTTTTCCGGCTCATCCATGTAACTCTCAAAAAGGCCAAGCACGGGCTTATCGATTCGAATACAAATTTCTCCCTCTTCACCTTGGGGCACTTCACTGCCTTCTTCATCCATGAGCGCTATATCCCAGCCCGGAACAGGTTTCCCGATTGAGCCAGGCTTAGGTTCCATGAACTTGAAGGTCGCGACCTGCAACGTGGTCTCTGTCTGGCCGTATCCCTCGTAGATGGGCATATCCAAGGCTGCCTTCCAGGCATGGAAGACTGAATCATTGAGCAGCTCACCCGCCGTAGTACAATGGCGCAGGGCGGACAGGTCATATGCCTTCAAATCCTCACGCACCAGGAATCGATAAATTGTCGGAGGTGCGCAAAAGGTCGTAATCTTGTTCTCAGCCACTATCTCAAGCAGCTTAGATGCATCAAACTTCCCACGAAAATCCCATACAAAAATGACTGCACCAGCCATCCATTGTCCGTAAAATTTCCCCCAGACGGATTTGCCCCACCCGGTATCTGAAACCGTCAGGTGTATATCTCCCTCATTCAGGTCATGCCAGACAGCGCCGGTTGTGTAGTGACTGAAGGGATATTTATAATTATGCAAGACCATCTTGGGCATCCCGGTTGTCCCGGACGAGAAGAAGATAACCATGGGGTCATCCCCCCCTGGAGTCTCAACAGTTCGCGGACAGGAGGCGGCTCCCTCTGCCATGAATGTTTCATAGCCGAACCATCCATCATTCAGCATGCCGTCAATCTGAACCAGCACATTGAGGCTTTTGCATTCAGGCAGGGCTTCATTGACGCGAGGACAAATGGAATCTTCACAAAAAAGAGCCTTGATATCGGCATAATTGACCCGCTCGACAATATCTTTTTTCGTCAGCAACGAAGGCGACGGGATTGGGATGGCTCCGATGCGATGCAACGCAAGCATGATCGTCCAGTATTCTACCCGGCGATAGACGATGAGCATGACTCGATCGCCCTTTCCGATTCCCTGTGACCTCAGTGAATTTGCCAGCCTACAGGAAGTCTCCTGAAAAAAACCGAAATTGAATTCGCGCCGAATACCTGCATCATCCACATGAATGAGAGCGACTTGCTGTGGGTCCTTTACATCCAGTACATCATAGGAAAAATTAAAATCAGCCGGACAGGCAAGCTCATAGCGGGTACAAAAGTCAGTGTAGCCAGCATAGGTGTCGTGATTCAACATCATAGTAGTATCTCTCTGTAATTCTTTGAGTTTATCATGGTTTAAAAACAGAAAACCTCTCAAAACTTGGGCCGGGCGGAACGTCTCTGCGTTCAGCCCTATAGAATTACGTCGAGAAACTTGACTTCCTTGCCATCCAACCCACGCAGAGCGTGCGGAGTTTCCGAGTTAAAATACAGGGAGTCTCCGGCTTCGACGATAAGCGGCTCCCCGGCCATGCGAATCTCAAGACGCCCTTCGAGAACGTAAATGAACTCCTGCCCGCGATGAGCAGTCTCAACCATGTCGTCTCCACCTTTGGGAGGAACACAAATCAGAAATGGCTCCATCTGCCGCCCAGCAAATTTGTACCCCAGGCTCTTATAATCATAATCCGCTCGCCGATCCACGGAAAAGCCTTCCTCTTTGCGCACCAGTGAGTAGGACTTCAAATGTGGTTCCCGCCCGGAAATCAATGTCGTCAAATCGACCCGGCACAACCGGGAAACATCCAACATATATCCCACAGGAATTTCCATAGCACCTGACTCATATCCGGTAACCGTCTCCTCTGAGACTCCCAGCAGGTCAGCCATTTCCCCTGGTGTCCAACCAATCCCTTCGCGCAAACCGATCAAACGGGGCGCAATGTCCTTGTATTGTTCCACAGTAACCTCCATGGATTTTCTCAACGCGTCAGGAAACCTTCCCCGGCCCTCCCCGCGCAGACTCTCAAAACTGTCCTGTCTTCTTCCTTCCAACCAGGCAAAAAACTTCATAATGAAGGAGAGCAGGAGGAATCACGGTTCCTCCCACTCCTTATTTCATAAAGAGCGCCTTATGCATCCGGCCACAATTCATGTGCATGTTCACGCAGCTTGTATTTCTGTATCTTTCCTGAAGCGGTCATCGGGTACTCTGTCAGAAATGCCACATATTTCGGAATTTTGTAACGGGATATCTTCCCACGACAATAGTCCATGACATCTTCAGGCATCAAATCGGCGTCTTCCTTCAAAATGACGAAAGCACCAACTTCTTCACCAAGACGAGCACTAGGGACACCTGCCACTTGAACGTCGAGAATACCATCCATAGTATAGAGGAATTCCTCGATTTCACGAGGGTATATATTCTCCCCACCGCGAATGATCATATCCTTGAGACGCCCGGTAATGGACAGATAACCATCCTCATCCATGACTCCCAGATCCCCGGAATGCAGCCATCCATTGGCATCAATGGCTTCGGCTGTCCCCTTGGGGTTGTTGTAGTACCCCTCCATGACATTATAGCCTCGACAGCAAACTTCTCCCTGGATGCCAGGTTCACACTCCGCACCGGTTTCCGGATCCGCTATCATGATCTCCACCTCGGGCATTGCTGTCCCCACGGTTTCGGTCATATGCGCCATGGTATCTCCGATTTTTGTCTGGGACATCACGGGGCTGCTTTCGGTCAATCCGTAACAGATGGTTATTTCAGTCATGTTCATCTTATCCATGACACGCTTCATCACTTCCACAGGGCATGGGGAGCCGGCCATGATACCGGTGCGCAAGGTGGAGTAATCAAATCGCTTGAACATGGGATGATCAAGCATGGCTATGAACATGGTTGGGACACCGTATACAGCGGTACACTTTTCCTGATCAATGGCATTCATGACTTCCAAGGCCACGAAATCTTCCAGAATAACCATGGTCACCCCATGATTGATGCAGGCGAGCACTCCGAGCACACACCCGAAACAGTGAAAGAGCGGCACTGTCAGTGCCAATCTGTCCCCGACCCTGAAATCCTGATTCTTTCCGATCCAGTAACCATTATTACCGATATTATAGTGAGAGAGTTGCACTCCCTTGGGGAACCCGGTGGTGCCTGAAGTATACTGCATATTGACGACATCATGAGGATCAAGAAGGGCCTGTCTCTCGGCATACTCCTGCTCTGAAACCATGGCCGCCATGGCCTGAAGTTCGGGAATGGAGTACATGCCTCGATGTTTCTCGTGCCCCAGATAGAAAACCCTCCTGAGGTGCGGAAAGGTTTCAGTCTTGAGCTGACCGCGCTCCTGAATTTTCAGCTCCGGTATCAGTTCATACACGGTCTGCAAGTAATCGTGATCACGATACTCGCCAATGATGAACAGATTTTCGGCTTCGGAATTTTCCAACAGATATTTCAGTTCATGTGATCGATAGTGGGTATTGACCGTCAGCAGGACCGCGCCCACCTTGGCCGTGGCAAACTGGAGTGTCACCCAGTAGGGCACATTATTGGCCCATACCGCCACTTTTTCCCCTTTCTGGACTCCCAGGGCCATCAACCCCTTGGCCACAGTATCAACCAAATCGCCAAATTCTCGATAAGTCAGACGAAAATCGCGGTCAACATAGACAACAGCTTCCGTGTCCGGACAATGTGCGATTGTCTCATCCAGTAATTGCCCCAGAGTTTTCTCTTGCAGTGCTGGCATATTTTCTACTCCGGGAAATACAGGACAGCGTAGATTTCGGCTTTTTCCTCACCGCCACAGGCCACATTATGCGGTACGATGGAATTGAAATAAACCGAATCTCCCGCACAGAGAATTGACTCTTCCTGCCCATACTTGATGCGGACCTGACCGGATTGGACCACGATGAACTCCTCTCCCTCATGCGAAGACAGAGACTCATCCTTACATGATTCCGGTAATAATTCGATAAAGAACGGCTCCATATGTCGGTCAGTCTTCCCCCTGCCCAACGAATGAAAAACCACCCCCGGCTCTTTGCCATCAGGATGCATGGTCAGTTCTTCCTGTCTCTCGGCCAGCCGAACGATCAAAGGATCGCTCGAGACCTGATCATCAAGGAAGGTTCCAAGGCGAACGCCCAATGCGCGAGCGAGCTTCACCAGGGGGCGCAGTGACGGGTACATATCCTCTTCCTCAATGGCCCGAATAAATTCTTCGGGCAGGACAGTCCGGCTGGCCAGATCCTCAATGCTCAGGTTCTGTTTTTCACGGTAGGATTGAATCCTCTTACCGATGCTGGTCATACTTTGTTTCTCCTTAAGCATCTATATTAACATACATATATAAAATCTTTGCAAAGCGGACCTTGACAAAGACAGTAAATCTTGAGCCACTGCATCTACCTGAATCAAATCGGAAAGTCATTAAGTCGCCTCTTTATCATCAGACTTTTACAATATGAACGTCAATCTCAATCAGAGGAGAAAAGCCGTTCATTCCGTCACAATGGCATGACACGCAAAACTTCCTTCCTCGACGAGTCGACCAAAAGTGGCAATGCACTTGCTTGAAACCAATCATGTCTCTATTGGGAGCACTCGCATAAGCGGAACATTGCATACTCTGGAGCGTGGGGAGAATCTTCTTTCTTCCGATTTGCAGAGACTCTATGTTATGAAAAGCCATAGATACCCGGTTGCCAAGACTGCCCGAGAGGTGTATTTTCCTTTGTAAATATTAAGAATTGCCTTTTGAGGACATCACGTGACACCTGATTCAGAAAACAGAACTGACAAGCAGATCAGTTCCGACTCCGCAACCCCTCAAACAGGGGAAAAGCCCAAAGCTGAACTTGATGAAGGATCGACTGTGCCCAATGCGACACACTCGACCTCGAAAGTGGTTCAGGATGGGGACTCACTTGTCGATATTCCTTCTGATGTCAGCAGAGGTAAAATATCCGGCGTTTTCTCAACACAGACCGTCGCCAAGGTCGGCACCGGAACAACCACGCGCAAGATGATCCAGAAAGCATACTGGTTTGCCGAGCAAAATGACAATGCCGACGCCTCTGCCGTGATGGTCCAACCATTGAATAAACACAATGTGCCCTCCGGTCCCAAGGATTCCATCCCCATGGAAGACTTTCTGCAACGCTTCAACCCTGAACTGGAATTCTATCAGCAGGAAGTCTTTCCTCGAATGAAGGAACTCAATACAACGCTCAAACGCGCCGAAGAACAGCGTGACCAAGGCGCACTCTACTCTGCCGAATTTGAATACGCGGCAGCCCTCGACTTTGACGAGGAAAATGTTCGCGCCAATTTCGGCCTCGGTTTGACTTATATGGAACGGGGAGAACCTGCTAAAGCTGAAGACATTTTTGAACGGGTCGTTGGGTTGGATGCCTCCTTCGCCCCTGAGCACAAACATCTTTTCAATGAATTCGGTATCAGCCTGCGAAAATCCAATCTGCTGGATCAAGCGGTCGAATATTATACTCGCGCACTTGAAATCACCCAGGATGATGAAAATCTGTATTACAATTTAGCCAGGGCTTTTTTTGAGCGCGGAGACAAAGACGACTGTACGACCAATCTGGACAAAGCCCTCTCACTGAATCCGAGCTTTGAAGAAGCCAACAAATTCCTCGCTTACATCAAGAAGCAGGATAGCTGACCATGTCACTCACTCTTGACCGGGTTTCATTTGCATACGCAGACGGCCCTGTCATTCTGAAACAGGCATCCATAACCATTGATTCCGGAACCTATTGTCTTGTCAGTGGACCTTCCGGTGCCGGGAAATCCACCCTGCTCCGCCTCCTTTGTCGACTCGAAGAGCCTCAGTCGGGTCAGGTCACATATAATGGCACACCATATGAAGATATTCCTCCCACCGACCTCAGACGCTCCATCGCCTACGTGCAGCAAATCCCCTCACTCTCCAAAGGAACAGTTCGGGAAAACCTGATGCTCCCTTTCATGTTCAAGGCCAACAAGTCTCTGATGCCTCCGACTGATGATGCTCTTGAATCCTACCTGGGGTCTTTTCTCCTCGACTGTTTCACTTTGGAGACCGGGGCCGATACCCTTTCCGTTGGTCAGGCACAAAGACTCTGCCTTATTCGCAGCCTCTTGCTCGATCCGGAAATCATTCTGATGGATGAACCCACTGCATCGCTCGATCCCGGAAGCACGCTCGTGGTTCTCGAAAAAGCCATGGAGTTGAAAAACAATGGAATGACTGTCGTGATGATCTCCCATTCGCAACAAAAACCGCCAGGTGTTACTCACTCCATTCAATTCAATGACCAGACCCTGGAATATGTATGATAACCGCACAAATCATCGAGATCGGCCCATACCAACTCGCCCTGTGTCTCGGGTTTGTCCTGCTGGCAGGGGGCACCTCGCTCTACCACAAGCTCGGCCTCGGCAAAGACCTCATAATAGGAACAGTGCGCACCTTTGCCCAACTTTTCCTCATGGGGTTTGTCCTCAAGTTTGTCTTCGCACTCCAGGCAAGCTGGTTGGTTCTTCTCATTTTTTCGATCATGATCGCGGCCGCTGTGCATATCATCAAGGGGCGCGTCAGGGAACAGACCATCCCCTTTGTGCTCCCGACCTACATCGCCATGTTTGTCTCCTATACCCTCGTGACTTTTCTTGTCACAGGCGTCATTGTTGGAGCACGCCCATGGTGGACGCCACAATACTTCATTCCTTTGGCCGGTATGATTGTCGGCAATTCCATGACTGCCATCTCCATATCCCTTGATCGACTTTTTTCCGATCTCAAAATACGCCGCGCCGAAGTGGAGATGCGCCTCACTCTTGGGGCCGACTACCGTGAAGCTTCTCAAGACATTCTACGCGATTCCGTTCGAGCAGGAATGATCCCGTCCATCAATTCTCTCATGGCTGTAGGACTTGTTTCCCTCCCAGGCATGATGACCGGACAAATCCTCTCCGGGACAGACCCTTTGATAGCAATCAGATACCAAATTGTCGTCATGCTCATGATTGTCGCATCAACCTCACTCGGCGTCCTTCTCATTACAGGCCTGGTCAGAAAACGGTGTTTTTCCAATGCACACCGCCTCCTTCTGCGTTGACTTTTCCTTGAAAACAGCCTTCTCTTCACCTTCAGTACCCTCCAAAAAAACATCCACTCCAAAAGAAAACACCCTGAAAACAAATGTTTTCAGGGTGCCTGTCATGCGCTGTCAAAAGCAGGGGGCGCTCCATCGTTTCGGGAACAATCCCGAAAAAAGACACTCTACCCCCTGGTGATCAAACCATAATTCTTTTTCCCCTTTCTGATCACGAGCAACTCTCCTCCAATGAAGTCGTGATCGGTCACATCCTGACCATCCTCGACACGATTTCCATTGAAATAAACGCCACCGCCCTTGATATCCTTGCGGGCCTGTCCCTTAGAGGCAACCAACTTAAGATCAACAAGCATCTGTGGGATATCCGGGACATCACCAGGCGCGTAATGCCGGCTCGGAGCGGACTCCAAGGCAGCTCGCAGAGTGGACGGATCGACCGACTTGAGTTCACCTTTGCCAAAAAGCGCTTCGGTCGCGGCCAGAACCCTGTCAAGCTCCGGCTGGCCATGAATCATGCGGGTCACTTCCTCGGCCAACCGTTTCTGCGCTGAACGCAGATGAGGGGCTTCTTCCTGTTCTTTTTCCAATACGGCAATCTGCTCTTTATCCAGGAAAGTGAAAAGCTTGAGGAATTTTATGACATCACGATCATCAGTGTTGATAAAATACTGATAGAATGCGTAAGGGGATGTAATATCAGGGTTCAGATAAATGGCACCTTTTTCACTCTTGCCGAATTTCTTTCCTGAAGCCGTCGTAATGAGTGGGAAAGTGAGAGCAAACGCCTCTTCCTGAGTGTCATCCTCAAGTGCGCTTCGCTTGCGAATCAGCTCGCAGCCAGCAGTGATATTTCCCCATTGATCACCACCGCCAATCTGGAGACGACAATTTCTTGTTTTAAAAAGATGATAAAAATCATACCCCTGAAGAATCATATAGCTGAATTCGGTATATGAAATACCGACTTCTTCCCGTCCGATACGTCCCTTGACGGACTCTTTCTGAAGCATCCAGTTGACGGTGAAATATTTCCCCACATCACGCAACAACTCAATGGCGGTCAAATCTTTTGTCCACTCATAGTTATTGACGATGTCCGGCCGTTCCTTGGTATTGCGCTCAAAGAAACGCCGAACCTGGCCCTTGATTTTTTCAGCACGGGCTTCCAGGTCTTCCATGCGAGAAAGATCGCGTTCCTTGTCCTTGCCGGACGGATCACCGATCAATCCGGTAGCCCCACCCATAAGGAAGAGAGGATTGTGGCCTGCTCGTTTCATACGGGCAAGACACAGCAATGGCACAAGGTTACCGATGTGAAGACTTTCAGCCGTGGGATCGAAACCACAATACATGGTGGCACCAGGCTGACCAAGATACTCGCGCACCTTGTCTTCGTCAGAAACCTGATTAACCAATCCCCGCCACTTCAACTCATCATAAATATTCATTTCATCCTCGTCTGTTGCAAAGGAAAACGCCCTCTAACCCAGGCATTTTTCTCTACTGTTCCCGCATTGCGCAGTCCTTAAACCTGCTGGTACGGCGCTATGGAAAGCGCTCGTCCGGAGGTCTCATCTATGTCAAAAATCGCGCCTTGTAAAACTCCCGGACCAGGCGCTGCTTCAAGCTGCCGGGGTAATCCAGTCAGATAACGGTCAAGAATAATTTCCGGCTTCATCCCCAAGCAGGAATCCATTGCCCCACACATGCCGAGATCTGTCAAATATGCCGTTCCCCCAGTCAAAACCTTCGCATCATTGGTCTGAACATGAGTGTGTGTTCCCACCACTGCCGAGACCTTTCCTTCCAAAAAATATCCCATAGCGATCTTCTCACCCGTGGCTTCTGCATGGAAATCAACTATCCGAACAGGAATATCAGGAGCCAATTCATCCAGGATGGACTCAACGGACGCAAACGGACAATCAATTGGCGGCATAAATGTCCGCCCGATGATATTGATCACGGCAACAGGTGGCAATCCCTCTTTTTCAAAAACATGCACCCCGGAACCAGGGAGGTGATCCGCATAATTATGCGGCCTCAACACTCTGCCGTCAGATTGCAACATGGAATAGAGATCCTTATACTTCCAAATATGGTTGCCGCCGGTGATCCCGTCTATCCCAACCTTAAAGAACTCTTGAGCATGTTTTGATTTGAGCCCGTATCCGCCACTGGCATTTTCACCATTGGCGAACACGAGATCTATCCCCTGTTCCTGTCGGATACGGAGAAGATTCTCTTTGACAGCCCTTCGGCCGGAACGCCCGACAATGTCACCAAGAAACAGAATACGCATGAATTGAAAATCCCCTATGGAAGAGTGAACAACTGGCTAGGGGAGGGATAGTCATCCGATCCGTCCGGGTCAACCCAGACGCTTGAAAACTGTGGGGGCAACCTGCTTGATGGGGAGCTGCATTCCAGACAAACTCTCTGAATGGCCTATGAAAAGATAGCCACCTGTCTTGATATTATTGCAGAATTTGTTGAAAAGTACGACCTGTGTGGCCCTGTCGAAATAAATGACGACATTTCGACAAAAAATAATATCCTGCTTTTCCTGAAGCTTGAAATTATCCATGAAGTTGAGACGTTGGAAAGTCACCTTCTGCTGAAGGGCGGAATCGATCTTGATGAGGGGTTTTTTTTTGCTCTTGAGCAAATACTTTTTTTTCATCTCCATCGGGATTTCATCTGCTTTTTCGAGTGCGTAGACTGCCCTCTTGGCCTTTTGCAGAATTTCAGTGGAAATATCCGTCGCGAGAATCGAAAAATCAAACCCGGAGTGGTGCGATTGAAATTCGGAAAGAATCATGGAAAGGGTGTATGGCTCTTCTCCGCTGGAACATCCCGCGCTCCAAAGCTTAAGCGGAGTGCCACGGCCGATGCCCCGTTGCCATAAATCAGGAAGCACGATCTGATTAATGATATCCCAATGTTTCGGCTCACGAAAAAAATGTGTGGTGTTGGTCGTGACGACATCTATGAGATGTTTGCGCTCCTGCTCATGCCCATGCTCGGAAAAGACATAGTCGCAATATTCTTTGTAGGAATGCATCCCAAGCGCACGAAGCCGTTTCTGAAATCGAGATTGGAGCAGCACTCGCTTGGTGGGGGGCATTTTGATGCCGAATTCACTCTGAATAAGTTCCGAGAATCGACGAAATTCATTTTCACCCAATTCCTCACGAAAAACAGTCATGGATTTATCCACTGATTCCTTGAGTTTGGCATCATCGATCGTGCCAAAAGCATTGGATGTCGCAGTCGGCTTGTTCGGGTTCATTCTCTCAATGCTCCATGACCATCAGTTTTGGTTGCACAGGTGACCATCCGTGCCATTCTTACCAGATGTCAATCACAACACCATGATAAATTGCCTTACCAGCACCGGAATATGTCTTCGCCTTCCTTCCAATCATCAAAAGAAGAAGCCCGATTCACTTGAATCGGGCTTCTTCATGATGATCATTTATTTTGCATATCCCACAGCCCGCTTTTCCCGTATGACGGTCACGCGAATCTGCCCCGGATATGTCATGTTGTTTTCTATTTTTTCAGCAATATCCTTGCACAGGACATATGTATTCTCATCGCCGATTCTTTCCGAATCCACCATGACGCGAATCTCGCGGCCAGCCTGAATGGCATATGCCTTGGAAACACCATCAAAGCTCGTGGCCAGCCCCTCAAGCTCTTCCAGCCGTTTGACATAATTCTCAAGGAGTTCCTTGCGTGCGCCGGGCCGTGCGCCGGACAGAGAGTCGGCAGCCTGAACCAGATTGGCCAGGATGGACATGGGCGGCGTATCTTCATGGTGTGCCGCAATGGCGTGGATAATATCCTTGGACTCACCGTGCTTCTTGGCCAGATCAGCACCGATTATGGCATGCGGCCCTTCGATCTCATGATCGACAGCTTTACCCAAATCATGCAGCAACCCTGCGCGCTTTGCTTCCTTTTCATTCAATCCAAGCTCCGCAGCCATGACACCACACAGAAAGGCGACTTCCATGGAGTGCTGAAGGACATTCTGAGAAAAGGAAGTACGATAGTGCAACCGGCCAAGTAGATTGACCAACTCAGGGTGGATACCATGAACACCGACATCGAAAGTCGCCTGCTCTCCTATCTCTTTGAGCTTGGTATCCATTTCGCTCTCAACTTTTTTGACGATCTCTTCAATGCGGGCCGGATGAATACGGCCATCATGAATGAGACGCTCCAAAGCCTGCTTTGCGACTTCCCGCTTGAGCGGGCTAAAGGCAGAAAGGACGACGGTCTCTGGGGTATCATCGATGATCAAATCAACCCCGGTCGCGGCTTCCAGAGCGCGAATATTGCGCCCTTCACGCCCAATGATACGCCCCTTCATATCCTCGGAAGGCAGAGTCACGGCAGTGACTGTTTGCTCTCCCGCGTAATCTCCGGCGTATCGTTGCAATGCAAGCGACAGTATTTCCTTGGCTTTTTTGCTGGCACTTTCCTTGGCTTCCATCTCGATGTTGCGGATCATCTTGGCAGCTTCATGACGAGTGCGGGATTCTATCTCAGTCAGCAAATTCTCCCGCGCTTCTTCCACAGTCAGCCCGGAAATTTCCTGCAATTTACGCTCGTGCTCGTCAGCTTTCTCGCTCAATTCCTCTTCAAGGTCGTCCAGATGTTTTTCCTGCTTGATGAGTTGTTTCTGCAACTCGACAACCTGGGCTTCCTTGTCCGCGACTTTCTCCCGCTTTGCATCAAGCCGCTCTTCTTTGCTATGGAGGCGCTTTTCCTCTCCCTTGAGATGACCTTCGCGATCCTTGAAGTCTCTCTCCAATGCCTGCTTCTGACTATATATTTCGTCCTGAGCTTGGAGACGGGACTCCTTTTTCAAGGCTTCACTCTCTTTTCTGGCTTCTTCGACGATACGGTGCGCCAGTCCCTGTGAATCCGATATTTGTTTGTCCGCGATGTATTTTTGAAGCAGAAATCCGGCCCCCAGACCAAATCCTGCCCCTGCACCGATCATGACGATTTCGGTTAACATGGGGGTTCTCCTTACGTTTATGTTGACAGACGTTGGGCGGTCTGTTGACGCCATAGGCCGCGCATAAGTGTGCACGGACGGCGGAAGACGCAAGGAAGAGACGTATGGAGTAACGCTGGATCGGTTGAAATGGCAGGCTTAAAGCTATATATCGTCCGGCCGGGGGTTTCCCCCCGGCCCGGTTTGGGTCCCCGGGAAGCCGTGTTACCAGTTTGTTTTGAACCTGGTATGTCCAGGTGGGCATGTCTCGCGTGCCTTCAGGCTTCCCGGCTGCGCCGGGCATGCACACCAGCACGCTGGAGTCGTCGCCCTTAATCAGAGCATTGGCTCAATAACACTCCGGGCAATCACAAACGCCCCAGGGTAATTCCTTTGCCTGACCGAGAGTCCCTTCCTATCATCGGCCTGGGTCTTCTTCGGTCTTTTCCAAAATCTTTCCGATCTTCTCTTCCAGCAACGCAAGTTTCGTCGAGTTGACCAGGTAATCATCAGCCAAACTGAGCAAAAGAAAAGTTAACGCCTTTTCCTTGCTCAACTCGCCTGCCCCGGAAAGCAGCTCGTTATATTTCGTCTCCAGATAGGCTTGCGCAGCATTTATGCGGTTGTTTTCCGCATCCGTCTTGAAGGATATCTCAAGGCCAAACAGTTTCAACGTGTAACGTGGCATCGTATATCGCTGTTATTCCAGTTCGTTTTGGATTTTCCCCAAAAGCGTATCAATGCGAGACTCGATGTCGTGCCGTTTGTTCAGCTCGGCCTCGACTTCCTCCCTCAAGCGCTGGTTTTCTTCCTTCAAATACTTGATTTTATCTAACAACTCGTTGAATCTTTCTTCAAGTCGGGCAACAATTTCCATACCTTGTATTTATCCTTGTACCAATCAAAAATCAATCTGATTTTTTCAATCGACGGTTGATGTTTATCTGCTTGCCTCGGGCTATGGCACCACCCGCTTCAGGCACGTCCTTGGTTATAGTAGAGCCGGCTCCTACCAGAGCATCCCGGCCGACCGAGACTGGTGCGACCAGAGCAGTGTTCGACCCGATAAAAGCCCCTTCCCCTATGACCGTTGTAAATTTATTCTTGCCGTCATAATTGCATGTGATGGTTCCTGCACCAATGTTCGCTCCGGCTCCGACATCAGCATCGCCAAGATATGTCAGATGACTCGCCTTGGCTCCTTCACCCAGCACGGCTTTTTTTATTTCAACAAAATTCCCGACCCTTGCTCCTCGCTTGAGCACAGCTCCGGGACGAAGACGCGCATAGGGACCGACCACACAGTCCGGACCGACTCCGGCTCCTTCAATATGGCAGAACTGTTTGACATTACAGCCTGTTTCAAAGGTAGAATCCGTTATATATGTATACGATCCCAGACGAGCGCCTGCCTTGACATAGGAGGCTCCGTAAATTTCACAGTGGCCGAAAATTTCCGCTCCCGGCTCCACAGTCACACCAGGACCAATGGTCACCGTATCAGGATTGTGAATCAGGACTCCTGCGTCAATCAGTTCATCCACAGTCTGCCGCCGAAGTGTGTTCTCGGCAACCACCAATTCCCGTGGACTGTTAATGCCCATAAGACTGATATCATCCCCACACTGCACTCCGTCAACGCTTAATCCACGTTCAACAGCCAAGGCGACCAAATCCGTAATGTAATACTCGCCACTGGCATTTTCATTTTTCAAGGCATCCAGCAACGGTTCAATGGTCTCGATTTTCAAAAGATAAATACCGGCATTCACTTCCCCGGTAATGGGACCGTGGATATTCATGTCAAAATCCTTGGCCTCGACAATGGAAGTGATCCGCCTGTCCTCGTCACGAACCACCCGTCCAAACGTTCCGACATCCTTGGGCGTGATGGTCATGAAGGCCAGATCGCAACAGCCGGTCACACTGGTCAGTCGATCCAGCGCCTCAACCGTCACCAGGGGCGTATCGCCATTGATGACCAGACAATGGGTTGCCCCGTTTTTTTTCACGGCATCCCAGGCAACCTGAAGTGCATGCCCGGTCCCCAGCTGCTCCTCCTGGATCACAAAGGAATCCTTCTTCTCCGGAAATGCTGACTCGACCATCTCGGCACCATGCCCGATCACCGTCAGTATATTCTCCCTGAAAAGTGGCGCCAGGGCAGCATAAACATAATAGAGCATCGGCTCATTGAGAATTGTCTGCAAAACTTTGGGCTTTGCAGAATGCATCCGTGTTCCCTTGCCTGCGGCAAGGACAACGGCTGTAGTGGACATTTCAGACATAGAATCTCCGTTTGAACGGTTTTTATCATGCTCTTGCGCATATCAATTGCGTGCAAATTAACTGCTCGGCAAGAAAAGAACAACCGTGAATTCAAGCTCGAACCAAAGCATTGCCACCAATGGGTGCCAAAAACCGTTTTTTCCCCGGAAAACAGAGCTCTCCAGGCATAAATGGCCTGATAGAATTAGTCGCCAACCAAACCAATGATTCCGCGCTGACCAATGGTCTTGATAAAAGCAGTGACACTGAGTTCCGCTTCACGCACCTGCACCTGATACTGCTCCACGAAAGCACTGGCGATCTGCCGAACAGAGCGTCGCCCATCAATCTGCTGCCAGACAAAAGCGCCCATCTCATCAAGCTCCAACCGCTTGGTCATGGGCCGTTTATCCCAAAGCCCCACGGATTCGGCAAGGCGTCCGAACCACGGTTTGACTGCGAGCGGGTAGGCAAGCTGCACCGCAGCATTGGGAAGGACGGTCTCCTCAACTTCCGCATTACGGACCGGGATCATGCTCAGAGCTTCTTCGCGTGAGAGAACTGGCCGCACAGGACGTTTTTTAGACAAGCTCATACGACTCGCAGATGGCGTTGAAATGTTCGGACCGTATCGGAAGCACCCCATTGGCTCGAACAACAAGGATGGCGTTTTGTGTCTCTGTTGTCCATACCCGACCGCGAGTCAGGACTGTCCGTCGCAAAAAAGTCCGTAAAAAGGACGCTCGCGCCGCTCCTTTCCAAAGCACATGAGCCGAATCCCCTTCCAGCGGGATGGACAGAGGCAATCGCTCGTCAACCACGCTCCGCGTCCATTCGTCAAGGGTCGTGCCCTTGAGAAGAATGGATGCCGGAGCAAATCGTTCAAAGACCAGAGACGTGCCACACCCTTTGCCGGTCGGCGGTCGTCCTGATCTATCCGGCGATTTCGCCAACCACCATCGCACCATGTAGTGTCCAGGCTTGAAGGAAAATGTCTGAAGAACATATTCGGCCGGAACCCGACCGCGCAAACCGAACATGGCCCATGGCACTGTCCTCCCTCCGGAGTAGTCCCTGAATGTTGCCAACGCACGGGAAGCACAAACTTCATCGGTATCATTGGCAATGAAAAACTGGGTGAGAGCCGCAAGCCCCGAGGCGGGATTGTGCATGACAGCACCAAGCCCGGCACCCCCTTCTCCCTGCCAAAAAAAAGAATGCAGACGCATCCCCGACTCTTCCAGCCGCCGGACGGAATCCTGCCATGCTGTCGGCGTTTCATCCAAGGCGACAGCACGGACCTGCACGCCCTTATGACTTCTGACCAGCCGTTTGAGATGTTTTGAAAAAGAAAAAGTCCCTTGAATGACACGCCATTTCAACTCACATCGCGGGATTCCCCTGCTTTCCAGCAGAAAACCATCCCGCTCAAGAGCCGCCGGTTCCCACCCGTCAGGGACAGTCAGTCCTATCCCATTCCAACAATATTCATGCATTCTAATCCGTCGCGTGCTCTCTACTCATGCTATTTGGCAACAAAATCATCAAGATGCCGAATGACAGAAGGCCCACCATGACTTCTTTCCATGGCCTCATAGTCATCCCTAAAGCATTGATATTCACGATCAATCATGGATGTCAGTGACATCTTTATGGAAACTCCGGGACGCATTTCCTTGTCACGACTCCACATGAGCAACAGGGAAACCCGCTCATCCCCCTGATGAAAATTCCATTTCCAACCAATGATATTCCGAAAAGCATCCCCCTCGTAACTATCTGGTTTGCCATAGACCTTCTTGTATCGCTTGAGCAGCCGCTCAAAAAGGTCCTGACTCCTGTCATTGAACTTGAGCTTGATACGCACCAATTTACCAGGCTTGGCACAATTGCCATATGTCAGACTTCCCCCCCGTATGCCGGGGATAAAATGGGGCGTCAGATGGACTTCGCTCAAAAAAGGAGCATCCGGGATGGGGGTTGCCAAGGTCATGTCACAACATTCCGAATAGGTGTTGACATCCTTTCCCAAGGATATCCCCGCCAAAGTCATGGGAAGCGTACCGCCAGCCCTTGCAGTCACGGGCAGCAGGAGTGTCATGACCCATATCAGAACAAGAATCTTTTTCATTATAATAACCACCTTGCTGGAGAAGACATATTCACCACTGTCATGGTACAATCATGATTAAACGAGATTGTGTCCAATGGCAAAGGGATAGAGAAAAAACAGGAGCACCTCATGAAATTGGCAGCGTTCCCGAGACGGGCTTTCGCTTATTACCTGCTCACGGTTCTCGGCGGAGCAATCTATGGCGGGCAGGTCTGACCACTCATGGTTCAGCTCCCGGTCTGGGAGCTCGGAGTAATTATACTGATCCCGATGACCATCGTCTACCTGGCGCGAGGGATATGCGAGCACTGGTGGCTGAGGCGAACCCCGCCCATCAGACAATCCGTGATGCAATTTCGACTGGAGATATCACTTTTCCTCATCGGCGGAATAGCCATGGCCTTCATTCTGCTGGTCATCCATGATTTTCCCTTGATGCAAAGTGGCATCAAACTCGTCCTCGGTATATTTACAGTCGGACTTTTTGCTGCGCTCGACCTCTCCCTGGCGCGAGAGCAAACCGTTATCCGAACAGCACTCTCCGGCAAGGGGCCTTTTGAACCTCCGCAACGTCTGACACCTTTGACCAGACGTTTTTCCCTGGCCGCGACCACTATTCTGATTCTCATCACCAGCATCATTTTGCTGGTTCTCATCCGCGACGTCAATTGGCTGGCAGAACAGGACGTGCACACAGCGTCCATTGCCATGCTCGGCCGCTCCATCCTCGTTGAAATCATATTCGTCATGGGCTTCCTGCTCTGCATGGTCATCAATCTTGTCTTCTCATATGCCCGAAACCTCCGCCTGCTCTTTGACAATGAAACCAGAATTCTGGAGAACGTCACCAATGGAGATCTCTCCCAACGGGTTCCGGTTGCTACAAGCGATGAACTTGGCGTTATCGCAGGACACACCAACACCATGATTTCAGCCCTGCGCGAAGGCGTCCGCATGCGAGAAGGACTCCTCATCGCCCAGGAGGTACAGCAGCACTTTCTTCCCAGCACCGCACCCACAGTCCCAGGTCTCGATATCGCCGGAGCCGCTCACTTTTCCGACGAAACCGGCGGGGATTTTTATGACTTCATAGGATGTCAGGCTGATCGATGTGAATTGACCACCGTCATCGTCGGAGATGTTTCAGGCCATGGCATAGGAGCCGCCCTGCTTATGGCGGCGGGAAGAGCCCTCATCCGCCAGTCGACTCATTCCCCGGGTGCCCCATCGCAAAACATCGCAGATGCCAATCGGCACCTTGTCAAAGACCTTGATGGATCAGGTCGATTCATTACCCTTTTTTCCATGCTCCTGGACCCTGTCACGCGAATGACCATGTGGGTCAATGCCGGGCACCAGCCTGCCCTGGTCTATGATGCAACTACTGACCATTTCTCGGAACTCAAGGGACATGATATCCCATTGGGAGTTGAAGAAACATGGCAATTCCATGAACACTCCATGCCCTTCCCTTCTCCATCGCAAATCATCCTTATCGGCACAGACGGACTGTGGGAAGCTCATTCCGAAGCAGGCGAAATGTTCGGAGCTTCACGCGTACAAAACATTCTTCGGCACACTGCACACCGAACTTCCGCCGAGATACTCAACGCACTTGATCAGGCTGTACGAGATTTTACCAACCGCTCCGCCCAAGAGGATGATCTGACCATGGTTGTCATGAAAGGCATGCCCTAAGACTGGATTCGACCGTTGAACCCCTGACTTAAGTCAAAGCATTTCAGCCTGAAAAGACTGTATACTTGGCCCAGGCAGTCATCACCTGATGCGTAAGCCCGTCACACTCAGGCTGGTGGTTCCAGATACGAATCACCAGCCATGCCCGTCCGGGGAGCCTTCATCATGCCCCGGATGAAGGCTCCCTTTCTTCATCCATCCGTGCAGGATTTTCTGGATTCTTGCAGCAAAAGTCCTTATTGCCATGCCATGCCCAATGCAAACCCGACTCAAATGGATGTTATCACCGCTGCCAAAGAGCTTGGCCGACCAATATTCAAATCCGAAGCCAGACCCCTTGCCGCCTATCTTCAGCAGCTCACCAAATGGAACAGGAAGATGAATCTTGTCGGCCCTTGCCGGTGGAAAGATATATTCGACACCCTAGTGGTTGATTCCCTGTTCCTTGCTCATTTCCTGCCCAGTCTCCCCCTCACTCCCAATCCACTCTGCCTTGATCTGGGGGCAGGAGCCGGATTGCCCGGCATTCCGCTTCGCGCCCTATGGCACGACGGTAGCTATTGGCTCATTGAAGTTCGGGAAAAACGCGCTTTGTTCATGCGCTCCGTGCTGGGAAAACTCTCCTTGCCTGAGACCTACGTCTTTCACGGCAAGGCAGAAGATGCCCTTGAAAAGCTGCACCAGTCAGGACATGCGCCAACAGCTGACCTCATCCTGAGCCGGGCGTTCATGCCCTGGCGGCAACTGCTCGATTTCATCCACCCCATGCTTTCTGACAATGGTGTGGTCGTTATTCTGGCAAATGACCCACCACCTGAAAAAGAAGCATTGCCACAAGGCTGGGAACTCACTGAGGTCAAAAGCTATCCTGCTGCCGGTTCTCAGCGATATTTCTGGTCGCTCTCCACTCTGTAAAAAATGCTCTTTCAGAGACAAAGAAAAGACCGGAGAAGCCATGAAGCTTCTCCGGTCTTTTCTTTGTCTCTCGCAGCCCGCGAGGACATTGGTGATGCTTAGATAACCTTATTCAGCGGGTACTCAATGATACCTTCCGCGCCAAACTCCACCAGTCTCGGAATCAAGTCGCGAACAACCATTTCCTCGACCATGATTTCCACTGACAACCAGTTGGGGTCCTGCAATTCAGCAACGGTGGGAGAGTTGAGAGATGGCAATGACCCGTTCAGATCGGCCAGTTTTTCCTTGGGCAGGTTCATCTTCAGACCAACCATTTTTTCGGCCTTGAGTGCGCCCTGAAGCAACATATTGATTTCCGTGATAAGTTTCCGCTTCTTGGGATCTTCCCATGCATCCTTATTGGCGATGAGCTGCGTATTGGTCTGCATCAATTCGGCGATAATACGCAAGCCATTCGCACGGATAGTGGTTCCGGTCTCGGTAATTTCCACTATGGCGTCACACAGATCTTCGACAACCTTGGCCTCGGTGGTGCCCCAAGAGAAAGAGACATCCACATTGATGTTCTGTGAAGCAAAGTATTCCTTGGTGAAACCCATCAATTCAGTGGCAACTTTCTTGCCTTCGAGGTCTTCCGGGCGTTTGTAGGGAGAATCCCCCTTGACGCACAGCACCCAACGGGCCTTGCGGTTGGAGACCTTGGAATAGATCAGATCATCCACGATCACGACATCGGATTTATTTTCCTTGATCCAATCCATGCCGGTCAGCCCGACATCGAAAGTTCCATTCTCCACATACATGGACATTTCCTGAGCGCGAGCCAAAGAGCACTTGATACGATCATCGTCAATATCAGGAAAGTAGTTACGATTGTGCAACTTGATCTTCCATCCTGCCTTGGCAAACAGTTTCAGAGTTGCATCTTGCAGAGAGCCTTTGGGAACGCCGAGTCGAAGGAATTGTTCAGACATTATTTATATACCTCTTGAGGGTCGAAAACGAACGGAGAGCATTCAGAGACTTCTCCATCCTTGAGTTCACGAAAAAAGCAGGAACGGTAGCCTTTGTGACAGGCAGCTCCACCGATTTGATCTATGAGAAGAACCAAGGTGTCATCGTCGCAATCGATGCGAATGGATTTCACCTTCTGAGTATGGCCCGAGGTACCGCCCTTATGCCACAACTCCTGACGACTGCGGCTCCAGTAGTGAACCTCGCCGGTTTCCAGGGTCTTTTCCCACGATTCTTCATTCATATAGGCCATCATCAGGATTTCGCCGGTTTCGGCGTCCTGTGCAATGGCAGGGACAAGCCCATTCATTTTCTTGAAATCTGGTCTGATCATGCGGTACCTCGTATCAGAACTTTTACCCCGGTCCGGGATTGGACCGGCTGTGTTTCATAACGGATGCCTGTTCAAAGCGCAACTCCGGCTTGCATACATGACACACTTGTCACGAAAAAATGCCGTCATGCCACCATTTACCAGCTCAAGGGAATCTGCTAGTTCTCGCGAATTAAACATGACCCTTTTCAAGGAGCTTTTCGAACATGCCAGTTCGCTCAAAAAATAATTTTCTCATTTTTGGATCACCCCGCATAGAGCAGGACGAAATCGATGAAGTCGTCGCCTCCATGGAGGCTGGGTGGCTCGGCACCGGTCCCAAGGTCGCCAAGTTTGAGAGTGATTTTGCCACATATCTCGGCTCCGGTCACGCAGCAGCCTGCAACTCATGCACTGCCGCGCTCCACCTCGGCCTGGTGGCACTGGGCCTCAAACCCGGCGATGAAGTCATTACCACCCCACTGACATTTTGCGCGTCCGTCAATGCCATTATTCATGCGGGATGCACCCCTGTTCTTGCAGACGTCGACCCTGTTTCCATGAATATTGACCCGGAATCGATTCGGGCAAAAATAACGAAACGAACCAAAGCCATCCTGCCGGTCCACTTCGCAGGCCGAGCCTGTGATATGGATGCTATCATGAGCATCGCCACGGAACATGATCTCAAGGTCGTAGAAGATTGTGCCCATGCCATAGAAACGACTTACAAAGGACAGCATGTCGGCACATTTGGCAATTTCGGCTGTTTCTCTTTCTATGTCACCAAGAATGTCTGCACCGGCGAAGGCGGCATGGTCATGGCCAACTCGGAAGAAGACATCAAACACGTCAAGATTCTTGGTCTGCACGGCATGTCCGCCGATGCATGGAAGCGGTTCTCGGATGACGGTTACAAACATTATCAGGTTGTTGAAGCCGGCTTCAAATACAACATGATGGACATCCAGGCAGCTATCGGTATTCATCAACTTAAACGGGTAGAGGAATACCATGTTCGCCGTCGCCATGTGTGGGATATGTACATGGACGCCTTCAAAGCCCTTCCTATCGGCCTGCCTGCCCCCGAAGAGCCAGACACCCGCCATGCCTTGCATCTTTTTACGATTCTTATAGACCCCGACTCATGCGGAGTGGAACGAGATGAGTTCCTTATCCGCATGACACACGAAAACATCGGTGTTGGCGTCCATTACTTGTCGATTCCCGAGCAACCATACTATCGAGAACGATTTGGATGGACACTGGAAGACACCCCTCATGCAGTTCGACTCGGCCGGCAGACAGTCAGCCTCCCGCTCTCAGCAAAACTGACTGACCAGGATGTTCTGGATGTCATCCAGGCTGTAAAAAAAAGCCTGGCCATTTCATAACCCTTTCATTTTCACATTCACAAAGAGAAAACAGAAAAGCCCGGTCACGCCGGGCTTTTCTGCAAATGGATTCACAAACCGTCAAAGCGGTACCAAGCCAAAAAGTATCGCTGACAACTCTTTACCAGCCTCCGTATCCCAATGAAATTGACTTTAGCAGTCGTGAAAATCCTTATTGATGTAGAAACAGAGGTCAAAAAGGTTCTGGACCATCTCACCCAACAACTCTTCAGAATCCGTTTCACAATTTTCCACACTCATTGTCTTGTTCACTATCTTTGAAAACAGCATGCCAATGAGCTGATCGTCGTATAGTGTCCAATACTTGCTACCCGAAGGGAATTTCTTGTCAAATCCGTGATAATACATATGCCTCTCCGTCCATGGTGAGTTCTTTCAATTGATCTTACATACCTTATCGGTCTGGTCGAGACTTCCCTTAAGGGGCAATTTTGAGATTTTTTATACACGATTACAGTCGATTATATCCTTACAAGACGCATCGACTCAAAGCAGCTAAAAGCTTCTTTTCCAACCAAAAGAAAAGAATATGACATTTCGTCTCGATAAAGTTACTCTCCTGTAACATTCCTTTAACAGTAATTGGGCTATAGCAGGCCGTAACAATCAAATCCATCAAGGAGATTCAACCGTGTCTGCACAGAAAGTATTGGTCGTTGAAGACCACCGGGACACCAGGGAATTGCTCAAGTACAATCTTAGCTCCGCCGGATTCGATGTCGCAGCCGCGGAAGATGGCCAGGGAGGCCTCAACCTCGCGTCAGCATTCAAGCCTGACATTGTTCTTCTGGACCTCATGATGCCTGGCATGGATGGTCTGGAAACCTGCCGCCAATTGAAATCGGATTCCCAACTTTCTCGTATCCCTGTGATCATGCTCACCGCCAAGGGTGAAGAGGTTGACAAGATCGTCGGCCTGGAACTCGGTGCGGATGATTACGTTGTCAAACCCTTCTCACCAAGAGAACTCGTCCTGCGAATCAAGGCCATCCTGCGCCGCTCTGGCGCACCGGAGCCTGATGCTCCGAAACTCTGGGAAAGGAATGGACTGAAGGTCGATTTTGAAGCGCATCAACTGACAGTGGACGGTGAAGAGATCGCTTTGACCGCGACTGAATTCAAACTTCTGACCGTGCTTATATCCGGTGCAGGCAAAGTTCAAACCCGAGACAACCTCCTCGACACCGTCTGGGACACCCACTTCGAAGGATACTCTCGAACTGTCGATACCCATGTCCGGCGCTTACGCCAAAAACTTGGCCCCTATGCCATCTTCATCGAGACTGTTCGAGGGGTCGGGTACCGATTCAAGGCATAATGAAATTCTCTGCATACAAGTCCGGGCATGTCTGAAAATCAGGCATGCCCGGACACGTTTTTCCCCTCACTCAAATGCCACTTACGCTCGGAATATTTTCTGTCCTGAAGGCAGGACAGAAAAGCTCACCATGAAAGAGTACAAGATCGGTGCATGCGTTACCACATGCACCGATCTTGTACTCTTTCATGATGAGGAGGGGGAATAAAAACTCTCGTGCCGTCAATGTCTCGACGGATATCGAAAAGATCTCTCCCCTCCCGCCTTAATCGCTTCCGAGAGTGATCTGAAAGGCTATTGCGTAGAGATGATCAAAAAAATCGACATACTCGACAGGGATGTGTGCCGGGACGTTTATGCGAGCAGGGGCAAAATTGATAATGCCTCGGATATTCGCATCAACCAAATGATTGGCCGCACGCTGAGCACGATCCGGAGGAGTGGTGATAATGCCTATCTCAAGCCCCATCTCTGGAGCCTGCTCCTTGAGATGCGTAGGGCAGACAATTTCCAGATCCTCGAACTCGCGTCCAATCTTATCGGGGTCACAGTCGAATGCGGCTGCTATATGAAATCCCCTGCGCTCGAAATCATGGTGACGCAAAAGCGCAGTCCCCATATTCCCCACACCGATCAAGGCACATTTCCAGACTCGATCAATGCCAAGGGATTGTTTGATGGATGTGATGAGTTCCTGAACGTAATATCCAACGCCTCTGACCCCGAACTCGCCAAAGTAGGCAAGATCTTTTCTGATCTGCGATGAATTCACGGAGCAGGCGCGGGCGAGTTTTTCTGAAGAAATAACATCATTGCCATCACGCAAAAGATTTTCAAGTACCTGAATATAGACGGCCAGACGACCGATCGTTGCTTTTGGTATATGTTCGCTTTTCATCTCTCAAAGGCTCTCGAAAAGACCGGGATAGCCCAACCATGTGAAATTTTTAACAAGAAAGAACCTGAAAAAGGGAGGCCTGGGCCTCCCTTCGAGTCACAATATCATCAGTCTCAAACTAGACGACGAAGAGCAGGATCAGGTTGACAACCAAAGCGTAAATGGCGAGGGACTCGATGAATGCCAGGCCAAGAATCAGAGTGGTGGACAGCTGACCAGCAGCTTCGGGGTTACGAGCGATACCTTCACAAGCACCTTTGACACCCATGCCCTGACCGATACCGCAGAGACCGGCAGCGATACCCATGCCAATGGCAGTAGCGTATGCTTTGGCAGCCATAACTTCACCGCCAGCCTCGGCAGCGAAAGCAACAGATGCAACCAGAACCATGGCCAAAGTAGTCAGAAGAATTTTTGCGATTTTCATTTTGAAACCTCCAAATGGATCATTTAATATTGTTTTGGTCCAAGGACCATTTCCCCGAAGTTGAAATCAAGCGTCGCCTAATGAGCGTGCTCAATGGAGCCTTGCAGATAGAGCATCGTCAGCATGAAGAAAATAAATGCCTGGATGGTCTTGGCAAGGATGAACAGGAAGTACATGGGCAGAGAGCCAAGCACCGGAGCCAGAAGGAACATCAGGATAAGGACGATTTCCTCACCACGGATATTACCAAACAGACGCAGTGTCAGGCTCAACGGACGTGCGATGTGCGAAATAGGCTCAAGTATCAACATGAGCGGGGACAGAAAGAGAACCGGTCCCATGAAGTGCTTGATGTAACCGCCACCCCATTTCTTGATACCCACGAAATTGTAGAACAAGAAAACAATGATAGCCATGGCTGCCGGAGTGTTGATGTTCGCCGTAGGAGCATCGCATCCGGGAACCAAACCGATGTAGTTCATAGTCAGAACAAAAAGAAAGATCGTACACAGAAGCGGCATAAACTGACGACCTTCCTGCCCCAGATTGGCAACAGTAAAGTCTTCCAGCCCACCGATGATGGTCTCGAAAAGATTTTGCAGGCCGCCGGGAACCAATTGAAGGCGACCGCGGACAATCAATCCGAGAGTAAAAAGAATGCCCATTGCCAACCACATGTACAAAACATGGTTGATGGACTGAACGCCAAGCGCGTGTTCAACGTGCTCGCCCCAATGACCAATGGATTTGATCATGTCAGCGTACAGAAGAGGGTGCGGAAGTCCGCCTGCGAAACCCATATCCAAGCCTCCTTGAGAATCTATCCCTTTGTGTTCCCCAACTGACTCAACCCGGTCACGGCCACATTCAGTGGCACGGTCCCAAGACCTGAAATCAATCCCCAGTGAGGAACTCGTTCGACTCCGATCAACCAATACAGGGCCAACCCGCTCAGAGTCATCTTCACTATGAATATAACAAACAGGGCGAATGGTCCGTTCTTGCGGTCGTGCACCAATACCTGGGCTATGCGGGCCAGTGCCCAGAAATTGACAAGAGCGAGTATCGCTCCGGCCGCGTAAGCAAGAGACCACCGAGAAAACAATGTTACCAGCACGATCACGAGAGAGGTCCCCAGCGACACGTAAATCTGGTTGCGGACGACAACACGCGTCTCAGGCCGTTTAAAACCACCTTTGACAAGGAATGGTTCAACCTTTTGATTGATTGTCTCCAGCACCATTTTCTCCATCCTGTTTCAATGAACCACGCTGTTGCTCTTCCTGCCGTCGCTGTAATTTCCGGAAATCCTCAATCATCATCTTGAAACCGGCAACAACCCCCAGAAAGAAAAAAATCATGAGAAGCCAGGGTTTGGTTCCAAAATAGTCATCCAGAAAATACCCCAGAGCCAGCCCAACGATAGTAGCTGACACTATGTGGAGTCCCATCGTACTGGCGGTTCCACCTACCTGTACAATCTTGACCATACGATCGTCTTGAGAAAAGAACATGCTTTTATCCTGTGAAGAGGTTTTTTACTCTGCCCTGAAAGGACTCCCAGCAAAAAGAAGCAATTCGTGCAATCCTTCACAAGTGGAGGAGAAGTAGCACAACGCGACAATTCCCGTCAATGCGTTTTTCCGAATATGCACTCTTTTTCCCAAACTTTTTCCCATGAAGAAAAACGAGACATCAGCAAGCGTCTCCTCATTTTCATACTGCTCTGCTCAAACGAAAAAACAATCTGGCCGTCCTTGTGAAATCCTTTAGCCCTTTACGGCCTTTTGCCGAAAAGAAACAAGCCGTGGCATCGAGTTCACGCCACGGCTTGAATGAGATTGATTGACTCAAGAAGTTATTCTGGCTCGCCTACAGCGACGACACGAGCAATCAGCTCCTGAACATTGGGTGGTGTGTCGAAGAAAACGGCCATGAACGGTGTTGAGGCTCCCGGCCGGATGAACGTGTTGTTGGAGAGAATGCCAACCTCACTCGCCAACCCTTGCTCGATTTCCTCACGCGTCTGAACCTGCAACTGAAATTGCGAAAGCACATTACCACAAAGGAACGCCTGGGAAGTCAGGGCATTTCCCTTCCCATCGTACAGAACGACCTCGACCTTGATCTGTTCCTTTGGCGTCGAGAATTTGTTCACAGCCTTGCCTTCCACTACGAACAAGTTCCCGGTTTTTTCATTGGCCACATAGTATTGGTTCACATTGATCAGCTGAATCTTGCGGAAATTTTCGGCCGGGGATTCTCCCGGAGGGACATCCTCTGCATCTCCGCCATCTTCCATAAATAATTTACCAATATACGGCACATTCTGGAAATACGATCCAAGATCCAGGCCAATGAGCGTCCAGGCTTTGAAATAGAGAATACCGCTCACAGCGAGAATAACGACCAACAGCGTTATCAAGCACCCAAGCGATTTTCGATTGCTCTTTTGCGGCTCTTCATCAAGCCCGAAATCCACTTCCCCCTCATATTCTTCATCAGGGTCTGTTTCGTTGTCCTCAGCTTGATCACCATCAGACTCATCTTCAGTGTCGGAATCAGAATCGGCAAAGAGATCCGCATCCGATCCATCCTCTTCATCAAAAAGATCATCATCTTCGTCACTTTCCGAATCATCCTCGAAAAGATCACTTTCATCATCGCCAAATAGGGATTCGACATCGCGGGCAGTTGCCTCATCCAGACCACCAGTAGGGGTTGCCCCCTCTTCCGGCTCCGGGGCAGTCTCGGAATCATCGAAGAGATCATCCATGCCGGGCATATCTTCATCCGGCATATCATCGCCGGACGGTGCCGGATCGGTTGTCTCCGTGGGTGCATCTTCGGGAGCCTCATCAACGGTTGGCGAAGCCTCAGCGCTGTCCCCGGATTCACTCTCGTCGTCCGCACCAGCTTGAGCTTCATCAGCCGATTCGTCATCGGACTGGGCGACTCCGCCGCCGGAAGCAACTTCATCGAACGTTTCATCGAAATCATCCCCAACACCGGAATCCGGTGCCTGAGACTCTTCCTCCAACAAATTCTCGACTTCATCCTCAGGCGTGGCCGCAGGCAACTCCGCCTTGAAGACGTGAGCGCATTTGGAGCACTTGACTTTCGCCCCACCGGCCGGGACCTTGTCGTCGGGCAGGTTGTATCGGGTCTGGCAATTCGGGCAGGTGACGATCATAAGGTTATCTCCAACTATCCTTATTCAGTAGATAATTCGTAAATTCCATCCAGCTCTCTGTACCGTTCGGCATAGTCAAGACCATAGCCGACAATAAACCCATCGCTCAGCTTAAAACCGGCGAAGTCCACAATAACCTTTTTCTCCCTGCGCTCATGCTTATCAATAAGTGAGCAAACTTTCAAACTCTTTGGGTTTCTTCTGCGAAGAACATGCAAAAGGAAATCCATGGAGTGCCCGGTATCCACTATATCTTCAATGACCAGAACATCTTTGCCTTCTATGGCGATTTCAAGGTCTTTGGAAAAAACAATATCCTCACTCCGGGAGGTCGCTGTCCCATAGCTGGCGAGCCGAACGAAATCGACTTCCAACTCCCGATCTATCTTGCGAATAATATCAGAAAAAAAGAGAAATGCTCCCTTGAGCACACAGATACAGACCAGCGGCTCTTTTCCGTCATAGCTGGTGGTAATTTCCTTACCCAGTTCCTTGACTCGTTCTGCAATCTGCTCTGCTGTTATAAAGGGTGTCAGTCTATGTCCCATTTTAAACTACCTTAAAGGTTCATATTAATATGTCATAAGGGAAGCAACGATAACTGCTGCCGCCCTTGTTTGATTCTCGCTTAGCGGCACGATTGAACCGACCGTTTTTTTTGCCTGTCTCTCGTGCGTATTCAGAGATCACAGCGCCATGACCATGGCAACTTCGTTACAAAAATCAGGAAAACGAGGACAGTTAAGACAGTCGGCAAAGACCTTTTGGTTCAGCGTATCCATCTCTTCCTTGACAAATCCCAAATGAGCGAAAAAACCGGTCTGCTCTGTGAGCGTGTATACCCGGTATATTCCGAGAGTCACGGATTCGCTCAGACAAGCTTCAACCAGTTCCCGGCCGAATTTTTTGCCCCGGTGCTCAGGTAAAACCACCAAAGAACGAATCTCGGCCAGATTTTCCCAGATAATATTCAAGGCACAGCAGCCGATCACTGCTCCAGAGTTATCTGTCACCACAAAAAAATCACGCAAATGAGAATACAACTGGCTAAAGGACCGGGGTAACACCAACCCCTCATGCTCCTCACGGTGCATGAGCAGGCCGTGGATCGTCTTGACGTCCTCGATACGGGCTTTACGGATCATTCTATTTCCCGGCAAGCTCTTCGGCCATGCTTTTCAGCATTGCGTGGGGGAAAACACCAGGCTTGGCAAAGACCTGCTTACCGCTCTTGTCAAACATGACCAATGTGGGAATGGCTTCAATCCCAAACTGACGCGCAAGCTCCTCGTCACCGATATAGACCGGCAAGTCAATCTTCCTTTTCTCAAAAAATGTTTCTAAGGCTTCGACTTTTTCATCCAATGAAACGGCAATCACGTTAACAGAATCGCCGTGCGATTTCGCCAGGGCTTCCATTTCAGGGATTTCCTGTTTGCACGATGGACACCATGTCGTCCAAAAAAACATGAGCGTAGGCTTCCCTTGATTGGCCGTCAGATAGGTTTCAAGTTCACTCACGCCCATATGCTGAAACTCACCACCTGTCGCACCTTCATCTTTCGAATTCGGTTCCCCTTCGGCCGGACTTCCACCCGAACAGGCCACCAAAAACAGAGAAAACAAAAATATGGTGCTCAGTCGCTTCAAATTATTCATATATCACCTCATTCATTTTATCGATTCATCATATCAGAGTTGCCTTGCAAATAAAAGCGCGACGACCACGACTTCAATCTTCATTGGGCAGATAAGAACCTGAAGTTCGCTGTTCTGTGAACCTCGTTTACCACGGCAGAAGCCCTGTAAAACAGCACAGCTGATGCTGAAATAGAATGAGACTTTGTGAAGCAGCACTGGAGCAAAGAGAGTCCTTCCCAAAGATGACACACGCTTTCGCAGTTACTCGACTCGTCTGGCTCACCTGTTGACATGCACGATATATCAGCGCATTTTAGGATAATAAACACAGCAACTCACAAAAATTTCCTCGATAATAATGAAATCATTTCTTATCATCAAAACAGGTGGAACCTTTCCAGACTTTGCCTCTGAACACGGTGATTTCGAGCATTGGGTAGCCGCATCCATGGAGCTTGCACCTGATGAATGTAACTGCGTTGATGTCAGGACAGGTGCCATACTTCCTGATCCCACTCACTATGACGGGTGTGTGATTACCGGCTCGCACGACATGGTGACCGATGATCTTGAATGGATTCATGGAACAGGCGACTGGCTTTATTCTGCTGGAGAAACAGGACTTCCCATCCTCGGAATTTGCTTCGGACATCAATTGCTTGCCATGATTCATGGCGGACAATCAGGATTTCACCCACAAGGGCCAGAAATCGGCACAAAAACAATCTCGCTCACACCAGCGGCTGAGGATGATCCCCTGTTTTTCAGCATGCCAAACCGCTTCGCAGGACATACGACGCACCATCAGCACGCCAACATTCTTCCATCCAATGCCACTCTTCTTGCGACCAGTGACCATGAACCACATCAAGCCTTTCGTATCGGTGCGAACATGTGGGGAGTTCAATTCCACCCTGAATTCAGCGCAGAAGACATGCGGTGCTACATCACCCGCCAGGCAGAATGCATAACACAAAACCACGGGGACATTGAATCACTCCTGAGTGAGGTTTGTGAGACTCCTGAATCTACGGACCTGTTAACCCGCTTTATGGAATACTCCCTTTACGCAGTTCGATAGCACCCCTGTTCCAGACTGATCGGAGCCGCCTCAACGCCGGACCACACCAATCCGAGGTCCATGCCATAGGCTTGATATTTTTTTATTAGAATAACGAAAAGTGGACCAGATGGGTTTGAAAACAGCCCCATTGACTCTGAGAGAGAAGTGTCGAATTATCCTAAAAAATTGGACGTTTCGATTTTCAATGAGATTTTTTTGAGGAAGGGTACCCAGCAAGGAAACTGGCAGAATTCATTTTATTTGTAGGAAAAAGTCCATCCGTTCGGAAGAGAAGAGGTCAGGTTAATGGAAAGCGAACCTATAATTTCCTGAATCAAGGACTTTTCTTCAACGGGGCCTTCCACAAGAGTGACCGCCCCTTCTATACTGCACATTTCTTTCAGTTTCTCACAAGCCTGTTCTTCACTCCCAAGCATATCCACCAGACCAAGAGCAAGCGCCTGTCTTCCTGTCACAGCCCGACCATCAGCAATGGCATCAATCCGGTCACGATCCATACCACGCGCCTTGGCAACATCATCCACAAACTGAGCATGCAAATCTTGCATAACTCCCAGCAATTGTTCACGCTGCGCATTTGACAGAGAACGCATGGGGGTTCCGGCGGCTTTGTATTTGCCTGTCGTGAGCACTTCCGGC
The DNA here is from genome assembly GCF_000341895.1 of Pseudodesulfovibrio piezophilus C1TLV30. Classification (NCBI taxonomy): domain Bacteria; kingdom Pseudomonadati; phylum Thermodesulfobacteriota; class Desulfovibrionia; order Desulfovibrionales; family Desulfovibrionaceae; genus Pseudodesulfovibrio; species Pseudodesulfovibrio piezophilus. The sequence goes on along the minus strand of NC_020409.1, from coordinate 2,729,839 downwards.
GTCACGCCAATTCTTTCCAATGCATCGGCAACCGTGACAAATTCTGCCATAACACCGATAGATGCTGTCAGTGAACCGGGATTGGCTACGATGAACTGGGCGGGAACAGAGGCATAATATCCACCGCTCGCAGCAACCGTTCCATAGGAAGCAACAACAGGCTTCACCGCTGCAAGTGCTGTTATGGCCTGATACATTTCCTGCGAGGGAGCAATCGCACCACCTGGGGAGTTGACCCGCAGAAGAACACCCTTGATGGAATCATCGTCCCTAAGCGTTCGTGCCCACTTCACCACATCGGTAGAATCCATGATCATTCCCTGAACATGAATGACTCCAAGTTTTTCGTGCCCGAATGAAAATCCGTTGCCCATCCAGCCCATGGAACGAAAAAAGGCTGTGGCCCCCAACATGAGGGCCACAGCTATTATGATCATCATCACCCCAAAGAGAAAGGGGTGGCGCTGGGAGAAACGAAATCGAGTTTCTTCCATACGCATGAAACGGCTCTATTTCTCTTCTTCAGTCGGAGCTTCAACTTCGGCAGAAGCTTCTGCTTCTGCTTCGGGAGCGGCTTCAACTTCAGGAGCGGCTTCGACTTCAGGAGCGGCTTCGACCTCGGGAGCGGCTTCGACCTCGGGAGCGGCTTCGACTTCAGGCTCGTCGACCGGAATTTCACCTGCGGCTTCTTCCAGCTTCTCGCGAAGCAGATCGCCCAGAGTGGAACCCGCAATGTCACCACCAGAAGTGGTTCCACCGAAGCTCTTGGACTTGCGTCCACTTCCGGCAGCTTCTTCCTTGGTCTGCTTGATTGACAAACCGAGGCGACGCTCGTCAGCGGAAACGTGAATAACCTTGGCTTCAATGGAATCGCCTTCCTTGAACATCTCGGAAGGAGATTTGACCTTTTTGCGGCTGATCTCGGAGACGTGAACCAGGCCTTCGATGCCTTCCTCAACCTCAACAAACAGACCGAAGTCAGTAATGTTGGTGACGGTGCCGGTGATCATCTGACCCACGGGGTACTTGGAGGGAACCTGAGTCCACGGGTCTTCGGTCAACTGCTTGACACCAAGGGTGAATTTCTCATTTTCCTTGTCCACGGTCAGAACCTTGGCCTGAACAGCGTCACCGGCCTTGTACACCTCGGAAGGATGGCGGATTTTCTTGGTCCAGGAGATATCGGACACATGGATAAGACCGTCGATGCCTTCTTCGATACCGATGAAGACGCCGAATTCAGTAATATTCTTGATAGCGCCCTCAAGGACAGTGCCCTCGGGATACTTCTCGGCAACGACATCCCACGGATTCGGGGATATCTGCTTCATACCGAGAGAGATGCGCTTCTTGTCCTGGTCAACGCCCAGCACAATGACTTCCACTTCGTCGCCGACCTTGACCATCTGGGAAGGGTGACGAAGCTTGCGGGTCCAGGACATCTCGGAGATGTGCACCAGGCCTTCCACGCCGTTCTCCAGCTCAACAAACGCACCGTAATCGGCGAGGTTGGTGATTGTGCCGTTGAAGCGGGAATCCTGAGGATACTTCTCAGCGATATTTTCCCACGGATCAGGCACGAGCTGCTTGAGACCGAGGGAAACTTTCTGGGCTTCGCGGTCGAAGCTGAGAATCTTCAGCTCGAGATCGTCGCCCAGATTGACCATTTCCTTGGGATGCTTGATACGCTTCCAGGACATGTCGGTGATATGCAGAAGACCATCGAGGCCGCCGAGATCGATGAAGACACCGTATTCGGTGATATTCTTGACCTTACCGGTAACGACCTGACCATCTTCCAGAGTGCCGAGCAGCTTGTCACGCTGTTCACTGCGCATTTCCTCAAGGAGGACACGGCGGGAAACAATGACGTTGCTCCGGCGACGGTTGATTTTCAGGATCTTGAAGTCGAACTCCTGATTGACCAGGGCATCCATGTCAGGGACAGGACGCAGATCAACATGGGAGCCAGGCAGGAATGCTTCGACGCCGCCGAGATCAACGGTGTAACCACCCTTGATGCGACGGATGATGCGACCAACGGCTTCGCCGTCTTTTTCCTGCAGTTCTTCCAGCTTGTCGAAAAGCTGCATCCGCTTGGCCTTGTCGCGGGACAGGTAGATAGTGCCTTCGGCCTCATTTTTGCGAGCAACGAAGACATCGACCTTTTCACCGACCTTGACGGTAATGGTTCCATCAGGCTCGGTGAATTCCGAAACAGGAATCTGGCCCTCGGATTTGAAATTCACATCAACGAGGACGTAGTCTTTGTCGACTTTGACGATTTCACCGGCAACAATGGTGCCTTCGTCAAGATCTCCGAAATCGGAATTGAGATACTCGTCAAGAGCATCTGCAAAGTTCATTTCCATTTCCATCTCGGGGACTTCGACAGATTCAGTAGTTTTTTCCATGGGTTACCTCCACAACGGACCTCGGGCAAAGTAGTTTAACGTATATTTGTGAGATGTCAGTACCACCGTAATCAGGGTTGATCGTTCCGAGGCAGTCGAGCCCCTGAACACGCGGTCGGTAACAAAACCGAACCTGTCATCTTTACGCTCCTGTGAAGAAGAGTTGATATTTTCACTACTTATGCAGCTACTTACTCTTACTCTAATTAGAAGAGTCATGTACGTACTTGAAAAAAACAGCCGTGTAAACTCTTTTTCCCGGAGAAAACAGTGCGGGAGTAAGACAATCAGCTGTTTTCCCACACAGAATACAGACTATTCTTTTTTGAAAGCGAGGTCTGAACCGCAAGCCTGACATCTATAACGGCACATCACCAAAATATAAAGGACTGCACAGTGACGACTCCTTATTGTCTTGCCAAGAGTGGAAATCCCTCTCCGACTGGTCTCAGAGTGGATTGAAAATGCTCTCAATGGGAATGGAGACATCGTAATGCCCGCCAATTCGCCACCATACTGTCCACGAATTTTTCCCGTCAGGAAATGGACGATTGTTTTCCTGTTGAGTTGGACAATGATCGGCATTTTTTTCATTTCATATAACTTTTACCTCATTAACAACCTGACGCTCGCTCAGGTTCACGCCAAGGCGTATGAATCATTCAATAAAGACCAATCATTCCGATATTGGGGAGCAATGCACGGGGGGGTCTATGTCCCGGTCACGCAAGAGACCCCTCCGAATCAGTATTTAACGAATGTCAAAGAAAGAGACCTGACAACACCCCAGGGGACGAAACTCACTCTCATGAACCCTGCCTACATGATCCGGCAACTCAATGAGTCATTCAGGACACTCTATGAGGTGCAGGGGCATATCACGAGTCTCAATCCTCTGCGCCCCGAAAATGGGCCGGATCAATGGGAAGCCGCAGCCTTGCATGCTTTCGAAAAGGGGGTCCACGAGATATACGAAGTGGTGCAAGAAGGGGACGCCTCCTATGCCCGTCTCATGAGGCCTATGCTAGTCACGGCGCAATGCCTGAAATGTCACGAACATCAAGGATATAAAATTCATGATATCAGAGGTGGTGTCAGCGTCAAAGTTCCCATGGCTCCATTTCTTGCGGCAAAAAACTCGCTGATGCTTCGATCCGGAAGTATTTTCATACTGCTTTGGACATTTGGCGTAATTCTCTCTCTTTTTGTTTCACGCCTTCTTGCCGGGAATCTTCGGGCCTTGGAACTCATGGCACAAACACTTGAAAGGGCGAAAGCGACTGCCGAGGCCGCGAATTCCGCAAAATCCGTTTTTCTGGCGAACATGAGCCATGAAATCAGAACTCCCCTCAATGGCATTACTTCCATGCTCCAACTCTTCAGAACCACTCCCATGGATGAAGAGCAAAAAGAATATGCAAAAGCCGCCATTGAATCCAGTGAACGATTGACCCGGCTCCTCTCCGATATTCTCGATATTTCCATGGCGGAAACCGGTGTCATAACCCTTCGCCACGAACCTTTTTCGCTGGAAGAAGTCTGTAAACTGACCCACAAGCTCTTCCAAGCCAGTATGGATAAGACCAAAATCAATCTCGAATTCACCTGCGGCCCTGGCTTGCCGGAATCTGTTTTGGGGGACTCCGTCCGCCTCCAGCAGATCCTAATCAATCTCGTCGGCAACGCCATAAAATTCACGGAATCCGGGAGAATACTGGCCGAAATATCCGCACTCTCCCCTCTTTCCGCTGGAACCTGCCGCATTCTTTTTTCCATCTCGGATACAGGGTGTGGCATAGCCGATGAGAAACTCGAATCACTGTTCGAACCATTCTCCCAAATGGATGAAGGATATAACCGCAGTTACCAAGGAGCTGGCCTCGGCCTTTCCATCTGCAAACGCCTGGTGGAACTTATGGGTGGCAGCCTTGTGGTCTGCTCCGTGACAGGACAGGGAACCACGGTTCATTTTTCTCTGATATTCACTCTGTCGCAAAAGGCGCAGCCGTCAGTCGAAACTTTTGATGGAAAGACACCGCTGCCCTCTTTAAATCTCAGGATTCTTCTTGCTGAAGATGACAGGGTCAGCAGGCTCGCTGAAAAACGCCTCTTGAGCAAACTCGGCTGCGAAGTGACAGCGGTCGAGGACGGCAAGCGCGCGCTCGCCACGCTCAATGATTCGTCTTTCGATTTAGTCATCCTGGATATTCAAATGCCGGAGATGGACGGCCTTGAATTGACCCAGGCCATTCGTGACGGCAAGGCTGGAGCAGCGAAAAAGAACCTCCCTATCATTGCCATGACAGCATACGCAATGGGAGGCGATGAAGAAAGATTCGTCAAGGCAGGCGTGACTGGGTATATCGCGAAGCCCCTCGATATGGAGGATTTCCTGAATGTTCTGAGGAAGGTCTTGTCGGACCGGGAGTAAAGGAAGAAAAAAATCTGAAGACCTCAATCACGAGGGAATTCGTAAGGCACCTGTATTCCAGTAGCAGAGAACAATCTGCCCACGCTTTCGAACAGGGTGCGAGTTTCCAGAGAGACCCGCACCCCGTGCTAAAATATTCTTACCCCTTGCAGCTATGTTTCATGCTGGTGCCTTCCACGACGAAGACCACGGATTCAGCCACATTGGTGGCAAGGTCTGCAATCCGCTCCAGATGACGCGCCCCGATAATGGCATGGACACCGCGTTCCACAATACGTGATTCAGACACCATCTCACTGACAAACTGTCGCAAAATCGAAATATTGAGATCATCGGCTTTATCATCCATGCGACACACTTGTCCGGCCAGGTTCACATCCTCGTCCACATACGATTTCAGGGAATCTGAGAGCATCAGTTTGGATATGGATGCCAGGCTTTCCATCTTGGGATTATGTGGCAGCGGCGGCCGGGTTGACAGGAATATGGCGCGATGAGCCAGATTGACGGCTTCATCGCCAAGACGTTCCAGATTCACTGTTATACGCTGCGCACCGACGATGGTCCGCAAATCAATGGCCATGGGTTGATCAAGCGCGAGCAATTCCAGACTGAAGTTATCAATTTCATCTTCCATTTCATTGATGACATCATCCCCGACAATGACCTCTTCAGCGAGGTCTGCGTCATTTTCGAGATATGCCCTGATCGCCTTGTGCACGGCAGACTCGGACAAAGCTGCCATGCGCAGGACTTTGACTTTCAAATCCTCAAGTTTTTTCGAAAAATGTGCTCGCTGTTCCATATATCCTCCAGACCCGCACTTGCAGGCCCGCTTGGTTCTTTAACTTCATGGTGTCGACTTTTTCATATTCAAACCAGTCGTCGGCTCTCTGCCGCCCTAGCCGAAGCGACCTGTGATATAGTCTTCCGTCTGCTTGTTGGCCGGATTGGTGAACATCGTCTTGGTATTATCCACTTCTATGAGTTTACCCATGTAAAAAAACGCGGTTCTATCCGAAACCCGCGCTGCCTGCTGCATGGAGTGGGTCACGATGATAATGGTAAATTCCTTCTTCAATTCATGAATCAGGTCTTCGATCTTCTGCGTGGCGATGGGGTCCAGGGCCGAGGCGGGTTCATCCATAAGCAGCACCTCGGGTTCGATAGCCAGGGCACGAGCAATACAGAGACGCTGTTGCTGCCCCCCCGACAACCCCAAAGCCGAGGTGTGCATGCGATCCTTGACCTCATCCCAGAGCGCTGCACCCTTGAGACTTTCCTCCACACGCTGTTCTATGAACTGCTTGTCGTTAATCCCGTTGACACGAAGCCCATAGGCGACGTTTTCAAAAATAGTCTTGGGAAAAGGATTCGGTTTCTGAAAAACCATGCCTATTCGACGGCGCAGTGAGACGACATCGATTCCCGGAGCATAGATATCCTCGCCATCGAGTACCATCTTCCCCACGACGCGAGTGCCATTGATAAGATCGTTCATGCGGTTGATACAGCGCAAATACGTCGACTTTCCACATCCGGAAGGTCCGATAAGCGCGGTCACGCGATTCAACTCGAAATCGATACTGATTTCTTCGAGGGCCTTGAAATCTCCATAATAGAAATCAAGGTTGGTAGAAGCTGCTTTAATGACTGTTGTCATGCCAATGATTCTCCAGATTGGAATAGTCAAGACGCCGTGATAATAAAACACGGTGCAGTTCGGGTGTCTACCCCTGCGCGGTTACGGGGCAATGACTTGAATGTTACAATTGTGTGACAGCCCGAACTGATCCAAAACTGAAAAGGCTGAAAATTCTTGGAAGACTAGGGGAATTCGACAGAAATAAGTAGAGTCTTCCCTTTCCTGACAAAAGACGGTTTCAGCATGACCATTGGTGATTTTCTGAAATGGACCACCAAACGCAACTTGTCAGGGTGACTTCCTGCCACCACATACTTGACTGGTCCATCCTGGGTGCGGATCACGTTGGACGCGTTGAGTTCCCAAGGTTGAAGCAAATCCACGACCAGACGACTGGGATTGCTCAAATTCATGAAGGAAACGTCACCAACCGGCCGATCTCCGATCACTGAGAGAGAAAATCCCGTGTCCGAATAGTGCAGCGTCAGTGAACCGATGCTTCCCTTTTCCGACGGACGGATGCCTGACAAAGAAGATTTCTGTGATGGCCCAACAAACGGATCAGCCGGAGATTGAGGATCAGGGGATACCTTTCGCGGCTCTTCCTTTGAAGCCTTTCCGGCATTCTTTTTCCCAGCCGGACCAGACTCCCCTTGCAAAGAAGGCTTGGGTTGCCTCTCTCCTGTGGCCGGGAGTGCTTCGGCGCGTCCGATTTCCTTCACTTTCGATCCAGGGGCGGACACCGGAGGTAAAACGGTCCGATCGACCTGCAAACGGATTCCGCCTGATTCATCAGAGACAGCCCATCCGTTTCCCACGCACAAAAAGAAAACGCCCACTCCGATCATGCACGCCATAAACGCCATCACGCGGCGTTCTCCCCATACTTTCATCATGTGTTACCCCCTGAAAGACTCAAGTGGGTATACAAGAAATGCCTTTCAATGGCAAAGCCCAACGCCTGGAATCAGAGGGACTCATAAAACGAAACCAACTGTTGTACGACGATCCTGTCCGACCACCTGGTCTCCATAAAGTCCCTTCCCTTGATACAGACTGATTCGCAATATGCCCGATCCGAGTCCAATTCCTTCAACCTGTCTTGGAGTGTGTCACGGTCGCGAGCAATGACCCACGGCAAATCATCAGTATCAACAAACTTCGCAATATTTTCCCTGTTCCACGCGTCCAACCCGGCAATAACGGCCACTCCCTGTGACAACCCCTCAAGACTGCTGACACCATAGTACCCTTGCATATGGTCAAAGAGGACATGGCACCTGCGCTTTCGAGCCAGACACACCTGATTCGGGACATCCTCCATCAAGTCAACTTCCAAAGCAGTCCCTGCGCGTGCGAGGGTATCGACGGCAGCTAAGAACTCATCAGTATTTTTGAGGTCTTTGCGAGTCGGAGAATGACAGACTTTGAGCGTACCGAAATCATCAAACCGTCCGGGCTGAGGCTTGAGCAACGGGTCGTCAATGTTGACCAGGTTCGGCTGCCACCGGGCCTGAGGCAGAAGTTGAAGCAGATCAGGCGTACTCACCAGAAGGTTGGTTCTCCCCCGCTCAGCATATGTTCGGGCAAAGGATGCCGGGTTCGAACGGAAATCATGATGTCCATGATGGTGATGGACGACTTCCTTTCCCGCCAGAAAATCCGCAGGACGATGTGGTCCGAAAAAGCAGAACTCGTCACAGGTCATATGAAAATGAAAGACATCCGCCTCTTCCATCAGAATATGAACTTCTTCCAGTCCATCAGGACCAAGGTCTGGTATATGAAGATCCTTTTCCCACGAATGCGTATAGCGAGTTTCCAGGGTAACGAGTCGGGCTTCATGGGCAGAATGTCGATTGATGGCGTGGACAAATTGAATGGCGGTCCCTGCGGGATCATTGATGGCGAACATGAGAATCAGCATGATCAGTCCTGGCTCCCGAAAATGATATCCACATGCTCCAAATACTGGCGGACCTCGGCAATCAATCCGGCAGCACCCTTGATATCAACGGCCTGCCCTGCATCCTCAATGGCCGCACCCAGCTCTGTCAGACGGCGAAAACCATAGGAACTTCCTGTTCCCTTGAGCCTGTGCCCCAAGGTGCGGAGCATCTCACCATCCCCTTTGCCTGCGGCTTCTTCCATCTGTCTCAATTCCTCCCAACGAATTTCGAAATAGCGTGGAAGAATCGGTTGCAGATCCGCATCGATCATGACTTGAAATCGTTTCATCAATGCCCTCCCCATCGTGTGCCGCGCCGAAGCGCCCCCCCTGTCATCTACAGGTTCACTTTCCTCTGCGGAAACAAGCACGTCCTGGATTCATAATTCCCACTTCCCATGGACTACCTCAAGACCGGGGCCAAGGCAGGGTTCTTTTTCCAATCCATTTTATTGAGCTTTTTCACCCAAATTTCACCTGTCTGAGTGTGAAACAGCAACTTGCGCCCCTGAGACCCTCCGACATCTTCAACTTCGATATTCAGACGGGCAAAATGAAGAAGTTTACGGGCCATTTCTATATTGCGTCTGCCAATATCATACGAACTGTTGGCAACGCCGCGCATGGTTATCCCAGTGGACCCGCCAAACAATTTGACGACCAAATCCCGCCGAGGCACACCGACCTTGTCCAGAGTTTCGAGCATATTTTGCAAGGCCGTATCAACAAATCGGCAGACCTGAGGATCATGCCCACCCATCTTTTGCTCCGCACTATCAGGCAGAAAGGCGTGACAGATGGTCCCGACTCCCATTTGGGGAACGTGCATGGTAATGGCCAGACACGATCCGAGAACCGTGGTTACCAATGTCGGCTGAATGCCGAAGAAACAGTCGCCGGTCTGAAGAAAGACCTTAGGCAGTCCGTGTCCGAGTCCCTTCATAGTCCTTTTTATCTCAGTTGTCCGTGCACTCATTTTCGAGAAACAACGGGAAAGAATGGCACATCTTACCCCGAAGGCGTTCCAAGTCAATCATTGTATTGAACTTTTCTCAGCTGTCCGGGTACAAATTGAGCCAGAACCAGGGAGACGATGCTCAGGGCTGCGGCACTGAAGAAAACCGCCCTGTAGTTTGCGATCCAGGCCAAGCCCCCCAAAGCCGGGATAACAACAGCGGCAATATGGTTGATGGTGAATCCAACTGCCATCCCTGATGCGATATCCCGTTTATCCGCTATCTTCTGGTAGAACGTCTTGATAGCTATGGCAAAATTGAAGAAAACATTATCCACGACATACAAGCCCCCAGCCAGCCATGCGCTCTCGGTCAGAGCGTATCCGAAGAATATCAATGTCAACGCCACATATTCGAGAGTCAGCACCCACCGCTCCCCAAAACGATTCACGGCTTTACCGATCAACGGGTTCACAAAGTAGTTGATCACATTATTCAGAACGAACAGGATCGTGATGTCCTGCACGGAAAAATCAAATTTCTCCACCAGCAGAAAAATGGCAAACGCAACAAATATCTGTCGCCGCGCACCACTCAGGAAAGTCAAAACATAATAGAGCCAGTATTGGCTCCGAAAAACCATTTTTTTCCCTTGGGCAGGCAGATCCGTTTGTGACGGGTCTCGGGTCATCGCCCAGACTCCACTCCCGATGGCGATCAGGCCGAGTACGATGAACATTTGCGAATAATCCAGATACCGGGCAACGACAAAAATGCCCCCTCCGATCAGGATATTCGTCAGGGCCGCGATACTCCGCATTCGTCCGAGAACAAGAGGAGAGTCGGTGACACTGAAATATTGCAATGTCAGGGATTGATTCATGGTTTCATAATAATGGAACCCGAAGCTCATGATCAAGGTAGTGAGAACCAAACCTGCCGTCGTGGGGAACTGGCCTGTCAATGCCACCCCAGCTCCCAGAATAATAACTGAGAACGCCGCGAGTCTGTGCTCTCGCATGATCAGGATGACGTAAAGTGCAAGCAGCGCGAGAAACCCTGGAATCTCACGCACCGATTGGACAACACCCATTTCCAGACCCGACAGGCCCCCGACTTCAACCGCAAAATTATTGAGTAGGGTTCGCCATCCCTGAAAACCAGCATGCGCCCCTATCACAAGGACGATCAGGAAAATGTACATCTGACGTTTTTTATAGGAATTGCTCATTGTGCCCCCTGAGATGCGCGCACAATATGTCTTTGACTTGCAGAAAATCAAGGATAGAATCTGCCCATGAGAAAATCACCCATACTCGTCAGCGCCTGTCTCGCAGGAATATTCTGCCGATACGATGGCAAGACAAATGCCAATGAAACAATTCTGGAAATGGTCCGCAGTGGCACAGCCATCCCGTTTTGTCCCGAAGTCCATGGAGGACTGCCTACACCGCGCCCTCCCTGCGAGATTCAAGGTGCCAGCGTCCTCGACTGCCATGGGAACGATTGCACGAATGCGTTCGTGCGCGGGGCCGAAGAAGGCCTACGACTGGCACATCTTGTCGGCTGTACCGAAGCGATACTCAAAGCCCGGTCACCCTCCTGTGGCAGTGGTATCATCTATGACGGCACATTTTCCGGCACCCGAATTTCAGGCAACGGCTGCTTTGCGGACCTGCTCATGAAAAATGGCATACGTGTCCGCTCCGAAGAGACCATATCCTCCTTCCCCGAGAATCAATGACCGAATATTGTGGTATCCCTCTGCGACTGAAAAAAAACAGTCGGGCAAAAAGGGTTCTTATTAAGCTCGTGCCGGGTAAAGGTCTGGAAGTGGTTATCCCGAAGCGGTTCGATCCAAGTCTTGTTCCGGGGATCCTTGACGAAAAGAAACGTTGGATAGAACGTACAAAAGCGACAATGGAAGCGAGAGGAACCGATCTTTCCGGCCGTGTGCCCGAGTTACCTTCTCAGGTGGATTTTCAAGCGAGCCAACGAAGTTATGAAATAGGCTATGTGGACCGCCCCGGACGTCTCTCCATTGTCGAAAACGGCTCTCGACTGATGGTCAGCGGGCCTGGAAACGACCCCCAAGCGCTTCTTGAGGCACTCCGACTCTTGACAGCGAACAAGGCACGGGAATTCATTCTGCCACGACTTGATGCCATGAGCCGAAGACTGGGCCTCCCTTATGAGGCTCTCAGAGTTCGCCGCCAAAAGACCCGTTGGGGAAGCTGCTCCGCCCGAGGAACAATCAGCGTCAACGCCAAACTCTTGTTCCTGCCCCTCGAACTGCTGGACCATCTGCTGCTTCATGAACTCTGCCATACCGTCCACCTGAACCACTCAAAAAAATACTGGTCCCTTGTTGCCCACTATGCCCCGGAGTACCTGCAACTGGAAGATGAACTGAAAAATGGTGGGATTCATGTCCCAAACTGGTTTGCCTGAGCAGGGGTAACCATTCACCATCGCGGATGAGATGAAATGGGAAAACAACATTCAATATACTGGGAGAGTTGAATTTTCCTCTTCTCAAATGAGTGAACCTCAAACATCGCGTCTTCTTGGTGCAAACGAATGCACCCCATTTCAAATTATAAAAATAGATTCGAAAGTGTCAAAATCCCCAAGAAGCGCTAGTATGTTGACACAAAGCCCAAAGAGGCTCATTTTTCTTCTTCCTAGGGGAAGGACTATAGAAAACTGAAGGAATATTATGGCGGAGAAGAGATACGATTCAATACTTTACGACTATTTTGAGAAGCAAGGAGGAGTTATTATCCTCTTGAGCGAGGATTTGCTTTTCAAGAAGATTTTGTCGAACACCATATTCAAGACCATTGGCACCAAGCGTGACTGCCTCTGGGCATATGAAGGGATTCAGGCTGGCCTGAAAAAAATCCAGCAGTGCCAGAAAAACAAAATCGAGTGCACTGTTTTCATCGAACGAATGATAGCCGACCGGCCCAGTACAGATACAATCATTACACTGAAACAGCTCCTCCCCGACTTGCGCATTATCGTTCTTGTCGGTGAAACCAAGCGGGAAAATATCGCCTACTTTTATGAAATTGGCGTAAATAATGTTATTTCCAAACCAGCCTCAGTGAATAACATCATTGAAAAAATGGCTTTCACTCTCAAACCGCAGGGGAAGCTCAGCGAGTACATGTCCATCGGCAAGCGGTTTCTAACCGCCGGGAAACTCAAGGAAGCCTTGGAAGTCAGCGACAAGATTCTCTCTCTCAAGCCGGATAGCCCGGCAGGCCTGATGTTACGCGGAGATGTCTACCTTACCGGAAAGGACCATACCAAGGCTGTGGCCAGTTATCTCAAGGCCCATGAAAGCTCACGGCTCTACCTCGAACCGCTGAAACGCCTGGCCAATGCTTACGACGGTGTCGATGATGACCAACACCTATATTACTTGAAGAAGCTCGATAAACTCAGCCCCCTGAATACCGAGCGCAAGACAGGTATAGGCAAGGTCTACATCAAACGAAAAGAACTGGACGTGGCTGAAGAGTACTTTGATAAGGCACTGGAAACCGCCACGAAAGAGGCCATGAGCCTGGTTGGTTCCGTGGCTGAACAAATTACCGAAGCAGTGGGCCAATCTTCCCCGCGCATGGCTGAAAAATACCTGTCCAAGGTTTTGGAAAGCAAAGGAAACCAACTCTCAAAGAAGGATATCTCCCTGTTCAATAAACTTGGAATTGCCCTGCGCGGTCAAGGGAAGTGGAGAGAGGCCATAGAAAACTATACCAGAGCTTTGACCATTTCTCCGGAAGATGAAGGACTGCATTACAATATGGGGATGGCCTACTTCGATGGCAAGGAACACAGGATGGCTGCGGCCTGCTTTGAAAAAGCCCTGGAGAACAATCCTGATTTCTACAAACAAAGCGAAGTGGTCTCCATGAATCTTGGGACTGTTTACATGGACCTGCGTCGCCTTGATCGGGCATTGGTTTTCTTCGAAGCTGCCTATGCACTGAATCCATCCAACAGGATGGCCAAACGAAAGATCGAAACACTGCAGAAAAGCAGCGCCTAATCTCATCGGGAAACGCTGCCCGCTCCGAACGGTTTTCCTCATCTGAAACAACCGTTTCCTTGAATATCCGCGAGAAACCAACCGCTCCCGTATGACTCGACTGCTCCAGGCATTGCCGCCTGGAGCTTTCTCGACAGAGTCACAGGAACAGAAAAAGCTGTCGGAACTCCCCAGAACATTTTCCATAAAAAGTGACACGACAGAACGGGAAGCCGTCTGCGGCGGGATTGTCAAACGATGTCGTCTCCAACGGCTCAAGGGCTATGCCCTTGAGAATCCTATCCTCGCCTTTGGCGAAAAAGAGAGAGACCATGAAACAACTTTTTCCCAAAAAGAATCCCCCGGAAACCACTGTTTCCGGGGGATTCTTTTTATTCGTCACTCTTTACGGGAAACGCCTTGGCAACTCTCCGGCAGTTTCTCTCAATCAAGACTGTCCAATTTATCCGCACTTGGTGAAAGCGCAGGATTTGCAGATATGGCATCCTTCCTCAAACACGAGAGGCTCCCCACAATCCGGGCACAGTTCCTTGTTCAGAGAGGCCGTCTGGACATCAACGTGGTCCCCCTGAAGATACCGAGATTCAAACACGAAGGCGATCGCATCCGGGATTGATTTGACCAGATGTTTTTTCATGAATTTGGGGTTCTCGCCACCAATGCCCTTAAGCTGTTCCACAATCTCCCGTACCTCGACACCGGAACGCAGCGCCAGGGAGACCAGACGCCCGATAGCTTCGGCCTTGGCTGTTATGGAGCCACCGGATTTACCGATGGTGGCAAAAACCTCAAAAGGCTTTCCATTCACTTCATTAACAGTCAAAAAGAGCATCCCCAATCCGGTCGCGATTTTCTGGGTGAAGCCGTAAATGACATCGGGTCTGCTTTGGACAACAGAGGAGGCTCCGGCGGCTTCCTTCTTTTTCTTGTCATCATCCCCGGTGCACAGGACTTGCGATATCTTGGAACCATCACGGTAGACGGTTACGCCCTTGCATCCATACTCATACGCCTTCCAATAGATATCCCAGATTTCTTCTTTGGTGGCCTCGGATGGCAGATTGACTGTTTTGGAAACAGCGTTATCCGTAAACTTCTGGAAAGCCGCCTGCATTTTCAAGTGCCAAAGAGGTTCGATATCCATGGCAGTGACAAAAACAGTACGCAATTCTTCAGGAAGATGGTCCATCTTGCTGATAGATCCGACCTTGGCTATCTCCTCCATCAGCTTGGCGGAATGAGCGTCCGACTCCTTGAGAGCTGCTTCAAAGAAGGGATTGCTTTCCACCAACCTATCATTATCCATGACATTGCGCACAAAGCTCAGGGCAAAGAGAGGCTCAACACCGGAAGAGCACCCCGCGATAATCGAGAGCGTCCCAGTGGGAGCGATGGTCGTGGTCGTGGCGTTACGGTAGGGGCCGAGATGTGCCTCGCCAAAAATGGATTCTTCGTAGGCGACAAAAGCACCACGCTCTGCGGCAAGCTGCTTGGAGGCCGAACGCGCTTCATCGCGGACAAACTTCATGACTCGCTCGCCAAGGTCAACGGCAGTCTGGGTATTATAGGGAATCTTCAGCTGATAGAGTAGGTCTGCCCACCCCATCACACCAAGACCTATCTTTCTGTTACGCTCAACGGTTTCCGTAATCTCGGGCAGGGGATAAATGGACGCGTCGATCACATTGTCCAAAAAGCGGACCCCGAGGTGAACAATCCGCCGCAACTCATCCCAGTTGATTTCGGAATCGTGCCCGTTCTGTCCCTTGGCATAACACTTGCCGAGGTTGATGGAACCGAGGTTACAGGCTTCATATGGCAAGAGAGGCTGTTCTCCGCAGGGATTGGTCGATTCCATTTCTCCCTGGGCCGGAGTTGGATTATCCCGGTTGATACGGTCGAGGAAAACAATACCCGGATCACCGGACTCCCAGGCCTTGTTCACCAGAATGTTGAAGACTTCGCGAGCATTGAGCGTGCCGACCGCTTCCCCTGTATTGGGGGCTATCAGGTCATAGTCCTCTTTCTTTTCCACAGCCTGCATAAATTTTTCGGTCAGTCCGATGGACAGGTTGAAATTATTCAGTTCACCATCCCGTTCCTTGGCCTTGATGAACTCCATCACATCGGGATGGTCCACACGAAGGATACCCATATTGGCACCGCGCCGTGTTCCGCCCTGCTTGATCTGCTCTGTCGCGCAGTTAAAAATCTTCAAAAAAGACAATGGGCCGGAAGCCACACCACCCGTTGAGCCGACCACCGAATCTCTGGCGCGTAATCGAGAAAAAGAGAACCCGGTTCCTCCACCAGATTTATGAATCATGGCAGCATGCTTGACGGCATCAAAAATTCCTTCAATGGAATCCCCGACAGGCAACACGAAGCAGGCAGCAAGCTGACCAAGATCGGTACCGGCATTCATCAAGGTCGGGGAGTTGGGCAAAAAGCTGTAGGAAGTCATGAGATCATAAAATTCACGAGCCAGTTTGGAGGACTTGAACGAGGAATTTTCGTACTTTTCTTCTTCTCCGGCTATGGCAGAAGCAACGCGCCAGAAAAGCTCCTTGGCTGTCTCATAGACGACCCCCTCCCTATCCTTTCTCTGGTACCGCCTGTTCAAGACTATCTTGGCGTTTTCATTGATTATCGGTTCAGGAAGATTCGCGGGCATCTTGAGTTTGGACATAAAAAAAGACCTCATGTAATCGGCTGAAATTCTTAAGTGTTCACTTGTTTTGCCCTGAAAAAAGGCGACATAATTTGAGTTTGTCTAGACTATAGAAAGAGTCTCAAAATTACCAGACTAAAGTGGGCATCCTCTGCAAAAAAAGAGTCAAGCACCCCCTTTCATGCTGCTAGTATCTAGGAATTACTCTCAAAATCACTGGGAAGAATCACAGTAATGACAGTCCCGGATTTCTCGGAAGTCATGAATTCAATCGTCCCCCCCAGAGTCTTTGTAATGAGCTTTGCCGTGTAGGTACCAAGCCCTGTTCCGAATTCCTTGCCGACAGTCACATATTTATCAAAAAAACTCTCACGTATTGATTCCGGGATGACTCCCTCGTTGTGGATGGACACAACAACCTGCCTTTCCGGATTCCCCAAATCAACAGTCACCGTAGAACCATTCGGAGAAGCCTCCACGGCATTTTTTATCAAATTCCCGAGAAGCCCATAAATCAGAATATCTTCAGTCTGCATGAGAAAATCCACAGTGGACTCTATGGGAAAACCCGAGAAGAGTATCTGCACTGTTATCTTTTTTTGTTCCAATAAAGGCCTCAGATCATCCATGACCGCACGAGTCTGGGCAACAAGGTCCACGGGCCTGGCATTGACCACGTACGTTCCGCTTTCCATCCGCTGCAAGGCTCTGGACATATCAATAATATTGATCATCCGCCGACTGGATCGCATGACGCTATCAAGCAGCTCCCGCTGATCCTCGGTAAGATTTTCCGCTCTGCTGAATAACGAGAAAATCGTTTGTACAGCCAGGGTCGGTGACCGCAGATCATGCCGTATCATTCGTTGTACATCCTCTCGTAATGCCTCGCCTCTTTTCCTTTCCGTAATATCGGAGAAAAACCCGATCACAAGCTCCGTGCCTTTGAAAAAAAGATAATACGCTGTCACTTCAGTAGGAAAAACCGTCCCATCCCTTCGTCGCACAGTCCCTTCGGTCACGACCATTTTCTTTTGCTTGATCTGTTCCCAGAAGGATGGCCAGTTCTCACGCGAGAACCCCGGAACCACATCAGGAATCCCCATACGTAACAGTTCACTGCGTCTGTAGCCGACCAATGTTGCAGCCTTGCGATTGGCATAGACGATGTTACCAGAGGGCTTGATACGGAAAATACCCACTGCTGCGTTATCCATGGCAAATTTAGTCAGCTGCAATTCCTCTTCGGCTTGCAGCCGATTGGTGATATCCGTACCAAAAGATATGAGCGCGAGGTCGTTGTATGTGCCCTGCATGATGGAATTCCGCCACATGATATGACGGGTTTCTCCCGACTTGGTCAGAACCGGATTCTCAAAGGCGTCCGAGACGCCCTTTCGCCCCTCATTCATAAGCCGGGTAAATTCATCCCAGACAAAAGGATACCGTTCCTTCGGCACGACAAGGTCGAACCAGTCGCGCCCAAGGATCTCCTCTCTGGAATATCCCAGTGTCGCTTCTCCCGCATTATTGATGAGTTGGACACACCCCATATAATCAAGCCCGACAATAACCATGTCTGCCGACTCGATGACCTGAAGAGTTGCTTCATGAGCACGTCGCTGTTGTTTTTCTGCACGAAGGCTGTTGCGAATTTCCTTTGAAAGTTTTCTGTTCCAATATGCCATGGCTCCCAGCAAAAGCAACGCAATCGCGGCACCAAAACTCAACAGACGCCATACATGAGGCCGTTCAACCCATTTCCCTTCTCTGAGCACAGTCCAATAATCAACTATTTCCTGGCGTTCATCCTCCGTAATAGAGGACAAAGCCCGATTGACAAGAGTTTGCAAAAGAGGCCAATCCGCCCGAATCCCGACCGAATAACGGTAGCTGTACTCAGTCATGGCCGCAATTCTCAGATCGGTTATCCCATATTGTCGAGTAAGGTAGGCCACAGTGGGTTGAGCAGCAACAAACGCATCTGCCTGACCTGAGACGACGGCTTGCAATCCCTGCTCCGGTTGACTGACCGGCATGGAGATAACCTTGGGGTGATCCGCCGTAAAACGCTGATAGGGAATATGGTCAAGATCCATGGCAACGACCCGTTTCTCCATATCCCTCAATCCGACGATAAACGGGAATTGCGCGGGAGTGACGACGACGATTGGCATGAACAAATAGGGGACTGACAGTAAGAGTCCGCGAGTTTCATCCGGTTCATTGACGACTGCTGCCACCATATCAACTTCTCCGGCTCGCGCCAGTTCCGTCATGTATGAGAGGCTTGATGCTCGGACCCATTTGGGTTCCAACCCCAGTTTACTGACTATGAGATCAATATAGGACGGTACAATGCCCTCCATCTCACCAGATTTTCCACGAAACATTACCGGAGGTGAATCAATCCACATTCCGATCCGCAGTGTTTTGTGTTTGGTTATCCACTCCTTTTCCTCATCACTCATGGGAATGACACCATCATCCTGCGCACGAGCGCTCCCACATTCGAGAACAAAGGGAGGCCAGACCAGGATTATCCATACGATGAGAAGATACCGAAAACATGACTGCATAGAGACTCCAGAAAATCACCCTTCGCCACACAGCTTCACCCTCAGATAAAGAGGACGAATCATTTCTATACATCAATTGAACTTAAGGGACAAACCACTTATGCATATCTATACTTCCTTGTAATTCGATTTGAAGTTTTTCCTGATCATCTCGCACTTAATACCCCTGAGACTAAAGCACCAGACCCTGTTTAAAAATGACTTTTCAAGGCCTCTTCCGTCTCGAATTCGTCAGAACTTCTGCTTTACTCTCAGCCACCCGGCACGTTTCAAGAAGCGATATATGCCCTCTGCAAACTGTACAGCTCAGTGCGCGCACAGAATATTTTTCCCTTTTTACGGTAAATCACGATTTACCTTCAATATAATTTGGTCTATGGGGGTTTTAAACGGTTTGAACACATAAACACCAAGCGAGTTTTCCATGCGTATTTCCGAACGACTGACGCGAATCAAGCCGTCAGCCACTCTTGCCGTCAACACCAAGGCTCAGGAACTCAAGGCACAAGGGCGTGAAATAATCAGCCTTGCAGTCGGGCAGCCTGATTACGGCACTCCAGAACACGTCTGTAATGCGGCCAAAGCTGCACTGGATGAAGGATTCACCAAGTATACACCTGTACCGGGAATTCTGGAACTACGCACAGCCGTTGCTGAATATTATGCGAAATTTTATGAAGCCAAGGCATGTGCGGACAACACAATTGTCAGCAATGGAGGCAAGCAGGTCCTGTTCAACCTGCTGATGGCGCTCGTGAACCCAGGTGACGAGGTGATGATTCCGGCACCGTACTGGGTAAGCTATCCAGCCATGGTTCAATTGGCAGAGGGCAAATCGGTTTTCGTGCCCACCACTGCCGAGGAAAATTTTCTCGTAACCTTGGACTCTCTCGAAGAGGCACGGACAGCCAAGACAACTGTCTTGATACTTAATTCCCCGTCCAACCCTACTGGCTGTTGTTATACACAGGAGCAAATGGAAAGTATTGCAGCATGGGCGCGGAAAAATAATATCTTTATCATATCTGACGAAGTTTATGACCGCCTTGTCTATGCTCCGGCAACATCTGTTTCTCTCGCCAAAACGTGGGAAACCTACCCGGATACCATCGCTATCGTCGGTGCTCTTTCCAAATCTTTCTGCATGACAGGCTGGCGTGTGGGCTACGCCCTTGCTCACGAAGACCTCATCAAGGCAATGTCAAAGATACAAGGACAATCCACCTCGAACATCAACTCCATCGCCCAAAAAGCAGCCCTCGCCGGATTGTCCGGGTCGTGGGATATTGTCGATGAAATGAAAACATCTTTTGTCCGCCGTCGTGACATAGCCTATGAGATTATCACTGGCTGGGGCGCCCAGTGTCCCAAACCAGGGGGCGCGTTTTACCTCTTCCCCGTCCTTGATCAATTTTATACCGAAGATGCGCCTGATTCCGCGAGCCTTTGTACCAAGATTCTAGAAGAAGCTGGAGTTGCGCTTGTTCCCGGATCTGCGTTCGGCGACGACAGGTGTATCCGCTTTTCCTATGCTGTTGACGAAACAACTCTGAGACAAGCCCTCTCACGTGTCGGAAAAGTTTTAACTGGCAATTGATCATTCTTCTTTCACCAATGGTGAAGGCCTCCCAGATTCATGGGAGGCCTTTTTTTATCGAAGCGCATCTGTGAAATATGTTTTTTGCGTCTTACTCAAGACAAAGAGAACACAGCTTGTTTTGTTTTCATGCAAATTGAAAACAGCAAGGCTTACCATCCTCCATCTTTTGGAGGGCAGACCAAAAAGAGGGGCAGACTTTTCAGCCTGCCCCTCTTGCTTGTATGTGTCAGGAATTAACAAGTGCCAGCAGACTTGCCGCTCGACTTGCAATTGAGTCGGGACACTGCCCGGCGCAATGCAGCCTGAGTGCGTGTCGCTTCTTGTTTTTCCTTGACCTTTGCTGCGCGCTCTTCAGCACGTGCTTTGGCCTTCTGGGCGCGATCAATGTCAATCTCGGTGGCCATTTCAGCGACTTCAGCCAGGACAGTAACCTGGTTGTTGCTCACTTCGGCGAATCCACCGGCAACAAAGACATAAAACGCCTTGCCACCTTGTTTATAGTGGAGATTGCCAACACCCAGAGCGGACAGAAAAGGAACGTGGCTCGGCAGGACACCGAATTCGCCCATGATACCAGGAGCTCCAACGTATTCCACTTCTTCGGAAAGGACCTTCCGATCTGGAGTGACTATCTCAAGTTTCAAAGTATTAGCCATGAATTACCTCGCTTACTGCTTGGCTTTCTCTATGGCTTCCTCGATAGCGCCGCACATGTAGAATGCCTGCTCAGGCAGGTCATCGTACTTGCCGTCCAGGATGTCACGGAAAGCCTTAACGGTGTCTTCGGTCTTGACGTAGACACCGGGAACACCGGTGAAGACCTCGGCAACGTGGAACGGCTGAGACAGGAAACGCTGCACGCGGCGAGCACGAGCAACAGTCAGCTTATCCTCATCGGACAATTCGTCCATACCGAGAATCGCGATGATATCCTGCAAATCCTTGTACTTCTGAAGCACGGACTGGACTTCACGGGCCGTAGCGTAGTGCTCGGCACCCAGAACCTCGGGAGAGAGGATACGGGAAGTGGAGTCAAGAGGATCAACAGCCGGATAAATGCCCAGCTCAGCGATCTGACGGGACAGAACCAACGTACCGTCAAGGTGAGCAAAGGTGGTAGCCGGAGCAGGGTCAGTCAAGTCATCGGCAGGGACGTAAACGGCCTGAACCGAGGTGATGGAACCCTTGTTTGTGGAAGTAATACGTTCCTGCAAACCACCAAGGTCAGTACCCAGTGTCGGCTGATAACCAACAGCGGAAGGCATACGGCCGAGAAGTGCGGATACCTCTGCACCAGCCTGGGTGAAGCGGAAGATGTTATCAACGAAGAGCAGCACGTCCTGGCCTTCTTCGTCACGGAAGTACTCTGCGCAGGTCAGCGCGGTCAGAGCAACACGAGCACGGGCTCCCGGAGGCTCGTTCATCTGGCCGTAGACCAGGGCAGCTTTCTCCAGAACGCCAGCGTCCTTCATTTCGTGATAGAGATCGTTTCCTTCACGGGTACGCTCACCAACACCAGCGAAGACGGAGATACCACCGTGCTGCTTGGCGATGTTGTTGATCATTTCCATCAGAATAACAGTCTTGCCGACACCTGCGCCACCGAAGAGGCCCATTTTGCCGCCTTTCGGGAAGGGAATCAGCAGATCAACGACTTTGATACCGGTTTCGAGCAGCTCAACCTTGGTGGACAGCTCTGTGAAATCAGGGGCTTCACGGTG
The DNA here is from genome assembly GCF_000341895.1 of Pseudodesulfovibrio piezophilus C1TLV30. Taxonomy (NCBI): domain Bacteria; kingdom Pseudomonadati; phylum Thermodesulfobacteriota; class Desulfovibrionia; order Desulfovibrionales; family Desulfovibrionaceae; genus Pseudodesulfovibrio; species Pseudodesulfovibrio piezophilus. The sequence goes on along the minus strand of NC_020409.1, from coordinate 2,707,814 downwards.
AATGGGAAGGCGCTTTTCACAGGGAACCGGGCCCATTTCATCGGCAGGTTCGCCGACAACGTTCATGATGCGGCCCAGCGAACCGGAACCAACAGGAACAGTGATAGGAGATTCGGTGTCGGATGCTTCCATGCCGCGAACGAGACCTTCGGTGGCGTCCATGGCAATGGTGCGGACAACGTTGTTACCCAAGTGCTGAGCGACCTCGCAGACGAGAAGCGGGGCGTCAGTATTGTTGGGGTTATTAATCTCCAACGCAGACAGAATGTTGGGAAGATTCCCTTCGGCAAATTCGACGTCGACAACGGCGCCGATTACCTGAACGATTTTACCAGTATTAGCCATTTTTCATAGCCCCCTTTTATCCTTTCAGCGCTTCCACGCCGCCGACAATGTCCATAAGATCGCCAGTAATGGCGGCCTGCCTTGTCTTGTTGTAAAGCAAGGTCAGGGTGTCCGTCAGTTCGTCACAAGCCTTGGTGGCGTTATCCATTGCGGCCATACGAGCTGCATGCTCGGAGCTGGCAGTATCCAGCAGACCCCGATAGACCTGGACCTTGATAAACCGAGGAAGAAGCTCGGCCAGCAGGCCCTCTACGGACGGTTCATACATGTAATCACCAGAACCGGACTCTTCACTCTCGCCTTCTGCCTGAGCTGCCATAGGCAGAATAGTCAGGTCGATGGGAGGTTGTTTCGCCATGCTCTGGAACTCACCAAACACGATATGAACTTCATCGAGTTCTCCTGTGACATATCCGGTGATCAGCTCATTGCCGACACTGGCTGCCAAGGTGAAGTCAAAGCTGCTCATGGCGTCGCCTTCGGCGCGCATGATTTCGTATTCAGTCTTTCTGAAGGCGTCACGAGCTTTCTTGCCGATGCAGTAGAGCTTGACAGTTTTTCCTTCAGAAGCTTTTTGTCTGGCCAGCTTCATGGCCTTGTTGATGATATTGACATTGAATGCGCCGCACAGGCCGCGATCCGAAGTGGTCACCATGATGCCCACGGTTTTCACTTCGTCCCGGACTTCCAGCAGCGGATGTACCGATTCGTCAGCTCCGGCAGCCAAGTCGCCCAGCATCTCGTAAAACTTGTCCGCATACGGACGGAAGCGTTCAATACGCTCCTGTGCGTTGCGCAGTTTTGCCGAGGCCACCATATTCATGGCCTTGGTGATCTGCTTGGTTTTCTTGACGCCAACAATCTGATTTTGGACGTCTCTTAACGAAGCCATTCGTTACCCCTTAGTTACGCGCTGAAGCCTTTCTTGAACTCTTCGATAGCTGCCTTGAGGTCAGCTTCGACTGCATCGTCGATCTTTTCTTTCTCGGCAATAGAGTCGAGAACAGCGGACTTTGCGTTGTTCATGAACTCAAGGAACTCGGCCTCGAACTTCTGAACGGCCTCAACAGGAACGTCATCCAGGAATCCACGAGTACCGGCGTACAGAACTGAAACCTGTTCCTGAACGGTCTGCGGCTTGTACTGGGGCTGCTTCAGAAGCTCGACCATGCGAGCGCCACGATTCAGCTTGGCCTGTGTGCCTTTATCCAGATCAGAACCAAAGGATGCGAAAGCGGCAAGCTCGCGGTACTGAGCGAGGTCGAGACGCAATGTACCGGCAACCTGTTTCATTGCCTTGATCTGAGCGGAACCACCGACTCGGGAGACGGAGAGACCGACGTTAATGGCCGGACGAACACCGGACAAGAACAGGTTCGGCTCCAAGTAGATCTGACCATCGGTAATGGAGATAACGTTGGTTGGAATAAATGCGGAAACGTCACCGGCCTGGGTTTCAATAACCGGCAGGGCGGTCATGGAACCGGCACCGAGGCTGTCGTTAACCTTGCATGCGCGCTCGAGCAGGCGGGAGTGCAGATAGAAGACATCACCGGGGAATGCTTCACGGCCCGGAGGACGACGAAGCAGGAGGGACATTTCACGGTAAGCAGTAGCCTGCTTGGAAAGATCATCATAACAGATCAGGGCATGCTTGCCGTTATCGCGGTAGAACTCGGCCATGGTGGCACCAGTGTACGCAGCGATGAACTGCAACGGAGCGGGCTCGGAAGCGGTAGCGGAAACAATAGTGGTATATTCCATTGCGCCGTGCTGACGCAGAATGTCGGCAACCAGAGCAACGGATGCTTTCTTCTGTCCGATGGCAACATAGAAACAATGCACGTCAGTCGTCTTCTGAGCCAGGATGGCGTCAATGCAGACTGCGGTCTTACCGGTCTGGCGGTCACCAATGACCAGCTCACGCTGGCCGCGACCGACCGGAGTCATGGCGTCAACGGCCTTCAGGCCGGTATAGCATGGCTCATGAACGGATTTACGGGCAATGATACCAGGAGCTTTCATTTCAACCGGGCGGGTTTCCGTGGTGTCAAGAGGTCCCAAACCATCAAGAGGCTCACCAAGCGGGTTCACAACGCGGCCCATGACACCATCACCAACGGGAACGGAGTAAATCTTGCCGGTACGCTTGACCGGATCGCCTTCCTTGACACCGGTATCGGAACCCAGCAGGGCGACACCGACGTTATCTTCTTCAAGGTTGAGCACCATACCCATCAGGCCGCCGGGGAATTCCAGCAGCTCCATGGCCATGACGTTCTCAACGCCGTGAACACGAGCAATACCGTCACCAACGTAGAGGACGGTACCGGTCTCGCTCATCTCAACACGAGACTCATAATTCTGAATCTGGTCCTGAATGATTTTGCTGATTTCTTCTGCTTTGATCTGCATTGCCCTACTCACCCCTTTTAATATTTTCTTTCAAAATCTGCAGCTGAGCCTTGAGGCTGGCGTCCATGACCTTATCACCAATCTTGAGGACGATGCCCCCGAGGATATCCTTATCGGTATCAAAGGTCAGTTCCAGCTTCTTGCCTGCCTGTTTCTCAAGGTTCTCCTTGATTGCAGACTTTCTCTCCTCGTTCAGCTCGCCCACCGTGATGAGCTGGCCGCTCAAAATACCGGAAACGGCATCTGTCATGGCCTTGTAATCGGCTGCGATGGCAGGAAGCATCTCGACCCGGCCCCTGTCGGCCAGAAGATCGCAGAAGTTCTTGACCATCGGGTCTACCCCAACCTTGTCAACAAGCGTTTCGAGCACTGCTTTCTTCTCCTCGGCGGAGAACAAGGGGTTCCGGAAGAAACCCAAAGCTTCGGGAGATGCCGTCATGGAATCACCCAGTGCAGTCAACTGCTCACCGTACGTCTTTTGGTCTGCCTCGCCTTTGGCGGCGCCAATGGCAAAAAGAGCCTTGGCGTAGCGGCGGGAAACTACGTTACCGGTCAATTGAGCACCACCTTCGTTAAATAGTCATCCACGAGTTTCTCGTGATCATCAGCGCTCAGCTTTTCGGCAACGATCTTCTCGGCAGCCGCGACAACCATATCGGCCATCTCGGCACGAATGGAATTGATGGCAGTCTGCGCTTCGTTCGAAGCGGTGCGCTTGGCCTGTTCCTTCAGGGCTTCAGCATCCTTATGGGCCTTGGCGATGATAGCCTCTTTAATGGCTTCACCCTGCTGCTTGGCCTCATCAAGAATGGTCTGCTTTTCCTGAGCCATGTTGGCGATACCGGCCTCAACTTCCTTGAGTTTCTTCTCGGCATCAGCCTGGCGGGTCTGCAAGTCGTCAAGCTCCAGCTTGATGCCGTCGCGACGTCCCACGAAGAAATCCTTGATCTTTGATCCTGCCAGCCACCAGATAATGCCGAGGAACAACGCCAGGTTGATCAGACGAAAGATATACCGTTCAACTTGATAATCTTCGAGGAACCAACCGGCCATGTGGTGCCCTCCGCCTTCATTGGCGAAAGCAATGGATGAGATCGCCAAGGCAGTCAGCAAGACCGTACTAAACACATACATCCGTTTCAAAGTGAAACCCTCCTTGTCTCGTCTAGGCTTGGCCCAGGATCTTGCCCGTAGCTGCTTCGGCGAATTTTTCGACGTCCTTGGTCAACTGAGTCATGGCTCCCTTGACCTCAGCCTTGATTTCAGCACGAGCGGCCTGAATGGTGCCGGAAGCCTCCTCACCGGCAACGGACATCAGCTTCTGCTCTTCAGCAGTGCCTTCATCCTTCATGGCGGAGCGGATATCGCTGGCTTCCTTGCGAGCAGCGGTGAGCTGGATTTCATAATCAGCCACCTTGCTCTCTGCGTCTGCGTTGAAGCCCTCGATTTTCTCCAGCTGATCAGCCATCAAACCCTTGCGTTTTCTAATGATTTCGCGGATCGGTTTGATCAGCAGGACATTCAGCACGAAGATCGTGACGATGAAGTTCACTGCTTGGATAAAAATTGTTTTGTCAGGTACTACCATACCGTGTGCCCCCAGATAGGTTGTGAATTTTGGCGCAAAGTCACTGCCAATTACGTAATTTTAAGCCGCGTGTCAAAGGCTTTTTGCCTTTAACACGCTTCCTAAGACAGCAATTTGACGCGCTGTAAAATGTTAATCGGACTCTTCTTCAGATACGATGGGAGCGGATGAACCGAGGCTCCCCATGTCGAGTTGGCCTTCCAGAACGGCGCCTTCCTCGACAACAAGTACAGGAGTTTTTATATTCCCCTGCAAGTTAGCCGTCTTATGCAAAACAACTTTGGTCGCGGCTTCGACTTCTCCCTGGATATTCCCTGAAAGAACAAGTTGTCCAACTCGAATAAGTCCTTCCACTACGGCTTCCTGACCGACAACCAGTGTCCCATCTGAAACAACCTCCCCCCGGAAATTGCCATCGATACGAACTGCTCCCTGAAAGTGCAGCTTTCCCTGGTAGTTAGTCCCTGCGCCCAAAAAGGCGTTGATTTCGTCTCTCGCCATGAAAACGCGCTCCTCACAATCCGGTTTATGAAACAGAGGCTCCCACTCAACGAGTCGCAATCCCCCGAATGCTCCTATGACAGCAGGGGGGCCTGTATCCAACTGGGTAAAACCGAAATTCCATGCTTAAACCGCCAAGAATCACAATCTTTCCAGCCTCTGGGAACAGACCTGTCTATCCTTGTTTAAAAAGGAAACGACGCATTGACACATTAAGCACAAGCCCGACGAGACAGAAGTTCACCAGGGTTGCGCTTCCCCCATAACTAATGAATGGAAGAGGGATACCAACCACTGGCATAAGCCCGAGGACCATACCCGTATTTATAAGGATTTGCCAGAAGAAATAGAAGAACACGCCTGCCGCAAGATAGCTTCCGAAGAGACCTCTGGCGTCCCGTGCAATGAGCACCATTTGATAGAGAAAAAAACAGAATAGTGACAAAAGTAACATAGTCCCGGCAAAGCCCCATTCTTCACCGAAAACGGCCACTGCAAAGTCAGTGTGCCTTTCCGGCAAAAACCGGAGCTGCGACTGGGTTCCCTCAAGAAACCCCTTCCCCCAGAAACCTCCGGACCCAATCGCTATTTCGGATTGAATAATATGATATCCAGCTCCAAGCGGATCGGTCGTGGGGTCCAAAAAGGTCATGATGCGCTGTTTCTGGTAATCGTGCAGAAAGAACCACGACATCGGAAGTGTCGCGGGTATCAGAAAAAGCGCAGTCTTGAAAACTCGCGGTGTCACACCACGATACAGAATCATTCCGCCAAGAATCATAATAATGGAAAGACCGGAACCGAGGTCCGGTTGCTTAATGATCAACCCAGCCAGGACCATGCCCACAAAGAGAACATAAATTAGCCGCAGAAAATCAAGAGGCTCTCTCTCCTTGGAGAGGATTCGCGCGCCAATGATCAAAATCGAAATTTTGGCAAGTTCACTTGGCTGGAAATTCATGAAACCGAGATCAAGCCACCGTTTCGCACCGTAAATGGTCTTTCCTGCAAAGAACACCGCGACCAGCAACAAAACTGTTACCCAAAAAAGCGGCCACGCAATGGTTTTGAGATGGCGATAATCAAAGAACATGAAAACAACCATGCCCAGAAGTCCCATCAGCCCCCAAATCAACTGTTTGTTGAAATAGGGAGCGATACTCATGCCCTCTTCCAACCTGTACCCACTGGCAGAATACAGATTGAGCGCTCCAAGCAGGAACAGAATGACGGCCACGCCCAGGAGTGGCCAGTTAATATAGAAAAGAAGCCGTCTATCAATTGGCATGAGCCTTCCTCACGGAACTGCGTGTCAGCAAGCGGGCAGCCCTGGCCTTGGCTTTCATAGCTTCAGGCTTTTTGCGAACCTTGTTCAGAAAAAGATAATCAATGACAGCCTTGACAATGGGACCAGCCCCGGACCCACCATGCAGACCATGTTCTACCAGGGCAACAATGGCAAAACGTCTGCCATCCTTTTCTGCGGTTGCGGCCATCCAGGCATGATCACGAAATTTATACGGAATCTCGTCGTCTTTGAGTTCCTTGAGATCATCCGTCAATCGCACAACCTGGGCAGTCCCCGTCTTGCCACCGACCACGACCCCTTTTGTTCGAATCCTGCGACACGTCCCATGAACGTCATCCACTGTCCTCACAAGAGCACGATGAAGCAGGCCGAGCTGCGTATTCGTCAGCGGTATTTGCCCTTGGACCACAGTTTTCTCGTCCTTGACCAATAACGGTTTGAGCAACTTCCCGCCGTTGAGAAGACTGGAGAAAAAGCGCACGACCTGAAGCGGGGTCACCAGGGTATACCCCTGCCCAATGGCCATATTGAGATTATCGCCGCCCTGCCATCCTTCGCCGAACCGTTTTCGCTTCCATTTGTCAGTGGGAATGATACCAGACTTCTCATGTGGCAATCGAATACCGGTTTTCTGCCCGAAACCACATGCCTTGGCAAATTCGCTCATATGATCCACGCCGATCTTTTTACCCATCTTGTAAAAATAGACGTCACAGGATTCAACCAAAGCCCGCTCCATGTTGACATGTCCATGGCCACCTTTTTTCCAGCAGCGGAAAACGTGCCTACCGAGCTTGACCGACCCCGAGCAATGAACCGTTTCTTCCGGATCAATCTCTCCGAAGTGCAGACCGGCACCGGCCACCACATGCTTGAACACCGAACCGGGAGGATAGATAGATTGAATGACCCGATTTTGCATGGGGTGAAGCGGATCATCACGGAGAGTAGCCCATTGAGCCGAGGAAAGACCTGATGCAAAGTCATTGGAATTATAGGAAGGCGCAGTTGCCAAAGCCCAAAGTTGCCCCGTATCCGCATCCATGACCGCCACGGCACCGGCCTCTTCATCCAACCAATCCATGGCGAGCTTCTGCAATTCAAGATCAATGGACAAGGAAATTTCATGCCCGGCTCTGGGGTGTTTCAGAACCCGCTCCTTCAGCCGTCGGCCATTGACATCCACTTCGAACTGCGTCAGCCCTTTGGCGCCGCGCATACGATCCTCAAGCATCAGCTCAATCCCCTGCTTCCCGACATAATCACCAAGGGCAAGCTCAGGCCTTTTTTCCATTTCTTCTTCATTGGCTTCCGCCACATATCCGAGCACATGCGCCAACAACTTCCCATAACGATACTGCCGCCTGGGCCGAACCTGGATTTCCAATCCCGGCCAACGAAGGCGGTTGGCGTCGATGAGGGCCAGTTGGTGAAATGAGAGATCCGGTATGAGAATCAGCGGCTCAAACTGTTTTACGCGTGGACGCTTTTTTACGTAAATGGCTTTGAGGTCATCAAATTTTTCTCCGGTCCACATGGCAACCTGATGCAGAGTCTTGTCAATATCATGGCAATCTTCACGGACAAGCCCCAGAGCATATGCCGGTTCGTTAACGGCCAACAAGTCTCCATTGCGATCACGGATCAACCCACGAGGCGAAAAAACAGCCTCCTGACGCAATTGGTTTTCCTTGGCTTTGAGCGCATACTCCTCACCACGATGGATTTGCAGGTACCACAGACGAATGGAAAAAAGGCAAAAAAGCCCGAGGATCAACGCTTGAAGAAGAATAAGCCCTGATCGAGGCGGCTGCTGATCGGATTGATTATAAAGGTTTGACATCCTGCCTCAGTCTTTTGGGGTACAGCCAATCAGCCAACAGCCATATGACCGGAAAAATCAAGACCTGCAACGCGCCCTCAATCATGACACTATGCATGGGAACCGCCATGTTTGCCAACCGGGTGAGACTATAGGAAAGGATGATATGCAGACAGCCCAAGCCCAATCCAAGCAAACACATGAAAAGAATGGAACGCCTCTCGAAAAGCCATCGCCCAAGGATGTAAAAGACAAAAAGCAAACCATACCACGCGACCCCGTACCCAAATGGCAGATTCCCCATACCCTCCAGCAAGAGAATCCAGAGACAGGCCAACCAGAGAGTTCGATGTCCACTCTGCTCCTGGAGAGAAAGAACTATACCTGATGCAAAGAAATCAATGCCGGGCACGTATTTCTGTGCCCAGACACCCACGATGGTATATCCAGTCCACCAAAGAAAAGCGAGAAGACTACCTGATTGCAGCACTGCTCTCTGCCTCCCCCTGTTGAATGGATTCCGACCTGACCGCAGGTGAAAAATCAACAGGAGCACGGCGCAGGAGCACGACTTCTTCCAACTTCGCCACATTGACCAACGGTTCAGCTTCTATGGTCAGGAAAAGCGAGATATCAGACCTCTGGACCTTGGTCACTCGAGCAACCGGCAAGCCTTTGGGAAAAATACCGGATAAACCGGATGAAAGCAGAATCTCTCCCGGATCGATTATCGCATTGAGATTGACAAAACGGAGCCGGAGCGGCTCTCCATAGCCCATGCCTGTCAACATGCCCGGCGAGCGGTTGCTCTCGCCGATAACAGCGATGTGACTGTTGGCATCCGTGAGCAGAAGCACAGTGGAAGTGAGAGCTCCGGTATTGAGAATACGTCCGGCAATCCCCTCAAGGGAAACCACCGGCATATCGGGTTCGACAGAGTTGACGCTCCCCTTGTCCACTGTCAACGTTGCCAACACCCCAGCCGGTCCCATGCGATGCGCAATGACCCGCGCTCCACTGAAGTTCCAGTTTTGAGGCGGCACAAAGTCAAGCATCTTCTCCAGACGGGTTGCGGACCGGGCCTGCGAGCCAAGGAGCATGCTCTTCCTTTGAAGCCGGGCATTTTCCGCTGTCAACTCGTCGTTCCTCTGCTTGAGGCCGACAAGATAGATATACCGCTCCCAAAACCCCACAACCTGCTCATTCGCCCAGATGCCTGGGCGAAGGATAAAGCCGGAGATATCGAGACCGGTATAACTGGAAAGGGCGTCCAAATGCCCGGTGCGCAGGTTCCAGGTGTACATGAAGAGGTACACGAAGAGCCCCGCGACGATCACGACGGCGATCTTTTTGGGCTTTTTCACGCTGGTACCTAATCCGTGGTGATATCCTTGTAGAGATCAATGTTGTCCAATGCCTTGCCGGAACCGAGCACGACAGCCGTGAGCGGATCTTCAACAACGGTAATCGGCAACTGAGTCTCGTGTTGCAGAAGCTGATCCAGCCCCTTAAGCAACGCGCCACCACCAGTGAGAACGATACCACGGTCAACAATGTCGGCAGCCAGCTCGGGCGGAGTCTGCTCCAGTGCTATACGCACTCCCTGCACAATGCCTTCCACCTGCTCGCTAATGGCCTCGCGGACCTCTTCGGCAGTGATGGGACGATTCTGCGGGATACCGGTCACGAGATCACGACCTTTGACTTCCATGATCGGTTCTTCATCACCCAACGGGTATGCGGAACCAATATGAATCTTGATCTGCTCGGCAGTGGACTCACCGATAAGCATGTTATACTTACGTTTGACATGCTGCATGATCGCCTCGTCCATTTTGTCTCCACCGATACGAACAGATCGAGCGTAAACAATACCGGACAAAGAGATAACCGCGATTTCGGTGGTGCCACCCCCGATATCAACGATCATGTTTGAGGTCGGTTCAGTAATGGGCAGATTGGCCCCAATGGCAGCGGCCATCGGCTCCTCGATGAGGTAGACCTCTCTGGCTCCTGCAGACTGGGCAGATTCCCTGACCGCGCGTTTTTCCACCTGGGTGATCCCGGTAGGCACGCAAATCATGATACGAGGTCGCACCAGACGACGAGAGTTGTGAACCTTGGAAATAAAATGCCGCAACATGGCCTCGGTGACCTCGAAGTCGGCGATAACGCCGTCCTTCATGGGTCGAATGGCGACGATGTTTCCCGGTGTACGACCAAGCATCTTCTTGGCCTCAGCCCCCACTGCGAGGACTGCTTTTCCGCCGCGGGAATCTTTTTTCACCGCGACCACGGACGGTTCTGACAGCATGACGCCTTTACCTTTGACATAGACCAGCGTGTTTGCTGTCCCAAGATCAATGGCGAGGTCATTCGAGAAAGAACCTATAATTCTGTTGAGCAGGTTACCCATTTACCCCCCGTTCCATTCGAAATTCATTCAGTATACGATACAAAATTCTATGCGTCCAAGCGACTTCCCAATGCCCCGGAAGTACGCTAGCGTGTAATTTCAGTTGAAGATGAGTACCAAATGTAACCGCACCAGGCAATACGCTGGACACTGTTTGAGCATATTTTCTCGACTTTTTCTAAAAATATCATGCCACGCTACTTCTCACTCTCCGCATATACCCGTCAAAGACACGGCCAACGCGTCCAGAAAATCCCTCTGGACGCAGGATACTCATGCCCGAACAGAGACGGCACGCTTTCAACCGAAGGATGCATTTTCTGTAACCCCAAAGGATCTGGCTCCGGCTTCGGCAACGAAGGTATGAGTATTCCCGAACAATGGCAATTCTGGAGAGACATTCACACTCGGAAAAACGGATTATCTCTGTTCACGGCTTACCTACAATCGTATTCCAATACCCACGGTCCCTTGGCGAAGCTCGCCGGCACTTGCGCCCAGTTACGCGGACTGCCTGGCTTGACATCACTGAGCCTGGGCACCCGCCCGGACTGTCTTGATGATGACAAGCTTAACCTCCTTGCCGAACAAAAGGAATATCTCGGGCTTTCCGAAGTCATGCTTGAACTCGGCCTCCAGTCTGCTTCGGACGAAACCCTGACCCATATCAACCGAGGACATGACGCCTGCGCCTTTGCCGAAGCAACACACGCGGCAGCCAGTCGCGGCCTCAAGGTCGTGGCCCATGTCATTGCAGGATTGCCCACTGTTTTTGGGCGCGAAGGCCGAGCCGAGCTTCTCGCTTCCGTGCGCATGCTCAACAGCTTGCCTATTCACGGCATCAAATTTCACAACCTTTACGTCTGTCGTGGAACCGGCCTTGAACGACTGTATAACGAAGGGAACTACACTCCGCTCACCCAACACGAATATCTCTCTCAGCTTTCGGACGCCCTCATGCTTCTCAAGCCGACCACAGTCATTCACAGACTCAACGGTAATCCTTCCCAGGGAGAACTGGTAGCCCCTGACTGGGCAGCCAACATGCGCGGACTCCATAATGCAGTCCGAAACCATTTTATGATGGACAATGTCTGGCAGGGCAAAAACAATGGAGCAGAAGCCGGACCACCGGAATGGTTTTCCCCCGATTACACACTCAATCCCGCATGATCCCTTCTGCTCGGACTGACACTGAGAAGGGAACCGCATCCCCCCTCATTGAGCATATTGAAGCCCCGCCACTGGCATTGTCCCTTCACTGGAATGACGGATTGATAAGTGCCATTGACATCATGTGGAGTGCATCTGTGAAGGAATCTCCGACACTGAGCCGCGAGGGGAGCCTTCTCAAAGAAGCCCTGCTTCGGTATGTCGCGGGCGAAGTTCCCCTCTGGCCACATCTTCCCCTGGACTTTTCCGCCCTGACCCCCTTTCAACGGGCGGTTCTCGATGCTTTGGCGCTCGTTCGACACGGCACTCTTACCACCTATGGAGAACTTGCCGCCACGGTGGGCAGTCCCGGCGGCGCGCAGGCAGTGGGCGGAGTCATGGGGCGCAATCCGTTTCCTCTGCTTTATCCCTGCCACCGGGTGGTCGGAAGCAATGGGGCGTTGACCGGTTTCAGCGCCACAGGCGGGCTGGAAATGAAGGCTTTTCTTCTAAAGCATGAAGGTGGAGCGGAACTGCTTAAGAAGAAAGAGCCACCAATCAGGCAGCCCTCTCTTTTCGATTATATCACCAAGACATGATTATTGCGTGAGCCGCTGGGCCAACTTGACCGCTGCAATGGCATCGGTGGACCAGCCATCCGCGCCAATTGCATTGCAGAATTTTTCCGTGACAACGGCTCCGCCGATGATCACCTTGGTATCCATGCCACGCTCTCTGACAAGATTGACGGTATCCTCCATGCGAACCATGGTGGTTGTCATGAGGGCGGAAAGACCGATGACGGATGCTTTATTTTCGATCGCGGCCTCGACAATAACCTCGGCCTTGACATCCTTGCCGAGGTCGACGACCTCGAAACCGTAATTCTTCAACATCAGACAGACGATGTTCTTGCCGATATCGTGAATATCACCTTCGACTGTCGCCATGACAATAACAGGCTTGGCTCCTGCGGTTTCATCTTCTTCCAAAAGCGGCTTGAGCCTGGCAAAGGCAGTCTGCATTGTTTCGGCAGACCGAAGCAATTGCGGCAGGAAATATTCCTTGCGCTCATACTTTTCACCCACAGCCAGGATGCCGGGGATCAAAAGGTCGTTGACAACAGCCATGGCAGCCTTGCCTGCGTCCAACTCTTTTTCCACCAAAGCGACAATAACATCCTTGTCACCTTTGATCACGGCCGCCTGTACCGGGGGCAGCCCTCCGGTATCATCCCCTGTCTTGGCAGCTGGGGCGGCCTGGGAACCTTCCCCTCCTGTCCAGTCAGTGAATTTCCCTATATACCGCTCGGCCTGCGGGTCACGATTCAATAACACTTCGGTCGTGTGCAACGCCTCTTGAAGGCGGGCCGAGTTCGGGTTGGCAATGAACGAACACAGCCCGGACGCCATGGAAAGGGAAAGAAATGTGGAATTGAGAAGTTCTCGTGCAGGGAGTCCGAAGGAGATATTGGACAATCCAATAGTTGTGACAAGCCCCCATTCATCGCGGCAATGGCGCATGACATCCAGCGAATGGCGAGCCGCTTCCGGCTTGGAGGAAACCGTGAGCGCGAGCGCATCCACCATGATCAGTCGTCTTGGGATACCGAGCCTATCGGCCTCCTTGAGCAGTCCTTCGATTACCACCAACCGCTCGCTGGCAGTCACCGGAAGCTTGCTACCAACAATGGGCAGCAAGATAAAAGGAGCACCAAACAGTTTACATAAGGGGCCAAGCTCTTCCATCTTACCGGATTCCCCGGAGATGGAATTAACCAGAGGCGAACCGGGATACACCCACAGCCCGGCCTCTATCGCAGCAGAATCATTGGAATCAATGGACAAGGGGGTAGGAAACCGACCGGACAATGTCTTGACCAAATCGGGCAACAGCACAGTCTCGTCCACCATGGGTGCTCCCACGTTGACATCAAGCACCGGCGCTCCGAGATCAACCTGTTCGGAAGCAAAACGCAATGCCTCGGAGAATATCCCCTCCTGCAATTCGCCTGTCAGGAGCTTCTTGCCAGTGGGATTGATCCGCTCACCGATGATAACACCGGGATGGTCAAACCCAATGGGAACGGACACAGCTCGTGAGGTCAACACCAACTGGGCATTGTCAGTTTTCCGTGGACGCACCCAGGAGGCATCACCGACTCTGGCGCGAAGCGCGCGAATATGATCCGGCGTGGTGCCGCAACACCCCCCGATAAATTTGGCACCAAGATCAACAAACCGACAGGCCTGTTCGGCAAACGGATCAGGTGGAAGGCGAAAGGATGTGTTTCCATCATCATCCAACTCCGGCAATCCGGCATTGGCCTCGGCAAAGGTGGGTGTTTCAAGTCGAGGCGCCCATGAACGCAACGTCTCCTGCATCTGCTCCGGACCGGCCGAACAATTAGTCCCGATGAGTTCAACCCCCATATTCTGCATGGTATCGACAAAGGTCAGGGGAGAAGTTCCTGTCAGCGACGCCGTCCCTTCAAAGGTCATGGACAAGGCAACAGGCAGGTCGCAGACCAGTCGTGCCGCGACAACCACAGCCTTGGCTTCAGCCAAATCGAAATGCGTCTCACCGAGGATCAGATCGGCACCACCGTCCACACAACCTTTGATCTGCTCCTTGAAAATTTCGACCATTTCACGGAAGGTCAGATCGCCCAACGGCTCGACAAAATGTCCTGTAGGGCCTATCGAAGCAGCGACAAAAGCTTTTTCTCCCGCAACCTGACGAGCAATCTCCGTCATCGTCCGGTTCAGCTTATACGGGTCCACAGCCGAACCAAGTTTCGGCCGAGATCCGCCGAACGTATTCGTGGTCAGAACATCGGCACCAGCATCCAGATAATCCTGATGAACAGAACGGATGATATCGGGAGCCTCAAGCCCCCAAAGCTCGGGAGAAAGTCCGGCTGGCAACCCTCTGCCCTGCAATAGGGTGCCATAGCCACCATCGAAAAAATAGACCTTGTCATCACGAAGAATTGACCTGAAATCGGGCACGTTACTCTCCTGAAACGCCCTTGACGGGCTGTTTAATTCGTATATCAAGATATTCAAATATAGTCTTTGACGACCTTAAAATCAAGTACTTTTCACAGAGGCCGATTGACAACCTCTTGACGATGAGCAGTTTCCTGCACAACCTTGCACAGAGGGAAAAACATTGAAAAGTAAAAACAAAAACTATAATGTCAGTTTCTTATTCTTATAATTAGTATTGAAGCGGGTACCAAAATTACCCGACAAATAAAAGCATGCCATCTACCGAGAAAAAAACAGCCAAACACACTGAAGTAGTGGAACCGGAGATCATGGATTCCGAACTCGACAAAACGGACTCCGATGAACCGGAGCTTGACGACGCAGTCCTCGCAGACCTGGAAGCCGAGTCAAAGAAATCCCGCCCCCCGGCCAAAATTGCGCCCGTGGAAAAAAGGCTTCCCGCCTTTCAGTCCCAGACATCCAAGGAAGTCAGGGTCCGCGATCCCCTGCAGCTCTATCTCAAGGAGATAGCCCGTTTCCCGATGCTGGAGCCAGAGGAAGAGTACGCTCTCGCCAAACGGGTTCAGGACGAGAACGATCAGGATGCGGCTTTCAAGCTCGTCTCTTCACACCTGCGCCTCGTGGTCAAGATTGCCATGGATTTCCAGCGACGCTGGATGCAAAACGCCCTGGACCTGATTCAGGAGGGCAATGTGGGGTTACTCAAGGCAGTGACCAAATTCGACCCCGAAAAAGGCATCAAGTTTTCATACTACGCCGCCTTCTGGGTCAAGGCATACATCCTGAAATACATCATGGACAACTGGCGCATGGTCAAGGTGGGCACCACCCAGACTCAGCGCAAGCTGTTCTATAATCTGAACAAGGAACGCCAGCGCCTCCAGACCATGGGATTCGACCCCACCACAGAGGCGCTCAGCAAATCGCTTGGAGTCAGTGAAACTGAAATCGAAGAGATGGACCAGAGGCTCTCGAAAAATGACATGTCGCTCAACACGCCACTCGGAGAAGATTCCGATGCGACCAAGATGGATTTTCTCCCTTCCCTTGGACCGGGAGTTGAGGATACCATCGCCAGCGATCAGCTTGTGGAACTCCTTTTGGAGAACATCAAGGCGATCCGACCGAAACTGAATGAAAAGGAACTGGCTATTCTTGATGACCGTTTGCTCTCCGAAGACCCGATTACCTTGCGGGAGATAGGAGAACGGTTCGAGGTGACCAGAGAGCGTGTGCGCCAAATTGAGGCACGCCTGCTCGCCAAAATACGCGAGTTCATGACTGACAAGGTCAAGGACTTCTCCAAGGACTGGGTGCTGGAGCACGACTAGGAACAGGAACCCATATGCCACACATGACACACCGTTTGCCCGCCAACACTGTTTTGGCCGCTACAATGATCACCCTCGCCCTCTTGGGCCTGACCGCATGTTCAACACGGACCAGGGCTCCGTTGCCGTCGCCACGTCCGCTGTCAGAGAGTGCGGAACTGGATTACGATTACCTGGTCTATCAAGATCAATTGCAACGCCTGCAACGCCACGAAGCCGATGCCAAGGGCAACAAGATCTCACAAAAGGAAATTGCCAAAATCAAAGCTCGTGCAGAGGCAGCCCTGAATAATCTGCTGAAAGCGACTCCGACTCCACAGCTCTACCTGGAAAAAGCGGGATTGTTCTGGAATGATCCAAGTGGAGCCACTCGTTCACGCATGGCTCTCAAAGAAGGTCTGGCCCAATTCCCGGACAATCAGATCCTGACCATTTATCTGGCCAATTCATATATTGTCGACAATGAAGCCGATGCTGCCATTGATGTCATGAGCCAATACCTGAAACGGCACCCGAACGACATCCCGGCACGTGAACGGTTGGGACAGATGTTGATGGATGCGGGCAAGGACGCTGAAGCGCTCGATCAACTCAAAGCCATACCGGATGCCAAACGCACGGCAGACACATTCTATGCCATGGGACGAGTACAGGGCAACCTGGAGATGCGTAAAGCCGCCATCAACAACCTGCGTAAAGCTGTCGCCATGGACCCGGATTTTACTGAAGCCATGGTAGAACTGGCCTACCAGTATGACATGATCAAAGACTATGTCGCGGCCGAAAAGACATATACAAGCATTCTCGCCAACGGCGACCCGTTCCCCGAAGTACGTTTGCGTTTGATTAACGTTAACCTCAAACTGAACAACCCGGATCGTGCGTTGACCATGGCCTTGGAAGGTCCCCAGTCCAAAAGCTTTATCCTTGATGCAGCACTCATGTTCATCAATGACAAATTCTATGCCCAGGGTTCAACCGTACTGGATATGCTGACCAGCGACGGAGAGATCCCCGCTGAATACTTCTTCAACAAAGCGGTCATAGCCAACGAAGGTGAAAACGATCAGGAAAAGGCTCTGGCCTACCTCGCCAAAGTCAAGGAGAACGACCGCCTTTATCCGCACGCACTCCGCTTTCAAGCTCAACTTTACCATGCGCAAGGTCAGGAAGAAAAAGCTTTTGCCGTTGTCAGGAAGGCAAAAGCACTCTATCCGGATGGTCCTATCTTCTACATTATCGAATCCAGCTTCTTTGAAAGTCAGGGAAATTGGACCGCAGCTGAAAAAGTTCTCAAAGAAGGCCTGAAGCGCATGGCGGACAACCCCAATCTCAATTACACGCTGGCGATGATCTATGATCAGGTAGGGCGACGTTCCGAGGGGCTGGAACTCTTGGAGGCAATTCTTCACGATCACCCGGACCATACCGGAGCACTCAACTCTGTAGGGTACATGCTTGCAGATGAGAACCTGGATCTGGACCGCGCCCTTGTTCTGGTACAGAAGGCAGCGATGCTGGAACCGGACAACCCCTACATCCTCGATTCCGTAGCCTGGGTCTTTTTCAAGATGAACCGACTTGATGAAGCATGGGAGAATATCCGCTTTGCTGTGGATATCATGGACAGTGATCCCACCATCTGGGAACATTACGGGGATATTGCCAGCGCCATGGGCAAAGTCAAATCAGCCGGCAGAGCCTACAATTTATCCTTGAAGTACAATTCCAAATACAGCGACAGGATCAAGAAGAAACTCAACGCGCTATGATCACTGCAAGGCGCACATTGTCGCAGACCGCGCTTTCCGTGGTCATGCTCCTTCTGGTACTCGCTCCCGGTTGCACACCCAAGCGAGTCACAGGGGCTTCGGAAGCCTTGCCGGAATCGACATGGCAGGCATTCAGACAGCAGTATTGCGTCCCGACCAAGGCTTCCGGCATACAGGTCAAAGCCTCTTTGTATTATACACGATTCACCCCTGTCCGGCGCACCAACCGGACAGTTCTCTCGCTCTGGGGGAATTTCGAGGGCCCCATGCGGATGGATGTCGCCGCAGGCATCGGCAAGATTCTGGCCCATATCCGAGAAGATGACAAAGGCCTGCTTGTCTTCTACCCCACTGAAAACAGAGCTTACGCCCACGCGAACCCGATGCTCGGTGCGACCAGCCTGGGGATGCCGTTCCCATTTTCCCTGTCCCAATTGGGCCATGTTATCATGGGAGACTTCTCTGAGCTGATACCCAAAGAATATCTTCAGGTGCTCCCAGTCGAGAACGGCTTCACCTATACCTTCCATGGGGAAAACACATCCAGTCTCACCCTGAGCATGACAGGACAACCGATTATACTTGAGGGGAAGACCCTCAATGGGTATGAGTCAGCTCGTGCATGGAAACTTGAGATCGACCGCTATGAAAATAACGCGGCCAAAGTTCCTCTTCCTTCCAGAATGGTACTGGGTATGGACGACGGAGAAAAAGGAGTCTTGCGCATAAAGACTCGAGAGCTTAAGGTGAAACCATGGCCGAAAAAGGCCACCAAACTGGTACTTCCGGCTGATATTCTTTTTCGTCGCCTGGATTATGGTTCCAACCGTTTGGATGAAAAAGATATTCCTGCCCCATATGAGGATAAATAATGAGTGAGACGACACAAGGGAACGAAACGGTTCTGGAAGTTTTTCTGCTGGGATTGAAAACCTGGACCGCTGAAGTCAAATGGCTTGGCAAATCTGTTCTGACGCGTTTCGAGATCAGTAGACTTGAAAAAGAACTCAATCGGGAATATGGCATCCTCGGACGACTCGCCGAGTCGCCGAGAGGGAAGAAGGACGAGAAGGAACTCAGCCTCAGGCAGATTGATTTTCTCAAGGAAGAAATCGAAACCCTGAGAACTGAGCTGGCACTCGACAGGGAAGAACGGATGTCCGCGCTCCGCAAGGATCAGGACTAACATCAGGGGAAATCCAATATGAGCAAAACCATTGTCATCGGCTCGGATCATGGGGGCTTCAATCTCAAGAAAGTTCTTATAGAAGCACTTCAGGACTGGGGATACACTGTAGAAGACGAAGGCCCGGACTGCCTCGACTCCTGCGATTACCCTCTGTTCGCGGCCAAGGTCGTGGACAAGATCAAGGCGGACAACGAAAAACTTGGCGTGCTCATTTGCGGAACAGGCCAGGGCATGACCATGACCGCCAACCGCATGGGAGTCCGAGCGGCTCTGTGCACCAACGAATTTCTCGCCCGGATGTCGCGCGAGCACAATGATGCTCGCATCCTCTGTCTGGGAGAACGAGTCACCGGCCAAGGTGTTGCGCTGGGGATTCTCAAGGCATTTTTGGAAACGGACTTCGGTGGCGACCGGCATCAGCGGCGCATCGACCTCATTGACACTGTCTCCAAATAAAAAACTTTAAAAAGGGTACTACAATGAGCAATCAGACGGAAAAGACTATCGCCGTGGTCAAGGGACTGATCATGGACGGCGTTGCCAAGGCCAATTCGGGTCATCCCGGCGGCGCAATGTCCTCCGCCGACTACGCCACCATCCTGTATTCCGAGTTCCTGAACTTCAACCCCGACGACTCGAAGTGGTTCAACCGTGACCGCTTCATCCTGTCCGCGGGGCATGAATCCATGCTACTCTATAGCCTGCTGCACCTCAACGGCTTCATTTCCATTGAGGACATCCAGAATTTCAGACAGCTCGGCTCTCTGACCCCCGGACACCCCGAAGTGCACCTAACTCCAGGCGTCGAGGCCACGACCGGCCCTCTGGGACAGGGCTTCAGCATGTCTGTGGGCTTTGCCGCGGCAGAAGCATACCTGCGGGAAAAACTGGGAAGTGACGTTGTGGACCATTATACATACGTCCTCTCCTCCGATGGAGATCTTCAGGAACCGATCGCCCTGGGCGCTGCTTCTCTGGCCGGTCTCTGGGGACTTGGCAAGATCATCGCCTACTACGACTCCAACAAGATTCAGCTGGCCGGGCCTACCTGCAATTCCGACTGCACAGACCACAAGAAAGTCTTTGAAGGCATGTGTTGGCACGTCATTGAAGTGGATGGCCACAATCATGACGAGATTCGCGCCGCCATCAAGGCCGGACAGCAGGAGACTTCAAAACCGACCCTGATCATCGGTCACACGACCATGGCCAAGGGCTGCGCCACCATGGAAGGCAGCCACAAGACCCATGGTGAACCGCTCAAAGCCGATGAAATCGCTGCAACCAAAAAGAAACTCGGCCTGCCTGCCGATGATTTCCATGTCCCAGCCGATGTGCTCGAATCCTACCGCGCCCGATTTGACAGCATGCGCAAAAAAGCCGCTGACTGGCAGACCGTGGTCGATGCCAAGCTTTCCGAAGCCGATTTTGCCGAGATGTGGGGCCACGTCACCAAACCGCGTCCCGAGCTTGAAATAGCCTGGCCTGAATTCACTCCCGGTGAAACCATGGCCACCCGTCAGGCCTGGGGCAAGTGCCTTGATGCGGTCATGGATTCTCTACCGACCCTGGTCGGCGGTTCCGCAGACCTCGACCCTTCCAACCAGACTCTGAACTTCCGTACCACTTACGGTGACTTTGCCGTCGACGGCTATGCTTCCCGCAACCTCGCCTTCGGCGTCCGCGAGTTCCCCATGGCCGCCATCATGAACGGGATGCAACTGCATGGCGGTCTGCTGCCGTTCGGAGCGACATTCCTGACCTTCTCCGATTACTGCCGCAACGCCATTCGCATGTCCTCCCTGCAAGAATTGCCTGTGTTGTACGTCTTCACTCACGATTCCTTCTGGGTCGGCGAAGACGGTCCGACCCACCAGCCTATCGAGCATGTCAGCTCCCTGCGTCTGATCCCGGACCTCATTGACCTGCGGCCCGCTGATGCACAGGAAACAGCAGTATGCCTGGATATAGCTCTCAAACAGGAAAAGCATCCCTCGGTCATATTCCTGACCCGCCAAGGGCTGCCTGTGATGGACCCGGCCGAGTACCCGGCAGTTATCGACGGACCTCGCAAAGGCGGCTACATTCTCAAGGATTGCGAAGGCACCCCGGAACTGATCCTTATCGCTTCCGGCTCCGAGGTCTCTCTGGCCCTGGAAACGGCCAAGCTCTTCAAACGCAAGGTCCGCGTGGTTTCCATGCCCTCTGCCAAGCTGTTTGACGATCAACCCGATTCATATAAGAATGCAGTTCTGCCGCCTGAAGTGACTTCTCGTGCCGCAGCCGAAGCCGGCCGCACCGACTACTGGTACAAGTATGTCGGCCTTGGCGGAGTCGTGCTCGGCGTGGATCACTTCGGTGCCAGCGCACCCGGCAAGATTTTATCAGATAAATATGGCTTCACTCCCGAGAACTTTGCCAGCATGATCCGCCAGAAATACTAGGAGTTATTTGACTATGCATACGGAAGCACCCCAGAAGAACCTTGCCCTCGACCTTGTTCGCGTCACCGAAGCCGCGGCTCTTGCCTGCGCTCGATGGCTCGGCAAGGGAGACAAGATCTCCGCAGACCAGGCCGCCGTGGATGCCATGCGCCTGTGCTTCAACACGCTTGAAATTGATGGCAAGGTCATGATCGGTGAGGGCGAAAAAGACGACGCCCCCATGCTCTTCAACGGCGAAAGCCTCGGACTGGGTAACGGTCCCAAGGTTGACATAGCCGTGGACCCCCTTGAAGGCACGAACCTGCTCGCTTTCGGACGCCCCAACGCCATTTCGGTTGTCGGCGTTGCTCCGGCAGGCGCCATGTTTGATCCAGGCCCGAGTTTCTACATGCAGAAACTGGTGGTTCCGGCCCAGGCAAAGGATGTCGTCGATATCGAAGCCCCCACCGGACACAACCTCAAATTGATAGCCCGCGCCCTGGATAAGGATGTGGACGATCTGGTCGTGTTTGTTCTGGATAAGCCCCGCCACAAGAAACTTATCAGTGAAATCCGCGAAGCCGGAGCGCGCATCCAGTTGCACACTGATGGCGATGTGACAGGCTCCCTCATGGCCATTGATCCCCGAAGCGAAGTCGATGTCATGATGGGAACGGGCGGCACTCCTGAAGGTGTGCTTTCTGCCACTGCCATCCGTATCATGGGTGGAGAGATGTTCGCCAAGCTCGACCCGCAGAAACAGGACGAGAAGAATGCCCTTGCCGAATATGGCATGGACGTTCGCCGAGTCCTGACCGTCAACGATCTGGTCAAGAGCGAGGACCTTTTCTTCGCGGCAACCGGGATATCCGGCGGAACCTTCCTCAAGGGCGTTGCTTATCACGGCCATGGTGCAGAGACATCATCTCTGGTCATGCGGGGCAAGACTGGCACTATTCGTTACGTGGAAGCCATCCATAATTGGGATGCACTGATGAAATTCTCGGCAGTTGAATACGACTAACCCCTGAAGATTATAGACTTCAAAGGCCGGAACCGGATGGTTTCGGCCTTTTCATTGCTCTGCCTCATTTCCCCTGATCCTCCAGATAATCGGGCAGAGCAATGGATATTTTCTCAACAGAGAAGCTGTGATACTCTTGCCACAAAGGAGGTTCTCATGACTGGAAACAAGCGCAAAAGCACACGAGTCGATGCCGGGTTTGAAGCCTATGTGACCGTGGGGGATGTTGTCATCCCGGTCGCCACCAAAAATATCAGCCTTAAAGGAGCACTGCTCGAAGGATGCGATGACTGCCTCGTAGGGACCAAGGCCGAACTGCATATTCCGCTTTCACCGGCTGTTCGCATCGTGACAGAGGGAGAAATCCTCCGAGCAGCCAACAATGAAACAGCCATGATTTTCAGTGAAATGGATGAGTTGAGCTTTACTTTCCTCCATAGACTCGTACAGCTCAACACCAAAGACCCGGACGCAGTGAATGAGGAACTCATGGAAATTTTCGAAAAACTTTAGCCCGAATGCCCTTTCACAGGAGGAAGAGAGCGAGAGGAAACTGAGCCTTGATCGTGCCCCAGGATCAGGGTTCCCATCACGATGAGAAATCCTCCGACGAAAGTCCAGACATCCGGTATTTCACCAAGAAAGGAAGCTCCCCAAAAAGCTGCGAACACAATCTCGAGACATGTCACGGCACTGATACGAGCCGCACTTTCCAGAGCATACCCCTTGGTCATGAAATATTGTCCTGCGTTCATGAAGAAAGCGACTCCAAGCATCATGATGAATTCGAGTCCGGTAGGAAATACCCAATCATGCGAAAGGAAAGGCGATACCATCGTAATAATCAAGGGAGGATAGACCATGACCACGGCAGGGTGCTCAGTCTTTGCCAGAGAGCGCACTGTCAAGATAGCCAAGGAGATCAACCCCACTCCAGCCAGAGCAACCCATACCCCCACAGTATCAAGATTTGCTTCGCTCATACCGAAGAGAAAATCGGGACGACAGACCACAATCACTCCGAGCATACTGCCCGCCATAGCGAAAAGGCTCATGAGACCAAGCCGCTCCCCAAGAAATATCCATGCCAACAAAGCCACTGCTACTGGATGCGTAAAGAGAATGACAATGGCATCCGCCAGCGGTAAATGAACTATTGCATAAAATTCCGCAAACAAGGCGAGAAAACCAACCACCCCCCGTGTCGCGAGAAGAAACCGTCGCGCCCCCAGCATACCTACCCCGGCTCGCCGCACGACCATCCAACAGAACCCTATGCCAATCACTCCGCGCACGAACAGTATTTCGCTCGTGGGCAGTCTGACTCCAGCCAGTTTTATACAAAGGGAGCCGATGGAAAACAAAAATGTTCCCAACAGCATGGAACGCATTCCCGAAGAGAGAAAACAACTCATGCAAAACATGTAGGCCCGGTTTTTTCTGCTGACAAGCACATTCTCTGCGGGACACACGAATCGACCCTGCACTGAAATCAACGGGGTATCCAGAAGGAAGAGGACGCGTTTATTGACGTTCTTCTCCCCCATATACAACACGCTCCCCATAGAAACTCACGTTTGGAGGACAATTTCTGCTATTCATTCCACCCTTTTTGTTGCTACAAATAGGAGAATAGCAACACACTACAAAGGGACGGAATGGCTCAACTCCAATCGATAATATTCGCCAAAACTCGACACCTGGCAAAAAAGGCACAGGCGCTCGCAGAGCCTTCTTTCTTTCCGGCAACAGCCGTACCGGGTCTCGATTTCTGGCTCAAGGTCGCCGACGCCCTGGGAAAATATATTCAAACGAATTTCAAGACTGAAATCGACCAGGCAGCGTTACAGATTGCCCACTCCCTTGGGACATCCGTTCTCGCTCCCTTGGCGATCTGGCATTCAGAGGCAGAAGGGACAAAACACCTCTCCCCTGCCGAATGCATAGCTGTCCTCAAAGCATTTCGTCACGCTTCCCTCACACTCCTGAACGAAACTGACCTCACTGAAAAGACACAGGTACACCGGCTGTTCGACACCCTTGAACTCGAAGTCTGCCGCACGGCAACATGGCCTCCCGACAAGACCATCTCCCATGGTTCCTGTTCGACTGATCGCATTCCGGCCTGTGAGAACCGATTCCTGTCACTCTTCAAAAGCCTCGCTGAAGCCGTCTTCTTCCTTGACTCCGAGCATCGTATCGAATGCTTGAATCAAGCGGCCATGGGACTTCTGTGGAACATTGAACCTGATCCATCCCTTCAAGGGGCGACATCGTTGCCGGACATCTCCTCTGCCCCCTTGCTTGCGGAGACCCTCCCATGGTTGGAAAAGGCGTTGCAGAACTCGGCTCCTTTCTTGAAACAGGAACATCACTTGAGCTGCATTGTTGAATCCGAGGAAAAATCACGATACTTCAGCATCACGATTTCACGTCAGGAGCCATCAAACCCACAGTCCGCCCTGACTCTCATAGTCGATGACATTACCGGGAGTGTGGAGACGCAGATACAGCTCGCCCGTGAGAGAAGCCTGTCCTCGAATTATCTCGATGTTGTCGGAACGATTGTCGTTGGACTGGACCCTTCAGGCACGGTGATGCTCATCAACAGAACAGGCTGCGAAACTCTCGGCTACGAAAAAAATGATTTGGTGGGCCACAATTGGTATAAAACCATGGTTCCCGAATCAAACAGAAAGATCATTTACGATTCGATCTCCGCGATCTTCGAATCCGGAGAAGACAACGACGATGAATATACCAATATCATTATCACCAAATCAGGGGAGCATCGTCTCATTGCCTGGAAAAACCGACTGCTTCGAAATGAAGAGGGCGCACCAGTCGCCATTCTGTGCTCGGGGACAGACATCACCAGGCAGCGCAAGACCGAAGAGGCTCTGGCCGAAAAGGAACTCTGGCTTCGAAACACCTTTGTGGCCTTGGGTGAGGCTGTTCTCATCGTCTCGCCGGAAAACATCGTTATCGACACAAATCCGGCAGCCGAAACCGTCTTTCAAATGCCCAGAGAAGACATCTGTGGCAAGTCTGCTGACAACCTGCATATTGATACCGCCCATGCTGATGAATTTCGACAACTGACAAAAGAAGCATTCGAACGCGGAGAATCAGCGACCTTCGAATTTTCCATGCGTCGCAAAAACAATCAGACCTTCCCCACTGAACATTCCGTGTCGCTGATTACCGGAGACGATGGGACTGTTCTCGGTGAAGTCAACGCACTGCGGGATATCAGCAATCGCAAAAAGGCAGAGCGGGTACTTCAGGAAAGTGAAGACAAATTTCGTCGCATCTTCGAGACCATAGAAGAAGGATTCATCGTAACCGACATGGATGGAATCATTCAGATGGTCAACCCTGCCACCTGCAACCTGCTGGGGTATGAAGAAGTCGATCTCATCGGCCACAATATGGTCATGCTGTATGCCAACCTGGATGATCGAGCGCGACTGCGGCAATCCCTTCTGGCCAAAGGGCATGTGCATGGATTCCATCTGACCGCAGTTCGCAAGGACGGAACACACATTGTCATTGAGAGCAATACCCACCTGGTCCATGACAAGGAAGGTATCCCTTTTGCCTTTGAAGGAACGTTTCGCGATATTACGGCACGCATTGAAGCGGACCGGGTTCTCAGAGAAAGAGAAAAGCAATATCGGGCGTTTTTTGAAAACAACCATGCTGTCATGCTTCTGGAAGATCCCAAGACCGGAGATATCATTGATGCAAATCCGGCGGCCAGTGAATTCTACGGGTACGATATCGAGACGATGCGCACCATGAATATGAGCCAGATAATCGCTCTGACTGAAGCCGAGGTCTATCGTGAAATGCATAATGCGCACAGTCAAGGGCGGTCCCACTTCATCTTCAAGCATCGTCTGGAAAACAAGGAAATCCGCGATGTGGAAGTCTACTCCGGGCCGATCATGGTCCGAGGAAATCAACTGCTTTATTCTGTCATCCACGATGTGACCACCCGCATACGCCTTGAAAAAGATATGACGCGCATGGCAACCACGGACGCACTGACTGGAGCGAGCAACCGACACCGTTTTTTTCTGCTCGCCGCAGCCGAATTGAAACGAGCCAAACGATACAAACGTCCCTTGGCCGTTCTGATGCTGGATATCGATTATTTCAAATCGATCAACGATACCTATGGACACCAGGCGGGCGACGCCGTTCTCAAAGCCATGGCCGCCCTGACCATGGCCAACTTGCGGGAAACAGATGTTTTCGGCCGACTCGGAGGTGAAGAATTCGCCGTCCTGCTCCCGGAAACAGACCAGGAGAATGCCCTGATTGCCGCCGAAAGACTCCGGGAAGATCTCGGACAACTAAAGGTCGTGGTCAACGAACAGGAAATCCATTTTACAGTCTCCATCGGACTCTCCCTGGCCCATAAAAGAGACAAGATCATAGAAGAGACCCTTTACAGAGCGGATGAGGCACTTTACAAAGCCAAGCGAGGTGGGCGAAACCGGATTGAATTCGGCACTGCCACCCGGTCGTGAAAAGAGTCCCGTCTCTCTTCTCAAGGCACGGGAAAAGCCTCTTGATTCCCTTTGATAACCCTTCTCATCAGCTGGTTTTTCCTTGAAAAAACCTTGACGTTTTCCGAGGGGTTTGGAATATGGTTCTAAGTTTTACGTGATGATTTTCACAATTAACACAAGCAAGGCTTGCAAAATTGAAAGTTCCCTGAGCCCAAAGGTCTGAGGTACTTCTCGATTTTGTTGGCTTTTATGGACAGATAATGACATTGGAAACCAAGCTTGCCGAGCGCAAGGAAGAGTTGTCGGAAAAGTGGGCAGACCTGATCCTTCAGACCTACCCGAAAGAAACCCAGAAAATCTGGGGTCGACAAAAAGATCGTTTCCAGAATCCGGTGGGCGCGGCAATTGTCGAGGCCACCAGGGAACTCCTTGAGCTTATCATTCAATGGCAGGATGCCGACAAGATAGCTGCCGAACTGGATAGGCTCATCCGTATCCGAAGCGTGCAGGATTTTACTCCGTCCCAGGCCATCAGTTTTGTCTTTCTGCTGAAAAAACTTTTTCGCGACGAGTTCTTCAGCACCATGAAAGCGGATGGGGCCCTTGAGGACCTGCTCAGATTTGAAGCCAAGATAGACAACTTGGCCATGATGTCCTTCGACATCTATTCCAAAGGTCGCGAACAAATATTCCGGCTGCGCGTGGATGAGGTGAAACGCGCCCAGAGCAGTCTGCTCAGAAAAGCCGGACTCGTTGCGGACGTTACGGTCGAACCTTCGACCGATTAAGGGCGTGCCGAGGGATGTGATGATTTGAGGAGAGTCGGACGCACGAGCGATTCGCGAGCCGGGGGCATTTTCGGCACCGAAGACGCATCGCCGACCAGACAACTTTTCGCTGATCACAGATTCCCACGGCCCGCACCAAAAGTGGCAGGCCTTCCGGCGTGAGAACCGGCAGGTCCAACCTTCAAGCGAGGTGACGGTAGATGAATGCGCTTTACTCACTTCTGTTCGTCTTTCTCCTGGTGTTGATCCCGTTGTTCGGGGTTGATGCAGCACATCTGAGGACTTTCTTCGGTGTCTGTATCCCCTCAACGGCGTTCATCATCTTTGTCATTGGCTTTATAACTAAAGTCATCAACTGGGGGCGGAGTCCTGTTCCTTTCCGTATCCCCACAACCGGTGGTCAGTTCAAATCCTTTGATACCACCATGTTCAAGCAGAACAAGTTCGACTGTCCTCAGACCGGCGCTCAGACCTTTGTGCGCATGGTCCTGGAAGTTTTTGCTTTCCGCTCCTTGTTCCGCAACACTCAGGTGTCACTGCACGATACCAAGAGTGGACCGGTCGTGGCGTACAAATCCAGCAAATGGCTCTGGCTCTTTGCAATTGTCTTCCACTATTCCTTTTTCATTGTGGCACTGCGCCACCTCCGCCTGTTCCTCGAACCCGTGCCCTTCTTCGTGAACGGACTGGAATTCGTGGACGGCATCCTGCAAATAGGCGCGCCCGCCATGTACCTGGCCGACTGTGGTCTCGTCATCGGCGTGATCCTGTTGCTTGGCCGCAGACTCATTGATGCCAAGATCAATTACCTCTCGTATGTCTCAGACTTCTTCCCGCTGTTCCTGATCCTGGCCGTCGCCCTGTCGGGCATCTACATGCGTTATTACGCCAAAGTTGATGTCATCGCCATCAAGGAGCTGACCATGGGACTGGTGACGTTTCATTTCGTCGTTCCGGAAACCATTGGTGTCTCCTTCTTCGTTCACGTCTTCCTTGTCAGCGTCCTCATGGCGTACTTCCCGTTCAGCAAATTGATGCACTTTCCCGGTGTCTTCATGTCCCCCACAAGGAACCTGCCGAACGATACCCGCGCCAAGCATCACGTGAACCCCTGGAATGACCCCAACATCAAGCCCCACACCTACGCTGATTACGAAAAAGAATTCGGCGTGCCCATGGCCGAGGCCGGATTGCCTCTGGATAATCCGGAAAATGGCGTGGCCCCAGAGGAAAAGGCTTAGGGTTCACCATACAGGTGAGACTTCTTTATCTAGGAGAGAAGAAATATGTCCGACATGCCTAAAGCAGATGAGCTCTTCAAGAGCATAGATTACACTCCGCCGACCACCGGCTGGATGGAAACCCCGGTGGACTTTTCACCGGGCAACTGGTGCTACCCCGCCAAACCGGAAAAGATGGAGTATATGGAATCCAAACTCCCCGGTCTGTGGGGGCCTGCACGCCAATGGAGTCCGGGTGAAGCAGATTGGAAACTGCCCCCCAACTGGAAGGAGATCGTGGTCAATGGTTTCCGCGAGCGCCTTGGAAAGTTCCGCTCCCTCAAGCTCTTCATGGACATCTGTGTCCGTTGTGGAGCCTGTGCCGACAAATGCCATTACTTCATCGGGTCCGGTGATCCGAAGAACATGCCTGTCCTTCGTGCCGAGCTGATGCGCTCTGTTTACCGCGGCGAATTCACTCTGGCCGGGAAAATCCTGTCCAAACTGACTGGCTCCCGCGTCATGGAAGAAGATGTCCTGAAAGAATGGTTCATCTACTTCTACCAGTGCACCGAGTGCCGCCGCTGTTCCCTGTTCTGCCCATACGGAATCGATACTGCGGAAGTCACCATGATGGCGCGCGAGCTGATGCACCTGGTTGGCTTGAACACCAACTGGATCATGGAGCCTGTCTCCAACTGCAACATCACCGGAAACCACCTCGGCATCCAGCCCCACGCCTTCAAGGACATCGTGGATTTCATGGTTGATGATATCGAGGAAATCACCGGCAAAAAAGTCAAGGCTCCGCTCAACGAGCACGGGCACGACATCCTGTTCATCACCCCCTCCGGCGATGTCTTCGCCGATCCGGGCATCTATACTTTCATGGGCTACCTGATGCTGTTTGATTATCTGGACCTGGATTACACCATGTCCACCTATGCATCAGAGGGTGGAAACTTCGGTTCCTTCACCAATAACGAGACCATGAAGAAACTCAATGCCAAGATGTACCACGAAGCCAACCGTCTCGGTTGCAAGTGGATTCTCGGCGGTGAGTGCGGCCACATGTGGCGCGTTGTCCACCAGTACATGGATACCATGAACGGCGAGACCCAGGGCAAGCAGATGTGCACCCCGGTCAACCCGATCACCGGAACCGTATTCGAGAACTCCGCTGCCACCAAAATGGTTCATATCACCGAGTTCACTGCCGATCTCATCAAACACGGCAAGCTGAACCTCGACCCAAGCCGCAACGATCATCTGCGCGTCACCTTCCATGATTCCTGCAACCCCGCTCGGGGGATGGGTCTTCTGGACGAACCGCGCTACGTTATCAAATCCGTCTGTAACAACTTCTTCGAGATGCCTCCGGCAACCATCCGTGAGCAGACTTTCTGCTGC
The DNA here is from genome assembly GCF_000341895.1 of Pseudodesulfovibrio piezophilus C1TLV30. Lineage (NCBI taxonomy): Bacteria > Pseudomonadati > Thermodesulfobacteriota > Desulfovibrionia > Desulfovibrionales > Desulfovibrionaceae > Pseudodesulfovibrio > Pseudodesulfovibrio piezophilus. The sequence continues at coordinate 2,677,575 of NC_020409.1, read as the reverse complement.
GCAGGCGGTTCCGGCCTGAATACCGAAGAAATCCTCGAAATCCGCCTTCGCGGCGGGCTGCCTCGCGGCAACGCCCTGAAGTATGTCCAGGACACACATGACGTGAACACCCTGGCCTGCATCTGCGCCATTGACCGCGCCACCCTGATTCCGCTCGCGGACTACTGGGCCCCAGGCGTAACCGTCACTGGAACCCATGAGTTAGTCGCCAACGCATTGATCATGAAAGAAGGCGAAGAACGCACCATGGACCTGCGCATGGAACCCCTTCCCGGATTCGAGGACGAGGAAGACGACTGGACGCCCCCGAACATGGAGGATGCATAAATGAAAATGCACTATGGATTCCCGATCATAGCTGGTCTGGTTATCTTCATTGGCCTCCTCTGCGCTCCCTTCTTCAAGGGTGTGGCAGTGACCAAGGAATACAAACAGCCTGAGCTCAAGCTCCCTGTGGGCGAGACTGAATGCATCGAGTCCAAGGAGTACATGCGGGAAAACCACATGCAACTCCTCAACAATTGGCGCGACTGGGCTTTGCGTGATGGCAAGCGTGTCTACACGAACCACAAAGGCAAAGAGTTCACCATCTCCCTGCAGAACACCTGCATGAAGTGCCACGTGAGCAGGGCAGACTTCTGCGACAAGTGTCACGCCGATGCCGGTGTCTCTCCCTATTGCTGGGATTGCCATATTCAGCCGGAGGGTTTGAAATAATGAAGAATAACAGAAGAACCTTCATCAAGCTTGCCGGTCTGGCTGCCGCCGGTCTTGCCATTGCTCCCAAGGCCATGGCTTCCAGCGGTGGGCACTCCCCGGTCAAGCCCCATGCCGAGGGTTTCCACGGCAAACACTGGGCAATGGTCATCGATACGACCAAGCTGCATGACGAGGAAGAGATCGCCAAGTTGGCCCATGTCTGCCACTCCCTCCACAATGTCCCTGAAGCCAAGGGCAAGAAGGAAATCAAGTGGATATGGTCAGACGAATATGAGCACACCTTCCCCGAGCAGGAAAACCCGCATATGTCCGAAGAAGTGCACCACCGTGACTTCGTCCTGATGTGCAACCACTGTGAGCACCCGCCGTGCGTACGAGTCTGCCCCACCAAGGCGACCTACAAGCGCCCTGACGGCATCGTTGCCATGGATTACCACCGCTGCATCGGCTGCCGCTACTGCATGGCCGGTTGTCCTTTCGGAGCGCGCTCCTTCAACTGGGGCGAACCTCGCAAGAATCTGGACCTTACCAAGCTGAACCCCGAGTACCCAACTCGTATGCGCGGCGTTGTCGAGAAGTGCAACTTCTGCGTTGAGCGGCTGTCCGTCGGTAAAATCCCGGCTTGTGCCGAGGCCTCGGAAGGAGCCATGATCTTCGGCGACCTCGCTGACCCCGAGTCCGAAGTCCGCAAGGTTCTGCGCGAACGGTTCACCATTCGTCGTAAACCCGCTGCCGGCACCGAGCCCAGCGTTTACTATATCATTTAGGAGGAATCAGAATGCTTGAATTAGCTCTCAAAGGTTCCAAGAGATATTACGGCTGGATCGCATTCCTCCTGGTTCTTATCTGCATCGGGTCACTGGCGTGGCTCGACCAGTTGATGAATGGCCTGGGGGTCACAGGCATGAGCCGTGACGTCTCCTGGGGCTTTTACATCTCCCAGTTCACCTACCTGGTCGGTCTTGCCGCCTCGGGCGTCATGATCGTGCTTCCCAACTACTTTCACAACTACAAAACGAACAAGCACATGGTCATATTCGGTGAATTCATGGCCATTGGCGCATGCATAATGTGCCTCATGTTCATCGTCGTCGATATCGGTCAGCCTTCCCGCATGCTCAACGTGATCTTCCATGCAGCACCGAACTCGATCTTGTTCTACGACATGATCGTGCTCAACGGGTATCTCGCACTCAACCTGCTGGTGGGCTGGACCTGCCTTCAGGCTGACAGGCAGAACCTGCCGCATCCGAAGTGGCTCAAGCCCTTCATCTACACGTCTGTGATCTGGGCTTTCTCGATCCACACCGTGACCGCGTTCCTGTATCAGGGTCTGCCCGGCCGCCACTACTGGCTCACCGCCATTCTGGCTGCCCGCTTCCTGGCCAGCGCGTTCTGCTCCGGACCTGCCATCCTGCTGTTGGTGATGATGGTCACGCAGAAGTTCACAACATTCAGAATGCCTAAGAATGCCCTGAAGACACTGGTCAAGATCATTGCTTACGCCATGTGCGTGAACATGTTCTTCTTCATGCTGGAAGTCTTCACTGCCTTCTACTCCAATATGCCAGGACACACCCATTCTCTGGTGTACCTGTTTGCAGGCTCTCACGGTCACCACGAACTGGTTGGCCTGATGTGGACATTCATCGGTCTGGCTGCCCTCAGCATCATCATGCTGACGACCCCCAAGCTTCGCAATAATCTGAAGCTGCTGCCGTTCACTCTGGTAATCCTGGTTATCGCAACCTGGATCGACAAGGGGCTCGGTCTGTTGATCGGTGGATTCAACCCCACTCCCTTTGATACAATCACTCCTTACTGGCCCACCGGCAAGGAGCTTCTGGTCTCCATGATGGTCTACGCCATCGGCGCACTGGTCGTGACGGTTCTTTTCAAGATCGCCACTGACGTCAAGCAGGAAATGGGTCACTCCCAGTTGCTGCCTTGTGGGTGTTCTTCCGAAGACCATTGCGATTGCACCATGGAATGCGGCTGCCCCAAGGGCGAATGCACCTGTGAGGCAGTTGATGCCCCTGCCGAGGCATAATCGGCGCCTAGCCACGTAACGTCACCTCGCTAGGTTCGTTAGGCACATCAAAGGCCCGACTCCATTGGAGCCGGGCCTTTCTCTTTTCCTTTTTTGTCCTTTATTGCGTGTTTCTTGTCATTGCTGCCAAACCAGGATCAGTCTATCTTCAAGACTCAGTGCGCACACATGACAAAGGACCATCCATGAAGAAGAAAATAGCGATAGTGCTCTATGACGGACTGGCCTCACTGGACGTCACAGGTCCGGCCGATGTATTCTCGGCAGCGACAATGATGCTGGCACACGCTGGTCGAGACAATGAAGGGTACGATCTGTCATATCAGGGAATGACGCAGCTCCGGGTCAAAACAGCCTCCGGTCTGTCATTCTGTGTTGACGGCTCCATCGGGAGCGGTCACCCACTTGATACGCTGATCGTTCCGGGCGGACCGACTGCCGAAGCCATCTCCGATTCCGTACCGTTCCTCGCGGCCCTGAAAAGAGATGCTGAAAAAGCAAAAAGAGTCGTATCTGTGTGTACCGGGGCATTTCTATTGGCAGCGTGCGGACTTCTGCACAGTAAACGGGCGACAACGCATTGGCTGGCTGCTGAGCGATTGGCTGAAAAGTACCCGGATATCAGGGTTGAAGCCGATGCCATCTATGTCCGCGACGGCCGAATCTCTTCGAGTGCCGGAGTCACGGCAGGCATTGATCTGGCCCTCGCCCTCGTAGAAGAGGACCACGGCCCATTGATTGCCATGGAGATAGCGCGCCTTTTACTGCTGTATAGAAGACGGCCCGGTACGCAAAGCCAGTTCAGCACTCCCTTGGCGACACAGACAAACTCGGTCGGGCGCTTTGCCAAACTCTGCCTCTGGATGGAAAACAATCTGACAAAAGATCTGCATGTGGATCACCTCGCCGAGCGTGTTGCCATGAGTCCTCGGCATTTTGCCCGGACATTCAGTTCCGAAACCGGAATCAGTCCGGCCCGATATGTCGAAGAACTCAGACTCGGACACGCCCGTGAACTGCTCGAATCAGGAGCCGTCAACCTTGGTTTCATTGCCCAACAGAGCGGTTTCGGACGAGAAGAACGCCTCCGGCGAACATTCCAACGCAGACTTGGCGTCAACCCGCGTCACTACGCGGAACACTTCCACAACAATGAAGGATCTCTTCCATGAAAAATCCAGTTTACGGCATTTACATCTATAATCATGTGGCCGAACTTGACTGTGTCGGGCCGCACAGTGTCTTTGCTCTCTCCAATATCATCGATAACCGGACACCCAATGTCGTTCTCATCAGCGAAATGACCGACCCGATAACAGGTATCGGCGGCATGAAGATCACCCCGGACGCCACCTTCGACGACCACCCGGACCTGGATGTACTTTTGCTGCCCGGAACAGCCGATGTCGCTGACCATGCTCTCAAAAACAAACGCGCGCTTCCCTGGATCAAAGCACAGGCCGAAAAGGTCACCTTCCTGACCGCAGTCTGCACGGGGGGCCTCATTCTCCAGAAGGCAGGATTGCTCAAGGGGAAAAAAGCGACCACACATTGGATGGAAACGGATTTGATGGCTGAAGACCCGGATACCACCGTCATACCCGACGTCCGATATGTCAGAGACGGTAACATAGTCACGTCCCAGGGCGTTTCAGCTGGCATCGATATGGCCCTTTGGCTGGTAGGCCAACTCCACTCACCCGAACATGCCCGCCAGGTTCGCAAGATCATGCAATACGATCCGGCTCCTCCTTATACAGCTGACGTGTAACATCAGGCCCTTCTTCCACTGAAGAAGGGCCTTCTTCTCATACTGCTTCCCGCAACCGGTTCCAGATATTCCCACGCTCTGAATTCAAGGGTCACACGGTAAAAAGTCCGGCCGCATTGACGAAATCCCGTTTGCAGAGTAATCAACGGGCGCACTAATCTTAAGACATGCGAGGCGGACATGAACATTGGCGAATATACATTCGAAGAATTCAAGGAAAAGGCCAGGGAATTTCACGGGTACCCCGCACCGGGCCTACTGATAGGCGGCTACATGGTTGAAGCGGCTAAATCCCGATTACCCGAAGGCACACTTTTCGAGGCCATGGTTGAATCAGGAAAATGCCTCCCGGACGCAGTCCAACTCCTGACCCTCTGCTCCACCGGTAATAACTGGATGAAAGTCAAATTGCTCGGCCGATATGCAGTTTCCTTGTATGACAAATTCACGGGTGTCGGATTCCGTGTCTCCATTGACCAGGACAAACTGGAACTCTGGCCTGAGATTAAAGGCTGGTTCATGAAGGAAAAACCGAAAGCCGAACAAGACACGGAAGCCCTTCTCGCCGAGATAAAGAAAGCTGGTGACACCATTTGTTCCATACGGCCGATTACCATTCATGAACGCTATCTGGGGCATGGCCATATGACGTCCATTGATGTCTGCCCGATCTGTCACGAGGCATATCCCGGAAGCGACGGAGCCATCTGTCGGGGCTGTCAGGGCGAAGCTCCCTACGTTTCCATGGAAGGAGCCATCTGTACCGATGACGCTCCCCAGCTTCGGGCTATCCCTGTTGAAAAGGCTGTCGGCAAACAGGCTCTGCATGACATGACGGGCATAGAACCCGGAAAATCCAAAGGACCTGTCGCCAAAGCTGGCGACACCCTTGATGCCGGAGATGTCTGCCGATTGCAGCGCATCGGCAAATTCCATGTCTATGTGGATGAAAACTTGCCCAGCGACGAATGGGTTCACGAAAACGAAGCAGTCAAGGCCTTTGCCGCACGCATAGCCGGACCGGGCGTCACCTACGACGCCAACCCCGAAGAGGGCAAAATAGACTTTCTGGCAGAGATTCCGGGAATGCTCTCCGTCGACCGCGATGCACTGACCCGTTTCAATCTCTCACCCGACGTCATGCTCACAACCCGCCATGACGGCTCTCTTATGCCCAAGGGCAAGGGCGTTGGCGGTACACGCGCTTTGCCTCTCTATATCTCTCGCGACAAATTCAGCCGGGCCATTGCCGCCTTGGGCGAAGGGCCAATCATCTCGGTGTCTCCATTGAGACAAGCCAAGGTCGGCATACTCGTTACCGGCACGGAAGTCTTTCAGGGGTTGATCGAAGACAAATTCATTCCCATCATCTCCTCCAAGATCATCAAGCTCGGCAGTGAAATCCACCGAACCGACATTGTCCCGGACGATCGTCAGGCCATCACGGCGTCAGCCACAGCCATGCTCGATGCCGGGTGTGACATGATTATCACGACCGCAGGCATGTCCGTGGACCCGGACGATGTCACCCGAGGCGCTCTCATCGATGCCGGACTGACCGATGATCACTATGGCGTGCCCATGCTGCCCGGCACCATGACTCTTGTCGGAAAAATCCGATCCGCTCAAATAATCGGAGTCCCGGCCTGTGCGCTCTTCTATAAAACGACGGCCTTTGATGTCATCCTGCCACGGCTGCTGGCCGGACAGGAACTGACGAGAAAAGACCTCGCGGCACTGGGAGAAGGCGGTTTCTGCATGAACTGTAAAACATGCTCATTCCCCAAATGCCCCTTCGGTAAATAAAATCGTTTCCCTGTCCCGGCCTCTGTGCCGGGACAGGGTAAATCACCCGCCCCTCCTTTTCCGGCCACCGAGTGTTCTCGACCCGTATGGTCCGGGGATGCCCCTGCTTTTGAAGTGTCGAAAAGCACCCCTTCTCAAATATTCACAAGATCAGAAAAAGCCGCCCATAGCGGCAACAGAGCTTCCCAAAAGAGCCATAATTGTTTGGAATTGATAAAAGCGTTTTTTTTGGAAATATTTTTCCAAAACAGCTCTTGTTTTCACTCCCAATGGAAATAGAATTTTCAAGGGGATACCCTTGAGCCATCGGAGACTATCTCACCTGACAATCCGAGCTTAGGCGGGTCCCCTTCTGTCTTTGCAACATGTATAGAAAACGTCGTGCCATTCCGCATTTCATTTCCATCAAATCACCGGTGTCAAACCGCACTAAAGAAATCATTTTATGTCTATTTTGACATAAAGTAACCTCCTGAAATTCAACATGTTAAATAAAACACAATGAAAAACAGCTGTGCGAGAATACGCAAATGACTTTTATCATTGCCGATTATACTCAACTCACCCATAACCATAGGACCAAACAAGTGAGAGGTACACCTATGCGGTTTTCATCCACTCAAGGTTCGGCTGCCGACATGGCAGAGATGATGCCCTTTTCCGGGCTGGGTCTCTCCATGAACGCCGTCCAGGCCACGGCGCAGGAGATGACGCCTCACATTCACAGCCACTGGGGTTGTGATGATGTTCTCCTGCCCGTCATGGACAGTCTCGTGCAGCTCAGCGGTTATTCATTGCTCGTGGCCTTGAGTCGCGAGATTCGCGGGCGCTGACCCGCGTCAACATCAGGAGGTCAAATGCATACCAACCGAAGGAACTTCCTCAAGCTCTCTGCCACCGCTGCCGTTGCAACGGCGTTCGGCGGCCTGGGGCTGGGGTGTACACCCAAGTCGGCCATGACCGACAGGGTTACCGCCCTGACTCCGAAATGGAGTAAGCAGACCACCACTGTCTGCTGTTACTGTGCAGTGGGTTGCGGTCTCATTGTCAACACATCCCTCAAGGACATGCGCGCCATCAATGTCGAGGGAGATCCGGATCATCCGGTCAATGAAGGGTCTCTGTGTGCCAAGGGCGCATCCATCTGGCAGGTCGCTGAAAATGACCGTCGCCCGGATTCCGTTCTCTACCGCGCCCCGTATTCAAGCAAATTCAAGAAAGTCTCTCTTGCCTGGGCCTTGGAAAAAATTGCCCACAACGTCAAGAAGAGTCGTGATGAGACCTTCACCCACAAGAACTCGCGGGGAGAAGTGGTCAACCGGTGTGACGGCATAGCCTCCCTTGGCTCGGCCGCCCTGGATAACGAGGAGTGTTGGGCCTACCAGACAATGCTCCGCAGCCTCGGCCTGGTGTACATAGAACATCAGGCAAGGATCTGACACAGCGCAACTGTTGCGGCTCTGGCAGAGTCGTTCGGACGCGGTGCGATGACCAATCACTGGATTGACCTCCAGAATGCTGATTGTATTTTGATAATGGGCAGCAACGCTGCCGAAAACCATCCCATTTCCTTCAAATGGGTTACACGGGCACAGGAAAAGGGCGCGACCCTGATTCATGTGGACCCCCGATTCACCAGGACCTCGGCCAAGGCCGACATGTATGCGGGCATCCGTTCCGGAGCTGATATCGCCGTACTCGGCGGCATGATCAAGTACATCCTGGACAAAGACCTGATCTTCAAGGATTACGTGGTCAACTATACCAACGCATCCTTCATCGTCGGTGACAAGTACACATTCAAAGACGGCATCTTCGCCGGGTACGACCCGGAAACAAAATCCTACGACAAGAAAAAATGGGCCTTTGCTCTGGATGCCGAAGGCGTCCCCAGACAGGACCCCACACTTCAGGATCCGCGGTGCGTCTATCAGATGCTCAAGAAGCATTACGAGCGCTACAACCTGGATAAGGTCGTGGATATCTCCGGCATGAAACGCGACGATCTGATCAGTCTTTATGAGACCTTTGCCGCGACCGGAACCGGAGACAAGGCCGGGACCATCATGTATGCCATGGGATGGACCCAGCATACTGTTGGCGTGCAGAATATCAGAGCCATGGCCATGATCCAGTTATTGCTGGGCAACATCGGAATCGCAGGCGGCGGCGTCAATGCCCTGCGCGGCGAATCCAATGTCCAGGGATCAACGGACCATTGCTTGCTCTTCCACATCCTGCCCGGTTACCTGAAAACGCCCAAGGCGGCTCAGCCCACATTGGCGGATTACAACAAGGCATACACGCCACTTTCCCATGATCCCAAATCAGCCAACTGGTGGCAGAACTATCCGAAATATTCGGCTTCCCTGATCAAATCCATGTGGTCGGATGATGACCCGGAAACAGCGTACAACTACCTGCCGAGGCTCGATTCCGCCGCAGCCAGCGAATACTCCTGGTTGACCCTGTTCGACAAAATGAACAAGGGACAATTTCAGGGTCTGTTCTCCTGGGGAATGAACCCGGCGTGTTCCGGTGCCAATGCCAACAAGAACCGTGAGGCTCTCACCAAATTGGACTGGCTGGTCAACGTCAACATCTTCCCCAACGAAACAGGCTGGTTCTGGGAAGGTCCAGACATGGACCCCAGCAAGATCAAGACCGAAGTCTTCTTCCTGCCCTGCGCCGTGTCTATCGAAAAGGAAGGGTCGGTGACCAACTCCGGCCGTTGGATGCAGTGGCGCTACAAAGGACCGGATGCCCCTCACGGACTGAAGCCTGATGGTGACCTCATGTATGAACTGATGCATGAGATTCAGGAGCTGTACAAAAAGGAAGGCGGAGAATACCCGGAACCGATCACCAGGCTCTCATGGGGGAATATCGCCACCAACGGCATCTTCGATCCGCATAAGACCGCCAAGCTGATCAACGGGTACTTTACCCGTGATGTGGAGATCAAAGGCAAGAAGTTCAAGAAAGGCCAACAGGTCCCGAGCTTCGCCTATCTTCAGGACGATGGGTCAACCACGTCCGGTAACTGGCTCTATTGCAACTCCTACACGGACAAGGGCAACATGGCAGCCCGCAGAAGTCTGGCTCAAACCCCGGAACAAGCCAAAATCGGTCTGTATCCGAACTTCTCATGGTGCTGGCCTGTCAACCGCCGTATCCTGTACAACAGAGCCTCCGTTGATATGCAGGGCAACCCTTATAATCCCCAAAAGCCTGTCATCGCATGGACCGGACCCAAGACAAAATGGGTCGGCGACGTCCCCGATGGCGGCTGGGCACCCGGCACGAAACACGCATTCATTATGCGCAAACACGGCTTTGGCCAACTATACGGTCCCGGTCGTGCGGACGGTCCGCTGCCTGAGTATTATGAACCGCTGGAATGTCCGGTCAAGGATCATCCCTTCTCCGGGACGCTGCACAACCCCACGGCTATAACCTACGATAATGAGGAAAAGGCCGTATGCGATCCCAAGTTCCCCTTCATCGGCACAACCTACCGCGTCACTGAACACTGGCAGACCGGTGTCATGACCCGCAACCAACCGTGGCTCACGGAAGCGGAACCGCAGGTTTTCGTGGAAATGTCCGAAGAACTCGCTGAACTGCGCGGGATTGAAAACGGGGCCAAGGTCTGGGTCGATTCCCTGCGCGGCTCCATTTGGGCCAAGGCAATTGTCACCAAACGACTCAAGCCGTTCATGGTGCAGGGGTCCGTTGTTCATCAGGTCGGCCTTCCATGGCACTTTGGCTGGACATGGCCCAAGAATGGTGGAGACACTTCCAACATCCTGACTCCGTCCGTTGGTGACCCCAATACCGGTATCCCTGAAACCAAGGCCTTTATGGTCAACGTCCGCAAGGCGTAAAGGAGGAATGACATGGATAAGACATTCTTCATCGACCTGACCAAGTGTACGGCCTGCCGTGGTTGCCAGGTTGCCTGTAAACAATGGAAGAAACTTCCCGGAGAAGAAACAGAAAATTGGGGTTCCCATCAAAATCCGAAGGATCTCAATGGAAACACCCTGAAACTGGTTCGCTTCAGCGAAGTGGAAGAAGACGAAAAAATGCAGTGGCTGTTCTTCCCGGAACAATGCCGTCACTGTGTTGAACCGCCCTGTCTCGATGCCATGACTGTGCCCGGAGCTATCGTGCACGATCAGGAAACCGGGGCAGTGGTCTATACGGAACTGACCGCCAAGGAACCGGATAAGGACCTCTTCAGAATGTCATGTCCTTATGACATTCCGCGCCTCAACGAGGAAACCGGCCGCGTGGTCAAGTGCGACATGTGCAATGATCGCGTCAAGGCGGGCATGTTGCCATCCTGCGTCAAGACGTGCCCGACCGGCACCATGAACTTCGGTGATCGGGAAGACATGCTGGAATTGGCTGAAGAGCGCCTGGCCAAGGCTCAGGAAAAATTCCCTGATGCGGAACTGGTGGACGCCGATGAAGTGCGTGTCATCTATCTGGTGCAGACAGACCCCGACAGCTACTTCGAGATGCTCTCGGCAGATGCTTCCTCCATCCAGAAAGGACCATTGACCCGGAAGCAATTCCTGGCCAAGCTCGGTCGCCCCTTCAAACGCATGACCACGTAAAAAACCAAACTTCCCGGTACGGGCCAAAAGCTCGTACCGGGAATCACTCCCCACAAATTTCGTTTCGAGAACACCTCCGTAAGCTTGCCGCCGGACCTGGCAATATGGCATACGGGGTTTTCGGCCCCGGCAATTGCTATATCGCCGGGGCCTTTCTTTTTTGAAAGGACATGTCTTGAAAATCAGATTGAAATTTCGCCAAAGGTGAAACCACTCTCGGAGAGTGTCTTTTCGACTTCTCTAGAGGGCGCGCACAGACTCCGGCCGTAACCTCCGATATCCTGCCAAGGCTGCATCAAGTTCTTGCAGTGCCTTGGCTTTGCCGGACGGCAAACGCACTTTGAGAGGCAGATAGTTTGAAGCATGGTTGGCGAGGAACAGCCCCTTGCTCAAATGGATTCCGGAAAGCATCTCCCGAAGCTCCGCCAGCATGCCGAGAGCATCCGGCACAAGGAAATCTCCCTGCGCATGGAGAGTATGCAAAGGGGTCCCCGGCACGAGCATCAGTGAAAGGGCTCCGATCTGATCCGGGTCCATGACAGTCAGAGCACGAGCGGTTTCCCGAGCATGGGACAGGGAATGTTCCACTCCACCGAGACCATTGATAACTGTGACGTTCAACTTGATCCCCGCAAGTCGGACTCGCTGGCCTTGCTCGACAAGAGTGGCACTCTCTCCATACTTGTTCATGCTGCGCAGGATAGCATCATCTCCAGACTCCACCCCCATGTAGAGTATCCCGAGTCCGGCCTGCCTGAGCTCAAGAAGCTCCTGATCAGTTTTTCGCGCAATGCTTTTGGCGTTGGCATAGGAACCGACACGAGTGACCCAAGGCAGCTGTCCCCTGATCCGAGCGAGGATATCAAGAAGATACGACTGAGGAAGAATCAGGGCATCACCATCGCAGAGGAAGAGACGCCGCTGCCGCCGGCAATGGGTTGCCGCAAACGCCAGGTCCCGCCAAACAACGTCCTGGTCCTTGATGGCAAATTTCTTATCGAGGTAAGCCCCGCAAAAAGCACACTTGCCATGAGAGCACCCAAGCGTCACTTGAAGCAGGATGCTCCCGGCCTCGCTCGGAGGTCGAATAAGTGTTCCCTGATAATCCATGCGGTCCAATACCACCAGGAATCACGGTTGAAAAGCTCCGTCTGATTTGCCCACAAGCAAAACCTTCAATGTAATAACGCGAAATAATGCCATTGGGTTTGACCAAAGTGCCACCTTTCTCTATTCTGAGTATGAGTGGAAAAGTCACGGAATGTTTTTTTGGGATCATACCCGATTCGCCTGTCGGATGGGACAAATCGCAAGGGATGCTCGAATGAAATTCTTCAATTCAATTCAGGGCCGGGTCATATTCTTTCTCGCGGTCATGCTTTTGGCCTCATTCGCCCTGAGTATGGGGTACTTCTCCCTGAGCCTGACCCAATTTGCCCAGGACAGTGCCAATCGAACCGAAAAGAACATCTACGGCCGAAGGAAAAGCGAGCTCCAGCATCTTGTCAGCCTTGGTTACACCACCATAACTCGCTTTTATGATGAATCAAAAAACCTTGAGAAGCTCAAACAACGCAAGCATGACGAACTGAAAAAGATTCTTGATGCGGTCTACAGTCAGGCGCTCAATTTGTATACGGCCAACAAGGACACCATGCCGCAGGCTGAACTGGAACAGACTCTGGCCTCCATGGTCGCTGCCGTACGATATGACGGCGGCAACTATATCTGGATCAACGACATGACGCCGGCCATGATCATGCATCCGATAAAACCAGCCCTGAACGGACAGGATCTCTCGGGATTCAAGGATCCGGCCGGGACACCGCTCTTCAACGAAATGGTAACGGTGTGTAAAAAATATGGTGAAGGAGTGGTCAGCTACATGTGGACCAAACCCGGTGAGCAAGAACCCAAACCCAAAATTTCCTATGTTCGCCTGCTGCCGGGGCTGAACTGGATATTCGGCACAGGGGCATGGCTCGAAGACATCGAGGAGCAAATGCAAGTCGAGGCTCTGGAGGCTCTTCGGAAAATGCGCTTGCCGGACGGTGGTTATTTCTGGATCAACGACACATCCCGTCCCACGCCGAACATGATCATGCATCCAACGTCACCGGGGCTAGACGGCAAACCTCTCGATAACCCGAAATACAAATGCGCCACACAATATCAGGACGGGCTGGAAGCCATGCCAGTAGAGACCGACGGCACAGTCAACCTCTTTGCGGCCATGGTGACCGCTACTGAAGGGACTGGAAAAGGGTTCGTCACCTACCTTTGGCCCAAACCCGTTCAAGGTGGAGGTGTCACTGATGCCAGACTCCCCAAACTCTCCTATGTTCAACGGTTTGAGCCATGGGGTTGGATAATCGGCATGGGAGTGTATATCGACGATATCTCCGCGAGTGTCGGCCAGGAGCGCGACTTCTTCCACAAGCACATCCGCTCGACGCTCACGGGAATTTCCGGTGCGAACCTCTTCATAGCCGCCGTTCTTGGCATGGCTTTCATCTGGTTGTTCAGACGAGATGTCAATATCCCCCTTTCCCGGCTGACCGACTTTGCCAAAGAAGTGGACAACGGGAATTTGGAAGCCCGGATCGATGGCCGCTTCATAGGACGAATTGGCAATCTCAGGCTGGCTCTGGAAGCCATGCGGACATCGGTGAAGGAAAACATGGAAAAATCCAATGAAAGTGCGAAGGATGCCAAGGAACAGGCTGATAAAGCCGAATCCACCTTGACCAGGGTTCAGGATCATGTCGGCCAATTGAATAAGCTGCTTGACCGCATGAATGAAGTCGCCAAAGCTGCCATGCAAGGTTCCAAGTCCATGACGGCCAAGGCAGAAGAGCTTTCGACCCAGTTCCGTACCGTCACCGACGGCGCGGAAGACCAGCGAAATACCCTGAACAAAACCATGGTCGGCATGAACGAGATGCACGAAGTCGTTCTGAACGTTGCCAGCAATGCAGCTGAGGCGGCGAGCAGTGCGGACGACGCCCGCAATACGGCCAATAACGGAGCCGCCATTGTCGATGATGCCGTCAGAACGATTGCCAAGGTTCGTCAGGGTATTGAAGAACTCAAACTTTCCATGGCCGAGCTGGGTGGACAGGCGGATGCAGTCGGCAAGGTCATGAATGTCATCACCGATATTGCTGACCAAACCAACCTTCTGGCCTTGAATGCCGCCATTGAAGCCGCTCGGGCCGGAGAAGCGGGCCGAGGATTTTCCGTTGTAGCCGATGAAGTGCGAAAACTGGCAGAAAAGACCATGGACGCCACCAGTGAAGTCGGAGAGAATATACGAGCCATCCAAAACTCGGCTCAGGTCAACATAACTCGTGTCGAAGCATCGGCAAAAGCTGCGGGGGAAGCCTCGGAAAAGGCCAATTTGTCAGGCTCGACCCTTTCGGAAATCGTTGACCTTGTTTCCAGCAATGCGGCTCAGGTTACCAGTATTGCGTCTGCATCGGAAGAACAGTCCGCCACAACCGAGGAAATGGGACGCAACATCGAATTGGTCAACGACATCGCTTCCAGGACAGTCACGGAAATGGCAGAGGCCATGAACGCGACCAGGGAGCTGAGTTTGTTGGCCGAAGAAACACGTAAAGTCATCGCCAGCCTCAAGGAATAACGCGATGGAGTCCATATGGGAATGAACAGAAAGCCTGCCAAACCGACCTCCTATGTCTCACTGGATGAGACATCAAGAGCCTTGCTCGACTCCGCAGTCGAAGCAGCCTACGTCATGGATATCTGCGGATATGTTCTTGCAGCCAATGATGCGGCTGCCAAGATGTTCGGTATGAAAAAGGGGTGTGATCTTGAACAATCAAGCATCTATGACCTGATGTCGGAGGAATCCGCGACCATCAGAAGGGAAAAAATCCAGGAAGCCACGGACAGGGTCTCCCCCCTCAGATTCGAGGAAGAGATCGAAGGACGAGCCCTGGTTCACTCCATTGTCCCCGTCGCCAACCCATGGGGCGAAGTTGCCCGATTGGCGGTCTCCACACTGGATCTGACGGAACTTCGCAGAAGTGATGAGGACCTCCGCCGTGAACAGCAACGACAGATATTCTTCATGGAATCCCTCCCCGGAATTGTCTATCACCTGTACCCGGACAAGACCATTCGTTATGCCAACCGCTACTTCAGAAAATACTTCGGCAGTCCCAAGGGGAAAAGCTGCATGGAAGCTCTTCAATGCGCGGATGAAAACTGCACGGCATGCCCCCCCATGGGAGCCATGGAGATGGACCGTGCGGTTGAGTGGGACTGGACTGACAACAAGGGCCGAACCTTTCACCTGCAATGCAGTCCCATGACCGATTCCGGCGGCGAGCGGATGATCATGGTTCTCGGCATCGATATCACTGGCCGTAAAAGAGCGGAAGACGCGCTCAAAATTGCCCACGACAAACTTGAAGACAGGGTCCGCCAGCGTACCAAGGAGCTGGAGAAAGCCAATAGCGAGCTGACCAGCAAATCCACACGTCTGGTCTCGGCCATGAAAAAGGCAGACGCCGCCACTCGGGCGAAATCCTCGTTTCTTGCCAATATGAGCCATGAGATACGCACGCCTCTCAATGCGGTCCTCGGCATGACCGAGCTCGCCATACTGACCGATGATCTCGATAAGAAAAACGGCTATCTGAAGCGGGTGGGCGAAGCAGGCAACTCCCTTCTCTCGGTTATTAATGATATCCTTGATTTTTCCAAGATCGAAGCACGCAAACTCACCCTTGAAAAAATCGATTTCGATCTGCGGGCCGCTCTGGATTCAACCATGGACATACACCACCTCATGACTTCCGAGAAAGGATTGGACCTTCACTACAGCATCGCGGAAAATGTCCCGAACATCCTCGTAGGAGACCCATCCAGGCTCAAACAGGTCCTCATCAACTTAACTTCCAATGCCGTCAAATTCACTGAAATCGGCGGTGTGGATATTGCCATTTCATTGAAGGAAGGGCCGGAATCTCCCAAAGAGGGCGATGACGTTACCCTGCAATTCGCTGTGACAGATACAGGTATCGGCATTCCTAAGGACAAACAACAAGCCATTTTCAAGTCCTTTCTCCAAGCCGATGATTCCGTCACGCGAAAACATGGCGGCACCGGCCTTGGATTGGCCATCTGTTCACTTTTGGTGGAGCTGATGCAGGGAGCGCTTGACGTGACCAGCGAAGAGGGCGTGGGGAGCACCTTCTCCTTCACAGCCCATTTCACCATTGGCAATCTTTCAATAGTGACCAAAGAAGCCAAGGACGCTGAAACCGCGGCGACTGCCGCAACGCCACACCTCAAGATTCTTTTGGCCGACGACAATGCGCTCAATCTCAAGCTTGTTTCCACACTCCTTGGAGAACAAGGCCACACCTGTGTCACGGTCGTTAACGGCGCACAGGCTCTGGAGGCAGTCAAGGAAGAGCAATTCGACCTCATCCTCATGGATGTCCAGATGCCGATTATGGACGGTATCACCGCGACCCGTGCCATCCGTGACCCGAACTCGGGCGCACTTAACCCGTCCATCCCCATTGTCGCCATTACCGCGCACGCGCTCAAGGGGGACAGGGAACGTTTCCTTGAGGCGGGCATGAATGACTACATAGCCAAACCCATCAAGCTCACTGAATTCCACAAGACTTTGAACAGGGCCATGCAGGGGGCTGCTCCTCTTGGCAACACCACCCCGACCGAACCGGAACCGAACCACGGCCACGCCGATTCCTTTGACAGGCCCGGAGCCTTGGATATGCTTGCCGGACGCAAGGATCTGCTCGACAGAATGGATGAAATATTCCTGCGGGATGTTCCTGAAGAAATACAGGAATTGAAGGAAGGTATCCTGGGCAAGGATTGGGAAAATGCCAGACGTCTGGCTCACTCCATAAAAGGCTCTGCCAGAACAGTCGGAGCCAGACGGGCCGGAGCCGTGGCAGAACAGATGGAATTTTTCTGCAAACAAAAAGACACCCCCTCTGCGGAGCGTGAATTCAAAACCCTTGAATCCGAAGTGTTTTCTGCGCTACAGTTCATCGAGGGCGAGAGGGATACTTAATATCGAATAACGGATAGCCAACTTTCCAAGGAGACCGAGAATGAAAAACATATTGATAGTAGATGACGCGCCGATGATCCGGGAACTGCTCAAGTCCGTGCTCGAAGCTGAAGGCTTTGCCATTGTGGAAGCCGCAGACGGGGAAGAGGCCATTCGTCTTTGTCAGGATAGGGACATCGACCTGAGCATCATCGACATATTTCTCCCCAAGAAAGGCGGCCTTCAGGTCATGGGAGAATTGATCAAATCAGATAAATCACACAAGTTCATCGCCATATCCGGTGGTGAAGCCTTCAACCCCGAAGCCATTGTCGAGCTGGCCAAAGTCTTCGATGTGGTGGAAACCTTCACCAAACCCATCGATACCCGCAAGCTCGTCGAGACCGTCAAAGCAGCCCTCGCAGATTAAACAGAACACAATGAAAAGGCCCGTTCTCTATGCGAACGGGCCTTTTTTACAACAAAAATAAGTATCAACTGACGTCCACTGTCACGCCTTCATTGACATAAAAAAGAACCGTGTACTTTCCCTGAAGCGCATCCATCACCTGTTCAATAGACTTATCCTGCAACCGCTCGATACGGATATAGGCCTTTCTGGAATTCCCATCATTGGCAGTAAAGACATTACTGACAACCAATCCCATGGCCTGGATATCCACAAGAAGCTCCGTGAGCGCAGAAGGTCGGGTCGCAAGCCGGAAAGCAAGCTGAACACTTGATCGCATGGCTCCCGATGCCGCACACAAAAAGCGAAGGACATCTGCCTGGGTGATAATTCCCATCAACTCACCCCCATCCACGACAGGCAAGCCACCGACTTTATGCTGTACCAGGATATTGGCCACTTCATCGACTGCGGTATCGGACGGAACCGTGATCGGATCAAGCGTCATGATATCCCCGGCAGTCAAGGTATACAGCCCCCCGCCCCTTTCACACACTGCGTCACCTGGGAGGAATTTTGAAGGCATGGCATCGCGAATATCTCTGTCTGAAACAATGCCGACCAAGCGGGCTTTATTATCAATAACAGGGAATTGCCTGATATTCTTTTCGCGTAGAATTTCCGCCGCATCCATGACCGAGGAGTTTACTCCCAATGAGATGACATTGACCGTCATCCAATCTCTGACAAGCATCCGAGTCCACCCCCCTCGTTTGCCCCCTTCCTGAAAGAGGAAGAGGGGTCCCTTCTTTGTAGTCGTTCATTATGAAAAAGGCAATGGGACAAAGGCTTATAAGGAGATAAGCCGTCGCCGAACTTCCTCCACGAGAGACTCGAACCGAGGACGAAGCCGGGCAACCCCATCCATGACAGTATCGATCTCACCCTGGCTGCACCCTTTCTCCAGTTCAAGAGACAGGGTGACGATCTCCATGGCCAGTACATGGCTGGCAATATTGGAGATGGAATGCAATACGGCACCGACTTCCACAAGGTTTCTCTCTGCCAAAGAGTGTTGCAATACGACGAGTTTTTCTTCAGATTCTGTCAGAAACAGCTCCAGAATTTCCTTGAGAAGCGGCATGTTTCCATCGAAGCGCTCTACAAGACTTTCCATATCGAGGTGAACCGGCTTCGTTTTCTGCGCCCTGTTCACAGGTGCGCAAAAAGACGGAACCTTTTTCCTGCCACGATCCCGGTACGCCACGGACCGCGCGATAGCTGCGGAAAGTTCCTTCATATCCACAGGCTTGCTGACATAATCGTCCATCCCCGCAGCGAGCATCCGTTCCTTGTCTCCTTTCATGGCATATGCAGTGAGAGCAATAATTGGAAGTGTCGCATCATAATGTCTGCCATTGGATTCCCGAATGGCGCGTGTTGCCTCCATGCCCCCCATCTCCGGCATTTGAATATCCATGAGGACGAGATCGAACTTACGCCCGTTTTTCTCTAATATTTCGAGTGCTTCCCTACCATTTCCCGCGACGGTCACCGAATGGCCGAACAGAGTCAGGAAATGTGTCAGGAACTTCTGGTTGAGCGCATTATCTTCGGCCAAAAGCAAATTCAGATGCAATGTGTGCTGAACGGAAATCGGGGCGGTATCCCCTTTGCCCACAGCTCTGTTGACCCGTCCAAACCATGCCGTCAATGAGAAGAGGCTCCCCTGCCCCGGTTCGCTTTCGACACTGATCTCGCCACCCATCATCCTGGCAAGTTCACGGGAAATGGTCAGTCCCAGACCGGTCCCCTGATGCTTCTTGCGGACTGAGTTGTCGGCCTGTGTAAAGCTCTCGAAAATGGTGTCATGCAAATCTTTCTCAATTCCCTTACCAGTATCCCTGACCGTCAACAGCAAACAGACCCTATTCCCAAGCCATTCCTGCACCGTGACATCCAGCGCGATTTCTCCCTTCTCGGTAAACTTCATGGCATTGCCGACAAGATTCCTGAGTATCTGCGCGAGCCTGTCCGGGTCTCCATTGACCGTGATCGGGACCTCTGCATCCACCTTGTGGTGCAAGCGGAGCGACTTGACCTCGGCTTCGGACGCAAAAGGACTCATAGTTGTCTCAATGAGTGCCCGGAAATCAAAATCTTCCGGGTTGAGGTCCATCTTTAAAGCCTCAATTTTCGAAAGATCCAGGATATCGTTGACAATGGCAAGCAACGCCCCGGAGGCATCCCGTATCATATCCATGTTCTTTCGTTGCTCAGCGGTCAACCCCGTGGTGATAGTCATTTCGGCCATACCCAAGATTCCACTGATGGGAGTCCGAATTTCATGACTCATATTGGCGAGGAAACGACTCTTGGCCCGACTGGCGTCCAGGGCTATGGTCTTGGCTTCTTCCGCAGAACGATTCGCTTTTTTCAACAACTGTTCCATACGTTCACGCTGGATGGCCGAACCGAATATATCAGCCGCCATGGTCAGTGACTCGACCTCGACCGGTGCCCATTCCCGGTCCTCTTCATGCTCGGAAAGCCCGATAAAGCCCCACCAACGCTGGCCAACAAACACCGGAATGATCATGATCGAACGTGCTCCGGTCTTCTGAAAATACTGGCGTTCATCGGATGGGAAATTTCGAATGACACCGGCAATGACTTTACGATTCCGCAAGATCGACCGCCATCGGTCAAAAACCGGTGAAAACGTCTGGTTACTAACCTCCGAGCGACCCAGAAGCGGCATCATCGCCGACCCTGTCCACTCATGAATCATGGTTGCTGTCGGTACCCCCCCGATCTCGTCTCCAAGCTGGAAGATAAAGGTTCTGGAGACCTGAACCGCTTTACCCAGAGCTTCCATGGCACTGGCTATCCCGGTTTCCCACTTGGGTTCACGGAGGAATTGCTCGGCAAACTTGCCCACGACCTGAAGAATCGCATCCCGTTTGAAAAGAAAATTTTCGAATTCCCGTTCTGCAGTCACGTCCCGCACCATGCCGAATGCCTTATCAACCTGACCACCTTGCCCATGCTCCACACGCCTATGCAGATGGAGGTACCGAATCGAATCCTGATCAGTGACAATGCGATACTCGAAATCCAAGGGCCACCCCTGCCTGAAAGTGGCGGTATTGGCGGCATCGAATATTTCCCGATCCTCTGGATAAATAAAAGAACGAAGACTGGAGAAGTCACCTGTCAGACGTCCTTCATCTCCCAAGATATTCTTCAACCCTTGTGACCAATTTGTCTTGCCACCAATCTGCAACTGCCAGCTTCCCAACCGAGCAGTTTCTTCGACCCAGTCCAATTCGGCCTTTTTTCGCTCAAGGGATTGCTCAAGCTCAATGCGCCCGTGCAAATGACGAAGACTCCGGGCCATCATCTCCCGGCTGACATCCTTGCGATCAAAAACATCAAAAGCACCTGCGGCCAAAGCATCCTTTTCTTCAATGCCATTCCCTAACACGATGCAATGGAGTCGGTGTTCCTTTCGAACCCGCTGAATCGCTCTTACCCACGTCCGATCCTCGGTATCCGGCACAATCAAAGCACACTCCGCAGAAACCCCTTCCAGCCGCCTGATTCCCCGTGATACAGTGGCGGACCGGACCACTGTCATTTCCGCATCACCAAGCACCCACTCAAGAAATGGCTCTTCCATTTCCCTGCCAGCCAATATGAAAATCCGCAATGAACCTCTCCTTTCCCTGGGGCAACGCCCGCCGGGATTTGACTATACAGCTCTTTCTATCGTCAGTTGCTCTGGAGAACAACCTGATTGATCCACACGAGAAGAAACTGTCCACGGCATGTCCAAGTCAGGGAACCCCACTGTAATCGTCTGAAATGACAATCGCTTATACAAATAATGCGGCTTGCATTCTCGTGGTGGCAGGTTTACAGATGAAAAAGGTGTCAGCCTTACTCTGGAGCGGGGACTGATACGTCACCATGCGCCCGCGCGGAGCGGCAATGCGTCAAAACTCCAGAATGGGCTTATACAAGAACGGCAGGCAGACATGCGGTACGTCAGTTGGTTCCTCTCACTTTTTCTCCACATAGGCATGGCACTGTTCCTTGCCCAGGCGATTCGCATGGTACCGCCGAAGTTGCCTGATATCATGGAAGTGGAACTGACTGAACTGGAGACACCGACTGTCATTGTTCCACTCCCTGCTTTGTCGCAACCAGAGTCACCCTTGATCCCCCTTCAGGACCGGCCATCGGAATCCGTGCGGCCTCTTCCTGCAGATAAAACCGTGATTCTTGATGACGATCGTCCCCTTCCCGATCCGGTCACCCCCGGACGCAAAGATCATGACAAACCGGAGATTCCCCCAAGTTCCCTTGAGCCGAGGAATACACAGGGACCGTTATTGCCGTCTGAAGTCGTGGAAATAAGCCCAGTCAAAATCCCGAACTCCACAAAACCAGCCACGCGGATAGATGTCCGCACAAACGACACGATCGTCCACCGGGGGCACGAGGCGCGCTTTGGCCGAACAATGATGGCTGACTATTACTCCTACTCAACTGATGAATTTTCCGGCCAATTCACCACGAAAGACAACCGTACCATCTCCATCATTGATGCCCGTAACACCAAATACGGCCGATTCCTTATCTATGACTCCAAAAACAAGACGCTGCGTCGCATGAAGGAATTCGGAAAGTACGTCTACACAATCGGCCCTTCACTTTACGAAGATGAACCTGTCACAGGCAGTGTCACCTTTCTGGCAAAAAACGATCGGATTGAGCGCTTCATCCTTATGACCGATGATGACCGCATTGCCCACTACCCCCACAAGATTCATGTCAGAGAAGAAGAGATATCCTTTACGGCCGGAGGCAAAGACCACAAGGGGTATGCGTCTTGGCCTCCATCCGATGCTGTCACTATCGGAGTGGTCTTTGTCCATGGCAACCAGTGTGTGGAGCCGGGTCTGGTGCACGGATTTACACGATCGCTTTCGGCGCAGGGGATAGCCTCACTTTCTTTCCAGATACGGGGATGTGAAGACGGCTCCCCCTCCGGGAGCCAGCACGATCTCGTGGTCGATACCAGGGCGGCCTTGCGGGAACTCACAACTCGCTTGCACGGGAAAACTCGGGTTCCAGGACTGTGGGGGAATGGGAATGGCGTGGCCCCTGTTGTCAGCGCGGCGTGTGCCTCGACCAATCCTCCCGCCTTTGTCGTTTGTCTGTTGGACGACTCCGCGTCACCGGACATGCTTCCTGATATGAATGTCATCTCGACCCTGACTGTCCCGACCTTCTGGCTGATCACCGGACGTGAAACCAACAAATGGAAGTCACTGGTCAGTCAACTGGAAACATTACGAGAGACACAGGGCCGCCCCTTCACGATCGTTTTGGCACCTCTCAAAGCAAGCCGGGATGTCATGGCTGCACAAGGCGAAGAATCCGGATGGGTTGAAAATGTTTCCGAAGACCACGCCCGATTGGCCGTGTCCTGGATTCGATCCCAAAGCTCTCCAAGAGAGCAGGACTAGGGATGTTGCTGAATTGATGGGATATCAACCTTCCTTTTATCACCTGAATACGCTATGCTTCACATTCAGGCATCTTATGGATAACAGAGCAATTAACTGACTGAATTACAATGAGAACCAAATTAAAAACTCCGAATTTTCACAGACCAGGCGACCTCCAGGGTGAAGAAAAAATGCAACAGCGCCTGTTCAAACAGGTTCTGGAAGCATCCGGGGTAGCCATGTCCATTCGGGACAAAGACCTGCGCCCGGTTTATGCAAACCATGCCTTTCTCGAATTTTATGGTTACACGCTCAGAGAACTTCAGGAAAAAAGTCTCGATGAAATCCTCGTGGAACAAACGCGTCTTCTCTATGCCGAGGTCATTATCCCGACCATCAATTCCGGAAAAAGTTGGGAAGGCGAATACACGATCAGAACCAAAGCAGGGCGTCTCTGTGCCATATGGGGGCGTATAGACCCTGTTTTCGATGACAACGGACGTTTGATTCACGTCATTACCGTCATGCGCGATGCATCCGCATCCATGCGATTGCGCAATGCCCTGACTCAGACGGAACGCCACCTGAAATTCCTTTCAGAAAATACCAGTGACTGCCTCTTTCGGTTGCGTCTGACTGATGGTCGATATGATTACATCAGCTCAGCCATCGAAAGCATCACAGGATATCCCCCCCAGGATTTTTACCAGACACCTCGACTCTTTGAACGGCTCACCCCCGCAGACTGGATAGAGACCTTCGAAATGTGGTGGGGAGAATTCCTGGCTGGAAAGAGTCGCTACGAATACGAGCAACCCTTAAGACACAAGGATGGCTCTTTCCGCTGGGTCAACCAACGCATCACCGTTGTCAAGGATGAAGGCAGCTCGCCCATAGCCATTGAAGGAATCATTACTGATGTCACGGAACGACACGCCGTGCAGGAAGATCTGGCATCGACTCGGGAAAGCCTGCACTTCATCTCCAGTTCCACCAGTGATATTTTCTTCAGAATCCGGGTTCCTGACGGTCTCTATGAATATATCAGCCCGTCCGTGGAACAATTTTCCGGCTACACGGCCGAGGAATTCATGGAGGACGGCTCACTCATTTTCAGAATCATTCATCCTGACTGGCAAGAATATGCACGCCAGTGCTGGAATGAACACCATGATGACAGAATTCGGTCGGAATACGAATATCAATTCATCCACAAGTCAGGCGCTGTTCGATGGGTTCGACAACGCATTGTCCTGATCCGGGACGGCAAAGGAAAAACCATTGCCATCGAGGGAATTGCCACGGATGTCACGGAAGCCAAAGCCGCTGAACAGGCGCTCAAGGCCAGTGAAAAGAAATACCGCCTGCTAGTGGAGAACATCTCGGATGTGGTCTGGACCCAGAATACTGCCGGAGAATTTACCTACGCGACCCCCTCAGCCGAAGCATTATGGGGATACACGCCTGAAGAACTCAAACGGCTCGACTACAAAAAATTGTTTACACACCAATCATGGCAAGCCCTCCTTCTCAGCAATCGACAACGCCACAAAGCCGAAAAACAAGGCCAGTTTTCCGACACGAACATCAATGTGTACGAGCATGTTCGAAAAGACCGAAGTTTAGTGTGGGCTGAAACCGTCATCCGGAGGACCTTCACTGCCAATGGCAAACCCTCTGGCTATCTGGGCGTCAGCCGGGATATTACGGAGCGAAAGTGGGCCGAAGACGCCATGAGGCGCAGTGAATCCAGGTTTCGAACCCTGTTTGAAGACTCTCCCATCTCATTGTGGGAAGAGGATCTGACCCGGCTCAAAGCATATTTCGACAAGCTCAAACTTCAGGGTATCAGCGATTTCAGAAGTTATTTCCATGAAAATCCCGAGTCACTGGGCACCTGCGCGTCACTGGTGGAAGTCGTGGCCGTCAACAAAGCCACTCTTGAATTGCTCCGGGCCGACAGCCAGGCCGAGCTGATGGGGAATCTCGACAAGATCCTCACGGAAAGATCCATGGCCGCCTTTGCCGAGGAAATGATTCTGCTTGCATCCGGGGGATGTGAATACAGTGGGGAAATTACCCATAGAACACTTGAAGGCAAGATTATCTGGGTGGTTGTTCATTTCACGGTCCCGCCGGAATATCAGGGATC
The DNA here is from genome assembly GCF_000341895.1 of Pseudodesulfovibrio piezophilus C1TLV30. Taxonomy (NCBI): domain Bacteria; kingdom Pseudomonadati; phylum Thermodesulfobacteriota; class Desulfovibrionia; order Desulfovibrionales; family Desulfovibrionaceae; genus Pseudodesulfovibrio; species Pseudodesulfovibrio piezophilus. The sequence goes on along the minus strand of NC_020409.1, from coordinate 2,652,462 downwards.
GCTCTCTCGGATGATTGTTTCACTCATTGATGTGACTCCGAGAAAACGCGCCGAGCAGGCACTGATGGAGTCCGAAGAACGATACCGAGTCCTGGTGGAGAATGCTCAGGAAGGAGTCGTCGTTGCCCTGAATGACAAACCAATGTTTGCCAATGACGCCCTGAGCGAAATTCTTGGCTATTCTTATGAAGAACTGATGCTGCTCAGTCCTTTTGAGGTTGCCCACCCCGAGGACAAGACTCACGCCATGCAGCAGATGGCCGAATACTCTTCCGGTCTGCGGGAAGAGGGATTTGCCACACTCCGGGTCATTACCAAGCAGGGAGAAATCAAATGGATAACCCTGAGCATCAAACCCATTCGATGGGGCGGTAAAAACGCTGAACTAAAAATTATCACCGACATTTCCCACTATAAGGCGCTCGAACAGGAACTGCGTGTGGCCCATGCCGAAATGGAAGCCCGCGTCAGGCAACGGACGGCAGAACTTTCGCAAACCAACCTCAAATTGACCCGAGAAGTGGAAGAACGCCAGAAGGCACAGGACCAGATACTTTCCCTGACCCGTCAGATCATTCGGGTCCAGGAGGACGAACGTCAGCGTATATCTCGAGACCTGCACGACAATGTGGCTCAGGATCTGTCATCCATAGTGTTGAACATGGAAACCCTGTTTGACGGTGCACCTGCCGTGGCAGCAAAGGTCATCCGCCGCAGCGATGCGGTCACCGATATCATCAGGGGGGCGATTGCCGCTGTGCGGGACATCGCTTATGGCCTGAGACCTCCTGCCCTCGACCAGCTGGGACTCCCCTTGGCACTGGAGCGCCACTGCGAAGAAGTTTCAGGCAGAACACGCGTTGATATTGACTTTTTTTCCACAGGCATTGAAAATACAAAACTGGATTTTGATACGGAAATCAACATCTATAGAATGGTGCAAGAAGCACTGAGCAACATGGGAAAACACTCCAATGCCACCCGTTCGACCGTCCGCCTGGTCACAAGTTATCCCAACCTGCTCATCCGTATTGAGGACAATGGAGATGGCTTCCCTGTGGCGCGACGAGTGGCCGAAGCAGCTAAAGAACGCCGTATGGGGCTGCGCAGTATGGAAGAAAGAGCAAAATTGATAGGCGGGTCCATGGAATTGCAATCACGCATCGGCACCGGGACCAGGGTCATTTTCACCATCCCCATCACGAGCGCCAGGAGGTAATGGCACAATGGAACTCATAATAGTCGACGACCACCCGCTCTTCAGGGAAGGCTTGAAAACCATCGTCAACCGAGACAAACGCTACACAGTCGTGGCCGAGGCAGGCAATGGCAGGGATGGCATCAAACTGGGCAAGAAACATAAACCGGATATCATGTTGGTGGACATATCCATGCCCGGTAAAAATGGCATACAGATGATGCGTGAACTCAAGGAAGCGCTCCCCTCCACCAACTTCATCATCATTTCCATGCATTCCGAGGCAGATTACATTGTCGAGGCCTTTCGAGCAGGGGCCACAGGGTACATGATCAAAGAATCAGCCGCGTCCAACCTTATCAAGGGATTGGATACCGTCGCCAAGGGGGAACTCTTTCTGGACAATGCCCTTTCGCAAGAAGTTGTCTTCAAACTGCTCCAAGCCAAGGGTAATACACATGAAAATGAACAGGACCCATATTCTACCCTGACTTCGCGCGAGCAGGAGGTCATGCGAATGCTGGCTGAAGGATTGACGACCAAGGAGGTTGCTGACAAACTCTACATCAGCCCGAAAACAGTGGAAAATCACAGAACAAATTTGATGAAGAAACTTGGTCTTCAAAGCACCGTTGAACTGATACGATACGCAGCCAGGCTCGGTCTCATTGATCTTGAAACCTGGGCCATGTAGGTTCGCATGAACCATGATGAGACTGCTGCGGATTTTTCCCCATCCCCATAAAGAATCATCCTGGAGAAAAAGCGATGTAATACCCTTGAAAGTTACATTCTAATTCCCCACTCTTTTTTTTTCTGCTACATTTCCTTTTGTGATCGGATTTCCACTGTACTGTATATATCTTTTCCATCAGCCTTCACGCGAGGTTCTTCATGTTTGAAAATGTCAGTCTGAAATACAAGATTCTGGCCTTGGCAATAGCAGGTCCGGTCATTATGGCCACGGTTTTGGTTTTCCAACAAGTCAGCCAGATCAGCAAAGCGGGACGGGAAGACATCCTGCACCAAAGCCGGGCAGTCATTCTCATGGCTGAAGCTGCACGGGATGAAATGTCCAAAAAACTCAACATGGGCGTCATAAAACCTTTTGAAGAGTTTGAAACCAAAGAAAAGCTGCTGGAAGCTGTCCCCATTATCACGGCTATCAATATGGCGCAGCTCAATGCGGACAAGCTTGACTACAAATTCAGAGCTCCCAAGGTTTCTCCGAGAAATCCCATCAATACTCCCACGGAACTGGAACTCCAGATCCTCGACAAACTCAAGGCTGAAAACCTTGAGGAATATCTCCTGGAGGAGGAACACCAGATTCGCTACTTCCGCCCCATCAGATTATCGAAAGAATGCCTCTATTGCCATGGTGACCCCAAAGGTTCCACTGATCCGGCAGGGGGCACGCGAGAAGGTTGGAAAGAGGGTGAAATTCACGGAGCCTTTGAAATCATTGCCTCCCTTGATGCAGCCCAAGCCAAGATAGTGGATGCAAAATTGTTCACGGCCGTCGAAACAATGATCATTCTCCTTCTCATTGGAGCTGCATCCTGGTTCCTGGTCAACCTGGTTATTGTTTCACCCCTTTTCCGTATCCGCAATTTTGCACAGTCTGTTGCAGAAGGCGAATTGACGGCAACGCCTGAGGGTTCCTTCTCCGCTGAATTGAGGATCGTGAAAGATGCCATTGCCAAGATGGTTGAAAATCTCAAGGAAAAAATGCTGGAGGCTGCTCAACAGAAGGAAGAAGCCGAAGTTGCCAAGGGCAAGGCCGAAACCGCCATGAGTGAAGCCAAGGAACAGGAAGATAAAGCCAATTCATTACTGACAAAGATGCAACACGTTGCTCACGATGCCTCTCTCATAGCTGAACAAGTGACCAGTGCTGCCGATCAGCTTTCTTCACAGGCCGATCAGGTCAGCAACGGAGCCGAAGTCCAACGCGAACGGACTTCACAAACCGCCACCGCCATGGAAGAAATGAATGCGACGGTTCTTGAAGTGGCCCAGAACTCGGCCAGTTCCGCCAGTTCCGCCCAGCAGGCCAAGGACCAGGCACAGGAAGGCGCGCGGATCGTCAAGGATGCTATCCAGGCTATCAGTGAGGTCCACCAATTGACCGCGACCCTCAAAGGGTCCATGGACCAATTGGGAACCCAAACCACTGATATTGGCCAAATAATGAATGTCATCGAGGATATTGCCGACCAAACCAATCTCCTCGCGCTCAATGCCGCCATTGAAGCGGCCCGAGCGGGCGAAGCCGGACGCGGTTTCGCGGTTGTTGCTGATGAAGTTCGCAAACTGGCGGAAAAAACCATGGATGCTACCAAACAGGTCGGCACAGCCATTCAAACCATTCAAGACGGTGCTGCTGCCAATATCCGAAGCGTGGATACGGCAGCCACGGCAGTTGAACGCGCCACGGAATTGGCCAACCAATCCGGGGCGTCCCTCAGTCAGATAGTTGAATTCGCCGATGAGACCTCCGGGCAGGTTCAGTCCATCGCCACCGCAGCAGAAGAACAATCTGCTGCCAGTGAAGAAATCAATCAGGCGGTGGATGATATCAACATGATCGCCAGCGAAACCGTGCAGGGTATGAACCAGTCTGCCTCGGCAATCACGGAGTTGGTCAAATTGTCCAATCAGCTTCGTGCCTTGATTGATGAAATGAACTCCTAGCGATTTGGAAAAAAAAGGAAAACCCCGGTTCATTGCGAGCCGGGGCTTTCCTTTTTAATGGGAATGGCTTTTTTATAGCTGGGTAATTTCTATCTGCCGAGGCTGGATTTGACGGACCTTGGGCAGGACCAATTCAAGCACACCGCCTTCCAGGTTCGCTTTGATATTCTCTCGGTCGATAATATCCGTAACGGAAATGGATCGCATGTACTCACAATTCCCGAACTGCATCTCCAGAAAATGCTCACCAGAAGCTGGATCAAGAGATGTTCGACCGGATACCGCCAGTTCATCGTCCTGTAAATCAATGGTCAAGTCTTCCCGCTTTACACCAGGCAGGTCAATGTAGATACGAAAGCCGTCTTCCAGTTCGATGATATCTGTCGCCGGACGATAGCGCGGCACATTTCTTTCTTCTTTTTTGGCTAGTTCACTCATGACACCCTCCTTTAAGCGATATCAATACTGATATTGCGCGGCTTGACTTCGTCGGCCTTGGGCAGCGTGACTGTCAGAACACCATCTGTCATAGTTGCAGTCACCTTATCCCTTTCAACCGGCACACCTATGTTTATAACCCTGTTGAAAACACCCACTGGGCGCTCCTGACGATAGTATCTCCCCTGGGGCGCATGCCGCTCGCCCTTAAGGACCAGGGTTTTATCTGTCAGGGTTAATTCCATGTCCTCAAGCCGTACACCAGGAACCTCGGCACGAACATAGACAGCCTCTTCATCATTGCTTAAATTCAAGGGAGGGTAGGCCAATCGTCGTTCTTCTGCCATTGACGATTTAAAAACATCCTCGAACACTCGGTCAAATCTTGAAGGAAAATTATACAGCGTATTGAAATCAATAACCATGATTCAAACCTCCTTTTCTCTTGGTACTTGAGAAAATAGGCACGCTTTTTCCGCCGTCAAGAGAGCCTGTGGAAAAAAATGTGCGTCAGACCTTGAAACATGATCTGACGCACCAAATAGAAACACGTTTCCAACGCTATTTCGATCCAGTCCACTCCTGCTCTGCTATGGCCTGATCGACGAGCATGATGGGGATATCATCCTTGACCGGATAAATTTTCTTACAGACCGCGCAGGCAAGTCCATCCTCAGCAGGTTGAACAGTAAGGGAGCCTTTGCATTGCGGGCAGGCCAAAGTTTTCACGAGTTCTTTATTCAGTGCCATGGTTCCTCCTTGGGCGAATGAACAATATCTACATCGACCATGGAATGAAGGCAACCATATCCGGAGTCCTTCAAAAGATGCTTCCCCGAGTCATTTCCATGAACATCAGGAAACGGGAATATGACAGAGCTCTCTTTACCTGACTCGGGGTAAGCTGATACAGTTTGCATGACCACTGTATCCAACCGTGGCTGTAAACCACTTTATCACCAGGGCATCACGTATCATGAGCATCGATCTGCACACTCACTCCACCGCGTCTGACGGCACTTTCACCCCGACCGAACTCGTGCGCCATGCACATGAAATAGGCCTTGATGCCATTGCCTTGACTGACCACGACACTTTTTCCGGAGTCAGGGAGGCTATGGAAGCCGGAAAACGTTACGGCGTTGAAGTCATTCCCGGTGCAGAATTGAGCCTTGTCTCTCCTGAAGGGGCCGGATGGATGCACGTCGTGGCACTCTGGTTGCCGGAGGATTCGGAAGACTTGAGAAAGGCATTTGACTGGGTCATCGAGGGCCGCCTGAACCGTAATCATGAAATAGTCGAAAAACTGCGAAAGCTAGGTATTCATACAACCTATGAAGCCGTGGCAGCCCGTGCCAGCGGAACCATTGGCCGTCCTCATTTTGCCCAGGAATTGCTTTCACTCGGGGTTGTTTCATCCATTGAGGAAGCGTTCAAGGTCTGGCTGGGAGATAATGGACGGGCCTATGTCCCAAAACGGAAACTGGAACCCAGGCAGGCACTGGAAATCCTCAATTCCATCGGAGCGACTTCCATCCTCGCTCATCCCTTTGCATTGGGGCTGAACATGCGCGAAACCGAATCTCTTGTCAGTGACCTGAAAACTCTGGGTCTGGACGGCATGGAAGTCTACTACTCCGAGCACAATGAAGCCGATACCAAAGCATACGCGGCCATGACCGAACGGTTGGGCCTTCTGGCCAGTGGCGGGTCCGATTTCCATGGTTCGGTCAAACCCAAGATAGCGCTTGGCAAAGGCCGAGGCTTTCTCGATGTTCCCAATCGGTTGCTTGAAGCCATGAAAGCGGATCGGTACAAGAAAGGGTTGCCGGTCTAGGAGGCAACGATCTCTCCTGTATCCCTTCCATACAAGGCGTAGTAACCGCTTGGCACAACCACGAGCGTGAACAGCGTGGATGCGATCAGGCCAAAAATCAATGCCCAGGCCAGCCCGGAAAAAATGGGGTCCAACGTGATGGGCCATGCCCCCAGAGCCGTCGTCAGAGCTGTCAGCAAAATGGGTCGCATACGGACCGCCCCGGAGCGAACAATGGCATCTTTGACAGGCATGCCGTTCTTGACTTCACTCTGGATGAACTCAATGAGCACGAGAGAGTTTCGAATGACGATGCCGCCGAGGGCGATCATGCCGATCATGGAAGTTGCCGTGAAAAAAATCGGATTGCCATATCCGCCAACAGTCTCACTTGCCAGCACATTCAGGAGCCAGAATCCGGGCAGAATACCCAAAAGAGTCAAAGGAATTGCCGACATGATCAGAAGAGGCATGATGAAAGAGCCTGTTTCAATGACCAATAAAATAAAAATCCCCAGCATTGCCGCCGCATTGGCAAGCCCCAGATCACGAAAGACATCAAGCGTGATCTTCCATTCTCCTTCTCCAGCCCATTCAACCCATGTGCCCGGGGGCATAGGATCCCTGTCCACCGCAGCCTGAAGGTCAAGAACAGCCTCCCCCGGCGGCAGTCCAGCCGTATCCGCATAGACATAAGCGACCCGGCGCAGATTTTTGTGAAAGATAGGTTGGTCTACCGGAACCATATGAAATGATCCCAATTCAGCCAAGGGAACCATGGCTCCCTCGGAAGATTTCATCATCAGCTCACCAAGTGTTTCAATGGAAGTCCGCAGAACTCTCGGCAGAACCAACCTCACTGGCAAAGCCTGCCGCTCACTTGAAAGATGCACAGAGGCGGGAGTACTGCCACTGAGAGCCAAACGCAGGGTTTCCACCACATCTTCGGCAGTCACGCCGTGCAGGGCCGCCTTTTCCTTGTCCAGAACATAATCCACCATCAACCGATCGGACTCTGCGGAAACATCGACGTCCACCACCCCATGACGGTCTTTCATAAGAGAAACAACATGGCTGGCCCCATCGAGCAGAGCCGTGTAAGGAACATTCGGTTTACCATAAATTTCTGCGGTCAGAGTCGCGAGGACAGGGGGGCCAGGCGGTGTTTCCACCAGCTTGAGCGCCGCCCCATTCCGCTCTGCAATGGCGTGCAGTTCATCTCTGATCCGAAGCCCTATGGCATGAGATTGCATGGTCCGCTGGGACTTGTCCGCAAGATTGACCCTGATATCTGCAAGATTGGGCTGATCACGCCAGTAATAATGACGCACCATGCCATTGAAATCCATGGGCGAAGGAAATCCGGAATAGGTCACGAAATTGGCTACTTCAGGGACAGACCGCAGATAAGATTCGAAGTCGCGTACAGTCCTGTCCGTCCGCTCCAAGGTGGTACCTTCGTTCATGTCCAGCATCAATTGCAATTCATTCTTGTTGTCGAAAGGCAGCATCTTGAGTGGAACCAGCCGCATAACCACCAACCCGCCGCAAAGGGCCAATCCACTGACAATGCCTAAAAGCAACAGCCATCTGTTACGAGATGACCCGAGAAATGGTCTGACAATCTTTCCATATATCCTTTCAAGAGCCCTGCTCACATCCCCTTGCGCATGCGATTTCTCCGGGAGAGCGTTTCTCACAGCCATTCCTCGGGAACGAAGCAGTAAAGAGGCCAGCCACGGCACCACGGTCAAAGCCGCGAGAGTGGAAAAAGTAACCGTGAGTGGCACATTGGCGGCCATGGGCGCCATATACGGTCCCATCATGCCAGTGATGAAAAAAAGTGGGGTAAAAGAAACAATTATCGCCAGTGTAGACATGATAACCGGAGGCAAGACTTCCTTCACCGCATCCAGAGTGGCTTCCAGGGGGGACTTCAGCCCCATGCGAATATGTCGCTGGATGTTATCCACATTGGTGATGGGATCATCGACCACCAATCCCAATGAAAGAATCAAGGCAAACAATGTCACCCTGTTAATGGTATAACCAAAGAGATAATTGATAAAAAGGGCCAAAGAAAAGCTCATGGGCACAGCCAGAGCCACCACCAACGCCTCCCGCCATCCCAGAGAGAAAGCGAGCAAAGCCACTACTGTGAGGATCGCGAACAGCAAAGAGGAAAGCAACTCATTGACTTTGCTCTGCGCTGTTTTTCCATGATTTCTGGTGACAGTGACAGTCACCCCATCCGGCAGGACTTCACGCTCCAGAGTTTTGACCCGACTGACCACGGCATCTGCCACGGCAACAGCGTTGACCCCTTTTTTCTTCGACACGCCAATGGTCACAGCCGGACGAGACACAGAGCCAACGGAAGGGGCATTTTCGCTCAGGGCCATATTGGTGAATCCGATACGGGAATACCCGGCGGGTTCCTGAGGACCATCAAGAATCTCTGCCACATCACGCAGATAAACAGGCCTGCCGTCAAAAACACCAACAACCAATGAAGCCGTATCTTCGGCTGAGAGCAAAAAGGACTGACTCACCACTTGTCGCACTCTGTCGCCAGAAACCAAAACCCCGGCGGACAGGGATCGATCAGCGCCTTTCAAGGCCCGAAAGACCTCCAGCGGCGAAATGTTGAATCCTGCCAACCGCTCCGGGCGTATTTCCACCCGAACTTCCCGGCTACGGCCGGAATAAAGCGAAATTCTGGACACATCCTCGATCTCGGCAAGTCGGTGAAACAACTCTTCCGCCATACGCCTGAGATCAAAATCCGTGTAGCGGTTCTCGAACCCGTGCTCCGCATGAAGAGTCAACGCGACAAGAGGAACATCATCTATTTCGACAGGTTTGATGACCCACCCCGAAACGATAGCCGGAGCAAGATCAACATTCTTCTGAATGGCATTGTATAATTTTATAAGAGCCTTCTCCCGGTCCTCTCCCACAAAAAAACGGACAGTAACCGCTGCCGCGTCTTTAAATGAGGTCGAATACACATACTCCACCCCATCTATCTGCCAGAGTAACCGCTCAAGCGGCGTGGTGACGAGTTTCTCCACCTCATCAGCCGTCGCACCCGGAACCTGCACCATCACATCAGCCATGGGCACAACTATCTGCGGCTCCTCCTCCCTGGGAGTCACCATGACCGAAACAACACCAAGGATAATGGAGGCCAAAGCGAAGATCACCGACATTTTCGAGGTCAGGAAAAAACGCACGATCGACGGAATAAGACCGAGGCGCTCAGGGGTTTGTTCAGGCATTACTCCTCCCCTGCTCCAAGTCCCAGAATCTCTCCGCCGGACAAGCCTGACAAGATTTCAACATCAGGTCCATGTCTCGTGCCGGTTCGAACAAAAACAGTCTGCCATGTTTCGCCGGAACAAAGCCTGACTGTCTCCAACTGCCCGACCCTGGTAATGGCTTTCTCCGGGACAAGGACAGTCTCCCGCTCTCCGAGAGGAACGCGTAATCTCCCAAACATACCTGGATAGACTCCCGGTACTTCGGGTAAACGAACTTTGACAAGGAATGAACGGGTAACGGGATCTGCCAGAGGTTCAATCTCGTCCACTGTCCCGGAAAGAGGATACGGATCGCGCAAGGCTGCAATGATCACGTCAACGCTGTCACCGAGATGCACCAGATCAATAAGCCCTTCACGGACCATTGCTTCGAGCCGAAGGCTGGTCCCGGTTTGCAATGTCAGCAATTCCTTGCCCGGAAAGGCCAGGTCTCCCGGTTCGGCCTGCCGTCTGGCCACTTCACCTGCTTCCTGAGCCTTGATAGTGGTATAGCCAAGCCCTATTTCAGCTTCCTGCACGACCTTGGCCGATTCCCTGCCGCGAGATCGAGCCGCAGCCAATCCTTCCTGAGCCTGACCGAGCCGGGCTTTGGCCTGAAGAAATGCAGACTCGGCTTTCTCCACTTCTTCATCCGTCACGACCTTCTGACTGTTAAGCTGCTTCATGCGCCGATAGGTGGATTCCGTTTTGTCAAAATCAGCTTTGGCAGCGCCCAGGACATCCCGTGCCTGGCCGGTCAGACTGTTCACGGATTCCAATGCCTGTCGCGCCTGTTCCAGACGAGCCTGGGCAGCGCGGCTATCGAGCACCACCAGTTCATCACCAGCCCTGACCGTATCACCCGGATGGACCAGAATTTTGAGAACCCGCCCGGTCACCTGTGATTCCACACGACTCTCGGTACGGGCTTGCACCGTTCCCACGGCTTCGTGCAATCGAGGCATGAGCACACGCCTCGCTTCAGTCGTCTCCCTAGGAGAAACATCGGGAACAGCCTTCTCTGAGGGCACAGTATCAGCCCCGCAGGCAGCGAGACTGATCGCTCCTAACAGCAGAAAAACAGGAAGAGGGAAAAAATACTTCATGATCATGTCCATACCATGGGACACGGATCATCCGCCACGGCCAATCAACAGGCCTGCGTAAAAGCTACAATGTATACGGGGATGAGGGAAGGAGAATGTCGATCAGGAAAGGTAAGAAAGATAAAAAAAAGTGCGCTGGCCGGTTTGCCCGGCGGTCCCCGGCTTTTCTGCCATGGGCTTGATGCGCACTCTAATGGTTCTGGTCGCGACTCATTTCGCGGTTATATGATTGAGATGGTTTTATTGCGGCACACCCTCCGTCAAGGTTCATTCCGTCTATGTCATGGCTCTTGCCTTACACTTTATACATAAGCATCCTGAGCCGTTTGTCCAGAACAAGAAGAAAATAAAATGGGCTGAGGCAAAGGAAAGTGCGCCTTGCCGGATTCTCCGGCTTGGTACCAGGGTCTGACATTTCAAAATAAACACTTTATGACGACCTGGTGCGTTTGGTATGGCGCACGGCGCTCTTTCTGGGAGCAGGGCGACTCAATTCGCCAGATGTCTTACAGAAGAAATCGATGTCTATTTCCTCCCACCCTCCTTTGATTGTTTCTCTCATCCCTCACACTGGAGGGTTTCCAGCCTTTGATCCAAATATACGCTCCGCCAGAAGACGACGCAAGTGGTTTCGGACAAAAAAACGACTGCTCCAAGACAACTGCTCAACACTGTTGGAAATAAAAATGAAACCATCCACTTCAAGAAGCCCTCGCACCAACAAAGACAAGCGCAAAAAGGAAAAGGCACAACTATGCCACTCTATTGGATGTTCAAAGAAAAGGCACGCAAAACACCCTGACTTGCGCTCAAGCACAAGTCAGGGAAAAAAATCACGATCTTGATCTGTTAGTCTTCGAAAGGGTCGCTGATCAAATCAGCAACTTTGGCCGGGTCCAACGAATGAACAACGCCTTGCTGCTGTAATAAGTGCCCAGACAGTTCCTTCACATCCATGGATGCCAAACGGGCCTCTTGCCGCCCGAGGTTCCCCTCTATAACACCCATGGCACTGTCGACACTTTCGGACTGACGGGGCTGTGACCGTTCCCGTATCTCCTGAATCTTCTTGCTGAGCTGGTCAAGACGGGGTTCAAGACCCGTCAGAGCTTCCATACCAGGCATAGTGTTCCTCCTTTTCAAATCGTTAAAAGAGAAGCAAAAGCCATGCAATAATATAAATGTTTATTTATTTTAAAAAGTTATATTAAGAAACATTTCTCAACAGGATATTTTTTCCTGCTAGCCATACCCGCGTAACCGAAAAGAAGCTACGGCAAGGAAGAGACAAAAGATTCCAATCCATCGACATATTTGCTGCCCATCGAAAGGAATCCTGTGGTATGTTCTCCACTCAATTCAAAAAAAGTTTTCGGCCCTGAATAGGACTGAAAGAGGCGGACCCCAAACGCATAAGGAACGATATCATCGTCCGGGGAGTGCAAAAATAACGCAGGTACGTGAACCGCTGCCAAATTCACCATCGTGTCGTATCGATATCGGACCAGCCAGCGAACCGGCAGCCAAGGATATTTTCTAGTGGCCATATCCGTCATGGAGGAGAAAGTCGATTCCATAATCAGCGCGGCAGGAGACACCCCTTGGTCTGCCAAGTCCCGGGCCAAAAGTCCTGTCACCCCGCCTCCCAAAGACCGGCCAAACAAAATGATCCGTTCCGGGGGCACCCCCTTCTCACGAACAAGCCACTCCCAGGCTGCCCGTGCGTCAGCCCGCATGGCCTTTTCCGAAGACTGCCCCTGACTTTGTCCATACCCGGAATACTCGTAGATCAAGGTTGAAAACCCCATGGTATTGAAAAGAGACAGTGTTTCGAGCCGATGTGAAACATTCCCCCCATTCCCATGAGAAAAAAGAACCACATAACGCGGATTTTTCACAGGAAGCCACCAACTGTGAAGACGAGTTCCGAAGCTATTTTTCAGCCAGATGTCCTCGTGACACAATCCCCTATCAGCAGGTGAGGCGACCAGGGTCTGCGTCGCCCGGTAAAGCAATCTGTGCTGTGAGAAAAAGATCCAAGCGGTCAGACCTGCATAAAAGCAGGCTGCGATTCCAAATAATTTCAGTATGGTCCACATAAGATACGTGTACATCCATTTTCCGCCGTTGTAGAGGGGTTCCCATTTGATCTTCCATGAATTACTCTCCTCTCCATGCCGAACCAATCGAAGATCACAGGAATCATTCTGGCCGGAGGGCTGGGTACGAGAATGGGAACCGTCAAAAAAGCACTGCTTGAGGTAGGTGGAAAAACCATTCTGCGCCGTTTGCTTGATGTCTACACACCACTTTTCGATGAGGTCATTATAGCTGCGCGGGACACAAAAGATTTCTCTTCGTACGGTGTCCCTGTGGCGTTGGATCACTTTCAGGCGCGCAGTTCCCTCACCGGAATCCATGCGGGGCTCAAGGCCATGAATTCATCCCACGGGTTCTTTGCCGCCTGCGATACCCCTTTTCTTCGTCCCGGCCTGGTCCAGCGACTCCTGACCAAGGTGACTCCCGATGACGATGTCGTCATTCCCATCAAGGAAGATGGCTACAGGGAGCCTCTCTGTGCAGTCTACTCGAAGCGATGCCTCGAAATGATCGATGCCCAGTTGCGCCAGGAAAACTTCAGGATAGTGGGATTCTTTGATCAGGTCCGTGTCCGTGAGGTCCCTGTAACCGATCTCATGGCCGGAGACCCCGAGTTGATATCCTTCTTCAATGTCAATCACCCCGAGGAATTGGCCCAGGCGCGACAAATGATAAAAAGAAACCCAAAAGCCTTTTAATCCAAGTCATCCATATCCCATGGTTTACGGATGAACATACCGGGCTTGATCTCGGGATAATCACACATGAATTGAGCCTGTTGACCAGGATGAGATATTTCAATTCCCTGACCCAGGGAATTTTCCACACCATAATCTTCAGGCGAGATGCGTGGGCGGATAAGACCAGGGATCAACAATTCAATGTCCTCATCCGTCTTCCAACGGGCCTTGGTCTGAATCAACCATTTGCTCTCCTCAAGCCGACTCAATACCCGGCCCAAAACCGGCCTTTTTTCCCCTTCATCCGGTGGCATGGCAATGGCACCACATCGATCTGGATCAAAAAAACCGGTCGTCAGCGGCCTCGAAGCCGCATTGATGACTTCGGAAAGGTATTTCTCCGGCCTGAATTCCCCCTTGGGAATATCCGTGAGTGCTGTTTTGTAGGCATCCACCACCTGGGCCAGATATGCGGAGCTTTTTGTCCGTCCTTCAAGCTTGACCGAGGCGACCTTCATACGGGAAAACCATTCAAGATAATGCATCAGACACAAGTCCTGCGCTGCAAAAATCTTGGTCCATCCACCGGATTTGTGTCCCATGGTCAGCGCGGGATCAGCCATGGACTGTCCCTGCTGACCATTCTCCAACGGCTCGAATGCGAATTCTTCGGATTCCTCGAAAAGGAACTCGTCACCATCGCTTTCCGGCGTATAATCACGCAGTTCCCACAAGCCTTGCCCCGGACGTGTCCGTTCCTCGAATGTCACGGAAGTGGGGCGATATTCATAGCGGCACGGGTGCGAACATTGGCCCAGATTGCCTGGCCGGTCATTGAGAAAAGCGGACATGTAACACCGACCGGAAACAGCCATGCACATGGCTCCGTGCACAAAAACTTCCAAATCCATATCCGGCATCTGAGTTCTGGCTATGGCAAGCATTTCCATCAATTCCTGAGAACGGAGTTCCCGAGCCACATTGACTCGCGATGCGCCACACTCCCGCCAAAAGCGGATGGACTCGGAATTGGATGTATTGGCCTGGGTGGAGATATGAACAGGAATATCCGGCAACTCCCGCCGAACCATCCTGACAACACCCGGATCAGCGGCAATAACCGCATCCGGTTTTAATTCACCAAGAACTTCTATATATTCCTGAACCTTGGAGAGCATTGATTCGCGAGGATAAACATTCAAGGTGAAGTAGACCTTGACCCCGGCGGCCCGTGCCAACTCGACACCTCTGACCAGCCCTGGAGCAGAGAATCCCCCAGCTCCGGCCCGTAAATTCAGACTGTCACCACCAAGGTAGACGGCGTCAGCCCCATAGAGGATGGCGGTTTCCAGCTTCTCCATATCCCCGGCCGGAGCCAGAAGCTCCGGCATGAACCCATTCTTCTCAGTCATAATACCCCTCGGCACACATATTAAAGGTGCGCCACGCTACATGAAACTCCTCCGGGACGCCAGAAGAAGCCGTGAAGCTCAATTGCCACCCCACATTCCATTGTGCACCCACCCCAAATGCTGCCGGGCTATATAAGTGGCCACTTCTCCGGCTTCTTCCAATCCAAAAATAGGGCGACCGGTATTCACCGCCGTATCGGAAACCACGGCCATGAGTTTTTTTTCTGTCTCATTCTGGACGTCACACAGCGGATGTTGGTGAGCATCAGCCCGGTGCACTTCGATCTTCGGATAATCGGACAAGTAATACCCTTCGACAATGATCAGTTGCCGGTCACTGAAAAACTCCTCTGCCAACTCATTGAGCCACATCTCGCTCTCCACGGATTTGATCACCGCCACCTGGGAAGGCGATGAGACAACCACGGTCTCTGCCCCGGCCTGACGATGTCGCCACGAATCCTTGCCCTCATGGTCCATTTCAAAAGAATGCGCATCGTGCTTGACCGTGCCCACGGAAATACCGAGACGCCGGAGCGCGGGGAGGAGCTTCTCGATAAAGGTTGTTTTCCCGGACTTTTTTTTGCCGACAATACAGATGATGGGGGGAGTCATATTCTATCCTCGTCAGTGTGAAAACTGGGGTAAATGGTGCTTCTTTGCATCGGGTCATCAGGGTTCAGTATAGGGTACTCTACGATAAAACGCCATGGCTGACAGAGAATTGAACTCATGGTCAGAGGAAAGAAAATGGAATCATCTGATTACGAAATATATGAATACAAGGCTGGCTTCTCCAAAAAAAACATCCAGTCCATCCGAGAAGTCCCCTTAACCATCATTCTGAACGGGCAAGAAGTCGTGACCCTGCTGTGCACGGCTAAGTACCCGGAATACCTCGCGGTCGGGTTCCTGAAATCCGACGCGTTCATTTCCAGCCCGGACCAGATTACGGATCTGACCATCCGGGATGAAGGTTCCCGCCTGAGAGCCGAGGTCGAAACATGCCACGATCCCTGGAAAGATCGCATCATGGAACGATCCATCACCTCCGGCTGCGGCAAGGGCACCAATTTCGGCCGAAATGTCACCACTATCTCCAAACGCCGTGTGGCAGGCGAAATTCAGGTCACGCCTGAGCAGGTACTCGCCCTGACCAATGAGCTTCATCAACGCTCCACCCTTTACAACGCTACGCGGGGCTGCCACAATTCATCACTCTGTACGCCCGAGGAAATGCTCCTCTTTCGTGAAGACATCGGACGACACAACGCCATTGACATGATATGCGGACAGTGTTTCCTCGACAATGTTTCCGTGGAAAACAAGATGATCGTCTCCACTGGCCGGGTCGCGTCCGAGATTCTGCTCAAGGTCTTGCGCATCGGTATTCCGATTATGATTTCCACGGCAGTCGCGACCAGCTTTTCCGTGGAGCTCGCCCGCAAAACCGGCATCACACTGATCGGCAATGTCAAGCAGGACAGTTTTTGGGTCTATAATGACAAAGGCCGAATAAAAGGATTTTGACCATGCCTGACAGCACTGTTTCCCTCAGCCGAGCACTTCGACGTCTTCTGACCTTTGCCCGGCCGCTGGAAGCCGTCCCTGTCGAGCCTCACCAGTCCGTGGGAATGACTGCTTCCCACAATATCCTTGCCCATTGCGACGTTCCCGAACACCCCAGCTCTGTCCGGGACGGCTACGCAATGAGGACAGCAGACATTGAAAATGCCACGACCATGGAGCCTGTCCGGCTGACTGTCACTCAAACCGTACGCGCCGAATCCACCCATCCCGAACCAGTGAAATCCGGGACCGCAGCACGAGTTCTCACAGGAGGTCTGGTGCCGCCGGGAGCCGATGTCGTTCTGGCTGAAGAGGATGTCACAGAACTTCCTGCCGACCAGCAAGACGGTTCAAAAACAATTCTTGTTCAGACACCAACCCGCCCCGGCTGGTATATCCGAGCCGCCGGAGCGGAAATAGCACGCGAAGACATCATTACGCGTTCGGGGAATAGTATCACTCCCCAGGCAGCGGCTGTCATGATCCGAACCCGTGTCAATTCGATCCACGTCCGCCCCGTTCCCACCGCGCGCATCATCGCTCTTGGAAGTGAACTCTCCGACCCGACACACGCCGACCGACACTGTGAAACCGCCCGCTTCCCGGCAGACAACCTCGTCCTGACAAAAGGATTGCTGGAATACGGCGGAGCACGGATCACTGAAACCGGCGTGCTTCCCGACATTGAAGGAGAATTGGCAACTGTCCTCTCTTCAAAGTCTCTTCCGAATCTGATCATCACCACAGGCGGTACAGGCAGAAGTGAACGGGACTTCGCCCGCTCCAGCGCACAGGATGCCGGATTTTCCACCATCTTCGAACGTGTTGATATCCGCCCGGGGCGTAACATGTTCGCGGCATCTCGTGGCCAGACCCTGCTCTTCGGCCTTCCCGGACCACCCGCCGCTGTCTTTGCCTGTTTTCACGCTCTCATTCTTCCCATTCTGCACCGTCTGCGCGGCCTGCCCGATTTGCAACCAATCACAGCGCGCATCAAGGAAGGATTATCCGTTCGCCCCGGTCCCCAACAATGGATCGCGCTCTGCTCTCTGGAACGAGATGGGACCGAATTAATGGCAATGCCCCTCAACAGCAAAGCCACCCCGCCCATGCTCGCGGTCGCCCATGCCCACGGGGTTGCCATTCTCGATGGGGGGCAAGGGATTCTCCCTGGCGGAGAAGTCGAAGTGATCACTACGCTCTTCAAATAAAAGGTCCACTCAACGCCAGCTCTCACGGTGAAAAGACGCAATTGAAACCGCCTGCAACGACATGGGACATAGGTGATTTCACCTTTTTTTTGGGGGGGAGGGGAAGCCCCTTGCATCCCCTTTCTGCCGAGGACGCATCGAGACTCTTTGCTGAGAGAAAAAGAAAAATTTTCAGGAAGTCACAAAGCAAGGCCCCATCGCCAGGCGGCTTGGAGGACAAAAATCGAGAAAGTCCGAAGTGCCTTTGACAAAGGGACTATGATATTCGAAGAAATCTTCATGTAAAAACCCAATTCATCCAAGATGAGGACGAACTTTCAGCAGAGATCAATATCTGAAACGACTTACAGAGGACTCGGCACCAGGGCACAAAGATACGCCGCAAGGACTTCAGTGATGGATTTGCTTCGATTATTGAATCGGAACTCCAACTCCTTGAGGTAGAGGGGAAATCGTTGGCAGGAAATACCGCGAAAACGTTTGATACGCGATTGCGCAAAGTTCCAGAATTCGTCTTCCACGGCATCGATGTGAGGCGGCTCGTCATATCGCCGAATAACCTCATACGGCAGGGACTCATTCCCGCAAAACATAAGTGCGTCATACTCTTTGTAACGATCAGTGTAGACGAGATTTCCGGTCCTGATGAGCTTGAGGTGAAAGTTCATATGAAAATGAAAAAGCGTCTCGGCCTGAAACCCCGGTACCAAGTCAATAAAAACCAATCCGTCACGACGCAGAATACCGTAGACTGGGATGGTATCCATACGCATTTCACGCGGCCCCCCAGTGAGGCGGTTTCCCTTGAGATAGGAATTCAGACCTGTTGCCGAACTGATGAGTTGTCTGGCATCGATAGCATGGGCAAGAATGGCAAAACGAATGGCGGTCAGCGCTTTATAAACCGTATTATACGACAGCTTGAGCTGCTTTTTCATTTGATGAACGGATTGCTCCTGTACAAAAAGCGAGACAAGATGGAGCCATTCGCTGGGAGAGAGTGCCCCATTATTTATCCAGCGGCCTGAAAACGGCTGAAAGGTATACTTGCAACTGGCACAGCGCAGCCTGTCCCCGGACAGGGTATAGACCTTCCGGTGCCCACAACGGGGACAAAAAGCGTCCCCCGTGGGCCAGGAAAGCGACAACAGGTATTCTCTCGCCTTGACATCATCATGCAACAGCGAATCAAATCCATCCGGTGTTTCTGGTATGTAGCTGGGTGGTATGACTGGCATGTTCGTGACTACTCGCGTTGTGGTGGACATAGGCCCTCCCGTTAAAATCCCCAGGCGGAAAGAGTGGCTCGTCGATAGCCCTGTCCAGCGGCCACATAATCGAGCGCGAGTGAGTCAAGGTCATCCAGCACAGGAACAGCGACTCGATCAAGCTCTCGGAAGTCGATGGTTTTAATGTATGTTTTACAGGATTCACACACATCAACACGAAAGCCAGGTTCTTCTTCAACGGTAAAGAATGTCAATTTTTTCTGATCCTCTTCGCCACAGACAGGACAGGCAATGCGCTTGATCCTGTACTCATGACGACAGAATGAACAGGTAGCGTGGCGCAACCCTTCCTTTTTCTTCAGTGACGAAATCAAGGGCAGGCTCCCGCAAATCGGACATGAACCAGACACAGGAACCTTCATGTCCGGTAATTGGGCTGCCAAAACGTCCGCGGTGGCTTCGAGCGAAGGGATCATGGCAGAAAAGGCAAGAAACGCCAATGTTCTAGGCGCTTCAGGATAGCGCTCTGCCCATATGCCGAAAAACCGGGTATCATCATCAAGAAAATGTCGAAACAGTGTCTCGGCTGTCAGCTCCCCGGAGTCGAGAACGGCCCGGACCCCTGCGGCAGCATCTCCAAGCGGCCCTCCCTTGGCGACAAGAATACCTATGAAGGCTTCGAGCAGTGCTGTTGCCTGGTCAATGTCAAAAGGGAATTCTTCACGGGCCACTAGGGACATACCTTGAAGAACAGCTTCCACCGGAGCCATTTCAAGGTCCACGGGCACAGTCACATTCGCCTCTCCCCTGGCAAGCAATTGTCTGTGGGCAACCTCATCCAATAAGCTGATAACATCTTCTGAAATATATGATTTTGTCCGAAGCTGGGCTATTTTCCTGTCGAGCCTACGCTGGGCTTTGTCCATATCAAATTGCATCGTCCACTTCCCCTTTAATAGTATTCACTCCACAAAAACACTATGGGGGTCATACTATCATGCCAATGGTTTGGAACCTGCTCACGGTTTGACACACCAAACATACAACTCTTTGAAATTAAAACAAGAATTTTGCAGCATATTATGTCAAAAAAGACATAATCCGGATCAATTCGGTCGACAATTAAGGGGGTTACATAATGATTGAAAAAGTTGGATATTTATGAAGAAATTTCCTTTTTCCAGTCTCAAGACCGCAAAACATGCTTTGCACGCCATCGGCTTCCACTTTACAAAGAGGGCCAATACGATCACACTGTTTTATCCCAATCCAGAGAAAAAGAGCGCTTCATGAACAAACGACTCCTTTTGCATATATGTTGCGGACCGTGTTCCATCACGACGCTGAAAACCCTGCTTGACCTCGGTCATGAGATCACAGGATTATTTTACAATCCGAATATCCATCCGCTGACAGAATATGTAAAGCGACGGGACGGCTGCCTGGAAGTCGCCGAAAAACTGGGGGTCAGGGTTATTCTCAAGGATGGAGAATATGCCCCGCAAAAATGGTTTCGCACTGTCGCCCACCGAGAGGGCAACCGATGTTTTTATTGTTATTCAGACAGGCTGGAGCGCACTGTGCAGATAGCTCGAAAAGGGAATTTCGATCTGTTCTCCACGACTCTGCTCTATTCAAAATACCAGAAACATCAGGAGATTGCCGACTTGGGCAAAGATTTGGAAACCCCGACGACACGCTTTCTCTATCATGATTTTCGCGAAGGGTGGCAGGAAGGCATTGAGACGTCCAAGGAATGGGGTATTTACAGGCAACAATACTGTGGATGCCTCTATAGCGAAAATGAACGCTACAAGAAGGAACTGAGGAAATAACCATGAATTTCAAACACACTATGCTCATGGAATTTTTCCTGCGCCGCACGACAATCCTGGCTCTTTTCGTCATCACTGCTCTCCTTGGTGCATTGAGTGCCCCCGCAGGTCAGGAAGCACATGGAGCTCTTTACGGCATTCTCGCTTGTATTGTGCTCCCTCTTTTGGCCTGGTTCACTTACAAACGGCAATTGCTGGCGACATGGTGCACCGTGGTCCTGCTCCTCATCAACGGCTCCGGCTTGCTCTATGACAGCATCCTTGGCGTTACCGGTCGCATGGACATCTCCTTCCTGATGATAGGTATCAAGGGGCTGGCAGGGATTTACCTGACCTGGGGAGCCTTGGTCATTCACCGACAACGGCATATTCAGGATTGAGCATGGGCACGATTTACGGCGAGGGTGTTCCGGTCAAACCCGCCTTTCCCACCACTGGTGGAGAGACTGTTTCCGTTGGCAAAAGGACAGGAAAGGGACTTTTACTCTATATTCACGTCCCGTTTTGTCAATCGAGATGTCACTACTGCACCTTCCACTCGCAAGCCTTCAACCAAGTCACATTCGCCTGGTATCACAAACTGTTGCTAGACGAAATAAAACTCTGGGGCAAACGGCTCAAGAAGCCGCAGCTTGCCACAATCTATTTCGGAGGAGGAACGCCCAGCCTGATTCCGCTGCAACAGATGCACACAATCATGAAGGCCATGGAGACTGCTTTTTCCTTTACTCCCGGCATGGAAATCAGCCTGGAGGCAAATCCCGATTCTGCCCATGACGTCAGTTATTTTCGTGCTCTGCTTTCCATGGGGTTTAACAGGCTTTCCCTTGGAATGCAGAGCCTGCGTGATGAAGACCTGCATCTCATGGGCAGGCCGCATTCCGTGAATATGGCATACGCTTCATATGATGCAGCCCGGCATGCCGGCTTCGGTAACATTGGAGTTGATCTCATATGGGGCCTACCAGGACAGCGACTCAAAGGGTGGATCGAACAGTTGACAACCATCAGTGACATGCGACCGGAGCACATTTCTGCCTACAATCTGACTCTGGAAGAAGGAACAGTCATGCACAAGCTGTGTGGCGAAGGCGGTGAACTGGCCATGCCATCTGAACAGGAGCAGGGCCGCATGTTCATTTACGGTGCCGAATTTCTCGAATCCGTGGGCTACATGCACTACGAAGTTTCAAACTTTGCCCGCATGGGATTCATGTCGGCACACAATTCCGGCTACTGGACAGCCACCGATTATCTGGGATTGGGACCGTCGGCTGTTTCCACCATAGGGCGGAGACGATTCAGTAATCCCAAATACATGGATGAATACGACGCCTATGTTCGTGGCGGATTGGTAGGCAACGATCATGAAACGCTTTCGGACGAAGACGTCCTCAAGGAAACCGTCATGCTGTCCCTCAGGACAACCAAGGGGCTGAATCTCGCGGACTTCAGAAAGCAGGCCGGATATGATCTCATCAAGCGGCATGAGTCACTGATCACGGCCCTGCACCGGGAGAACCTGATTCGCCTCAGCCATGGGTTTCTTCGGCTCACCAAAAATGGCATGCTTGTTTCCAATATCATTATCCGCAGGCTGGCATTCGATTCAGACTAACCCCCTTGCACCTCGTAAAGAACTGGCATATATTGCCCTGATTTTTTTTGGATTATTAAACATCTCTGAACTTCTGATAGCGAGCAAACCAGGCGGGCTTCATGAAACAGGACGAACGAAAAACAAAAAGTGAACTGCTTTATGAACTCCGGTTACAGCGTCTTGAAAGTCTTCATCTCAAAGAAAAACTGAGTTGCGACCAGAGTGTCTTCTCTGACAAGCGACAACTGAGCTATCTGGAAAACATTTCACTGATTGATCAGGCCATCCGGCAGACCACCAACCTTGACGAAATGATGAACAGCCTCATGGAAGTGCTGCGAACCATCTTTCAGTGTGATCAGGCGTGGCTGCTCCATCCCTGTGACCCCAATGCCCAATCATGGCGTGTGCCTTTTCGCTCGGTGGATGCCCGATATCCTATCTACTTCGGCCCAGAGGACAACCTGCCTGCCACCGAAGATCTCAGGGAAAATTGTCTGCTTGCATTGAATTCAAGCGACCCTTTGCCTCTAGGAGAAGAAAATCATGTCAAAGATATCCCGGCTGCTGCCCACGATGAAGCGGCAGCAAAATCCGCCCTGCTCATCGCCCTACACCCCAAAGTCGGGCGGCCCTGGCTCATGGGATTGCACCAATGCGCCCGCGCCCGACGTTGGTCTCCAGAAGACAAGCGGATGTACCAGGATATATCCAGCCGTATTTCCGATGCACTCTCAACCACCTTGTTTTATCAAAACCTTGAGCACAATCAGGAACGCCTCAAACATCTGTCCACACAACTTTTTCGTGCACAGGAAGAAGAACGGAAACGTGTGGCCGAAGAAATACATGATGAATTAGGCCAGGCAGCCCTCGCCATCAAGATGGGAGTGGAAAATGCGCTCTATCTGATGCATGACGATGCCCCGGAATCAATGAGACGTTCCCTGCAAAGCTCCTCCAACCTGGCGAAAAACATGGTTGAAAAAATGCGACGGATGCAAACATCCCTTTATCCCCCCACCCTGCGTGACTTTGGAGCCATCACCGCGCTCAACGGTTTTCTAGGGGATTTTACAAATATTTACACTAACATGACCGTCAAGCGAAGCATCCATGTTACTGAAGAACGCATCCCCAAGCCACTCAGGGTCACGGTCTTTCGCCTCGCCCAGGAAGCACTCTACAACGCGGCAAAGCATAGCCATGGGGATGAAGTGACCGTCATCCTGGACTATCTCGGGTCTCACCTTTTTCTGGAAATCATCGATAATGGCATAGGCTTCGATCCAAACAAAACAATTCGCTATCCTGACAAACGATTGGGGCTTGGCCTGACAAGTATGCGCGAGCGAGCAGAGATGTCCGGCGGAGTCATGGAAATCGACTCTACTCCGGGCCGTGGCACTATTATCAGGAGTATCTGGAGATTGCCGCAGGAAGAGCAACCAAGCCCCTCACTTGAAGAGACATGATCCTTCCCTTTTTGCACCGGCAAAAATTCCCCTCATTCCACTCACAAACGGGGAGACAGGACTACCATGCGAGAAACGCGTAAATTGTCCCGACAAAGATGACGCTGACGGCCCGTAAAAGCTGGTTATGCACAATCAGCTTCAGCGCCATACGGGGCTTGAAGATGCCTGCATAATAAGGGAATTGGTGTCGAAAGGCACGCATGGGCGAAGAAAGGATATTCCCCAACAACAAAGCGAGAACGATCTGCATCGGCGTGATATGCCCATTTGAGAGAAGCGCACTGGCTGCGGCCAATCCCGCTGTAAATTCCGATGCCATATGAAATGCGACAATCCCGAGCGCTTCAGGTGGCAGGAAGGTAAAGACCCCGGCATTAAGCTGCATGAATCCCTGAAGCCAATGAAAAACTCCCATCTGTTTGCCTATGAAAAACAGCGTGTAGATCGGAGTGGTAATATAAATAACCTTGGGGATTCGCTTCACAAACCGTTTCCATGTTTTCCTCAATGCTGAGGTCGTATCCCTTTTCCCTTTCATTTCCTCAAGCCGACACGGGAGGCAGCCTTCCTCGATAGGAGGCAGAAGAAAACGTCCACTCAAAGTGATAACGACAGTGCGCAGAACAGCGGCAATGGCTGTCAATCCCACATAAATTCCGGCGACGGAGCCAACAAAGGGTGCGGCAATAAAAAAAATGGTAGGCAAATGCAGAAAATAGGTTGGCAACGAATTGAACAGGTTGGAAAGAATCAGCTCTCTGTCTGAAATATCTCCCCTCTCATGCGCTTCGGCAAGCATTGTATTCGCCGCAATACCCGAGAAGAACGCCATGGTAAAACTGGCAGCGGAAATATCCTTGAGCCGGGCTTTCCGTGCCAGGGGATCAGCCAGCTTGGCAGCGTAACGAGTCCATTGCAGAGCCTCAATGAGATTTCCCACCAACAACCCGACACTGATAAAAAACGTCAGCCGGATCAGGGGCCAAAAGAGTCCATGCCAAAGCATGGGCCACGAAAGATCGAGTTCCATCTATTTTTTCTTCTTCACTTTAATCTTGCGGACCTGTTCCATCTGGTCATCAGGCATATAGATGGTGTTCTTCTCAGCGGGGAACCAGCCCGAGCGCACATCCTTGCAATACTGTTCGAGCGCCTTGATCCCTTCCTCACCCTGGGATGCATACTGGCGAACAAATTTCGGGGTAAATCGATCGAACAATCCAAGGACATCATGATAAACAAGGACCTGTCCATCCGTCACATTTCCCGCCCCAATACCTATGGTCGGGATATCAATAGCTTCGGTAATCAATTGGGCGGCTTCCACAGGGATGGCCTCCAGCACCACACAGAAAGCTCCAGCCTCTTCGACCGCCTGAGCATCTTCAAGCAAGGCCTTGGTGGCTTCGGCAGATTTCCCCTGGGCCTTGAATCCCCCAAATCGTGCGACATGCTGAGGAGTTAACCCCACATGAGCCATGACCGGTATCCCGGCCTGAGTCAGAGCCTCAATCTGTGGCACCACAGCCACTCCCCCCTCCAGCTTGACAGCTCTGGCTCCGCCTTCGCTGATCAATCGACCACCGTTATGCAAGGCTTTATCCACCGTGCAAAAGGACATGAAAGGCATATCCGCCACGAGCAAGGCGCGCTTGACCCCCCTGCTCGTTGCCCGGACATGGTGTATCATTTCGTCCACTGTCACGGACAGGGTGTCTTCATGACCCAGCACAACCATGGCCAGGGAATCTCCGACCAGCACAACGTCCATGCCAGCAGCATCCGCTATCAATCCGGATGAATAATCATAGGCGGTCATACAGCAAATTTTATCGCCGTTCTTACTGGCCTGAACCGATGGAGCCGTGACCGGCTTGCCGGTCTCCTGTGACAAGGAAATAGTATTGGTGCTCATAGCCGGACAGTATGGCTGCTCAGCCATCGAGTCAAGTCAGGGAAGCGAACGACACCGAAGTATGCCTTTTTTACCAACGAACCGGATCATTGCGCAACAACCCGGTTTCGCCCTCCCTCTTTCGCTGCATACAGTCGGCTATCTGACAACTTCAGTATCACATCAAGCTCATCCTGAGCACAACAGACTCCAACACTGATAGTCAGGTGGACATTCTGCCCACCAAGAACAAAAACCATGTCTTCGACAGATTGTCGCATGGCGTCAAAATGAACAACAACATCCGCATCCTGTTCATAAGCAACCATAACGCAAAATTCCTCCCCGCCAAAACGACTGACAATGGAATCTTCCTGAAATCCTTCCTGAATTAGACAGGCAATTTCCTTCAGCACTGTATCACCACCATCATGCCCATACGTGTCATTGACATTCTTGAAGTGATCAATATCGAGCATCCCGACGCAGACGATACGTCCCTTCTCTTCGGCCTGACGAATAAAATTTTGGGCATTCTCAAAGAAATACCGCCTATTATATAACTTCGTCAGCGGATCTTTATAGGATAAATCCCTGATCAAAGCGATATTTTCCAGCATCTCCATGGAGTGGCTCACACGAGAATGAAATTCCTCGACCTGAAACGGTTTGGAGACAAAATCATTGGCACCGGTCTTGAGCAACTGGGCCGAAAGCAATGGTGCGTCCATGGCTGACATACCGATGATGGCCAAATCATTCTTCGAGTATGTCTCCCGGACCCTTTTGATCAGCTCGAACCCATCCATCTCGGGCATTTCATAATCACTCACGATCAGCTTGATCTCCGGATTGGCCCCGAGCACTTCAAGAGCTTCGTTACCATTCCCTGCCTCAAAGACTTGGTACAGCTGTGTTTTCAAGAGCCTGACAATGGAATCCCGCATGGTTTTGGAGTCATCGACCACAAGAGCTTTAATATCTCGGTTCATGTAAATTCTGTGAACTGTGGACAAAAGCATGTCAACAGATGAAGCGGAATCCTTGAGAATATAGTCGACGATATTCCATGCGACAAACTGATTGCGCAATTTTCCATCGAATCCACCGGTAAAAATAATGCTCGGCATCCCTTTACCCAAGGCATAGTTCACGATCTCACCATTGGGCGCATCCGGCAGAGTCACATCCAACAGCGCGACAAAATAATCGTCCTGACAACACTCGATTGTCGCCACGGCATCGGCATAATTGGATTTCCAATCCACATCAAAACCCAATTCATTGATTATTCTTCTCACCAGTATGGAAGCGAAGAACTTGCTATCCTCGACTATCAGGACCTTATTCGTATCACCCATATCCATTCCGCCTGGTTGTAAGTTGTTCACTCTATACCATATTATGATTTCAGCAGGAATGTCAGTTATTTTAAAAGAAAGAGACAATCGCCCAACAAGCAGATCCTCCAGGGCAACACTTCTTAAGAGGAGGTTTTTTTATGAGATACGACCATAAAAAAACAAGCCGGGCAGGAGTCCTGCCCGGCTTGTTCATATGTTATAAGAGACGGCTTCCCTTACATGGGGGAAAGGTTCTGAAGAACCCAGATAACCCGCCCGACAGTTCGCTGATCCATTTCAGCGGCTGGGATAGTCAGATCGGAATATTTTTCATTTTCCGCTTTGAGCAAAAAGGTGTCTCCCTGCATGTAGACTCGACGAATAGTCAGCCCCTGATGAGGGAAGTACACAGCGCACAAGTCACCATCCGGGTGTTCGTTCTGATCCCGATCAATCCCCACAAACGCTCCGCGCCCAATAACAGGCTCCATGCTGGCGGAATCGACTTTCACGACTTGCAGCTTGGGACGGCAGAAGGACTCGGGGACAGACAGCTCTTCGATTGGTTTCGGCTCCCAGGTAGCCGCTTCCTTGTCAACACCCGCCATGGTGGAGACTGGCACGACACGACCACGGGAATTCATACGGCCATAGGGGGCCGGAGTTTCACGAAGCAGCGTATCAGCCGGAATCTTGGCCTTGGAGGCATTGATATAAACAGGCTCCACGCCCTCGGAAAGCCAGTCAGGATCAAGCCCGTGGCTGCGGTATAACTTCAGGAACCATTCGGCCGGTATGGAACAACGACGTTTTGCGTCGGAAATACTGGACTGGCGAACATCAAGGACTTCGGCCAACTGGACCTGGGTCCTGGCACCAGTCGCTTTCTTGATGCGTTCCAGTGCCTCTTCAAACCACTTCAACTGTGCTTCGTCGCACTGTCTCTTTTTCTTGGGCATTCGGGCTCCCTTTTTTTGATTTGGCTGTGGTTATACGCCAATATGCAGTAAATTATGCGCTAGTCAATGAGAACATTCATTCTTTATATAAAATGAGATTATTTTCTGACAACTCGATCCTGAGGCATCTCACGGATTCTCACTATCGGGAAAATCTCCCGGCGACCTTGGGAGAATCTCCCGCATTTGTCAAGTTGTTTTTCGATATCAGGCAACAACAGGACAACAGAAAAGGGATGCGGACTGCTCACGCATCCCGCATCCCTGTTTGTTTTTTGGATTTATCGTTTATTGCATGTATTTCAAAAAAGGACTCTTGGGAGTCAGAATGAACCGGGAATTATTCCCAAAGCCTTTTCGATATGCATCAAGGCTTCGCATAAACGCATAGAACTCAGGAGATTGCCCCAAAGCGTCAGCATAAATCTTCGTCGCCTCGGCATCCCCTTCGCCTCGTACAATCTCGGCCTGCTTATTGGCATCGGCCAAAATAATGGAGCGTTCCTTGTCAGCCGTGGCAATAATCTTGGCAGAAGCCTCGCGTCCTTCCGAGCGATATTGCTTGGCCTGACGTTCACGCTCTGCTTTCATGCGGCCGAAAATAGCGCGAGCATTCTCGGCAGGCAGGTCTGTCCGCTTGATCCGGACATCAATGATATCGATTCCATAGGGCTTAAGAAGCTCCTCGGACCGTCTTGTCACTGCATCCATGATCTCTTGGCGCTTGTGGGAAACAACTTCTATAAGAGTGTATCGTCCGAGGGCAACCCGCAATTGCGAACGGACGATATCGTCCAAACGGGCCTGAGCACCCTGGATGGTGCGCACCTTGGTATAGAAGGTCAAAGGATCGACAATCCGCCATTTGCTGTATGAATCAACATTCATGTACTTCTTGTCGGTGGTGGTGATCTCTTCGGGTTTGGCATCAAAATCAAGAATACGGGCATCAAAGTAGACCACATTCTGAATCAGGGGCAACTTGAAATGAAGCCCCGGTCCAAGCTCCTTGTCGCCGACTGGACGGCCAAGCTGGATCACGATGGCCTTTTCCGTTTCTTCGACGGTAAAGGCGGACTGAGTCAATGCGAAGGCACCGAGAACGACGCCAATGATGAGTGCTAAAGTTGTCGCTTTCATTTTACACCTGCCCTAATTCTTTTCCCGAGGAGCAGCAGCCTTGGGCAGCTTGTCCAACGGCAGGTAGGGAACGGATTTCTTGAGGGCATCGTCGGACATGACGAGCTTTTCGACTTCCGGATTCTCCAGAATGGTTTCCATGGTCTCCAGATAGAGGCGCTCTCGGGTAATCTTCTTGGCCTTGCTGTATTCCTTGAGCACAGCGAGGAAACGAGATGCATCACCTTGAGCTTTACGAACCTTGGACTCCTGGTATGCCTGAGCCGCATTGATGATACGAGAAGCTTCACCTCTGGCCTTGGGCAGAATATCTCGCTGATAAGCTTCAGCTTCATTGATAAAGCGGCTCTTGTCCTCGCGGGCACTGGCCACATCCTTGAAAGCGTCTACCACCTGTTCAGGCGGATGCACATTCTGCATTTGGACAGCGACGATACTGATACCCGTCTTGTAGGACTCGAGTATCCGTTGCATCAAGTCACGAGTCTGCACCTGGATTTCCATCTTGCCTGTAGTCAGGGCGTCGTCAATCTTGCCATTACCGATAACCTCGCGCATGGCGGCTTCACCTGCGTGGACTATGGTTTTTGTCGGATCATAGACATTGAAGAGGTAATCCTTGGCATCCTTGATCTGATACTGAACGATAAACTGAACGGAGACGATATTTTCGTCGCCGGTGAGCATCAGAGCCTCTTCAGGCACTTCTCGACTGGCACCTTGTTGAAAATTCTGCACCCTGGCCCGCCCGGAAGAACGGAAACCAAATTCGATACGTCTGATCTGCGTCACTTTCGGAGTAAGGACGCTCTCCACAGGATACGGGATGTGATAATTCGGTCCCGCGGTGGTGATGCGGTTGAATTGGCCGAACTGTTTAACCACACCCACCTCGTCCGGCTCTACGATGTAGAAACCGGATGCTATCCAGAGGAGAAGGATAATCGGTACGATGAATTTCCAGCCCGGCAGCTTGAACTGCTTGAACTTATCAAACTGATTCTGGAAATCGTCGAAACTCGGTGGCTTGCCACCGGGTCGCCCCTGTTGTTGCTTTTGTAATTTTTCCCAATCCCAATTCATAATGAGACAGAAATAGGCTGTCTGGAAGAAGAGGTCAAGACAACTTGGTGAAAAGTATTGAAAGTACCCATGGTCATGTCCGATTTTCAAAAAAAGCCCTCTCCCCGATCATACTGCAGGTCTTCCTGCGCCCTGAACGGAAAAAAGACGACTTTCATGACAGAAAGACCCCATTCAGTCCTTTTGGTGGCTTGAATTGTCCGCAAGAGACAGGCAAACTCTCTTCATGAAAGACATCAAACCCCATATTTTTCGTGCATATGACATCCGAGGTATCGTGGATCAGGATTTTGACGCTGAATGGGTCACGGTTTTGGGACGCGCATGCGGGACCTATTTCAAAGAACAGGGATGGTCCCGTGCCATTCTCGGTCACGACTGTCGGGCAAGTTCTCCCGAATATCAGCAGGCCATGGCCCATGGTCTGGCCCAAACAGGTGTTGACGTCCTCTGCCTGAACCAGGTCTCCACACCGGTTTTCTATTTCGCAGCCAAACATCTGAACTACCAGGCGGGAGTCATGATCACGGCCAGCCATAATCCAAGTGAATATAATGGGTTCAAGGTCTGGGGAGGAGCTTCCACCATTTATGGCAAAGAAGTCACCGCCATATATGACATCATGAAAGCAGGAAACTTTCCCTCAGGTTCGGGACTGATCTCCTTCCACGACATCCTGCCCACCTACAAGGCTGACCTGCTCGGCCGATGTTCCCTCTCCTCGCAACGAGGGCGCCCGGTCAAGGTGGTGGTGGACGGTGGCAACGGTGCTGCCGGAGACCTGACTGCCGATATCCTGGAAACCGCCGGAGCTGAGGTCATCCGCCTCTACTGTGAACCGGACGGTTCTTTCCCCAATCATCATCCTGACCCGGTGGTGGAAGAATATGTTGAAGACCTCAAGGCCAAAGTGGTTGAAGAGG
This sequence comes from Pseudodesulfovibrio piezophilus C1TLV30, assembly GCF_000341895.1. Lineage (NCBI taxonomy): Bacteria > Pseudomonadati > Thermodesulfobacteriota > Desulfovibrionia > Desulfovibrionales > Desulfovibrionaceae > Pseudodesulfovibrio > Pseudodesulfovibrio piezophilus. The sequence continues at coordinate 2,621,449 of NC_020409.1, read as the reverse complement.
GTGCGGATGTCGGGATCGGTCTGGATGGGGATGGAGACCGCATCGGCGCGGTGGATGAAAAAGGTAGCCTGATGTTCGGCGATCAGTTGCTCGCCATCTATGCCCGAGACCTGCTCAAGACAGTCCCCGGCGCGGGCGTTGTGGCCGACGTCAAATGCTCCACCCTGCTTTTCAAAGATATCGAGAACCATGGCGGAACCTGTGAAATGTGTATAACCGGGCACTCCATCGTCAAAAGCAGGATGATTGAAACCGGCGCAGCCATCGGTGGAGAAATGTCCGGTCATATGTTTTTTTTCCATGGTTATCATGGATTTGACGATGCCACATACGGCGCACTCAAGCTCATGGAGATCCTGAGCCGGTCAACCACTCCCCTCTCTGAATATCTCGCGGACTGGCCCACCACCTTCACGACCCCGGAAATCCGCATGGACTGCCCAGAAGACATCAAGTTTCAGGTCGTTGCCAAGGCTCAGGCTCATTTCAAAAAAGACCACAAAGTCATCGACATGGATGGCGCACGGGTCGAATTCGGTGACGGGTGGGGTTTGGTCCGTGCTTCCAATACACAAGGAGCCCTTGTCCTCCGCTTTGAAGCGGAATCAGCGTCACGGCTCACCGAAATACAGACATTCATGGAAACTCCCATCCGATCATGGATCAAGGAGTTCGGAGGATAGCAGTGGACTTTATACAGCTGTATAGAGGACTTTTCCGACGATTCCGCTCCTTTGTTCTGGGCCGCGATGTGGAAATTGTCGGTCACTGCCTATTTTGTGGGAAATGCTGCCATGATATCCTGCTCAAAGATGGCCACTGGCTTAAAAAGATGCGCGATTTTGAAAAGCTCTGCGCCCGCGAACCTGAACATAAACGTTTTATTCCCACTGGCAGGGGCGACCTTGGCCATCTTGTTTTTCGCTGTTCGATGCAAGGGGATGACGGATTATGCGTCTGTTATGAAAACAGGCTTCCTTTATGTAGAAATTATCCGTCCGAATCTATATATTATAAAGGCGGCTGGATTCGGCCAGACTGCGGATTTCGATTCAAGTCCACGACCTTCCGAGATATTCTCATGCGACGAAGGCAGTTACGAATGCCAAAATTCTCAGATGTGCTCAAACAGGAAATCAAACAGGCCGACAAATAGAACACCATGAAGAAACTCATTTTCATCCTCATCGCGGCACTGATCACAGGCGGAGGCGTCTGGTATTTTACGGACTCCGGCGGCAAAGGCCGGATCAAGGTGCTCAAGACAACCAAGGTCGCCCGCGCCGATGTCTCCAAGATTCTGGAGTCCACCGGCATAGTCAAGGCTCAGGTCGGCGCACAGGTCAAGATCGGAGCACAGGCTACCGGCGTGTTGGAATCGGTGCCGGTGAAGGTCGGCGACCTTGTCAGAAAGGGAGACCTGATAGCCCAGATAGATGCCAGGGAACTCCGAGCACGTATGGAAGAAGCCACTGCAAATCTTCGCCTTCAGGAAGCAAAACTCGAATACATGGAAAAGAATCTACCTCGTAAACGTTCTCTTGTCCGGCAGAAACTTGAAGCACAGGACTCCCTCGACGTCGCCTATCAGGATGCCGAGATGGCCCGCCATGGCGTGGATGCCGCTCGTGCCAAGCTTGAGACGCTCAAGGTCCAACTTTCCTATACAAAAATATTCTCTCCCATTGACGGCGTTGTCTCACAGGTTGCGGCCCAGGAAGGGGAAACCGTTGTTTCAGGCCTGTCCGTGTCCAATCTGATCACGGTGCTCGACCCTTCCCGCCTCGAAATGTGGATATATATCGACGAAACCGATATTGGTCGTGTCGCAACAGGACTGCCTGTTCATTACACTGTCGACGCCTACAGGGACAAGATATTCGAGGGAACGGTCAGTCGCATCTACCCGGAGCCTGAAATCCGGGATAACATCGTCTATTACCGTGCTTTAGTGACCATTTCCAAAGAGCAGGCTCAGTCTCTGCGCCCGGAAATGACCACCCAATGCAAGATCATCGTCGAGACGAAAAAGAACGTCATGGCCGTCCCGAACACGGCCCTCAAGTGGGTCTCCGACCGGCAGGTTGTCTTCGTCGTTGACGACCCGGAAACCAGCCCACGGGAAGTTCAGCCTGAATTTGGCCTTATCGGCCTGGAATACAGCGAAATAGCCTCCGGCCTCAAGGAAGGAGAAATCGTGGCGACCCAACTCGTCCTGCCCGGTTCCAAGGTCAAGAGTAAAGGAAACTAACGTGCTTTCCCATGCCTCCAGCTCCCACCATCTCAACCGGAATAGGTGACCATGACTTCGGCCATTCATCTGACAGATATCACCAAAACCTTTGCACAGGTTGCCGAGAAAAAAAACGGTGAAGAGCACCCCGGAATTACTGTTCTCAAAGGTATCACCCTGAACATAGAAAAGGGCGAGTTTGTCGCGCTTCAGGGGACATCCGGTTCTGGCAAATCCACCCTGCTCCATATCATAGGGCTGCTCGACAGGCCCACTTCCGGCGTCTACAAGCTGCTCGGGCACGATGCCTCGTCGCTGGATGACGACCGGCAATCCGATCTGCGCAACAACTCACTGGGGTTCATTTTCCAATCATTTTACCTGATTCCCTATGCCACGGCATTGGAAAATGTCATTCTTCCCGGCCTCTACTCCGGAAAGCCCAACGGGGAAATTCAACAACGGGCCAAATCACTCCTGGAACAGGTCGGCCTCGCAGACCGCATGGATTTTCGTCCGTCACGACTTTCCGGTGGGCAGCAACAACGCGTGGCCATGGCACGAGCCATGCTCAACGAGCCTGACATCATCCTTGCCGATGAACCAACCGGACAGTTGGACTCGAATACGTCCACTGAGATCATGAAACTTTTCCATTCCGTGCACGATGCCGGGCGAACCATTGTCCTGGTGACCCATGATGAGGAAGTTGCCAAGGAAGCGGGACGCGTCATCAAGCTCCATGACGGAGAAATAGCAGAAGACGTACGCGGCATGAAAAAATAAGCAGCGCTCATCAGCACCCTGTCAACGACATTTCCACACCCTCAATATTCCACCGGGGAGTATCGGCCAAACGAGGAAGGGAGAATCAGAAAAGGCATCATGACACCACGATTGTTAGCACGAATTACCAACATGGGGCTGGGTGCTGTCTGGGCATTCAAGCTCCGCTCCCTGTTTGTCGTCCTTGGCGTTGCCTTTGGTATTGCCAGCCTGACCCTGATTATCACGGCTGTGGACGGGGCTAATAGAAAAGCAATGGAAATGGTGGAAATTTTCGGCCCTGATGCAGCCCTGGTCTTTGGCGGAAACTTCATGAAGCGCGCGGTGGGCATGCGCACCCTGACTCTGAGCAGGGAGGATGCCCAACGGGTTCAGGATTCACTGCCGGGAGCCTATCAGGTGCTCCCCATGCGGGCCAAAAGTGGCCAGACGGTAAAATATGGTAACAAGAATTATCAGGATGTCCGAATCATCGGTGCGACCAATGATTATTCCAAAGCATGGAACTGGCCCCTGGCAGAAGGACGAGATATTTCCCCTGAAGATGAACGCATCGGTGCCAAGATTGCGCTCCTGGGGCACAAGCCCTCTGTGGAACTTTTCGGTCAGGAATCCCCCGTGGGGAAGGTCATCTATATTAACAATGTTCCCTTCCAGGTGGTTGGGACATTGTCATACCGGGGTTTTTCAGGCGGAGGAGGGGGCGATATCGACAACAGAATCATCATCCCGCTCTCCACGCTCATGCAACGATACAATCTTGACCGTAAATATTTCAGAGCTCTCAGGGTCAAATTTTATGAACCGGACTACATGCCCGCACACATGGAAAATCTTCGTTCACTTCTCCGACACCAGCACAATCTGAAAGACGGAGAAGACGATGATTTTACCATCCTGACCGCAGACGAAGTTCTCAAATTCATGGCCATGTTCAAGGGAGGACTGAGCATTTTTCTGGGAGTGACCGCAACCATAGCCATGTTGGTAGGCGGATTCGTGCTGGCGAATCTTTTTTCCATTTCCGTCTCGGAGCGGGCAGAGGAGATCGGATTGAAGAAGGCTCTCGGCGCGCATAAATCTGCCATCATGATACAATTTCTCATAGAGGCATGCGCCCTGACTCTGATAGGGGGTGTGCTCGGCCTGTTTCTCGGACTCGGACTGGGGCAGTTCCTTACTCGGCTCGACATTCTGACTATCCAGTTTTCATGGAAGGCTTTTTTCATGGCCCTGGCCGGATCACAAGGGGTGGGCTTGATCTTTGGTCTGAAACCGGCCAAACAGGCGGCAGATCTCGATCCTATTCAGGCCCTACGCGGTGACGGATAGCATGCAAACCGAAGCCACTGAGCCTCTTCGCTGAAACACTCTTGATTCCCGGCTCTAGAACGCATTGCAACCATGCGGGCTTGCATGATATCCACCGGCGCGGTAGGTTTATCCAATCCGGAGATTCAACACGGACACGAGGACCCCCATGAGACTTTCAATACCCAAAGTACATGCCAACAATCCGAAGGAAAAGATCATCCGCACCATTGCGATGCTCCTTGTCTTCGCTGCCGTTATCTGGGCATTCACCAAGAATAATGAGCGTGTAGTGGACATGATCAATCAACAATCATCCATCTACGACGAAACAAAGACCCTGGATAAGGAGCAGAAGAAATTCATTCTCTCCTTCACGCGCACTCTCAAGGACGAATTCGGTCTGGAATGCAAGATTCAGATCTATGGCGGGGATTTCGTGGTCCCAGAACTGGATAGAAAAACCATGTACATAGGTCTTGCTCCCAGTATAAATGAAGTTCAGCTCCGATTTCCGGGCCTTATGAGACAGGCTCTGGGAGCAGACTTTATCGAACAGATCAGGACAGAACACTTCCTGCCCTCTTTTGAATACAATGACTGGCCGGAGGAAATCAAAATTGTTCTTCTCACCATTTTTGACCGACTCTCCCAGGTAAACCAAGGAACTACCCCCAGTGAATAACAAAGTGACGATCTACACCGACGGCTCATGCCTCGGCAATCCCGGTCCCGGAGGCTATGGAGCCATTCTCATTTATGGAGAATACAAAGGCGACAAGGCTGACAACTACAAGGAACTGGCCCAGGGATACAAGGAAACGACCAATAACCGGATGGAACTCCGTGCGGTTATTGTTGCGTTGGAGGCGCTCTCACGCCAATGTGAAGTCGAATTGTGGACTGATTCGAAATATGTTCAGCAGGCCATCACAAAAGGCTGGCTCAAGAACTGGCTCAAAAACGGCTGGAAAACCGCTGCCAAGAAGCCTGTCAAAAATCAGGACCTCTGGCGACAACTTATCCCCCTCATCGAAAAACAGGACGTAACCTTCAAATGGGTGAAGGGTCACTCCGGCCAACTGCTCAATGAACGGGTGGACGATCTGGCCCGTGGCGCAGCAAGTGGTCCAGGATTACTGGAAGACAAGGAACTGTAGACGTGTCATCCTGACTTTCGAACCAATCGAATCTTCGAACACAAGACATTCTTTCCCCCGAATCCAAGAGGTCTCATCCAGTCCGATGTAGCAGAAAACCCCTTTTCATGCCGAATCGGCTGGATACCTCTTATCTTCTTTCTGTCATCCAGATCAGATCATATCCTTGTCCTATTGAAAGACCGACTCCTTGAGCCTGCATTGCAAAATGAAGGAAAGGTCTTCTCAAAAGCCTCCCTGACACAATCTCTTTGATACCCCGATCTTTTTCTTGGACACGAGACCGGAACACATCACACCACACTCTTTCATTGCACATATGTGCAAAAAACGAGTGTCCATTGTTGCACTTTGCACAAAGCAAGCCCCTCTATAATCTATTGTATTTCTCATACCACACTGAAAATACACTCTTTTATGTTTTGGCATGGCTCATGCTAATAGAATTTCATGCACGATGTAGTCACAGTCACTCTAGTCATCCTGATCGCCGCGTTGTTGCGGCGATCCCTCCTCACCGACCCGGACGCCTCCCCTGGCGTCCGGGCAGGTGGAATAAAGAGCGGCGATATGACCCTGGCACCGATCTTTGTCAAAACGGACAACCCCCAGTCCTCCAGAAGATCAGAGCCGCGACGATAGGGTCTTAAGCATATACCATACCTCCCCTAAAGTAAGAATGCACACCTAACCAAAACCTTTAACCCTCCTCAACAGTTGACCCAGACCGAAAAAGGCCGCGAAAGCGGCCTTTTTCCCGTTTGAGGAAGGAGCTTTCCCTCACTCCATGCAAAGAGTCACCTACCTTCTCCGCCAACACAAAAAAGGGGACCGCTAAGCGATCCCCTGATGAAGTGCACAAGCCACTCTTTCAGACCCCGTCCAAATCATTTCATCTTCTACTGCAAAAAAAACATGGCAGGGACTCTATGAATTCATCCATTCCCTGCCTTGAACGGTTTCGACACCACGGGACAAAGCTCTGTTTTTCAACAGCCAGAGGGCCGCTATGCGACCCTCTTACCATGACACCCATGTGCCGAAATGTGGAAGGACACGCGCTCAGAAGTTCCTAAGCATCCTTCGCCTTGGCTTCCCTGATGGTTGCCTCACCAACGGCCAACGAGCGAGCATGGCGCTGACGCACCAACTCGACCAGGCGTACGTCCTCCGCAGAGTAGACGACGCGCTCGACACCATTGTTCCTGATTACAAGTTCAAACATTTTCTCATCCCTTTTGACTATAGAATAGTATCATCCGATCCCGTTTTGGCGATCGAAATATCAGAGACCACCGGCTGGTTCACCCGCGCACCGAAATCGGCGGAAACAACCTTGGCCTTTGCAGCAGCCCCTTCCTTGGTCATGACGACGACGCCCTCAAGAATGGCCCCGTTTTCCACGACCAATGTCGGCGCACTCAGGGAACCATTAAGGACAGATGTCTTTTCAAGCACAGCCCGTTCCGCGACGACCACTTCGCCATCAATCCGGCCACAGGAAGTGAGTCGGCCAACCTTGACCGATCCGGTGATAAACGCCTTGCGACCGAGAATAAGGTCTCCATCGGTTGCAATCTCACCTTCGAAGCGTCCGTCGATACGAACCGTCCCGACAAAATCGAGCTTTCCACAATACTCGGTTCCAACGCCCAGGAAGGCGTTCAGCTCGGTGTTGTCACTGTCTTTTTTATTGAACAGTCCCATTTTCCATACCTCACAAAAATAAAAGGTGACGGTGAAATCCGTCGCCCGGAACCAGCCATATCGGAGCAAGCAGGCTTCTCCTATACCCTCAGCGTTGCCTAAATGCCACTTTTTTTTGCAGGACATTTACTTCCATGAATGATTCTCCTTCCAAACCAGAGAGCCAACCGACAGGCAACGAGAAGTGCCGGGCCGTATCTGGCAGGCACCCTTTGAACAAATATCCTTGTCCTGCTTGACGACCTGCCCCTCCTCTCATACTTTCTCTCCCATGAAACGAAGCGAAATCAATGCACTCATCCGCGATGCCAAGGCGTTCTACGAATCATTTCAATTCAAGCTTCCCCGCTGGGCTTTCTGGTCGCCCCAAGACTGGAAAGGCAAAGGTGAAACCGAAGTTGTCCACAATCAACTGGGATGGGATCTGACCGACTACGGTGCAGGAGAATTCGAGAAAAAAGGTTTGATTCTCTTTACCATCCGCAATGGGAACCTCGCCTCGGGTCATCCGAAAACATATGCCGAAAAAATCATGATCGTCCGCGAGAGCCAGATATGCCCCATGCATTTCCACTGGTCCAAGACCGAAGATATCATCAATCGCGGTGGTGGGAATCTCGTCATAGAATTATACGGCTCCACACCCGATGAAGAACTCAGCACGGAACCGATGACTGTCATGATCGACGGTATGCCACGGACAGTGGCCCCCGGCGGGACCGTGACCCTCGAACCCGGCGAATCCATCTTTCTCGAACAAGGCATGTACCATCGATTTTATGGAGAAGCCGGCAAGGGGAAAGTACTTGTGGGAGAGGTCTCCTCAGTCAATGATGACAACGCCGACAACCGTTTTCACGAACCCCAGGCACGCTTTCCCCGTATTGAGGAAGACGAACAACCCCTGCATCTGTTGTGTACAGATTACCCTGACTATATTTAAATGGGAAGAGACCTCCCGGCCCGATTCCCTCCATTTCCGACTCCCCAATAATGAAAAAAGGAAACGGCCTGAAGAGTCTCTTTTCAGGCCGTTTCCTTTATGAAAATATTGAACCGATGTTTAGTCCAGGTCGCGATCACTCAGCCCTATCAGATACAGAATCGAATCCAAACCAAGAGTGGAAATAGACTGCCGAGCGCCTTTCTTGACCTTTGGTTTGGCATGAAAAGCAATCCCAAGACCGGCAAGGTTGAGCATCGGCAGATCATTGGCTCCATCACCCACGGCTATGACCTGTTGCAGGGAAATACATTCCTCGGCGGCAATCTGTTGCAGCAACTCTGCTTTCTTGTCCGCATCCACAATATCTCCGACAGCCTTGCCCGTCAGTTTGCCGTCTTTGATTTCCAACTCATTGGCATAGACATAATCAAGACCGAGCTTCTCCTTGAGAATATTACCGAAATACGTGAATCCGCCGGAAAGGATGGCGATGGTGTAGCCAAGGTTTTTGAGGGTCGAAATAAGTTTTTCCGCTCCCTCTGTCAGGGGCAGACGATCAGCCACCACCTGAAGGACGGATTCATCCAACCCATTGAGCAGGGAAAGCCGCTTTCTGAGGCTTTGCTTGAAGTCCAGTTCCCCGCGCATTGCCGCTTCCGTAATGGCGGCAACTTGCTCGCCCACGCCTGCTTCCTTTGCCAATTCATCAATCACTTCAGCCTGAATCAGGGTCGAGTCCATATCAAAAGCTACGAGACGGCGGTTGCGACGGAAGACATTGTCTTCCTGAAAAGCGATGTCGGCCATTAATTCAGCTGAAATATCGAGGAACCTTGATCGAATGGCGGCAATATCTGGTGGCGTACCACGGACCGTGAATTCCACGCAGGCCCGAGAGCATTCATAATCGCTGCAATCAAGTGGCACACGACCGGATAAGCGGTGGATGGTATCGATATTGAGTCCGGCCTCGCTGACCACATTGGTGATGGCCGCAATCTGTTTGGATGAGATGGACCGGGCCAGCAGCGTAATGATATGCCGTTGTTTGTCCGCAGCTTCAACCCAAGTGGCATACTCGCTTTCCGCCAGGGGGTGCAATTTCATGGTCACGCCCATTTCATGCGCCCTGAAAAGCAGATCCTTGAGAACTGGCTGGGAATCCGACGGGAGTCGGATAAGGATGCCGAGGGTGAGAAAATTGTGAATGACCACCTGACCGATATCAAGAACATCGATTTCGAATTCCGCCAGAACCTGAGCTAATTCGGCAGTCAGGCCGGGCCGGTCACCGCCGGTCACATGCACCAATATGATCTTTTCCATGAAACTGTCTCCCTTGCGAAGTGCATGCGGACTTTCGCACAAAATGCGACGATCGTAAATGTGACGATGCTCGGGGCGACAATTCAGTTAAGCCAACGGGAAATATACGCCTTGGTATCGAATTTCCTCCGGCAGCCATTGGAATTCATGTACCGGACAGAGCCATAGATGGGGCGAGTCTGCCAGGGACGATCATGCAACCCGGCCACGGACCAGAGGGCACCGACATATCCGTTGGGATCACGCCCGTCGAGCTGATAGCGATCATTGAGTGTTACGACTGTGGCATGAGCTGACTCCGGGTCCGGGGACCATTCGAGAATCTTCTTTGCCCAGAACATGCGCATATAACCATGCATAAACCCTGACCTGAGAAGCTGGGTCTGGGCTGCGTTCCAAAGCGGAGAATGCGTCCGGGCTGCCTCGAATTCCTCATGGGAATAAAGAAAAGGCCGGGGATCGGATCGGTGCTCATCCAGCGTTTTCAATGCCCAGTTCGGTGCGCCATGCAAGGAATCGTAGCGGATGTTGTACAGGCAAAAATTATCGGATAGTTCTCGCCGGACAATCACCTCTTCAAGGTAGACGGCCTGTCCTTCGCCCTTGCCTGACCCGGCCACGGCCAAGGCGGCCCTCTGCGGAGCAAGGTGACCGAAATGAAAAAAGGCGGAAAGTCGTGAAGTGGCTTCCGCGACCGGATCATTGCGTCGCTCGGCATACCCATGCAACCCATGATCGACAAAGGCGGAAAGTGCTGCATGGGCTGCACTCTCACCGGGTACAAGCGCCACAGGGGAAACCGTTTCATCCATCCGCAGGGAAGATCGAAGAGAATGCCAATCCACTGGATCAGCTGGTGAGGCGGAACAGACTAAAGGTTCAAGACGCGGGAAATCCTCTAGAAATTCAGAAGAAAGACGATGAATCTTCGGTCTGAGCGTTCGGGCGGCATACTCCTGCTTGTCTGAAACCGATCGGGCTGGGACCACATTGTGCCCATCGACTTCAATGAGCGGGACACGGAGTGTTGAAGCAACTTCCTTCTGCCACCCCTGCTTGATGCGGAGAGGGTCGAAATCCGTCACCACAGCGCCGACTCCCTTTTCAAGAACGCAGCGGATGACTTCCTCTTCCGGGTCTCCGAGACGAAGCAGAAAGGCGATCCCCAGAGCCGCAAGATCGTTTTCAACTTCAGCCAAACCGTTCAGCATGAAATCGTCCTGCCGCAACGTCGCCCCGAGAAAACCCGGCACAAGACAGAAAAGGACAATCAAGGGACGGTCCTCTCCCGCCAACTCCCGAGCGTGGAGCAGTCCCCAATTGTCCTGGACCCGTTGCTCCCGGCTCATCCAGTAAAGTATGGGGCCAGCGCTCATATCGGCATCATTCAGACGGTGGATTCTCGCTTCATGTATCTTCATATTTTCTGGTTCCTATCAGAGAGAAGGGAAAAATGACAAGAGCAAGACAAACACTCTTTTCACGCTCACCTTGTGAAGAAAGCACACACCGGGTATGGTTCATGCCAGTAATGAAAACAAAAATCGTAATCTGGTGAAAACATGAACAGACCCGACGACTCATCCGAAACATACAGCGCGTCCGGCAGTACAATTCCTTCGGAAGAGGAACGTCTACGCCGTGTGCAGGAACGTATCGAGGAAAAGCTCCACGATTACGAAGGCTACGACTTCTCCCTGCAACAGGTCCAGGCGCTCAATATCTTCTTCGAACTGGCTCAAGAGCTTCGCGGAAGGGACATGTTCTACGCGGTCTGCATGATGATACCCCGTGTCCTTTTCGGACTGGAATCGAATATATACATTCTGGAAGATGAAGAAACATTCGTGCTGGCAGGATGTTCCGGCGACAGGTGTGACATGGAACCGACTCGACCATGGGGAAAAAATCTGAGCAAGGAAGTTGTTCAGGATGGAGACAGTCTCTTCATCCCTATCCATTGCAACCCTGAATTCACGGACTTGCTTCCCTTTGAACCGCCCCATGACATCATCGGCTGTTTCGAGATGCATCCCTGCGATACCTTGCCGGAGCATGTGCTGCTTTTTCTGGAAAAATACGTCAACAGGATCGGATTCCAGCTGCATCATCGCATCATCCGCTCACGAAACCGGGAACACCTCCAGTTCATCAAATCCATGGTGGAAGACATCGGTCATAACGTCATTGTCCCCAACATGTATTTCAAACTCTATTTCAACCGTCTCAAACGGCAGATCGAAACCCTGCATGTCAATACTGAAAAAGTTCTGTCCATGATGGTGGAATGCAACTCTGACGAATGCGTGGAACAAGGAAATCTGCTGGCCACAACCACGGCGGCCATCGAATCCCAATATCAGGAAATATATCGGCATTATGAAACCACATCGATGTTCCTGGAAACTCTCTTGCGACGACGGCATTTCGAGGAAGGCCGATACGTGCTCGTCAAGCGGGAGGTCAACCTGCGCACCAATGTACTGGAACCCCAACTCGAACGATATCGGCAACGCTTTCATGAGCGGGGCATTGAAGTGGGGTTTGCACTGGGAGGCGCACCAGACCAGATGATCCTGCTTGTCATGGACCCCGGACTTATCGCACAGGTCTACGCCAACTATTTCTCCAATGCAGTCAAATATACCACTGAAGCCACTCTGCCGGACGGACGCACTGGAAAATCTGTTTCCTATGGCTGGAAAATTCTCAAGGACCATTACGGAGAAGGCAAACCAGGCATCAAGATGTGGGTCACCTCAACGGGTGCCCCTCTGGACCTCAAGGACCCCATGGATGTCTTCAAACCCGGATTCAGGGCAGACAATGTCGCCAAGGAAAGCGGCTCGGGCCGGGGACTCTATTTTGTCCGCCAGGTTGTCGAATTGCACGGAGGCTCAGCCGAATATCGTGCCACGGAATATGGCAATGAATTCTCGTTCATTCTTCCTTTCGAACAGCACAGCGATCTCGAATAACCCTCCGCACACTCTTTCAACGGGAATGAGGAATGCCAAGAGGGAGAGACTCTTCACCCCTGACCAGCCTCATTCATGACTTTGTCCCGTCTGGCAATCAACCGACGGTAAAAAGATAAAAGCAGGCAGGTCACAGGAAGCGCTATCAACAGTCCGAGAAAACCAAGAAGCTTTCCCCATATGGACAGGGCGAGAATGATCATCCACGGCGAAAGCCCCAACCCCTCCCCCTGAATCCGGGGGATCAATACAATCTCCTGAAGCGCCTGAACAACGACAAAGACGAGAAGAACCAGCCCAATGCCAAGCCATGGAGAATCACCCGCCTCAAGGGAACTCAAACCGCCCAGAAGAACAGCCGGAGCAAGTCCAATGGTCCCGAGGTACGGGGCTATGTTCAAAATACCGATGAACAGACCGAGCACCAATGCCAGTGGCAAACCGATAATCAGGAACCCAATGGACAGGAGAACACCGACCAGGAGAGCGATGATGACCTGCCCTCGAAAATAATGGCTCATAGTCTGTTTGAACTCTTCGAGAAAATCCGTGGCGTCCTGGCGATAGCCCTTGGGTAAGTAGTTCTGCCACTGTTTTTGAATAGTCCCGAAATCTCCAAGCAAAAAAACAAGGTACAGGAGGATAACGCCAAGACTGAGAATCCCGGTGAAAAGGCTTGCCGTGCCGCGAAGCACTCCCGTGATGCCCGGCATGACCTTAAGCGCCACCCCCTTGGCAATAGCCAATGCCCCACTGCTGGTAAAAAAATCCTGAATATCCCGATCCGCAGCAAAATTCTTGACCCATACCCAGAGGTCGGGCGGCAAAGAGGTGCGAACCCGTTCGGCAAATTCCTGATTGGAAACCAGTTCCTGCAAGACAGAACCCATATGCGCAATTTCCGATGTCATCATCGGCACCACGACCCAGATAATGCCGACGAAGAATCCGATGGAGCCAAGCACAGTCACCACAACTGCCACGCCTCGACTGCCAACCTTTTTCTCTATGGCGCTTGTGACCGGATTCAGCAGGTAGGCCATGAGCAAGGCGGAAACAAAAGGGACCAGAACAGTGGCCAGATATTCCAAACTCCAGATCAGGCAAATCACAAACCCGGCAGAGAGTACCATGCGTACAACGCGGTCCAAAGTGTATGGTTTGTTCGGGTCAAGCATCAGGATTCCTTTATTATCGCATGTTTTTGAATCAGTAACAGATGGCATAGCATACTTCAACAAGACCTCTTTTACCATCTCCCTGCGGCAGTTTCTGTCTCGTTACCACTTGCAAGTACGCTGTCTCCATGGCACTAGAGGATGGTCATGACACCATCACTCCCACACCTCTTTTTCCGATTTCTCCGCCTGGGGCTGACAGCTTTCGGCGGTCCGGCCATGGTTCCTTATATACGGACAATGGCGGTGGAACGCGAGCAATGGTTATCTGAAAAAAGTTTCCGCCTCGGAATGTCTGTAGCCCAGGTGATTCCCGGTGCCACAGCCATGCAGATGGCTGCCTATGTGGGACTTCGCAGCCGAGGCGGTCCCGGCGCTCTCGCAGCCTATACCGCATTTGGCCTGCCAGCCTTCATGCTGATGCTGGTCCTGACCATGGTTTACAGCTCTTCCCGCGACCTCCCCCTGGTCATGGCCGCATTCAGCGGTTTGCAACTCGTCGTGGTGGCCATGATCCTTCACGCTGCCATCAATTTTTCCCGGCTGTATCTGGATTCGCTCCCCAGCAAGCTACTCGCCTGCATGGCCGGAATCTGGCTCGGTCTGAAAGGCAATCCCATATTGGCCCTGCTCGTCGTGTGCGGTCTTGCGCTTTTCATCATCAAGGAAGACTCTCCACAGATTTCGCAGTCTGAGGCACCCAGACAAGAAGGACGCCCTCTCTTTTCCGCCGCAGTCTTTCTCGCGCTGTTCCTCCTCTTTCTCGGGATTCTACACCTGACCACACCACTGGGCTCGGCACTGGCACTGCTGATGACAAAAGTCGACTGCTTCGCCTTTGGCGGTGGCTATGTCTCCATTCCGATCATGCTGCATGAGGTCGTTGAGGTACACGGTTGGCTGACCGGCCCCGAATTCATGGATGGCATTGCCCTTGGCCAGGTGACGCCCGGTCCCATTGTCATGACGGGAGCCTTTGTCGGCTATCTGGTCGCCGGAGTTTTCGGGGCCACCCTCGCCACCATCGCCGTTTTCACACCTTCACTCATCTTCATCTGCGCGGCGACCCCCTTTGCGGACAAACTCAGTTCCTCCTCCCTGGCACTTCGGGCACTCAAGGGGAGTCTCATTTCCCTGGTGGGGTTAATGGCTGCCGTGGCCGCCCGTTTCGGCATGGCAGTGGACTGGAGTCCTGCACACCTGACAGTCGCCCTCGGCGCATTCATCGCCTTGCGACTCGGTATCGATCTGCTTTGGGTTGTCGTAGTAGGAGCAGTGCTCAGCGCCTGCATTCTCTAATGCCCCACTTGTGCCACTATTTGCATATATACGTGCAATCAATGTGATAAATTCCGTGCATCACAGACCCCAATAAAAATAAATATCTCATAAAACGAACCCCTTGCATCTTGGCACTCCCTTTGCTTTAAAAGAGACAAAAGGCCATGTCACTGATTCCGAGGAGGTTGTACATGAAAAAATTTGTTCCGATTCTCCTGAGCCTCATGCTCATGAGCGCATGTCAGGCCAATAGAGCCCAAAACAGTGCCATGCTTGGCTCCCTGGTCGGCGCCTCGGCAGGAGCCTTGACATTCAAGAACAAAATTTCCGGTGCCGCCATCGGCGCTGGAGCCGGGATGCTCGCCGGATACATCATCGGCAATGAAATGGATAAATACGATGAGCAACAAGTCTCCCAGGTGCTGGAAACCACTCCATCAGGCCGGGAAACCATATGGGTCAACCCAGACACACACACCCGGTACAAGGCAACGCCCAAACCGCCCCGCCGGGAAAAGAACGGACGAATAGTCCGGGATATAACCCTGCAAGGTAGGATGCCGAACGGAAAGAAGGAGACAATCCACGCCCATGCATACCGAAGCCCCAATGGAACGTGGCATTTGATCCAATAATCCTGCCGTACAATCCTTCACATGTCTTCCATTTCCCTCTCCCACAAAAACATGCCGCCCCAACCTTCTCTGGAAGGTTGGGGCGGCTTCGGATTTTCAGAATCTCCGATTTTCATCGAAGAGGAAGCATAGGGTTATTTATCGTTTGTCTCGACGTACCAGCCGCTGGATTTGGTCAGCAACTCCTGGACACGACCAACAAGAGCGTGGGGATCGGTAAGATATCCTTCCAGCAGCAGCGCGGATTCGAAGAGTTGATTGGCCGCCTGATCAATGAAGGGATCGTTTGCATCTCGTTCATAGATAGTCAGCATGTTCCGGACCAAGGCATGATCAGGGTTGATCTCAAGAACCTTCTTGGGGATGGAGGTATCCTTGGAAACCACACGCATGATCTTGTCCATGGAACTGGTCACGTTCCCATCAGGATTGGCGAGGCAGACCGGTGAACTGGAAAGTCTTTGCGACGCTTTGACTTCGGTCACGGCATCGCCCAGCACGTCCTTGATACGGACAAGCAACTTGTCGAGAGTTGACTTTTGGTCATCGGACAGACCTTCGGGTTTCTCTTCCTTTTCAAGGGTCTCGAACTTGTCGAGAGTCTCCATTTCAGCGTGCTCGGCAGAGACCAGAGTCAGGCCTTCGTAGTCACGCAGGGAGTCCATGACGAACTCATCGATGGGTTCGTAAAGATAGAGGACTTCGATCCCTTTCTTTCGGAAGACTTCGAGATATGGAGACAGGCCGAGAGCTTCACGACTGGGACCAAAGGCATAATAAATCTCTTTCTGATCTTCCTTGGCGCGCGCAATATAGTCGGCAAAGGATGTCAGCCCCTTGGCATCCTCATTGAATGAAGAATTGAAACGAACCAGTTTGCCGAACTTGTCCTTGTTCAGGAAGTCCATATATCCGGCCTTGAACAGATTGCCATGGGCCTGCCAGAATTCGACGTACCGATCTTCGTTATCCTTGGCCATCTTTTCAAGGTTGCCGAGCACTTGCTTGACCAATGTGGAGCTGATCTTGCGAATCAGCAGGTTATCCTGAAGTGTCTCGCGTGAGATATTCAAGGGCAGGTCTTCGGTATCGACCACCCCTTTGACAAAGCCCAGATATTCAGGGAGCAGGTCCTTGTTCTGCTTTTCGATGAGGACACGGCGCACGTAGAGATCAAGCCCACGATTCTCCCGCCCCATGCCAAACGGATCATCCCCGGATTTGGGAGTGAACATCAGCGCGTTGAACTGGACCGGCGCATCAACTGAAGTATGCAGGGTATCGAACGGCTCGTCCGAATCAAAGGTCAGGAATTTGTAGAACTCGGCATACTGTTCCTCCGTGATCTGGAACTTGGGTTCACGCCACAGAGCAGTGACCGTGTTGACCTGTTCCTCCCCGACGAAAATGGGGAAATTGATAAAATTGGAATGTTTGTTGACAATATTCTTGAGAGCAGCATCATTGGCAAACTGCGAGACCATGTCTTCATTGAGCTTGACTTCGATCCGAGTTCCGCGCGGCAGGTTCTCGACGGATTCCGGGTCCAATTCCTGAAGCTTGTAGTCGGTCCGACCATCCGAGACCCAACTGATAGGAACAGCGTCCGGCTCAATGGAACGGGTCGTGACAGTCACTTCACTGGCGACCATGTAAACGGAATAGAAGCCGACGCCGAAGCGGCCAATGAGGGCATCGAGAGAATCCGCGCCTTCCTGGGCCATACGGGTCAGTTCAGCCGTTCCGGAATGGGCGATGGTGCCAATATTACGCATCAGCTCATCGCGTGTCATGCCAACACCGGTATCCGTAATGGTGATTGTTCCGGCATCCTTATCAGATGAAATCCGTATCTCGGGCGCGATCTCATCTTCCACACCATCGGCCGTGGATTTGAAACGGACCTTTTCCAGGGCATCAGATGCATTTGAAATCAGCTCGCGCAGAAAAATTTCTTTGTTGGTGTAGAGCGAGTGGACCAGGATGTCGAGAAGCTGGCTGACTTCAGCCTTGAATTTGTGGGTGGTTTTTTTGCCCATCTGTTCCTCCGTAGCGGTCCCCTTGAAAGCTTTTGTCTCGTTCGGCCGTCCCAAAGGACATCATCGAACGCCCCAGACATTCAAGGAACCGGAATTCGGTTTATACACAGTGTCTCATAGTGCGACAGTCCCCGTCGCCCACGCCTGGCAAGGCACGGTCGGCGGGGCATTTTTACGAAAAACAGGTCAGCAGGGTCCTCCCCTGCGCCTCGCGGTTAAGTAGCTACGGATTTGATCTTGTCAAGGAGGTATTTCTCCATTTCCCGTCGATCCTTGCGCAGTCGGATCATCTCGGCCTCCATGATCTTGAGCTTTTCCTTGAGCACTTGATTCTCTGTTTTCAAGGCTTCTGTCTCGACCACCTGAGCCGAGATACGCAAGGCGGCCTCTTCCAATCCTTCCCGGACATCCGTGACATCGGCGGACTGATTCCCGCTTTCCAGCACTGAACGGATACCCTCACCAACGGACTTGGCTATTTCCAGCCCGATGGCAGCAGCCATCTTCATGGCAGGCTCCAGAGCGGGGCCGGTCATCGGCACGGTGGCA
Organism: Pseudodesulfovibrio piezophilus C1TLV30; assembly: GCF_000341895.1. Lineage (NCBI taxonomy): Bacteria > Pseudomonadati > Thermodesulfobacteriota > Desulfovibrionia > Desulfovibrionales > Desulfovibrionaceae > Pseudodesulfovibrio > Pseudodesulfovibrio piezophilus. The sequence continues at coordinate 2,603,320 of NC_020409.1, read as the reverse complement.
ACCATGCTGTCCTGGGGCATGGCATCGGCCTGAAGCGGATAGGACTGAGAAAGTTGGTCCATGACATCGCGGGCGGTATGCCCTTCCTTGAGAAGACGGGAAATGGTGGAAAAAACTTCGATGGCTTCGGGTTTGAACCGTTTCTGCCGTCCACGGCCAACGCTGGGCAGATGTTGAGCAAACCGGTTCTTCCAATAGTGGACTGTCGACTCCGGCAACTCCAGCTCACGTGCTATTTCGGCCACGGAAAGCACTTTTTTGCTCGTCATCCTTCGTACCCCTCCTGAAAGCTGTCACACTTTGTTGGTTTTCATTGGAGTACAAAATTTTAGCGATCATCTCAAGAAATAAATGAAGTTATTCTACTGATTTAAATAAAAAAAGAGGGACGATTCCATAACATGCTTAATATTCATGATTTTTTCTAGACTTTTCAGACAAGCAAAAATAGACTTTATCAGTCAATGTGGTGTCAAATATCGATCAGTTTTATCTATTTGTAAAATCCAGAGCATCTATATTAATGATGCATGGTCCGTCCTGTGAATCATCCCCGGACGCATGGAGAGATATGTTGAAAGTCGTTTCTTCCAAGCCTTTGTATATCGTGCTGAGGGTTCTTTTGGGTGGAGTATTCGTCTATGCCGGTATTCTCAAGCTCGCTGATCCAGCGGCTTTTGCACAGGCTATCGACGGATATGGGCTGGTCTCATGGCGGATGGCCAACCTTATCTCCAGAAGTCTGCCGGTACTGGAAATCCTTTCCGGGATCGGTCTGATTTTCGATGTACGAGGTTCTTTGGGGATGATTGTCGCACAGTTGTTGGGGTTCATGGGCGTCCTTGCCTACGGAATCCACATGGGATTGGACGTGGACTGCGGCTGCTTCGGTCCGTCAGACCCCGGTGCCGGGGCGCATGGCGGACTCTGGGGCACTCTCGTCCGGGACATGTTCATGTTTGCAGCATGTCTGATCATCTTTTGGCAGCGGCGTGTTGCAGGGTATTTTCCACGACCGCTCTTCAGATTCAATCCATTCAAAACCACGGAGTGATCCCCATGAAAAAACTTTGTCTTACCATTCTCGCCTGTGCAGTGCTGCTGGGAGGCTGTCTCGGGGCCGAAGACAAATTTGCCCGCGAAGTGACCAAGGAAGCCGAAGCCGTCAAATTGGCCAAAGAAACCGTCCGCGGTGGATATGAGCTGATAACGGTCACGGAACTGAAGGCGCTGATGGACAAGAATACCGATATGACCATTATCGACACCATGCCATATGAAGCCAGCTATCAAAAAGGCCATATCCCCGGTGCACTGCAATTCCTTTTCCCCATCAAGCCCATGGAGACCTGGGACACCAACGAAACCGCAGGCAAGAGCCAAGAGGATTTTCTCCGTATGCTCGGCCCTGACAAGGATAAACTTCTCGTTATCTATTGTGGATTCGTCAAATGCGGCCGTTCTGACAACGGCGCAGCCTGGGCAAAGAAACTCGGCTACACCAATGTTCAACGCCTTCCCGGTGGCATTTTTGCCTGGAGAGGGGCTGAGTACCCCGTTGAATCAGGCAGTTAGCCCTTCATCAATCAACACCAACAGGGCCGGAAGCAGACAGCTCCCGGCCCTGTTTCTTTGTATGAACCCCGCTCCTCACGCACTCCGCACTGTCGTCAGCGGCACAGACTCAACACTCTTCGCCCAAAGAAATCAGAAGACAGCAACCGCACCGGGAACACGCGAAAAAGAGCGGTATGATTCACTCCCAGGAAGATTCTCTCTCTCGTAAACGTCAAGGGAACACCAGCAACAACAAAGCCCCCCGAGATCATCTCCCGAGGGGCTTTCAAATGTCTTGGAAGATTGATTAGATCACATCTTCGGGCTTCACGGCATCAATGCCAAGCGCCTCACCAACTGCGGGGCAGGTCAACGTCCCCTGGTAGGTATTCAGGCCAAGGGCCAGACCCGGATCGTCCTTCAATGCCGCGACACCCTTAGCTGCCAAACGCATGGCGTACGGGGTCGTCTGATTGACGAGGGCAAAGGTCGAGGTACGGGGAACCGCGCCGGGCATGTTTGCCACGCCGTAGTGGACTACGCCATCAATGACATAGGTCGGGTTGTCATGGGTTGTTGCCTTGGTGGTCTCGATGCAACCGCCCTGATCCACGGCGACGTCCACGATGACAGAACCTTCCTTCATCAGCGACAGCATATCGCGCGTGATCAACTTGGGAGCCTTGGCTCCAGGCAGAAGCACGCCACCGATGACAAGATCAGCCTTTTGAACCATCTGACGAATATTCGGCTCAGTTGACATCATGGTGGTGATGCGGCCCTGAAAAACATCATCCAGATACTGCAAACGCTGGTGGGAAAGATCAAGAATGGTCACGCGAGCGCCCATACCCATGGCCATGCGTGCCGCGTTGGTCCCAACGACACCACCGCCCAAAACCAGAACCTCGGCAGGCATGACACCGGGAACGCCACCCAACAGGATACCGCGACCGCCCTGGGTTTTCTCCAGATAATGCGCACCAACCTGAGTGGCCATACGACCGGCGACTTCAGACATGGGGGTCAGCAATGGCAGGGTTCTGTCAGGAGATTGAATGGTTTCATAGGCTATACCGGTCGTACCGGATTCCAAGAGCGCCTTGGTCAGCCCTTCTGCAGCAGCCAAATGCAGATAGGTAAAAAGGAGCAACCCTTCACGCAAGTACTTGAACTCGGACTCCAGCGGTTCTTTGACCTTGATGACCATTTCAGCGCCCCAGGCATCCTGAGCGGAAACCATTTTGGCACCGGCAGCGGTGTATTCCTCATCGGCCAACCCACTGCCGACTCCGGCACCGGCTTCAACCAGCACATCATTGCCCTGACGAATCAAGGATTCGACAGCCGCAGGCGTCATGGCGACGCGATTTTCCAACGTTTTGATTTCCTTCGGGATACCTATGATCATCTTCTCTCTCCTCTTCGGGTCATTCTTTCGCCAAGTACTGGCGTCTGCCATTTATTCGTTGAACTCTTCCACCACGGCATCGGGTAAACAGAGCCATTTTCTCCGGGACTTCATGACAACAAAGGACTCACTTGAATTAATCCCACCGACCTGGGATAAATCCTTGTCCAGAAAATCATAGAGATCCCCAATCTCCTCCGAACAGACGATCTCGACAATGATATCGTAACGCCCGGTGACCACGGCACACCAATTAACCCGAGGCAGGCTGCCTATCTGGTCAAGCTTTTCGTCAAGCTGCTCATGGCTATGCAAAGAAATACCGACCAAAGCCACCGTCAACCCTCTGGTCCTGGTCGGATTGACCAAACCGGCGATCCTGAGAACTCCGGCCGCAATAAGATTCTTCATGCGCGAACGTACAGTCGGAGCAGTGACTCCTATCTCCTCGGCAACTTTCCCCGGAGAGAGCTGCCCGTCCTGGGTCAACGCGGCAACAAGCTTTTTGTCATTTTGGTCAAGTATACTTTTCATTGGGTTCTCTTTTTCTCTTAATTCTTCATTTTTGAAAATCAAGATGAACTTTTTTTATCAAATGCATAAAAAGAGTGTCAATTGTTTTTTAAATAGATGAGGTCTCCGAACAAAGAAAGACTTTTGCCCTTCAATACGGACAAAAGCAGGCGAAACCGTGCTTCCTAGGGATGAGAAACGGTCATTAATCATGAAACAGGGAGAATCAGAACCCCAAAAAGCTCAAGCCATGACATTTCCATACGTCGGCTTGAGCTTTGATTGAAGACCGGAGACAAGGCGCTCCGCATGGGCCGCCCGGATATGGGAAGCCCGAGAATGGTTCTTAAAGACCGAGTTTGGCTTTCAATTCCCGCCGTCTGGCATGAAGGATGGGTTCAGTGTAACCGCTCGGCTGTTCCCTCCCCTGAAAAACAAGATCACAAGCAGCCTGGAAAGCCACGGAAGCATCAAAGTCCTTGGCCATGGGAGTATACAGGGGGTCGTCCGCATTCTGGCGATCCACCACTCCGGCCATGCGTTTCATGGTCTCCATGACCTGCGTTTCCGTGCAAACGCCATGGTGCATCCAATTGGCGAGATATTGGCTTGAGATACGAAGAGTCGCACGATCTTCCATGAGTCCCACATCAGTTATATCAGGAACCTTGGAACATCCTATGCCCTGATCGATCCACCGGACGACATACCCTAGAATGCCTTGAGCGTTGTTATCCAGTTCGGCCTGGATATCCTCGGCCGAAAGGGTCTCCTCAAGCAATGGCAGGGTCAACAAGGCATCGAGACTGGCACGGGGACCGGCCGCTGCCAACTTTTTTTGCACGGCAAAGACATCGACCAGATGGTAATGCATGGCATGAAGCGTGGCCGCGGTCGGCGAAGGCACCCATGCGCAATTGGCCCCTGCATTGGGGTGTGCCTCTTTGGTTTGTACCATCTCCAGCATCATATCCGGCTTGGGCCACATTCCCTTGCCTATCTGCCCAATCCCGGAAAACCCGGCAGCAAGGCCGGTATCGACATTCCAATCCTCGTAGGCCGTGATCCAGGGCTGTGCTTTCATGGCATTCTTGCGCACCATGGGCCCGGCTTCCATTGAGGTGTGTATTTCATCGCCGGTCCTGTCAAGGAATCCGGTATTGATGAAAATGACCCGATCACTTGCGGCCCGAATGCATTCCTTGAGATTGACGGTGGTCCGCCGTTCTTCATCCATGATGCCGACCTTGAGCGACAGGGGAGCCAGACCAAGAGAATTTTCCACAGCAGTCAGAATGGAGCAGGTAAAGGCGACCTCTTCCGGTCCATGCATCTTCGGTTTGACGATGTAAGTGGACCCAGCCGGAGAATTGCCATAGACACAATTCCCCTTAGCTTCGTGCATTGAAACAAACCCGGTCATCATCGCATCCAGTATACCTTCAGGCACTTCTTCGCCATCCAGCAACACAGCATCTGTCGTCATCAAATGCCCGACATTGCGAATGAGAAGCATCGAACGGCCTGCGAGCGACAAAGCCGAGCCATCAGGGGCCGTGTAGGCCCGATCCGTTTCGAGCTGGCGTACAAATGTCGTGTCACCTTTGGTCATTTCGGTGGTCAAATCCCCCTTGATAAGGCCAAGCCAGTTGCCGTAGGCCAAGGCCTTGTCCGCTCCATCCACAGCGGCAATGGAATCCTCACAATCACAGATGGAGGTCACCGCAGCTTCAAGTATTATATCCTTGACCCCGGCAGGATGATCCTTGCCGACCGGATGGTTGGGATCGAAACGAATATCAATATGCAACCCGTTATTGCGAAGCAGAATGGCATGGGGGGGGCCTTCCCCGACAAACCCGGCAAACTGATCGGGACACGCCAGGCCGGTCTCGGTTCCGTCGTTCCTGAGAACGCGGAGAACGCCACTCCGCACAGTATAGGCCGTGGCATCGGCATGACTTCCTTGGGCCAACGGAACGGCGCGATCCAAGAAATCCGAGCCGAACGCCATCACTTTTCGACCTCGGACAGGATTGTATCCCCCCCCACGAGTGGCACCAGCATCCTCGCTGATGACATCTGTCCCGTACAGAGCGTCATAGAGGCTTCCCCACCGAGCATTCGCCGCATTCAATGCATACCGGGCATTGGTCACCGGAACCACGAGTTGCGGACCGGCAATCGTGGCGATTTCCGGGTCAATATTCTGGGTGGTAATGGAAAAATCGTCTCCCTCGGGAACGAGGTAGCCTATTTTTTCAAGAAAATTCTTATATGCAGCTGCATCATGTTCTCCCCCTCGATGCGCTCGATGCCAGTCATCTATCTGAGACTGCATGGCCTCACGGATGGCCAGCAGTCGCCTGTTTTCTGGAGCCAAGTCCACGAGAACAGACTCAAATTTGGTCCAGAAGACCTCAGGCGCAATCCCTGTTCCGGGTGCCAGCCGTTCTTCCACCAATGCGTGGAGTTCTCCGGCAATAGCCAATCTTCCGACGGTCACTCTTTTACTCATGGGTGACATCTCCTCATAAATACGGTTTACCCCACGGCTGCCACTCCATGGGACGGTGCTTTCAGGCGGAAACCCTGATACCGGATCAAGTCATGTGCTGCGGACACTGACACGGCCGAAAAAGACGACCGCCCTCCCCTGTACCGCGTCACGGCTTTCGGTGCAAGCTGTGCATACAATCTTCGATATTGCAGTCGTCTAACTGACAGCAGACGGTCCATTCCCTTCTTTCAAAACCGTATGAACAGGGGAAAGAATCGCCTTTGCCCTCCAGACTGTGCGACACTCATTTCATTCTATATGGGAGAAGCGAGACAGGAAGCCGTGCTATTTCATAATGACCAGTTTCTGACCAGGCTTGATCAGACTCTTTCTGTTCAGATTATTCAACTTGAGCAGCTTCCAGAGAGGAAGATTGTTTTTGGCCGCGATGCGAGTCAGGGTATCGCCGCTTCGGACCGTGTAGGTCATCCCCCTGAACTGCGTGCGGTATTTCATGATCAAAGGTTGGTAACGCTCGGCAAAGTTCCGGGCTGCTCCTTCCGGCAAAAAGACCGTGTGCTCTCCGCCAGGGATGACGTCAGTCAAAATCTGCGGATTCATGTCCTTGATTGTTTTGTAGTAAGTCCCGGCCGCCTTGGCGACAATCAGAACCGGGGCAGTGTATTTATGCTTGAGCCGAACGCGATCGAACTTGCGAGCAGTATAATAATCATTGGAAGCGAGGTTGAAGCCATAGTGTGACGGGTTAGAAAGGATCAGCTTTGCGGCTACAGCCCGCAGGATATACCGCTCCGTTTCCGTCGGCAGATCAAGATGATAATAATCTGAAACTTCTTGCTGCTCTATACGTTTCTTCAGCCCTTCCTCACCCATGTTGTAGGCAGCGCAGGCAAGCGTCCAGGAATTAAACAGACCATGCAACTCCTTGAAATAGGCTATGGCAGCTCTCGTGGAAAGGTGAAAATTCCTGCGTTCATCAAGATATTCATTCACGGTCAATCCGTATTTTCGGCCTGTCGTCGCTATGAACTGCCAGATACCTCTTGCCCCCTTGCCCGATCCGGCGTGAGGTCTGAGAGCGGATTCGATGACCGCTATGAATTTCAAATCTTCCGGCAGACCGGTTCCCTTCAACAATGTCTCGATATGAGGAAAATACCGACCGGAACGCTTCAACCAAAGGATGACCTGAGCACGGTCCCAAAGCATCAACAGCAATTCCTTTTCCAACCGTTCCCGAACATCCGGAAGATGCAACGGCACGAACTCACCACAAAAGGTTACCGGGCCTTTGATCCTGATGGCCGATTCCAAAGAAGGGAAACGGGACTCTTCCAAAGGCTGAACTGTCTCCTGTGGCGTGGCCGGAGCAGACCACGCCCAGACAAGACAAAAGAGACCCGCCAGAAACGGGAAAAAAAATCGCCTGAGCGGCACGAGCGCATCTCCACTTTTCCCCCGCATCCAGCAATAAGTCGATGCGGGGGATACTCTTTTTACAGTTTTGACTTGAGCACAATGTCCGTAATCGGCCCACGTGAGCGGTCACCTTTCAGAACCATATGCGCATAATTCTTGTACCCTTTGAGTTTCCTGACTGTCCAGTTCAAGCCGTTATTGGACTCATTAAGATACGGATTATCCACCTGACGGGTGTCACCGAGGCAGATGCACTTGACCCCCTCGCCCATGCGGGTAAGCAGGGCACGGGTTTCTCCGCGGGAGAGATTCTGCATTTCATCCACGATGACCACTGCATTTTCAATGTTCATCCCCCGGATGAATGCCACGGGCTGAACTTCGAATTTCTTGGGATTGAGCTTGTAGGAATCATTTGTATGATCCACGAAAATCCGATTCGCAGGTCTGATATCATGCAATTTGATAAGCAGATCCTGAATGTACTTGATGTAAGGAAGCATTTTCTCCTCTATATCACCGGGGAGGTACCCCATCTTGGCCCCTATCTCGACCACAGGCTTGACCAGGTAAATCTTGCGGTAGGGATTATCCTTCCGTTCAAGCATCAGATACAGGGCGGCTGCCAGAGACAGGAAAGTCTTACCATATCCCGCTTCAGACTGGATAGAGACCAGATCGATCCCCTCCTGAAGCATCAGCTCCAAAGCAAGATTCTGATACACGCTCCGAGGCTTCACTCCCCATATCTCATGACTGTAGCTGATGGGTTTGAGTCCCTCCGGTCCATGAAAGATCGGAGTGCCCGCTTCCCAGCGAAAACAATTATGAACAGGCTCCTCATCCTCTTCCACAAAACCGGTGTAGCGTTGGGACTCGGATCGGAAGGGATCGGAATCACGATACTCCTCACTGGGAATACCAAAGCACTTGGCCTTGATCTGGAGGATGCGGTCATTGGTGATAAGGGTAGCCTCCACAGGAGCCATGTGGAGAATTTCCTTGAGAATACGGTCATCCAGGACCGCATCTGTCAGGGTCAGGGCAAAATCAGGTGGGAAGATATTGACACTCTCGTCGTGCAGGATAGCACGAACCGCCTGGGAAACGATGTGCCCGATCCGTGGGTCCTTTTTCAGACCATCGAGTTCAGTCAGGACAGTATACGGAATGTATATCTGGTTTTCCTGCCCATTTCTCAGGGCAGCGATGCATTTGGGATTTTCAATAAGGACGTTGGTATCGAGGACGAAATGCTTTTGGGCCATAATCCCCCGTCCGGTGGTTTGACGTTGATTCCCTGGGCTTCACACAATCAGGTCCCTGATCGGGAATCATCAAATCAACTTCATTTGCACCTCCATGAGAATGGTTGCGCCTTCTCCGGCTTCTGCATAACCATGACCAGTTTTCAAGAAAAAGTCTAGATGCATGATGCCCCAAAATCCCCCCCCCTACATGGCGACACTGTGACGATATCACGCGCACATTTTCACATGAAAAAACAGCTCAGACAAATATAATAATTCATTATTTTTTGCATAGTTACATCAAAGAGTTTGGTCCAAGAGCCCCTCAAGCAAAATTATAACCCGGTTTACAACCGGACACTGGCAAGATACTCTCAGTCCGTGCTAAAGTTGTTTTCAATCGACCAAGCGAGGCCACCTTGTCAGCCAATACATCTGTCATGATCATAGTTCTCACGGATAAACCGGCCCTCTACGGGCAGGACCTGTTCCACAATGAGACTCCCCCTGTCTTCGTCAACTCCATTGACGCACTTATAGACAAGCTTCGTGATGTATCAGTTGCCGGTCTTGTTCTTGAAGTGAACAAGGTCATGAAAGCCTCCCGCCGAGATAAGGATCGCCTCTTCAAATACTCGGGCAATTTCCCTGTTCTTCGTACTCGGCCGAATTCCAAGCTCGGTTTCATCCAATACCTGGACCCGCGAGACCGTTTTTTTGCCAATCTCGATATTGCGGCCGGGAAGCGCCTCCGTAGCCATGATCGACAGGACATCTCCATAGACTGCATTCTCTCAAAGGAAGACGACCCCAGCATGGCCACTCCCGTGGAGGGGACGATTCTCAATATTTCTCCGGGTGGATGTTTCGTCAATACCCGTCAATTCATGGAAAACGAACAGTTCATCCACTTGCGTATTCCCAGACTTTCCAATTCCCGCCCCATTTATTCGAGTATTCGATGGACCAGAAAAGCGTGCGATGCAAAACATCAATGTGGCATCGGTGTCATGTTCATTGATCTCACAGATGATCAGCTCGAAGAAATCGAGACGATCAGTCAGGAATTGCAGGTGACAGACAAGTAGATTCCTCAGCGAGAGAATGTGGCAAGCCGCCGTCCGAGCGCCCCGCTTCTGTCCCGTGCTGACAAAGCTTTATCAAATCTCTCCATCTCGCCTTTTCGTGCTGCCAAATCCTGGGCCAAACACAATTCCTCCAACCCGGATTCCAAACGATATGATTTGAGGTCTGCCAGTGCAATCTCCTGCGCTGCCCGCCAGTCATTCCTTTCATGAAGGGTGATGATCGAAAGAAACCCAACACGCAATTGCTCAAACCCGGTCATGGAACGCAGCAGGGAATCCAAAAATTTCAGCGTGGGAAGATGCTCAGGTTCCTCCCGTAAAAGCGTCATCAGGCATTCGACAGCGGAAAAGGGAAGATTATAACGTGGATCGAATGAAAACCCCACACGGACAACACGACCATGTCGTTTGAGTTCCTTTGCCCATAACGTCAGGATATCCAGAGGAGTTTGCGGCGGTGCAGCAGGCGGTCTCCCGGAGATTTGGCTCTGACGATACCAGAAGGCCTTGGCCATGTCCCACTGATCCAGGCGCAATGCAGCCATTGTTCCCACCAGATTGACATCCAGAGAATCACCATGCAACCGGGAGCCGAGAATTGCCCGGATATTTGCCTCCAAAGCCGATGTTAAGCCACTCACCGCAAGCATTCGCACGATAGTCGCGGCGACATCCGCTTCGGGTTCCAGCTTGGACAATCGGGCCAACACATCCATGGGAGATGTTTCCAGGACTCCTGCTTCCCACATCGCTGCCCGGACCAACCCTTCCCACTCCTCAGCCTTTGTACCTGTGACCCTGTTTCTGACGCAATCTCCGGCAAAATCCAAAAGACGCTGGGCGCGATGGATGGGAAGATGCTCCGCCAGAACACGCTCACGCGCAGCCCGTCCCATTGTTCGGACAAGCCGGGAATTTTTCATATAGAGAGAGAGTTTCTCATCCAACTCAACAGCATTCTCATACGTATCAAACTCTCGCCCCGGTTCGAACAACGCTTCCTGCTCGTCGCCAAGGTCCTGACTGAGTACCAGACATCCGCATGAGGTCGCTTCGAACAAACGAAAATTGACTTCTCCGAGAATGGATTCATTCGGGGTGATCCGAGAATCCCGATACAAGGCCATCATGGCTTCGTATGAAAGACTGTGCTCCACGGCCAATTGAGAACCATCAACTTTCTTGCGCAAGAAATCCAACATCCATTGACGTGCGGGGCGATGGCTGGAAACCCTGCCGACAAAGGCGAGATCATATTTTCGATCCGCAGTTTCCACCCATGATTCCGGCCTCCCGAACATGGGAAGCCAACGAACATCGGGAGCCCCCCATCTGCGAAGTTCGGGAATGGACCCTCGTTGTGTCGAGCAAGTCAGATCAAAAAGCCGGGCGTAGAGACCATGCCAGTGTGCATTGAGATGAGGGTCCATGGCCCAGAAAAGAGTCGGGCAATCGACCTCAGACAATCCCATGACCAGAGTCCTGTGAGCGAGCGTTTCCGTTTGAATGACCATATCCGGCACACATCCGGCCTTTGCAAGGGCAGAGGGCAGATCCAGAAACGGTTTTTCCCCGGTGATCAGAGGAAAAACCTGATGCCCCATGGAACGGAATGCAGCCATGATCAGGGGTTGAGGATCAATGAGGCAAATGGAGAGAATATCCGGCATGCCGCAACCTATATCCTTTTTTTCCATGTCTTGTCATCGCACAAGACACAGCGACAAGCCCAACAGTTTCAGAAGCTTGTTCCAAAGAAGCCCAGAACGGCGTTGTGAAAAACAGTTTTTTTTCCACTTTCAGCCCCCTTCCCCTAAGTAATACACAGGCTCCGACCGATAAGAAACTCAACGGCAAGCAGGTGTCTGAATGGTATGAGCATCGCTTGCCTCCCCGGTTGCGGGGATGGCTCTTCGCAAGGAAGCGAACAGAGGCTGCCGCAACGGGTGGGGAGATTCCGGGAAGGAAAGGGAGAACCTTCCCATGACTTCAATAACCCAGGGAGGGGTTAATGAAGCGTTACAAGGAAAACCGCACATCGCGTGCGGCAGACATTGAGACCGAGCGCGTGTTCGAGGAATTCGACGCCACGGAATCCGACCACTTCCACAAGGAAGAAGGAGAGGAACGCGCCCGGAAGATCGCACGGCTCAAGAGTGAGGTACGATCAGGAGACTACAAGGCTGATATCATGGATATAGCCAGGCTCCTCACCTCTGCAATGGACCCGACGCTCTAGGTTCTCACCAATCGTCAGGCGAAATGCCGGACCACAGTCACGACTCTGGTCCGGCATTTCGTTCCTCCCACTCCTCCGGCTGAAAACCGAATGATCAACGATCAGAACAGCCAAAAATATCCTCCCCTTCAAGAACACGCCATCACCCTCTATTAACTCCTTTTAAAGGCTGAAAAAGCAGACTTGCAAGCAGGCAGGCAGTATAAAATTACTTATTATTTATGGAATAAAAATACCCATAAAAACAGTGAGCTAAGAAAAAGGGAAAGGGGGAAAATTCCTGAGAGTTTCTCATATCGAGGTAGGATACCAGATACTTAGGATGAGGAAGAACAGTTTTTGATAGCGCAAAAAATGACCATTGACAACCCATAAATCGGCAATTATATGGTTTGCATCAAAAAAGTCATAGGAGACATATCTATAATGAGAATAATCCTCAACTACACGTTGACGCCCATCTTGTGTGCCGCCATGGTCATCATGGCAGTCGTCACGGTAGTCAAACAGCAGGAAATTGATGTTCTGCGCCATAAGCTGGAATTGGCAGAGCAGACATCCGAAGCCCGAAAACAGATGGTGGAAGAAGTCCGTCTGCTTCAAAAAGCGGCTTCAGCCCCCCCGGTTCGTACAGTCACTGTCACCGCATACAATCCTACCAACAACCAATGTGATGAAGACCCGTTGATTGCGGCCTCCATGCGCAAGGTCCGCTCCGGCACCATCGCGGTTTCCCGCGACCTTTTCAATCAGGGCTGGGTTTTCGGACGCAAGGTACGCATTGAAGGACTCGGTATCTTCGAGATTAACGACCTCATGAACAAGCGCTTCACCAAACGGATCGACATTTTCATGTGGGACGAGGATCAAGCCCGTCAATTCGGCAAGAAAAATATCAAGGCAGCCCTGCTGCAAATCTAGCTTTTCGCCCTGAACGACACAAGGCGCGCTCCGTACGGAACGCGCCTTGTGTCGTTTTGCAGACGAATGCGACTTATCCCAGCCACCGAATGTCTGCTGCTCTTCGCCGAGGTATCCGTGGATAACGGTATCGAGGATAGCCCAACATCAACGCGGCATAAACACCATGTCCTTCGGGAATTCCCAGACTTTCTCGCAAGGGATGATACCCCTCGGCCGCTTCCATGAGAAATCCGGCCCAGCAAGCGCCAACTCCGTGAGCATGCGCGCCGAGTTCAAGATATGCCGCAGCCAGAGAACAATCCTCGGCAGGATGAAATCCGTCTTCCGAGGCATGGGCAATAGCCACATGGGGCGCGCCATGCAAAATCTTGTCAATACCCTTCTCCCAGTTCTTGATCACTCCTGGAAAGACGTTGTTGATGGCCATGAAGTCCACGGTATGTTCAGCCAATTCCCGTGTTGCTGCCGGAGTACGAGTCACTATCCAGCGGGCGGGCTGTCCATTCTTGGCACTCGGCGCAAAGGTTGACAGAGTCAGCAGTTCACTGATCAATGCTTCCGGCAAAGGCTTGGCCCGATACTCCCTGACCGACCGACGACTCCGCAGGAATTGCTCTGCCTGCTCTCTCTCGATACGCAAATCTTTAAGAACCGGTGGACATTGTTCCGGTGCCAGAGACTCTGTCACTGGCAAGTCCGGCAGCGTCAGGGCGCTCACAGGGCAAACAGCCACACAGTGACCGCACGCAATACATGTCTTCTTTGCCGCCAGTCGAAGCTTGGGAAAACCTTCCTTGTCCTCGACTATGAGTTGGTACGGACATTCGGCAAAACAAGCGCCGCACCGTTTACATTTTTCTGTTTCTGCAAACATGGTTTGCCTCATTTTTTCTTTTGGTCACACCAGTCGAAACACATCCGGTCCAGACACGGAAATGATTCTATGCTGTATTATTCGCAATGCCACGCCAAGCATCACCCCACCCGAAAGAGGGGCGATACGCTAAGACACGAGAGGGAAAAGACTAAATGCTTTTGCAGACAGCAGGAACTATTTCACTCATCAATCCACGCAAGGCTTCCGCCATGATATCGCCCTGTGTCCCATAACCGGGGACAACGACATCCTGCACTTCACTGGTAAACTTTTCGACATGAACAGTTTTACCGCCCTTGTGAACCATGACCTTGACCGTGATCTTGCCAACAAAAGTTGTGGTCCCGGTCTGGTTGAGGGAGACATCAAGCACTTCACCGGAAACCAACGGAGTCTCCCCCGGAGCAACTGTGGTCGTGCGGTACTTCACGTCACATCCCGCAGCCTTGAGTTCGTCAAAAAGCGCCCATCCAACCCAGTCGGAAACATCGGATAGAGAGGCGATGGCCGTTCCATCGTTATTTCTTCCCAGCCGGACATCGGACCGCTTATCCTCAAACTTGAAAATCACAACCGAGCCAGGACAGCTCACCTGCTGGGGGCCGAGAGCGTAAGTCAGTTTAATGGCATTATCCCGATTACAGCCGTAACCAAGCGAGAGCATGAGCAGCAGTATTCCAAGAGACAAGGCTGTCTTCATCAATTTCATCTATGATCTCCGTCAGATTTGATCCCCATCCGGTTCCGGGGCCTTCTTCTGCATTTTTTCATCAATTTCCTTTTCCATCTTGTCAAGCAACTTGCCGGTAATATCAAGCAGGCGATCCAGATTTTCACTCACAAAATTCTTGGCCTTCTTGTCCAATTCTCTGTTCATGGTCTTGGATTCGGCCTTGGCCTCTGCATCGGGGTCAACAGGAGTCAGTCCCTTGGCACGAGCCTGCTCCACTTTTATCAAATCCCGTACAGCTGCCAGATTCTCCCTGATACTCGCCAACTCCTCACGTAAGGCAGCCTCTCGAGCCTTGGCTTCCACACGCAGCGAGCCGACCTCAGTCTCAAGGGCTGTCAGCCGTCTGGAGTCAGACCCTTTGGCCTCGGAGGGCGGCTGGGAAGCGCACCCTGACAGACTCAAAAGCACAATGACTGCCCCTGCCGTAAAAAGACTGGAGATGGTATTTTTATTCATGCCATGCCTCTTATCATAGACTCCCATACGGGACAATCCATACACTTTGACACTCCCGGCCACGCCTTGATTTTACAAGACAAGTCCGTACAATGCGCAAGGTTTATACTGCCTGAACAGTCAAATACACCTGAGAAAGAGATACAACCCATGAAAAAAACACGTCTAATTCTCCCTCTGATTTTCCTACTGACTCTTGCAACAGCCGCCGGAGCTTCGGACTTTACTACTGCCAAGCACCCTGACACCTTTCGTGGCATGGCTTGGAGGACTCCCCTCGCAGACCTCCCCGATCTTTTGCCGATTCAGGAAAGTGGTTTCAAAAACAGCTACTTCAAGAAAAATGAAAAATTAACTTTCGGTGATGCCGAACTGATCTCAGTGGCCTATTATTTTCGTGAAGACAAACTCTATAGGGTCGGAGTCGCCTTCTCCGGCAGAGCCAACCATTTCCTGATCAAGGACCGTCTGCTTTCCATGTACGGCAGAGGCCGAGGGGTCGGTTCCCGCTATGGCTGGATGTGGCCGGATTTTTCCGTGGAAATAACCTTTGACGACAAAGCCAAGACCGGCGCCCTTTATTACACCTATGAAGGCTCCCTGGACTAGACCGAAAATAACACGAGCTGAAGACGCAGGATCTCATGCAACACGACAAACGCCCTCTCAAGACACTTAAAGCCAGATATCGGCTCTTTTACATCCTCAGCGTGGTCGCGCTCGCGGTTCTGCTCTGCGCCAATTTCGGCGTTATATACACCCTGCTTGTCACTCCGCCCGAAAATCCGGAAAACACCATGCGCTTCGTCTATTTGATCATGGTAGCAGGATTTATAGTTCTCGCGGCGCAGGCCTTGCTCATCTTTACCAGATTCATCTCGCTGCTTGGCTCCGAAGCCGAGACCGTGGAAAATCTCAATGACCAACTGAAACAACTCGCCGTTTATGACAGCCTGACAAAAGTCTACAATCGGTACAAGTTCGAATCCGTGGTCCGCCGAGAGCTTGATAATGTCAATCGCTACGGCTCTCCCCTGACCGGAATCATTTTCGACATCGACAACTTCAAAGGCATCAATGAAACCCATGGCTACTCCATGGGGGACAAGCTCCTCGTCAACCTTGCCGCTTTTGTCAGCGGCAAATTACGAAACTCGGATTATGTCTTCCGCTGGCGGGGTGGAAAATTTATCATTCTGGCCCCTCATACCAACGAGGACAAAGCGGCTATGGTCGCAGAGAAACTGCGCCAGATAGTCGGCCACAAGCTCTTCGGAGGCACCATACGTATGAGCCTCTCTCTGGGAGTTGTTCAAGGGAAACAGAATGATTCCATGGAAACATTTCTGCATAGGCTTCAATCGGCGCTCACAGGAGCCAAGCACGGAGGCAAAAACTGCGTCTTCATTCTCCGCGATTAATCGAATTTCATACTCTTCCGGGACAAACTACTGGAAGTACATACCGCTTTCTGTTTATTATGAACGTCATAGGCATTGCATTCCTACAATTGGACGGACGGTACCATGACTCAAAAAATCAAGGCATTCACCAAGCTGTTCTTGCCGTTTGCCATCGGCATACTCCTTATCGCCGCCTGGTTTCTCTCCTCCAGAAATACCGTCCATAAAACATTGGTTCTCCAACGCCAGGAACTTCTCGTAGACCTCATCTCCACGACTCTGGACCGGGACCTGAAGACACACACCTCGGATGCTCAATTCCTGGCCCGGCTGGTTGCGCAACATTTTGATGAAAAAGAGACCATTGAACACATAGAGGATGCTTTCTCGGACTTCATACGGACGCATAGACTCTACTTCATTCTCCGCTTCCTGGATGAAACCGGAACAGAACAGATTCGTGTCGATCGATCGTTTGCCGGTCCGGTTGTCAGCCCCTCCTCCATTCTCCAGCAGAAAGGAAATCGATATTACGTCAGGGATACAATGCAGGCCGGGGAAGATGATGTGTATATTTCTGATTTCGATCTCAATATCGAACATGGAAAGATCGAAACTCCATTTCGCCCGACTCTGCGCTTCGGGTGCCCTGTCATCGATGCCAACGGACGTAAACGGGGTATCGTGATCATGAATTTCGAAGGGGACTCTCTCCTGAACCAGATACGAATGCAGGCTGGGAACAGAGAGGGAAAGCCCATGCTCTGCACCTCTGATGGATACTGGATACTTGGTCTGAACTCTGCTGACGAGTGGGGGCATCTTCTAAACAAGACAGATGGTCCATCCATGTCCAGACAATTCCCCGAGGCATGGCAAACCATAACCAATCAAGACCAGGGGCATGTCATTACGCCAAAGGGGCTGGTCACCTTTGCTTCCACCCAAATCAATCCCCGCTCTATTATATCGAAAACGCCGGTTTCCCAAGAAGCAGTCAACGGCGGATGGAAGATCATGACCTGGGTGCCCAGGCAAGACCTGAATGTTCCCTGGATAAATCTGTTCATTATGCTCACCATCTTGACTTTTTTCCTGGTGGGTTTGGGATGCTGGTACCATTCCCAAAACAAGATCATCCAGGCAGAAGTAAAGGCGAATCTCAGAGAAAATGAAGAGAGGACCATGGCTATTAGTCAGTCCTCACACGATGCCATTGCCATGATTGACGGTGTTGGAACGATCATCCATTGGAATCCGGCGGCAGAAAAACTGTTTGGATATGAAGCCCACGAAGTCATGGGGAGCAATCTTCACACGCTTTTGGCTCCCCTGAAGATGCGACACATTGCCGAAAAAGGTTTGGAAGAGTTTCGCCGAACGGGAACGGGAAAACTAATAGGGAAAGTCATTCAATTGGAAGCCCTGGCAAAAGGTGGCATCACGATTCCCGTGGAGTTGGCCGTTGCAGCTTTTGATTTCAAAGGAAAATGGCATGCGGTCGGGACTATCCGGGATATGACGCAACGGCTTCGTGATGAACAAAAGCTCAAGCGGAGCGAAGAGACCAGTCGTGCCTTGATCAATGCCCCGGCAGACAGCGCCATGCTCCTGAAACCCAATGGGACCATTGTCGCCATCAACAAAGTCGGTGCACAGGAACTTGGCGGAACACCCCAGAATCTGATCGGGAAAAGTGCTTTTAACCTGTTGTCTCCCGATTTTTCAGAGACCCACAAAGATAAAATCATCAAGGTCCGAGAATCAGGTTCCCCCTTGAACTTTGAAGAATCTCAAGGCAACCGGAAATTGCATATCAATGTTTACCCGGTCAAAGCAGCGGACGGAGTCGTAGACAGAATCGCTCTTTTTACACGGGATGTGACCGAACAACGGCTTGCCGAGGCTGCCCTGATGCAATCGGAGCAACGGTTCCGCGATGTCAGTGAGGCCGTGGGGGAATTTATTTGGGAAACAAACAAGCATGGTGAATTTTCCTTCATCACTGACGATGTTTCCCTGGTTCTCGGTTATTCCAGTGGAGAACTTCTCGGCCATATGGTTCAGGAATTCCTGCCACAGGAAGACCTGGAAGACTTCAAATTCTGGAGAAGAGGCCTTTACGAAAAACCAGAACAATTCTCTAATATCGAAGCACGTCTCATCACCAAACAAGGTGGGATGATCTGGCTTCAGGCCAGTGGCACCCCGTATTATGATACAGCCGGAGAATTCAGCGGTTTCCGTGGCGCGGCCATGAATGTCACGGACCGCAAGGAAGCGGAACAAGCGATCAAAGCGAGCGAAAGGAAGCTCCGCGCGCTGGCAGAATCCGCTTATGACGCGATAATCATGATTGACAACCAAGGCCATATCTCATTCTGGAATGACGCGGCCGAACGTCTCTTTGGCTATACGGAGAGAGAGGCCATAGGTCGTGATGTCCATGATTTGATTGCATCCCCGGATGAACGGGAAAAATCGAAGAAAGGCATGCGAGGGTTCCCACTCACAGGAAAAGGCCCAGCCATAGGCATCGTGACCGAACACATGGGATTGCACAAGGACGGTCTGCAATTCCCGGTGGAGCGATCCATTTCGAGCTTCCGACTGGGAGAGTCATGGTACGCGGTGGCCACCATCCGCGACATAACCGAACAAAAGGCCACAGAGGCGAAGCTCAGACAACTGGCAACCACGGATGGCTTGACCGGATTGAACAATAGAAGGCGGTTCATGGAGTTGTCCGAACAAGAATTGTCTCATGCGATCAGATACCGACGGCCCCTTTCCATATTCATGCTCGATATCGACCATTTCAAACGCATCAATGATGACTACGGACATGATGTGGGAGACAAAGTGCTTCGCTTTATGGCTGACATCTCGGAAACCGCTCTACGCAATGCGGATATTCTGGGAAGGCTTGGGGGCGAAGAATTCGGCGTCCTTCTGCCCGAAACCGATGAAAATGCAGCCATGGATGTTGCGGAACGACTTCGCCACGCCATTGAAGAAAATTCAATACAGGAAGGAGAGGAAGTACTCAACGTTACAGTCAGCATTGGAGTCTCCACATTGAGTTCCGGCCTCAACACAATCAAATCACTGCTAAAACAGGCAGATAAAGCCCTCTATGAAGCCAAGGAATCCGGGCGGAACCGGGTGGTCAAGGCATGAGGCATACCCTGCATATCAGACTTCACTTTTGTCCGATTCATGCGTAGTATCGTATGACTACTGGAGTCTTATCGTCTCAGCCTCGGACAGGATCATGACTGCGAATCGCATAGCCCGACTCATCACCTTCACGCCTTTTCGTATCGTGCTGCCCACGGTCATCATGACCTTACTCTTTGCGGGTTCCGTCTTCATTTATCTTCTTCCTTCCATTCAACACACGCTGCTCTCTTATAAGAAAGAAACGATCTTCGAACTAACCAGTTCGGTTATTTCCACCCTTGCTCATCTCGATGCGCGGGTCATAAAAGGAGAGCTTTCCAAAGAGGAAGCCCAGGACATGGGCAAGGAGATTATCCGTTCCCTGCGATACGGCCCGCAAGCCAAGGATTATTTCTGGATCAATGATATTTCCGGATTTATGATCATGCATCCCTACCGTCCCGATCTGGAGGGGAAGAATGTCGCCGCAGTCAAAGACCGAGAGGGAAAAGCCCTTTTCCTTGAGTTCATCAGACTGGTCAGCGATCACGGATACGGTTTCATCGACTACTTCTGGCAATGGAAAGATCGACCGGAGAGGATAGGCAAGAAACTCTCCTTTGTCCGGGAGTTTAAGCCATGGGGCTGGGTGGTTGGCACCGGCTTCTACATTGATGAGGTCAACTCCCAAATTCGGGAATACAGAAATATGGTCGCCTCCATTTTTCTGGTTATTCTCATCCTCATGGCTGGCATGCAAGCCTATATCCTGCGTGAGTCCGCTTTGACGGAAAAGAAGAAAGTCCGGGCCATGAGTCAGCGAGAACGCCTTATCAGCGCGCTCCAACTGGGAGAAGAACGATATAGAACCATTGCCGACTTCGCATATGACTGGGAGTTGTGGATAGGCATGAGTGGAGAAGTTCTTTACTGCTCTCCGTCCTGTGAACGGATCACCGGCTATCCTCCTGAACGTTTCTTTGAATCTCCTGAACTCATAGAAGAAATCATTGTCAAAGATGATCTTGACATCTGGCAGGCCTACCTGATCGAGGCAAATAAGGAAGAAGGAAGCTCGCTGGATTTTCGCATCATCACGCCGCTGGGCGAAATCCGATGGCTCAATGCCGTGGGCCGGTCAGTATCCGGTATCGGTATGAAACCACTGGGTATTCGGGTTAGCCTGAGGAACATCACTGATCGCAAGGAGATGGAAGTCAAACTTCGCCATCAGGCTCTGCACGACCCATTGACGGGACTCTCCAACCGGACCTTGTGCCTCGACCGCATCAGTCAGGCCATACGCCGAACGAGACGCAGAGATGAAGCGTATTTTGCCGTTGTTTTCCTTGATCTGGATCGCTTTAAGGTCATCAATGATTCCTTGGGACATCGTTTCGGCGACCTCGTGCTGATAGAGACAGCCAAGCGTCTTTCCGAGCATATTCGCACGTTGGATACGGTTTCCCGCTTTGGCGGCGATGAATTTGTCCTTCTGCTGGATGAGCTGTCCAGTCCCGGCGAAGCGATACGCATCATCAAACGGATACGCAGGGCTATCGCTCAACCATTCATGCTCAACGAAACGCAGGTCCAGACCACTGCCAGCCTGGGTATCGTCCTCAGCCCGACAGGGGATGCCAAGGCCTCCGATGTGCTGCAACGAGCCAACATAGCCATGCACCGGGCCAAGGAGGCAGGGCGCAATCGTTTCAAGGTCTTTACCAACCGGATGCTCGAAAGTGCGGTGGAGTTGCTCACCTTGGAAAATGATATGCGGCGCGGCCTGGAATCCGGAGAATTTTTTGTTGTCTTCCAGCCGATCATGGATTTGCGGGGAGAGGATCTTATGGGCTTCGAGGCACTTGCCCGCTGGAACCATCCGATTCGGGGAGCCATATCCCCATCGGAATTCATTCCCATGGCCGAAGAATCAGGAATGATTCTT
Source organism: Pseudodesulfovibrio piezophilus C1TLV30 (assembly GCF_000341895.1). Taxonomy (NCBI): domain Bacteria; kingdom Pseudomonadati; phylum Thermodesulfobacteriota; class Desulfovibrionia; order Desulfovibrionales; family Desulfovibrionaceae; genus Pseudodesulfovibrio; species Pseudodesulfovibrio piezophilus. The sequence continues at coordinate 2,581,819 of NC_020409.1, read as the reverse complement.
CCCTTGGGAGAATGGGTCCTGCGCACCTCCATAAAAACACTGGCGGACTGGCGCAAAGCATCCATCGGAGCAACGGGACTTTTCATCTCTGTCAATATCTCCAGCAAACAATTCGCCCGCCTGGAGCTGGACAAGATCGTCATGAAGGCTCTCCATGATGCCAACCTCCCGCCCGAGGCTCTCAAGCTCGAAATCACGGAATCCACGATCCTCGAGAACCCGGAAGCTGCCGTACGCATCCTTGAACGGCTCCGTAAGCAGGGGGTGCACTTCTCCATTGACGACTTTGGGACCGGTTACTCATCACTCTCGCAACTGCAACAACTGCCGGTGGACACGCTCAAGGTTGATCGATCGTTCATCTCGCGTATGAAGTCCGACCCTGAAAACATGGAAATCGTCAAGGCTGTTATCGCTCTTGCTCATTCTCTGGACCTCGACGTCATTGCCGAAGGTGTGGAGGAAGAGGAACAGCTTTGTTCACTGATAGACCTCAACTGCCAAAGCGTCCAAGGGTTCTATTTCCACAAGCCTCTGTCGAAAGAAAAGGCAGAAGAACTTATCTGGCAGCGAGCCAACTTTGACGACTCATCGCCACGACAAACCATGGCACAGGCCGTCCGCCGATGCTCAGGAACCGGTAAGAAAGGCTAGCTCATTCTTGAAAGAAGCTCCCCCCCGGACAGAAGATATCTGAAAGAGAGGGGCACGCTCCCTTGAGCACCCAGCGGAATGTTCGGGTTGAGAAGTATCAGCAGCCAGTAGAGGTTACTGAACCGTAGGGAGGGTGAAGATAAAGGTTGATCCTTTATCCCTTTCAGATTCGACCCATATCCTGCCACCATAATGCTCAACAATTTCGCGGCAGATTGTCAGCCCCAAGCCAGTGCCCCTGGGTTTGTCTTCCATGGTATCAGAACGGGTCTGGTGAAATTTTTCGAAAATTTGTGTCTGGTCTTCCGGAGGAATACCGAGCCCGGTATCAGCAACCTCGATACGAACCTGCCCGAACCGGGGAAACGCACGCACAACAACGCTTCCCTCTTCTGTAAACTTCGCGGCATTATTCAATAAATTGATCAGTACCTGTTGCAGGCGATCAGAATCGGCCTCCACTGCAGGAAGTCCCTGCTCAATCTCAGTCAGCAGTTCTATTTCAGAACTGTGGGTAAACATACCGGAAACTGCCTGAACAGCCATATCAATGGTCTCATTCATATCCAGTCTTTCATCGCGCCAGCCCATACTCCCTGACTCGATCTTGTTCAGATCAAGGACGTCATTGATGAGCCGAGTAAGCCTGGCCCCTTCATGACTGATGATCGCCAGGTTCTCCTGAATACGTTCACCTTTTTTCAATAACGGGATATTTTCGCCAGCAAGCGGCAGATAATTTTTGGCGAACTCTTTATGCAACAATTTGGAAAACCCGAGAATAGAGGTAAGCGGGGTCCGTAATTCATGTGAAACCGATGAAAGAAATGCGGATTTCATCTCATCCAGTTCCCGTAATCGCTGGTTTGCCTCTTCCAGTTCACGCGCTTTATTGACCAGATCTTCAGTTCGTTCCCGGATTAACTGCTCCAAGTGCCTATTGAGATCTGCCAGATCGTGTTCAGCCTTCTTACGGTCCGTAATGTCTTCGAGAATACCTTCAATAAAGACCAACTCACCCGATTCGTCATAGATGGCACGCGCATTGAGAGACCCCCATATGGTCTTCCCGTCACGACGGTAATACTCTGCCTCAAACCGTTTGACTTCTCCCTGCTCACGGACCTGCTCATAAAAATCCTGCATGGAATCGGGGTTAACCATGATACGAGACCCGAGAGAACGGACATTGGAGAGAAATTCATCCAGGGAATCATACCCGAAAATTCTGGCCATGGCCGGGTTGGCTCTGCGCAAGACACCATCCGGAGTGGCCTGGAAAATACCTTCAATGGCATTTTCGAAAATCCCTCGATATTTTTCCTCGGCCTCCTGCAATGTCTTGTTCATGGCCTGAAGTTTTTTCTCCCTGGCCTCGATTTCAGCGGACATGCGGCGGAATCGTTTGGCGATTTCGAGCAATTCGGCATGATACACTTCCCCAAACTCATAGGAGAAGTCTCCTTTGGCAACGCGGGCTATGCCCTTTTGCAATACATGGAGGGGTTTATTGAGAAAAACCCTGAGAAGAAGTCCGGTAATAGCCAGGATCACGGAAATGGCAACCACAATGATCATGCTGGAAACGATCATCTGTTCGTTCAGTCGTTTCTTGTCCTTAGCCATGGTAAAATCTATTTCAGCACGGCCAATGGTACGACCTTCAAAAACTATGGAACGAACCTTGCTGAAATCCGCCTGAGACCCGGAAAATTTTTCGTGGGCAAAGACGACCTCATTACGTGAACCGTAAATCCGGATACCCTGCACCATGTCATCGTGGGTATAGACGGAGCCGATAAGTCGGGCATTGTCGTAGTCAAGATTCCAGATAGGCACGGCCAGAATTTCGGCCACACTGGTGATCGTATCCTCTCCCTTCTCTTCTGCTGTGGTCCACATCTCTTCTGTCTGCTGCCAGTATATATAGCCGCCCATGGTCGTCGCCACAACCAGGACAATAACCACCAGACTAAATGTCAGGTCCCTGGATATGGACCTATTTGTGAAGAAGGGACGCCTATTTTTCTGATCTGGACTCATGTATTATCCCAAGGGGAGCATCGATCAAAGACCGGTGAGGTGACCGGATCTCCAGTTTTGGATATTTCTACACAATACCCCTGAGCGTGTCACCCACGTTATAGCATATATTTTACCAGCAGCCGCGCGAAATCTTCGTTCTGCCGCAGTCGAGCGAGAGCTTCTGCAATCCGCTGTCGCATTGGTGTCGACGCAGCTCGCCTCGAAAGAAAGAGTATGACCTCTCCCTGGGAAAGGAGCAACGGATGCCCCAATGCCCTTTTGGGAAGGCCCGCACCGGAAACACCGAACAGCACACCCGCCCTGGTCCCGACAACACATTCAACCTGCCCTGACACCAAGAGTTTTAATCCTCGGGCCATATCTTTCACAAGATAGGGAATCATGCCGTTCTTTCTGGAAACTATCTGGTGGTAAGGCGCATCACGAACAACGGCGACCCGCTTTCCGCGCATGTCCTTCATCGACCGAAGAGCGCTTCCAGCCCGAGCCACGGCAATTATATCCACTGTAAAGACAGGGCCAAGGCTCACCACACCTTCCCCGACATCAGAGTCAGGAGGCAAACAGACCATATCCACTGTTCCGGTCGTCAGCATTGCCAATGCCTTATGCCTCGTGACCAAAGAATTGGTCGGGGTATAACCGGCTTCACGCGCGATGAGATTCACCGCATCAAAAGCCATCCCTGCCATATGGCCTCCTGCAAGAAAACCATAGGGGGCTTCTGCCACGGTGGCAGCACTCACGGATTCGGCATGCACCGAAGAGGCCGAAAAAACAGCCAAGACTGTCAACAAGAACAGACTGGATATCCATGCCCGTCGGGCACCTCTTTTCATTTTCAATGTATCGCCAAGCCTATTTTATACGATTTTGAGAGTATTTAACCGTATGACGAACACATCGATTTGACAAGGCGTTTTCCGCCGTACATCACTTCTTCTCGACAAGAAAGAAGCAAAAATCGCCCATGATGAAGAGAAGGAGGCTTGCCATACCGACAAGGAAACTCTAAAAACCCGCATGAACCAATTCAGAAAAGCGACCCTGATTTTTATCATATGGGCAACCTTGGGAACATCCTTCATAGTTTCAAACGCTTCGGCTCATCCCCATGTCTATGTGGATGCAGCTCTAACATTTGTTCTGGACGACTCTGGCTTGGCCGCAATCAGGCAGAACTGGACTTTTGACGAAATCTTCAGCAATGCGATACTTTCAGACCTGAACTTGACGCCTACGCTTCTCGCAACACCCGAGGGACAGGCAACCATCAAAGATGGTGCTTTTGCCTACCTTGCCAATTACAAGTACTTCACTTTCATCGAGAATAACGGGAAGCAGCTTCCGGTCCAGCACCCGGAAAATTTCAAAGCATCCGTCAATGAGGGGCGTCTCATTTACGATTTCACGATTCCTCTGCATCTGCCGATCAAGACAATTCATGCTTTCCGCGTCGCGGTGTTTGACGAGGAATATTATACTGACATTTTGCTGCTCAAGGACGAAATACGTTTTGAAATCGACGGCATGGTGCAGGTCAGCCACGTTATTCGCCCTGCCAAAGACCATACATACTGGCAATTCATTGTTCCCGAGGCGGTTCACCTTTCTGTCTCCGGCACACCCGGAGATGTCCCGTCCCTCCCTGCCGTTTCTGCTGAAGAAGACAGCCCCGGCCCCATCGAACACCTGATGACCAGAGTCCGGGATATCCAGAAGATACTCACCCTGAAGCTCAACGGCTTTGGTATGGAGATTCGAAAGACGCCCATAGGCTCTGCTCTCTGGATGTTCCTCGGCTTTTCCTTCTTATACGGGATAGTCCACGCCATTGGCCCCGGACATGGAAAAACCGTTGTCTGCTCGTATTTTCTTTCCAACCCTGGCACGTTCCTTTCCGGTGCCATCATGGGCAACACCATCACTTTCGTCCATATGGGGTCTGCAGCCGTGGCCGTCGGTGCCGCATACCTTGTTTTCTCCACCGGCATGGGCGGGTTTGCCGCTGCCAGTCGAGCTCTTCAACCGGCCAGTTACGCTCTTCTTGGTATCATGGGACTCTGCCTGTTGATCAAGGCTGTCCGGGATATCTTCCGTGGGGGAATTCTCATGGAAGCACCATGCGGGACAGGAAAGAGTGACACTCCTGCCAAACCGCATTTGCGAAGTGTCCTGCTCGTCTCGTTCATCACCGGCTTGATCCCCTGCCCCGGCGCGGCAGTCATCCTCGCCTTTTCCATCGGACAGGATATTCTCTGGGCAGGCATGGGTGCCATAATCAGTATGGCCATAGGAATGGGACTGACCACCACACTCTTTGCCTGGGCCGCCGTGGCCGCACGAAGTGCCACGCTCACGGTCTCCGGGGTCAACCGAAAATTTTTCAATGTCCTTTACGCAGCCCTTTCCCTGTGTGGAGCGGCCGGGATCACACTTTTCGGCGCTGTCCTTTTCATGAGCTCCAATGTCTGGCATTGAGAGGCGTGATCCAAAGCACCACCCCGATCTTGGCCGGAGACCAAAAAACCGAAATCGCTCCGGCTGGTTTTTCACGAGAGATGATGGTAGGGGCTGAGAAACCTCGCCAACCCAGGCTAGAACATTTGCCATGAAAATTCTGCATATCATTACAGGCCTCGATGTCGGTGGCGCAGAGACAATGCTCTTCCGCCTCATGACAGGGATGGATCGTGAACGCTTTACATCCCGTGTGGTCAGCCTTCTTGACCCCGGTCCAATGGGAGACCGACTCCGCGAGGCCGGATTCATGGTCGAAGGACTGGGAATGAAACGCGGGATACCTTCTCCCATGGGATTGCTTCGTCTGATGCGTCTGATTCGCTCATGGCGGCCGGAGGTGATTCAAACATGGCTCTATCATGCAGATCTGGCAGGATTGATTGCCACGCGGCTGGCCTTTCCAAAAGGAAAACGTCCAAAAGTCGTTTGGAATATTCGATGCTCTTTCATGGCTCTGGATGAATACCGGCGCATGACCGGCATCACACTCAGGGCGTGTGCGGCATTGTCTTCATTCCCTGATGCGATCCTGACCAACTCCCACGAAGCCAGGCGATTTCACATGCAGTTGGGCTACACTCCTCGTCGCTTCGAAGTCATCCCCAATGGCTTTGACACCATAACCATGGCTCCTGATATCACAGCCTCGCCAAGCGTGAGGGCCGAATTATCCTTGAGCGACTCCACTCTCCTTGTCGGCAATGTCGCAAGGTTTGATACCATGAAGGATCAGCGAACCATGATCATGGCCGCAGGACGAGTTGTCGCGTCATGCGATGCCACTGTGCTGCTGATAGGACGCGGCATGGACCATGACAACCTCGAAGTTGCGGCATGGATAGCCGAAGCAGGACTTCCCCCAGATCGCGTTCGTCTGCTCGGCCAACGCCGGGATATCCCACGCCTGATGGCAGCCATGGATATCCATGTCTCATCATCCATTGGGGAGAGCTTTCCCAATGTCGTAGGAGAATCCATGGCATGTGGAACCGTGAATATCGTCACGGATGTGGGCGATTCGGCTCTCCTGGTAGGGAAAACAGGAACAGTCATTCCACCCTCTGATGCAGAGCAACTGGCTGAGGCCATTCTCCGCCTCTGCAGGCTGTCGCCCTCGGAGCGGGAGCGGCTCGGCAGGCGTGCCCGCGAACACATCGAAAAAAAATTCACTCTCTCCCATGTGGTCAGACATTATGAAGAAATATACGAAGAGCTTATTATATAACGTTATAACACTTCCATTGACCTAACAGGAATGATACCACTCAGGCATCCATACCAGACATTAAATGGAGAGCATAATGACTGACTCGATATTCGACTCACATCAATTTTTGCAAAGCCTTGCTGGCGATGAAGAACTTGCGCATGAACTGCTGGGCGCATTCATGGAAGACAGCCCTGAACGCAAGAAAGCACTGGCCCAGGCTCTGGATGAAAACGATGCAGAGAAAGCCTCCAAACTTGCACACTCGTTGAAAGGCATGTGTGGCGTGGTGAGAGCCAAGCCTCTTGTTGATGTCGCACTTCTCATGGAGAATTCAGCCAGAGAGAATGACCTGGAAACCACCAAAACGCACTTTTCCGAATTTACTGTCAAACTGGATAAAGCTCATGAAGAAATGAAGACTTTCAGCCAAGGCTGATTTTCTCCTTCCCGATGAAATAAAAGGCCTGTTCGCATTGCGAACAGGCCTTTTATTTCATAATCCGAATGAGGCAGAAACTATTCTTTGCCTTCTTCCTTGGCAGGAGCTTCGGGAGCAGGAGTTGCTGCCTCAGGAGCAGCCGGAGCTTCAGGCTTGGAGAAGTCCAGTTCGAGCTTATCCATGGCGGCAACGATATCGTCGGTAATATCAACGGTGTCAGCTGCAGAAACGACAGATTCCTTGGTCAGAATCAGGGTCAGCCCTTTTTCCGTGCGGTAGTTCTCAAGCACTTCTTTGAACTTGGCATCGATCAGTGCAACAATACGCTGCTGTTCGCCGTTCATGACGCCCTGCAAATCGCCCATGGCAGCCTTGTAAGCGGCTACGTTTTCATCATTCTGTTCCGCCTGCATAGCCTTATAAGCGGCTTCAGCCTTTTTCTGGAGAGGTGCGCCAAGTTCCTGAAGGTAGGTCATGGCCTTGGCTGCTGCCTGGTTCTTTTGAAAGGCTGCGGCTTCGTCGACCACGCCAATGGTGATGCTTGCGGACTGCTGATTGCAACCGGCAAGAAGCATGAGGCCGAGCAAAGTTGCTCCAAGCAGGGTAGTGATCCGCTTCATATCATAATCTCCGTTCGTTACTGGTTTCATGTCACAGGACTCAAAGTCGGGGCAACCCTACCCATGCTTCGGGTACATGGCAAGAAAGAATGGATGCAAAGAGGCACTCTCTCGCACAGGATCTTTTTTCCCGAATTTCTCTTAAAACAGGCTACAGGGAATATATTCCATTAACTTTTCTTAATAAAACAAGCTTTTTGCCAAGATTTTTTTATCTGGCACATAGATTGCTTTTTACACACCGAGAAGGAATCGGGAAATATTTGCCGGGATTGGTCTCCCGGACGTTCCCAACCAGATCCGGGTTAAGGCCGGATTGGAGGCAGGTATGAGTTTTTCCAGTTTGTATATAGGCGCAACAGGTGTCATTGCCCATGGCGACCGTATGCAGGTCGTCAGTAACAACCTCGCCAATGTCGACACAATCGGATACAAGAAATCCGATGCCCTCTTCGCTGATCTGATCAGCAAACAGATGGCAGGAGGCGGAGCAGAGTATCAATCCGGTGCCAAGTATGCGAGCCAGATAGGCATGGGCGTGGGCATGGGAGAAATTCGCAATGTCTTCGAAGAAGGCGCGCTCGAAAGCTCGAACACGGTCACTGACCTCGCCATCACAGGCAATGGATTCTTCGGAATTCGCGATGCAAACGGAACCGGAAGCAGTTCTGACTCTTCCTATTATACTCGGGCAGGGGCATTCCGCTTTGACAATGAAGCATACCTCGTCAATCCACAGGGATATCGTCTGCAAGGGTATGCCGTTGACAGGGAAACCGGAGAAGTGGCGGCAGCAGCTTCGGACGTGCAACTCCCCTATGAGGATATTGTTGTCGATGGTGTAGCGACCCGGTTGATCAGGTCCGAACCTCTGGCCACATCCAGCGTCCAGATGGTTACCAACCTTGATGCAATGGCTGGCGATACATACAGCAGCTCCAGCAACCCCTTTTTCGCCATGCTCGAAGCATACGACGCCAGTAGTAATGAAAATGCCTCATCTCCTTTCGGCAATAACCTGCCCGCCTATTCAACGAGTTTGAATGTCTATGACGAAGACGGGAATGAACAGGATATGACAATCTACTTCGACCCGGTGGACTCCAATGCAATCTCCAATGCCTCCTCCGGTTTCACCTATTGGGAATATCTGATCGCCATGCCCGCATCTTCTGACGGTTCCAGCGCATATGGGACTTCGGCAGCCGGACTGGCAGGACTCGGTATTCTGACTTTCAACGCATCCGGCGAGTTGGTGGACCATTCGGCATTTGCACTGAATGCTTCCAGCGGGGCCGGCGGCAAGAGCCTGTCTTCCTGGGGGCAGGCCAGCTTCAGTGAAGACGGCAGACCAGAATTCGACTACACTTTTGGAAGCGAAGGCGCGGCCATTGGAGCTGCTCAGACTATCGCCTACGACTTTGGTCTTTCATCCAGTACCGGAACCTGGACATCGGGAGCCGGAGGGGCCGCGTCCGTCGGGACGAATACGGCAGCCCTCGCAGGAATGGCCAATCTGGCAGAACGGGATGCGCGATCTACAACGGATTATGACTCCGGGTCCGTGACCCTGTACCAAGACCAGAACGGATATTCATGGGGATACCTCGAAACCACGAGCGTGGATCGAGAAGGATTTCTGACAGGCCATTTTACCAATGGACAATCAGAAGAATTTTATCAGATCGCCATGTATCGCTTCAATAGTGAATGGGGTCTTCGTCGTGCCGGTTCCACCAACTTTCTGGCCACCGATGCCTCCGGTGACCCAATTGAAGGTGTCGCCAATGAAAACGGCCGTGGCACCATGCAGCAAAATTATCTGGAAACGAGCAATGTGGACCTGGCGGAAGAGTTCGCGACCATGATTATCACCCAACGCGGATACCAGGCAAACACCAAGGTCATCACCACTTCCGATTCCTTGCTTAACACCACAATCAGCATCAAACGATAGCCAGAGGCAGACGCAAGCACAGGGAGTCGTGGATGACGGTCACCCCCCATGGCTCCCTTCTTGAGCTGACTAGAGACTTTCCGATACTCTATCGAATAGACACTCTGACATGGTGAGCGACATCCATTCCAGCTGAAAAGGGGAAGGGAATCACGACCCACCGACTTGTCTTCAAGCATCAAAACGGATAGGGGACACACTCAATGCCGGAAAGCAAAGGAGCCCGTCCGTGACCGATATATTCCCACGTTCCGCCAAGGAAATCCTGAACGCTGTCAAGGAAGTGGAAAAAGACGCGGCAGGAGCAGCCGAAGCCTTGTACATGGCCGCAATGCTGGCCGAAACGCCCTTGCCCTATGATTTTGCCCTGTCAGTGGAAGGGACACCGCATAATCCTTCTCTCATCAATCCGGCTGCGGCCTTTTTCGCCGCCACAGTAACCATTAATCCACTGATCACACGACATCTGATCAAAATCGATGCAGATGAACAGATATTCCAACTTCACGAAGATGTCCGGCATGTCCTGCATGAAGCAATGACGTCTCAGGAACGTATTCAATGGGCAAGCAGGGCTATTTACGCCCTCAACCTCGTCCTTCCCGATGCAGAACCAGCCAATTGGCCGACAGTTGAGTGGCTCATGCCCCATGTCATGGCCTGCCGCACACTAGTCACGGATCTCGGAATCACAAGCGCGGCGGCTAACAGGGTATTACACCAGGCCGGATTCTCTCTCCATTATCAAAATCGTCACAGCGAGGCCGCTGATCTGCTGGATCATGCGTTGGCTGTGGACGTGGCTCTCAAGGGACGGCAGCATCCTGACATTTGTGCCGACCTGGAAGGGCTGGGAAACGTTCTCTGGGCAGGGCAAGACCATGAGCGGGCCGAAACCGCATTTGCGGGATGCCTGGAACTGCAAAAGGAAATTTTCACTGATAAAAACCCAATCACCGCTCCCATCCTCAACAGTCTGGCGGTAGTCCGCCAGGCTCTCGGCAAATGGAACGAAGCGGAAACAACCTTCAAGGAATGCCTGAGAGTCCTGACTCAAACCCATGGCGATGGACATCCCTCCATAGCCGCCTGTCTGAGTAATCTTGCCTTGCTTTATGAGGCCATGAACAAGCCGGAAGAAGCGCTTCGCCTGGCAGAACGATCTCTGGAAATAAACCGTGATATCTATGGAAACAATCACCCGGAAGTGGCCGCAGACCTCAACATGGTAGGCCTGCTTCAGGATGAGCTTGGTCATGAAAATGCCGCAGAAAATCACTTTCGAGAAAGCCTTGAAGTACGTCGGTCGACCTACGGAGAGGACCACCCAGAGACAGCCCAATCCTTATGCAATCTGGCACTCTTTCTGGACAAAACCGGTCATGAAGCAGAGGCTGCATCCCTCTATGAGCAAGGCCTCGCTGCCTATGAATCTTCTTTGGGACCGGATCATTCGCTCTTGGAACCCGCTTTGGACAATTATATCACCCTGCTTGAAAAAACAGGCTCACGCCCCACTTCCGATGCTCTGCGTATGTTGACTGAAGCCAAACTCCGCGCCATTGTCGAGCGGGTCAAATAAAGATGGCTCCCTTCTGTGCTCTCGGTTTGGGTGAAATCCTGTGGGACATTCTACCCAGCGGACGAAAACTTGGCGGTGCACCAGCAAATTTCGCCTATCACATCAACGCCTTGGGAGGCCTTGGCATCCCCGTATCCTCTATCGGGGATGACGATTTGGGAGAGGAAACCCTGGAAGTACTCGAACGCAGCGGCCTTGAAACAAGCTGCATATCCCGACATCCCTTTGCTCCGACCGGCACCGTCAATGCCGTCATTGATGCCCAAGGAGTCGCCACCTATCTTTTTCCCGATAATGTTGCCTGGGATTATCTGAATTTCAGCACATTGACCCGGCACCGTGCGACCTCCGCAGACATTATCTGTTTCGGTACCCTTGCTCAGCGCTCCGAAACATCTCGCACTGCCATCACCGATCTCTTGCGCTCTGCACCACAAGCTCTGAGAATTTTTGACATCAATCTACGGCAGAATTTTTACTCTCCCACGCTGATACAGGACTCCCTGGCTCTGGCGAATGTCCTCAAGATCAATGACGAAGAGTTGCACATTCTCAAGGCCATGTTCTCCTTGCCGACAGATGAGACAGACGCCCTTGAACTCCTGCGCGCGCAGTACGCTCTGGAGCTGCTCGTCCTCACACGAGGAGAGAACGGCAGCCTGCTCATGACCGAAGACGCGCTCTCAGACCTACCTGGAGTCCCGACTCGTGTGGTGGATACAATCGGTGCCGGAGATTCTTTTACTGCTGCCGTTGCCCTTGCTTCACTGCACGGGCACAACCTGGACACGATCAATCGCTATGCCACTCGAGTGGCCGCCCATGTTTGCGGGCAATCCGGGGCCATGCCACCGATTCCCAAACAACTCACCATCACTGCATTATAATTCGCGACACCTCGGTTCTTTCACCCCCACTGCCCTTGTCATCGGGCCTCTGGATGTTTACCATAATGATATGACCAGACAATTCGATCCAGAAATGCTGTACGTGGAATGCAACCAGTGCGGCCAGCCGGTCCTCTGGGAGAACGGATTGACCACAAAACTCCTGGCAATGGCCCAGATCGACGCAGCTTCACTCGACGAACGGTGCCTTATCCTCTCCGAAGGATGCCCCGGATGTCATCCCGGTGAAACGTCGTTCACCACGCAGGTCATTCGCCTGAACAGGGAAAAGAACGATCAGCATTCCAGTCGCCTGACCGCTAATTAGAAGTTCTCTCTTTTTGGCGGAAGCCACAGTGCCCACTCTTCGGATGACTCCGAAGGGTGGGCACTGGTGTTTTTTGCTCCCTGCTTGCCCATCCCACAAACCCTGTCAACAGGGAATGTCATCCCTGTAGAACCCGCTCACGCCCGCTCACACCCTTTTTCATCCTGCCGCACAAACCGGTGATAGCCTCTGTCGCATACCCGAACCGTCCAGGAGAACAAAGAGGAGACATGCGACATGAGTATTTCCACACCGTCACTGACCAATTTCACAGCCGGAGAGATGAGCCCCCGGCTTGAAGGGCGAACTGACCTCTCTAAATACTATAATGGATGCCGGAAGCTGAAAAACTTTCATATCCACCCTCACGGAGGCATCACTCGAAGATCCGGCTTCCGTTTTGTGGCACAGGCGATCAGTCAAAACAAACCGACCTTGCTTATTCCCTTCGAGTTCAACGGGGCGCAAACGTATGTGCTCGAATTCGGCGAAGAGGATTCGGGTCAGGGTAGGATGCGTGTTTTTGCCGACCATGGCGTCGTCCTTTCGGATGGAGAAGAATATCTCCGCGATATTCCATATAAAGCCGAAGAACTTGAAGATCTGCGTTTTGCTCAGACTGCGGATATTCTGATCCTGATCCACCCTTCGCACCCTGTTCGCAAGATGACCCGCCTCGACCATGATGACTGGGCATTGGAAGAGCTGGAATTCATGGGCCAACCCGAGGTCTGGGGACCAGAGAATTACCCCTCGGCGGTCTGTTTCTTTGAGCAACGACTTGTTCTGGCCGCGACCCCGAATGAACCCGGCACGCTTTGGTTTTCCCGCACCGGAGAAATGACGGATTTTCGTCTCAAGACGCGCGAAGTCCCTTTGGATGGATGGCGAGACCGGGAAATTCTCGACTCCAACTCGGATGGCGTTCGCAATGGCCAAAGCGGCGACACCTTCACTCTATTGGACGGAGACGGATTCGAAAACAAGGATGGTATCAAAGGCCAGGACTGCGACGGTATCACTCGTTACTATCGATACAAGGGAACGAAAAGCTTTGTGGCATCCGGCGATAACGAGACCATTACCTTCAAGGATTCAACTGCCGCAAACACCATTGAGCCGATATGGACGTCTGATGGAGTGCTCAATGAACAATATTGGGACTCCTTCGAGGTTGGAGAAAGAACCGACGCCCAGGCAGGCGACTCGCCCCTGAGTGACGATGGAATCGAAGTCACGCTTTCCGGGCGGCAGGCCAATGCTATAGAGTTCATGGTTCCTCGAAGTCGATTGTGGATCGGAACCGCAGGTGGAGAATGGACGGTCTCAGGCGCAAGCAGTGAAGCGCTCTCTCCGGAGAATGTCAAAGCCAATCATGAAGGCACCTGCGGTGCCGCCCGATCCAGACCGGAATCAGTCGGATTCGCGACTCTTTTCATCCAGCGATCGGGCCGAAAGATTCGAGAAATGGCATATCGGTTTGAATCTGATGCCTATGTTTCCAAAGACTTGAGCCTCCTGTCAGAACATATCACTGAGACTGGCGTCACCCAACTTGCCTTTGTGCAAGAGCCGGATGCAGTTCTGTATTGCGTCCGCAATGACGGCCTTCTTGCGGCCTTGACATACGATCCTTCTCAGGATGTCGCGGCATGGTCCCGACACGAGACCGATGGTGTCGTGGAAGGGGTGACGTCCATATACAGCGATATCAGCAAACGAGACGAGCTGTGGGTGGTTGTCCGGCGAGAAGTGCAGGGAGAGGTCAGGCGCTACATTGAATATTTGGAAAAAGGCTTTTCCGGCGTGATCGAAGAGGCCTTCTTCGTTGACAGCGGATTGAGCTACTCAGGCGAAAGTATCACGGAACTGACAGGACTGGACCATTTGGCCGGAAGGACAGTGACAGTCTTGGCTGATGGCTCTGTACAAACGGACAAGGTGGTTTCTGATACCGGAGCCATTACACTTGATCGCCCTTCGTCCACGGTTCACGCGGGGCTTCCTTATGTCTCCTCGGTTCAACCCATGCGACTTGAAGGCGGAAGCCAACGCGGAACGACCCAGACAAAACGGCAACGAATCACCAAAGTCTCCGTTCGATTTCACGAGACTCTGGGGGGTAAGATCGGCCCGAGCGCAAACAAGCTTGAATCCTTGAATTTCCGGTCATCGGCAATTCCCATGGATCAATCTGTCGGTGCTTTCTCCGGCGATAAATCCATCACTTTCCCCAAGGGATGGACACGGGAAGGTCTTCTGACCGTTACTCAGGAGCAACCCTTGCCCATGACCATCCTCCTCATTGTCCCCACCTCAATTACCAACGAATAACAACAGACTACAACAAAGGAGTACACCATGGGTATCGACCAACAGGCAATGGACCAATTTGAACAGGGGGTCACCATGTTCGATAAACTCACAGATAAATTCATGGGGTCGAGTTCTGAATCGGCAGACCCTTCAAAAATGGCCGAGGAGCAAGCGAAATTAATGGAGTTGAACGCCGCAGGAACGGCCAGTGACCAGCGAAGACAAGCTCGGGGTCAAGCCACCCAGTCCCGTGAGGAACTTGAAGAGAACAGAAGCCGTAAAAACACGAAATGGGGACAATCCAATCTGGCCATGAGCGGTTCGAAACAATTGATCAGGGACTCAGACAAACTCCAGGACAGACAAAAGGAAGAAGACTTGCTCTTTGAAGGAGAACATGCAGCACAAAAGACCCTGAAACAAGGACGCCGTGAAGCAAATATGTTCCGCATCAACAACGACCTAAAGACGCCTTCTTCCACTCTTTCCCTGGGATCAACCATTTACAACTCAAGGAGATAAACCATGACAATCTCATCCACCCAATCACGGGTCATATATATGGGGAATGGCTCAACAACACTGTTTGCAGTGCCTTTTCTCTTCCTCGAAAATAATGATCTCGAAGTCGTCCTATCATCTCCGGACACCGAAACAGTTCAAACCATCAGTACAGATTATCAACTTTCCGGGGCTGGACATCATACAGGCGGGATCTGCACCATGACTTCGGCTCCGGCAAAAGGAGAACATCTTGTCATCAGACGCAACCCGTCCATTGTCCAGGAAGTTGATTATGTAGAAAACGACGCCTTTCCCGCAGCCACACATGAAGCGGCTCTGGATAAACTGACGATGATCTGCCAGACACTTTCCGAACGATTGGATCGAACGATCACCTTTCGTGTTTCATCTGCCGTGAGTGGTGTTGAACTGCCTGAACCAGACCCCGGGCGTCTTATCGCGTGGAATGAATCCGGTGACAACCTGATCAACAAGCAGGCCGGAGATATAGGTATGGTCGGAATCCCGCTCTCGATCGGTGAAGGAGGTACAGGGGGCAGGGATATCGAAGAGGCGCTCAGTAATCTTGGTTTTGGCGCAACAGGTCGGGCTATGGCAACAGCCCAATCCTCCCTCGACGCTCTGGCTCTTCTTGATGCTGAACCTGCTGATACCACCATTCTCAAAGCAGATATCCCGGATATCCTACAAACGGTTTTCGGCGACGAAGCCCAACTTTATTCAGGGGTCGATCTCCTCACCCTGGAAGTGGAACGCAATCATATCCTCTGGACTCTGGAAGCTCCAAGCTTCTTCAGCGACGTTCTTTTACCTTTTGATGGAACCTATATTTTCCATGTCTACCCTGCCGGCTATACCTTGAACCTCGCTGAAAGCTACAACAATGACGGAAAGCTACCGTTGCCGAGCACAAGTGCTGAGGAAATCAGAATTGTTGTTGAACAATACAATAACCGAAAAAGCATCCTTTCGGTGCAGAACATGGAGGCGTAACATGCTCACTCCGAAAGAACATAATCATGAAATAATCCCTGTTTTTCCAAGAGAATTGTCACATTCGGCACTTTTATCCACAGGACAGTATCTTGCCCGGACTCCTCAAACCACAGGCAATACGCAAACCTTTACCTTCAGCGGATGGTTCAAGGGAACGACATGCGAAGCGGCTGGGCACTGCTTCTTTACGGCAGGTAGCGCAAGTTTGAAACCTCGTTTCCATATATTCCTCAATGACAACCAATTCTCTGTTTTTCAAGCGAACTCAGCCGGAACCACCCTTTTCAAATATTCTTTTGATTGGAACGTCTTTTCCGACCCCACCGCATGGTACCATCTTGCAGTCATGGTGGACACAACGGCACCTGCCGCCCTTGACAGAGTCAGAGTCTATTACAACGGGAACCGCCTGGTACCACTGGAAACGAGCACAATGGCCGCTCAGAACACAGTGACATCAGTTAACGACATCAATTACCAGATGTACATAGGAAGAAAACTTCACTTAATAACGACACCGATTAACGGCTACGCTTCAGATATAATTTTTGTGGATGGAATACCCCAGGGCATACATCAGTTCGGAGAATACTCATCCATTATAACCGGGCTGTGGATTCCCCGAAAATCAAAAGATCTCACTCTGGGGCAAAATGGTTTTCATCTGCGATTTTCAGATGCAGCCAATCTCGGTCATGACAGTGCACAGGAAAACCACTGGACGGTAATCGGAGATCCCGCACAATGCGGAGATACCCCGACAAACAATCATTGTACGTTCAACAGACTCCTTTCCCTAGACAGGACAAATGAATTGATTTTTTCCAATGGAAACAGAACTATTTCTTCAAACAACGATTCTTTTACCATGGCCATGGGTGACATTCCCATGGCAACAGAGCGCGGATTATATTGGGAATGCACCCTTGAGACACTTGCTTCAACGGCTTCTCTTTCAATGGGAGCCATTGAATCCCGGTGCCCTTCGACCAACATGGCAAACAAGGCCGGACATTTTTCGTGTGATGCGGCAGGGTATTATGCCGATGGAGTGTTTTCGGAATGGGTGAATCCACCATTTTTTTCAGCTGGTGACATTTTCCAATTCGCCCTCAAAGGAAATAACATGTGGATAGGGCGCAATGGTTCATGGTTGGAGGATGGAGACCCGATAAACCATGTAAACCCGATGATAACTGGCTTGCCACAGAGAGTACTCCCATTCGTGACCACCGGGGCAATGGACCAGAAAATCACCTTGAACTCCGGCGGAACAATCTTTGCTTTCTCTCCTCCGACAGGATTCAAACCGCTGTGTATCAAGACCAATCCCGAGCCTACCCTGCTTCGATCTTCGACAGTCTTCGATATCACGACTCGGATCGGCACGGGCGGCGACACAACCGTGTCTTCATTGGAATTCGCCCCTGATTTTGTCTACATCAAAGGCAGATGGGCTGTTGATTCCTGGGGATTATTCGATCGGTGCCAAGGAACAACCAAATACCTCAGGACCAACTCTTCATCCGCCCAATCATACTTTACGGATTCGCTCACCGCTTTCAATGATGACGGCTACAACTTAGGGTATGCAAGCTTCATTAACAAGTCAGGTAACTCCTTTCTTGATCTCTGCCTCAAATCCGCTCCGTATCAAGGATTTGAACTGATCGAATACACAGGTGACGGCTCCTCCGGCAGAGATATCTCCCATGCACTCCAAGCGCCTCCCTCTTTCATGATCGTCAAAAATCTTGAAACGGGCACTCTGGGATGGGCACTCTACCATTCGGCTCTGGGTGAAAAAAAACACCTCCTCCTCAATTCTACGGAAAACGCTCAAGAAAAAAGCGATATCTGGAATGACACTCCACCCACAAGCACTCATTTCACCGTTGGAAGTAACCCTGGAGTCAATGGTCTCGGCCAAAAACATATGGCCTATCTTTTTGCCGATTCTGCGATTTTCCAAGCTTTCAGCTACGTCGGCAACGGCTCTGAAGATGGTCCATTTGTCCATTTGGGAGGCAAACCACGGGCACTGTTTGCATTAAAGAACACAGATGAGGTTGGACACCACTTCCTTTTCGACTCTGCAAGAAATGAAAAAAATATTGTTGCGAGTTATCTTCTCCCTGACTCGACCGATGTTGAGACAACGGAAAGCAACATTTCAACACTCTTTTCCAGTCAGGGCATAAAAATCACCGGCACCAATCCTCAGGTCAATGGCGAAGGGAACCTTATGGTCGGCCTTGCCATGCTCGAATCAACCAAATACAGCAACGCATTTTAAAAAGGAGATTAATATGTTTCGCTATCACGATGGACACTTCAAAACAACACCACCTGCCGTGGTCACTTTCCGAGGATACACTCGCCGATTCGGTGACCTGAATCGGACGGAATGGGATGAGGCCGGATACAACGAGGCTTTTCCGATTACGCGAAAACCCTACACCACCTATCAAACGAGATGGGTCAAAGGGGAAGACCTCATCTACCGGGAAGAAATTCTTGCCACGACCACAGATGAAGAGGCTCAATCAGCAGATAAAGCCGTATTGACGCGCAAAAAAAGGGACAGATTGCTGGCACAGTCAGATTGGACCCAACTGGTCGATTCGTGCTTGGACACAGAAGCCATGGTTCTATGGCAAAGCTACAGGCAGGCATTGAGAGATATCCCCCAACAGGAAGGATTTCCCTCTTTCATAGAATGGCCGGAACAACCTGAGACAGAATAGTCAAGAGGCGCTTTCATGAGAAGGCGCCTCTTTTTCTGAAAAAAAAATAATATCTCGGGACGCACGAACATGAAGAACCATTTGTGCTGTGGATATCATGTGCTCATTTTTAGATTCTCAACGACAGTACCCCCAACTGGGGCATTCGAAAACAGGTATCAATCAAGAAGACAAAAGAGGGTGTCCCCTGGGTACCGATTATATTAAAAATATTTTATTTTGATAAAACAAATAATTATATAGAATTCATACAGTGATCGAACACTACCCGTTGTAATGCGGAGGTGGGACATCAGCTATCCCGGAATCATCCAACGCCGCGTCAATATCACGCAACTTCCCAGCGAGCCGTTCCACCATTTTTTCCAGAGTTGCTATCTGCTGGTGTTGTTCGAAAACAGCATCACTTAATTTCTCAATCGTTCTTTCCTGGAGCGTTACCAGATTTTCCAGACGTTCAACGCGCTCTTCCATGAGACTCTCCTCACTCCACCACGAGGTGGAAAATATTCGTCAATAGTTTTTCCTGAACCAAAAACACCCGCCCTGTCGTCTCAAGGAGCATCAAGATCGCCACCATGCTTCAAGAGAGTTACGGACGGTTAGTCAGATAGACTCCAGTAATGACCATAACCCCGCCTGTAATCAGGGAAAAGTGAATGGGTTCTCCCAATATAAGAAACCCCAGAATGACGGCAAAGACCGGGACAGTGTTGATAAAAATCCCAGAACGGCTGGCCCCAATGGTTGCAATAGCCTGATAATACCAAAAATAGGCCAACGCGGTCGCCAATGCTCCAAGATAGAGAATGCATCCCCAGTCTAGCAACCGGGCATTGGTCACATCATGTATCAGGCCTTCAGCCAGAGCAGCAGGGAAGAGCATCATGGTCCCGAAAAGAGACGACCATGCCACGGCTGGAAGAGGAGCGACGCTTTTCATGACCGCACGCCCGCCAAGCGAATAGGCAGTCCAACTCACCACACACCCAAGGATCATGAAATCCCCTCGACTGACACCACCGGAAAGCAGATTCAGGGGATTTCCATCAGAAATGACCATGGAAACCCCGGCAAGAGAGATCAAAGCTCCCACAACTCGTGCCGGACCAAATTTTTCTCTGTAAAAGACTGCTGAAATAATTGAAATGCAAACCGGGATACAGGCCACAATGAGAGCAGCCCTTCCGGCTGCGACAGTCTGAAGGCCGGAAAAGAAAAAATAACTGTAGGTGAAGACTCCTGAGGCACCGAGAAATGCAAGTGGCAGAATCTGCTTCCGCCGAATCCGGGGCATACGTCCTTCAGCCCGCCAACACATGATAATCAAGAGAATTGAAGCCAAAGCAAAGCGAAGAAAGGCTGCAGGCATAGGCTGAATCGACTGGGCAAGGATACGTCCTGCCACCCAGGTTCCGCCCCACAACGCCATACTGCTGATGAGCAGTATATAAACGTAAGACAATGATTTTTCCATGACATCTCTCCCAGGCAAACCTATTCTCGCAGCCTCCTGAGGTCTATACATTTTTGAACACACAAACATGGCTGAATCATGAAGGCTCGAACTTGTGAGATCAGAAAACCATGCCCACGGCCCGAACAGGACTGGCTTCCGTGTCCCTCAGTCGCAACGGCAGACAACTAAAGATGAAACCTTCTGAAGGAAGCTCTTCAAGATTGCACAGATTCTCAACTATGACCAATCCATGAGCGAAAAGAGTCTCATGAGCGACAAGGGAATTTGCTCCCAGAGAATCAGGAGAAGGGGTATCCAGGCCGATACCTTTGAGTTCCAGCCCACCGAGATAGCGGCAGGCTGTTTTGGAAAGGACTGGATACTCTCCATAGTATTTTTCCGTCTCCCAATGGCGATCCCATGCCGTTCTGATGAGGATGAAATCCACCCCGCCCAGCCCCTCTGGTACAGCGATATCAGCAGGCTCAATCAGCCGACCATCACAGGCAAGACACTCCACGACAGCTCCCCGCCCGGTAAAATTATCCGGGCCGAGCCAGTCAAGTCCAGGTGCGTCATCATAAAGATGGGATGCGATATCAATATGAGTCCCGGCATGCGTATTGGTGGCGAGGTGAGTCTGAGCAAATCCATCTCGGTCCACAATATGAGTCTTGTGAACAAGAACGGGACCATCACCGGGATAAACCGGCATATCCGTGCGCATAACGTGGGTCAGGTCAATAACACGCATGAGCCTCTCCTACGTGTTGTAAAGATTCATGTTCGGTCTGCCGGATAATTGCATGTCGGGTCGGACATGCTGTCGGGCAACCGCCCGTATCTGAGCCATGGACTTGGCTGCCAGGAATTTTGATTGCAGACTGTGACCAAAGGTAAAATTCGCTGCAAAATAAACGGTAAATAATTTGTAACGTTTCAAAGCCCTGACAGGATCATACCGAGCTTCCAGGGCATCGGCCAACCGAATGGCATACTGACCGAACTCTGCTTCAGAAGGCTGATAGCCGCGAGTCCATTCGGCAAAAAGCCATGGCCTGGCCATGGCCATGCGTCCGACGGAGATACCGTCACATCCGGTCGATTCAAGCATATGGGCGCATTCCTCCCTCGTAACGACGTCTCCATTGCCAATAACCGGGATCGATACAGCATCCTTGATCGAACGGATATGGTCGAGAACGGCTGGGCGGGTCCGCTTATCCGGAGCCACACGAGGATGAAAAACAAGGCAGTCCACTCCGGCTGATTCGAACTGTCTGGCAAGGGCGACTGCTGGACGAATATCCGGGATCCAGCCAGTCCTGAACTTGACGAAAAGAGGCAGGGTCACTGCGGTGCGGACAGCTTCAATCACAGCGAGAGCTTTCTCAGGAGACTTGAGCAGAGCGGCTCCCGCATGACGCTTGACGATCCCCGGAACCGAACATCCCATGTTGATATCAATACCGAAAAAGCCCTCTGCTTCCACACGCCGTGCGGCCGGAATCATCTCATCCGGAGTCGCTCCCACGATCTGACAAACCAGCTTGGGGAGTTCTTCGTCCCGCCAGCGAAAAACAGGAGAGACACGCCGATTTTCCATGGGCACAGCCTTGGCCGAGCACATCTCCGTGAACATCAATCCACACCCACCATACTCTTCCAGAACTTCACGATAGGCCACATGCCCCAGTCCGGCCATGGGGGCTAGCCAGAGACGATTGGCAACCTTTTTTCCACCGATATTCAACGGCTCGGACAGTCTGGTCGCAAGAGATGGTTCCGTGGTTTGCATGAAGGAGACATCACCCTTTGAGGCAATCCGTGTCAACCGTCTTTTTTCATCCGTTTTCACCCCATTTCATCCCTTCTACACCCGCTGGTGTCCTGGCCCAAAAACCGGGGATACACTGCGGCGTGCTTGAGGAAAAACAAGGAGAGACGCCATGCCCATACCAATCATCGGAGCCGTGGCCGGACTGCTGACCACTGTCGTGGAAGGTATTACCGGCCACATGAAACAAAAACAGGTGTTGAAACAGACTGTCATGGAAAATCGCATGCGCCTGGCAAAAAGCGATCAGGAATTCAACCACGAATGGGAAATGAAACAATTGGAAAACGCGGGTTGGAAGGACGACGTGCTGTTCTTCGCCTGGATCGGCTTCTTCATATGGTCCGGGGTAGCCCCGGAACAAGCCGCCCATGTCATTGCCGCGTGGGAGAACCTACCGGATTGGTTTCTTCAGGTCACTTTCTGGATCGTGGCAGCCGTGCTGGGCGTTAAAAAGATAGGCGATTACCTGCCCAGCACGCTCAGGGGAATCAAGGACGCCTTCGGAGCACCCAAATGACAGCTATGGAAAGGGAAGATCTGCAGGACCTGCTGATCCGAATAGATGAACGGGTCAAGACGATTCAGGAAGACATCCGGGAAATCAATCTGGCCCGAAGGTGTGCCAGTCATCACGTCAAGATTTCGACATTGGAGAAGATGGTCTGGGGCTGCATGGCCACTGTCGGCGGAGTCGGTGCAAGGGTCATTTATGAAATACTCAAATAATCCCTCAATCCGTTTCCGCTCCCGGAGCCGACCGGAATTTCGACTTCGACCCCACAGCGGAGACGGCATCAGAATCCGTCTGGATGGCTCTCCGAGATGTGTTCCCAGCCAAGGCTTCAGGGCTACCCTTCACTCCATCCGTCGGGAGAAGGGATTGTCCCGGAACAGGGACTCCCTTTTTATCGGGGATTCCTGTTTTCGAGCGAGGCGAAACAGGAGGCGAGAGAGCCTTGGCTGCAAAATCGGCAGCCATCCCTTTGTACACTCGCACAAGCTCGTCATCGCCAAGAGCTTCAGCGAGCAGAGCGGCCTTGTCCGCAGACTGCTTTGCGGCCTCATAATTCCCATTCGAGGCTTGCGTATCGGCAAGAAGAGCATGGAGCATATTGTCAGAAGGAGCCAAATCGACAGCCCTCTGAAAATCCTCCACAGCCTTGTCAAACTGACCGAGCTTGCTATAGGCAGCGGCCCGCGCCGTCAACGTTTCAATGGATTGGGAATCGAGAGTCAGAGCTTGGGTCAGATCATAAATAGCGCGGACGAGATTGCCCAGCTGCATATTGGCGAGACCCCGGTTGTAGTACGCTTCCCTATGCGCGGGATTCATGGCGAGTGTCCGGCTGAAGTCTTTGATGGCGTCCTGAAAATGTCCGAGGCGGCTGTAGGAGGCTCCGCGCAGGGCATACGCTTCGGAAATATTCCGATCCAGCTTCACAACCTTGGAAAAAGCCCTGATAGCGGCCCGGTATTCACCTTTGTTGTACTGGATAAAGCCCACTGTAAATTGCGCTTTGGTATGATCCGGTTTTACCTTCAGAACTTCCTCGGCATCGATCAAAGCTTCATCCAATCGATTCTGACCCAACAGAAGCATGGCCCGATACTGCCTCGCAGGCACAAGAGTCGGATCAAGCTGAATGGCCTGATCCAGGTATTCCTTGGCTGTTTCGACATCAAGAAATTCTTCATTGTGATAGAGTTGAAGCGCTTTGGCCAGCGCATCAGAAGCCGAAGCTTCCCGCCGCTGCAGCGCGATTTCCTGCTCAGTCAGCCCTGCACTCGTCCCCAGAGGTCTGGGCGAACCAAAACATCCCATCAACAACAAGGGAAGACAAAAAAGAATCAGGACAAGACGACGCATCGCTTGGAAATACGCTCGCAGGTCGTGTCCGTCAACAACAAGGATCTTTAAGCAATGAGTCATAATCTTTATATCCCCCGAAAACATCAGGCTGAAATCGAAACCGGACTGGCGCGATTTTCGGTGTTGGTCTGCCATCGACGATTCGGCAAGACCGCCCTCTCCATCAACCAACTCATCCGGGCAGCGAGTGAAACCGACCGACCGGATTGGCGCGGAGCTTACATCGCCCCTCTCTATAAACAGGCCAAGACTGTCGTTTGGGATGAACTCAAACGATATTGCGGCGTTGGGACCGAAGAATGTCTCGCAAAATTTCACGAGACAGAACTTCGCGCAGATTTCAAAAATGGTTCGCGTATCCGCCTCTTCGGGGCTGAAAATCCGGATTCCCTGCGCGGAATTTATCTCGACGGCGTTCTTTTTGATGAAGTGGCACAGATGCCCAAACGGATATGGACCGAGGTTATCCGCCCGGCCCTTTCAGATAGAAAGGGATGGGCAATCTTCATCGGCACTCCCCGAGGGAAAAACGCCTTATACGAAATATGGGAAGAAGCCCGGCGCGACCCGAGCTGGTTTGCGGCCATGTACCGCGCATCGGACACCAACATCATCGACCAGGACGAATTGGCCGCAGCCGCAAGGGAAATGTCCCCGGAGGAATACGAACAAGAATTCGAATGTTCATTCTCGGCAGCCATTCGCGGCGCGTACTTTGGCAACCTTATGGGCGAAGCAGATAAGGAAGGCCGTATCACAGAGGTCTCCCACGACCCCTCATTACCTGTTCACACAGCCTGGGACCTCGGCATGAGTGACTCCACATCCATCTGGTTCGTCCAGGCACGACCGGGAGGAACCTACGCGATCATTGATTATTATGAGGCCTGTGGGGAAGGACTGGATCATTATGCAAAAATCCTTGATGACAAGGCATATAAATACGGCATCCATATAGCCCCCCACGATATCCGCGTCCGCGAACTGGGCACGGGAAAATCCCGACTCGAAGTGGCACGAGGGCTGGGAATCCGCTTTGACATCGCTCCGAATATCCCCATTCAGGATGGCATCAATGCCGTCCGGACCCTCCTGCCATCCTGCTGGTTTGACATGACTCGGTGTGAAGCAGGGCTGGAGTCCCTCCGTCATTACCGCCGCTCATTCAACGAACGCATGAATGATTTCGGCGTGAGACCGGTTCATGATTGGACCAGCCATGCCGTCGATGCCTTCCGCTATTTCGCCGTCGGATTCCGGCAGCCGGGGGCAGGACCACGCCCACCCAGAACCGAAAACACATACAATCCATTCGGGAGGCTCCATGAGCGTTCGTGAACTGAAAAAAAAGCCCAGGGAACTGGCTCATTTCACACAAGAAAACTACCGATGGCTCGAACTGCATCACAATGATTTGCCCTATGGCTATTCCGCCATTCGGGAACATGAGGACGCGCTGGAACTCCACGTCTCACTCATCCGATGGGGACCACAAATCAGGCGAAATATCCATGGCGACGTTCACTGGCTCAAAGAAGAAAGCAGACGGTTGGGGAAAAAACGCATCACCGGCATTCGCATCAGTCATGCAGAGGGATTAAATCCCAATCTTTTCCGTTTTGCCCGGATCTACGGTTTCACTGACCAGTGCGTCCTCCAGACCATGTCCATGGACGTTGACCCAACCTGAGGATGAAAGCCGGGATTAATGCACGATCATCTCGACTCTGCGAATGAAAAAGGACACCTGAATTGACAGGTGTCCTCCGCATTTCAAGGGCTTTCAATTACAAAGAATCAGGCATTGCCGACCATGAGATCGCCGCCGGCCCGCTCCGGAGCCTGGAAATTCATGACCAGGCTGCTTGATTGATCCACAGTGTAGCTGGGTTGATCGATATCAAGAACCGTCATTTCCCGCGCATCCACATAATTGGTCTGAGAATTGTCATTGTGCTGATTCTGGAACGTATTGTTCACTTCCACTGTATTTGAGTTATCAATCTCAAGCAGACGTGTTTCCGGGAAGGACAGCGTGACGTTATCGTTCTCCACCATGGTTATGTCGTTGTCATTGACATATTGCACGACAGAGTTGTCCTGATCCACGAAATTGAACGCCGTGGATTGATCTATGTGTCGAGACTGATCGAAGACATTTTCCGAAGACGTGTTGTACTCGACGGACATCTCTCTGTTTTCGTTGATGACTGTGGAATTGTTATCCACAATATTGGTCACGGAATTATCATTCTGTGAGAAGTTGTAGTTGGTGCTCTGTTCCACAACCCGCGAATTATCGTTCTCGTTGATATGGGTTTCCGTGGAAGTTTCATTGAAGTTCCTGTTTTCCACAAAGCTGACGTCATTATCCGATGTATAATTGACCGTGGAGTTGTCATTGGTCTGACTGACGAACGCAATGTCAGTGTCCATATCCGTGGAGTTGTCGTTCTGATTGAGATGCGTCTCATTAAAGGACACATTGGAGGAATATTCGCTTTCAAGCACTGTTTGGCTCAACGTATTCTGTTCGCTGACGGAGTTATCCACTTCATTATAGGTATTCTCATTGATAACCTGATTGGACGAGGAATGGTCCTCGGCTCTGGTCACGGAATTATCATAACTGACAGAGACATCACGCTGATTGACATAGTTGGCCGTGGAATTGTCCAACACGCTCTGATC
Organism: Pseudodesulfovibrio piezophilus C1TLV30; assembly: GCF_000341895.1. Taxonomy (NCBI): domain Bacteria; kingdom Pseudomonadati; phylum Thermodesulfobacteriota; class Desulfovibrionia; order Desulfovibrionales; family Desulfovibrionaceae; genus Pseudodesulfovibrio; species Pseudodesulfovibrio piezophilus. The sequence goes on along the minus strand of NC_020409.1, from coordinate 2,555,129 downwards.
AACCACCCTGTTCTCCGTGACAGACTGGGTCGCATCGACATTCTGAACCTGCACATTCTGGTTTTCGTTGATCAATTCCCGATTTTCAGTATTATTGAAGGTTCTGGAATTATCCTGCTCCATCACATTCTGCTGCGTCGTGTTGTAAATGGCATCCTGATTGGTCACTTGATTGACCGTATTGGCATTGTCCACGTTCTGCGTGGTGCTCATATCCAGGTTCGTCGTGGAAGAATTATCCAGATCAGTCTGATTCAGAACAGAATCGCTGCGTTGCACCACGGAGTTCATGGAAAGATCAAGCGCCCTGTCCACGGTTTCGTTGTAGGTGACCAGATGATTTTGATCGATATCCCGCGTCTGATCGATATTCATGGAATAAGATGATGACATGTCAATGGGATTGCCACGTCCCATGGAATCATCAAAAGAAGTCGTCGGCAACTTGGACTCTTCATAGCCATCCACAGTGGGAACCCATGGAGCCTGTGGCACGGACTTGGGTGTAAACCCGGAGGAATGCGTAGTGTGATGAAAGACGTCATTGGGCCAATGTTGCGTGTGTCCGAAATACGAACCGTGCGGAGCTGTGTGACGAAAAGCCTGCACCCGCCCGCTGGGAGTACTGGGGGTGATGCCGGAAAGAGTCGGCATGGAGAACCCGATATGTGGTGTAATCGGAACGGAACCGGCAAGGGAAACCGGAACGTTGCCGTGCTCCGTTGAAATGGGAACATGTCCACCCCCCTCAGGAGAACTGTACCCACCCCGCTCGAATGTCCCGGAGCTGCTTCCGCCGGACGGGGACACCGAGGTCCTGCCAGATTCGACAATGGAAGTTGACCCGCCTATGGAAACATTACCCTGCGTATTATTGATCGTGGTAACGGAATTCCCGCCCACAAGCCCGGTGCTGCCGACACCGGTAGCAGTACTCGCACTGCTGGAGTTGGGCATACTAACCACTCCTCCGTTGACCGGAGTCGGCGATGTATGACCTCCGCCTATGGGAGCCTGTGTAGAGCCTTCCACAAAACCGCCTACAGAGGTCCCGCCTGTGATATGAACACCCACAGAAGAATCGGTGACGGTAATTCCCATGCCCGGAGCATAGGGAATCCTTGGAAGAGTGGTATCGATGGGAATATATGCCGGAGTGGTATCAATGGGCACGTAGCCCGGCTCGCCAATAACGGCTCGACCGGCATCGCTCGCCCTGAATGACCCTGCGGGACCTGCTGTCACATGACCGGGAGGACCGGCCATGATGAAATCGGTAACGTGGGCAGACATTGTCTTTCTCCCTGCCAAAGCCGACCGTCCCTGGTCCGCAAAAAAACCCTACCGGGTCATTTGGCATATAATTAATATACGCGCGAAAAAAACAACGTCAAGTCCTCTTTCTCTTCATGCGCTCATTTTCTCCTCTGTTCCGGCCATTTCCGGGGAGCTGACAAACCCTGTCAACACCTGATTTCACCCTTCTTCTGCCCGTTCACACCCGTTGAAGCCCGTTCTCACCCTGCTCCCAAACCATGGGTTATCCTCCTGAAAACACTTTAACAGGAGGACTATCAACTATGGGAGGCTCTGAAATACTGATGAAGACGCTTTCTAGCGTCGCCAGCAATGTTATCGGCGGGGTTATCTCCGGCGGGGCAACCAGTCCCTCGAACAACCTCGTTGCCGAGCGCAAAGCCCGCGAAGAAGAACAAAGGCAGGAGGAGGCTGAGGAACGCCGCCGAGAACGAGACAAGGTCATGGAAGCCCGCGATCTCGAAAAACGGCGCAAGGCCGAAGCAATAACAAAAAGTACTCTGGGCAATGGCGCGGCAGGCTTGACCAATTCCCCCGAAGTCGGCGTCTCCAAACTCAAGACCAAGCTGGGAGAATGACAATGGACAAAAAAGAATTGGCGCAATCCCTCCTGACCCGATTTCAGGGGCTGGAGGAAACACGCCAACCATGGGTCGATTCATGGCGGGAATTGACCGAATACATGCTGCCACGCAAAAACAGTTTCGTTGCGACAGGTGGAACGCAACTGAACCGAGGGCAAATCCGAGACGAACACATCTTCGACTCGACCCCCATGCACTCCCTTGAGTTATTGGCATCGGCTCTGGGTGGATTACTCACCAATCCTGCCATGCCGTGGTTTGATATCCGCGCCCGAGACTTTGGCCGTGGAGATGAGCAGACAATCCGCGAATTCCTGCAACAGGCCCGCGAACGTATCGCCGCCTTGTTCAATTCCGAGGATTCCTGCTTCCAGACCAATGTCCATGAACTCTATCTGGACGTGGCTTTGATGGGTACAGCGGTCATGTATGTGGAGGCTGATCCTCGCACCATTGCCCGTTTTTCCACCAGGCCTCTCGGCGAGGTCTATGTCTCTGAATCTGCAAGAGGCGTAGTGGATACCGTCTACCGAAGATATGAACTGACAGCTCGACAGGCGGTCCAGGAGTGGGGCGCACGGTGCTCGGACGAAGTGCGAAAAAAAAGTGAAGACAGGCCCGACGAAAAGGTCATGATGCTTCACGCAGTGTTCCCGAGGACCGATCGGGATCCATTCGCTCTTGGTGCGGCAAACTTCCCATACGCTTCAATCTATATGGAGGTGGCGAGTCAGAATATCCTGGAAGAATCCGGCTATCTTGAAATGCCCTATCTGGTCCCGCGTTGGGCCAAGGCAGCGGGAGAGATATACGGACGAGGACCGGGACAGACCGCCCTGTCAGATACGCGAGTGCTCAATGCCATGGCCCGGACGGCGCTCATGGCTGCCGAAAAAATGTCTGATCCGCCATTGATGGTCCCGGATGACGGTTTTCTCGGTCCGGTTCGGTCCGGGCCCGGAGGCTTGTCCTATTACCGCGCCGGGTCCAGTGACCGTATTGAGGCTTTGCCGGTGCGTGTGGACCTCGCAGCCACGGAATCGATGATGCAACAGCGCAGGGAATCCATTCGGCGCATCTTCATGAGTGACCAACTGGCGGCGGAAGGCCCTGCCGTCAGTGCCACGGAAGCTGTCATTCGCCAAACGGAAAAGATGCGAGTGCTCGGTCCTGTGCTGGGCCGCTTGCAGACCGAATTCCTCAGCCCGCTGATCAAGCGCGTCTTCAAGATCATGCTCCGGGCCGGAGCCTTGCCGCCATTCCCGGAAGGATTGACCCCGGAAGACATTGAGGTGCGGTATACTTCACCCATCACCCATGCCCAGAAGCTCTATGAGGCCCAGGGACTCCCTCAGGCCATGCAGTACCTCTCTCCACTGGTGGGAACAGGCGACGCCTTCGGCATCATGGACAACTTCAATACGGACCGCATGGCCCGGCACGTGGCAGACCTGTTCGGCATTCCGGCAGACTACCTCAAGCCGGAAGGCGATGTTGCCGCAGCCAGGGAGCAAAAAAGCAAATCCCAAGGATCTGCCATGACAGCCAAAACCGTCGCGGATGCGGCAGCCATCGCCAAGACCCTGTCCGAGGCATACACGGATAGGCCGAACATACTCACCGAAGCCTGGAACTTATTCATGGGTGGAGCCGGAAAACTCGCCAAGAAAATGCCTGCCCAAGCAGAGCGACCATCCCCCCCCTCCTCCATGGCCGAACAAGTGACTGGTCCCCTTTCGGAAAGCACAGCAGAAACACAAAAGATGGAGGGTCCCCGTGGCGTTTGATCCCCTGGAACTGCATTGCGCATACAGGCGCATCTTTGACACCCCTGACGGACAGGCCATCATGGATGATCTGGAGAAAAGGGCAGGTTTCCTGCGCTCTAATTTCTCCACTGACCCCGGCCGCACCGACTTCAACGAAGGCCGACGATCCCTGGTCCTGCATGTCAAACACATGTGTGACGAAACCAACTTCATCAACAAGGAGATACTCCAATGAATACCCAAAACATCCCCCAGAACTGGCAACAGACCCTGCCCGCGGAATGGACCATCAAAAATGCCCGCGAGGACGGCCGGGAAGAAGAAATTCCCTTACGGGAACACCCTACCCTGAAAAATTATACATCCAAGGATGAAGCCGTCAAAGCCCTGGTCCACGCCCAACGACTGCTCGGCAAAACCCCGGAAGGATATATTCGTGTTCCAGAGGGTCAGGGAGACGACGAACAGCGAAATACCCTTTATTCCGCACTGGGGCGTCCCGATCACCCTGAGGGCTATACCTTGCCGGACATCGACCTGCCTGATGGCTATGAAATGCAGGAGGACATGATCAACGGGTTCAAGAATGCGGCGTTCCGACTGGGCCTCACTGCCGAGCAGGTGGCAGGACTGTACCAATGGTTCCTTCCGCTGGTCATTGACACCCACCATACCATGCAGGCTGAGACAAACCAGCTTCGGGAACGGGAACTGGAATCCCTGCGGGCAGTGCATCGCGGACGAACCCCGCACATGCTCGACTCGGCTCTGCGGGCAGCCGAAGCACTGGGCGGCAAGGAACTGATTCATGCTCTCGACTCCACCCGCGCCGGAGATCACGCCGCCGTGATCAATGCCTTTGCCAAGGTTGCCCCACTTGTTCTGGAAAGCGGCATGCGCTCTCCGGGCCAAGGCTGGGGCGAGGAACTCTCCCGTGAAAAACTCAGGGAAATGATGCAGGATCCGCGATATCACGACCCGAACAAGCGTGACCCAGAATATGTAAAAACAGTTCGCAAAGGCTTTGAGACACTCTATCCCGGCGATTACATCCCTGGCAGCCGTCTGTAAGGCCGCCCTCGTGAAAGACTGGCCGGGGATCACTCCCCGGCCGCAGAACCCCGGAAAAAGAGACTCCATCATGACGATCCCATGGGAACTGCACGAAAAACATCGCCATGTTTAAGGCCCCCTAACCTTTTTGCCAAACCGTACCCTTTTCCCCAAAGGTTGCAAAGACGCGCCTGGCGCGCTATCGGTCCCACGCCGCTGGAGGCGATAATTCATAACCGAAAGGACCATACATATGTCTATCAACCAAAGCCGCGAAGGGTTCGCGACAAAACTCGGTGTGCTGACAGCCACCCTCGGATCCGCTGTCGGACTGGGAAACATCTGGAAATTCCCATACATGACAGGCCAAAACGGAGGCGCTGCATTTCTTTTCATCTATCTTGCCGCCACCGTAGTCGTCGGATTGCCCATCATGATCTCGGAAATAATGATGGGACGTCATGCGCGTGCCAACGCCATCACCACCTGGAGAAAAGTGGCCCCGAACAATCGCTTGTGGATGCTTGTAGGCGTCGGCGGCGTGCTGGCCGCTTTTGCCATCATGTCTTTTTACACTGATGTTGTCGGCTGGATTTTCAGCTACATAGTTCAGGCAATCAGCGGTTCCCTCAATTCCACTGATCCCCAAATAGGCGAAGCCGCTTTCGGAGCCACCGTGGCCGCACCCATGACGGCGCTGCTCTGGCAATGGGGAGTGCTCGCCATGGTCAGCGCCATTGTCATCGGCGGTGTCAAAGGGGGAATCGAAAAAACCACTAAAACCCTGATGCCCATCTTGCTGATCATGTTGATCATCGTCTGCATTCGGTCGCTGACTCTCCCCAAGGCAATGGAAGGCCTCGCCTTTCTTTTCAACCCGGATTTTTCCAAGGTCACCGCTGAAGTCGTGCTCATGGCCATGGGACTGGCCTTTTTCAAGCTTTCCATCGGCATGGGGACCATGATGACCTACGGCAGTTATTTCCGCTCCGACGCCGATACTCCCATGACCGCCACTCGCGTCATGCTGGCTGATCTGACCGTCTCCCTGCTGGCGGGTATCGCCATCTTCCCAGCCGTGTTCAACTACGGATTCGAACCGGCTGCCGGTCCCGGCCTGCTCTTCATGACCATTCCGGCCGTCTTCAGCTCCATGCCCATGGGACAGTTCTTCATGATCGTCTTTTTTGTGCTCACCGGCCTGGCGACCATTGGTGCCATGCTCTCGCTCTTTGAAGTTCCGGTCGCCTTTTTCATCGGGTCCGGGCTGGGTTGGTCACGCAAGAAAGCAACCATTCTCACCGCTATCGGCCTTGCCATCTGCGGTGTTCCAGCCACCCTTTCCTTTTCCACCATGAGTGACGTCACGCTGTTCGGACTCAACTTCTTCGACTTCTATGACTACCTTTCCTCCAACCTGCTCATGCCCATCGGCGGCTTCTTCATCTGCATCTTTGCCGGTTGGCTCTGGGGTGAGGAAAAAGTCCGCCACGCCCTAAGTAACCGTGGCAAGCTGAACAACGAAGCCGTTATTACCGTCTATTCCTTCATCGTGAAGTGGATTTCACCACTGCTGGTTGTCGCTGTCCTGCTCAAGGGAGTCGGGCTTATCTAAAGATCATCGGACCGGGCACGGCATTTCCCTGCCCGGTCCCTCGCCTTATTGAAACATCTCCCGCCTTGACACACCTGCCCGCGCCATACACAAGGGACTCGCAATGCAGAATCTCATAGAACTGAACAAGAATGACCTCGAAGCCTTTGTGGCCGAGGACCTGAAACTCCCCCGGTTCCGGGCGGAGCAGATCTGGCAATGGCTCTGGCAAAAACGAGTGCGCCATATCGACGGCATGACCAACCTGTCCAAGCCGCTCCGGGAAAGGCTCATGAGTATGGCTACTATTCAGTGGCCGGAAATCGCTCGAGTTCAGCAGTCCAAGGACGGCACCATCAAGCTGCTGCTTCGGCTCGGTGACGGCAAACTCATCGAGACAGTGCTCATTCCCATGCAGGATAGATACTCACAATGCCTATCCACCCAGGTGGGCTGTGCCATGGCATGTACCTTCTGCAATACGGGGCTGCTCGGTTTCGAACGGAATCTGAGCTATGGCGAGATCATGGGACAGATTCTTGTCGGCCGTCAATATCTGGAAGACCAGAACATGAATCCGCTCAAGAATCTCGTATTCATGGGCATGGGCGAACCTCTACTCAACCTGGAAACCCTGCTCAAGGTTCTCAACGACCTCCCCTGTGAACGAGGCCTGTCCCTGTCCTGGCGACGGTCCATGGTCTCGACAGTCGGATTTCCCGACAAACTCAAGATTCTCGGCAAGCTCGAAGTCGCACTCCCCGCGATTTCACTGCATGCCCCGACTCAGGAACTCCGCGCCAAAATCATGCCCAAGGCCGCCAAGGTCCATCTGAACGATCTCATGGCAGCCCTCAAGACATACCCCATGCGGCCTCGCGAACGGATCACCTTCGAATACCTGCTCCTCAAGGATGTCAACGACTCACTGGAGCAGGCCGACCAACTGGCCCGGCTTGTTGATCGGAGAAAAGGCAAGATCAACCTCATTGCATATAACGCAGTGGAAGGAATGCCGTACGGAGCACCGGAACGAGGCAAGGTGGAAGCATTTGAAAAACGGCTCTGGGATCATGGACTGACCGCCTTCATCCGTCGCTCCATGGGATCGGATATCAAGGCCGCCTGCGGTCAGCTCAAGGCTGACGAGCAGCAATAATACTCGAACTCTTTCGGAAGAAACCTTTCTTCCTTTCCTTGGGACCATTCTCCCCGATTGGCTGAGAGAATGGAATCTTTCGGGTGCTTTCCCACCTGCCACACCTGAACGTTCTCGCGCTCCCAAATGCAAATAATAACCGGAAACACATCTCTTCTAATGACACCAAAAGACTTTTTGTAGTAAATATCCCCCTTATGGACACACAAACAGTACTCTACGCCTTCGGCTTGACCCTCTTCGCCGGTCTTTGTACCGGCATTGGCTCCGCCATCGCCTTTTTCACCAAGCGGACCAACACAAAATTCCTCTCGCTCTCACTCGGCTTCTCTGCGGGAGTCATGATCTACGTGTCCTTCTGGGAAATCGTGGTCAAGGCAAACCACGCGCTAACGACCGAGTTGGGAGCCGTCACAGCCCAGTGGGTCACTGTGGCGTCGTTCTTTGGGGGCATCGCCTTCATAGCGATCATTGATAAATTTGTGCCCAGTTATGAGAATCCGCATGAGATGCACTCCATCGAGGAGATGGATGCGGGCAAAGCCGCTCTGCCCAAGGATGAGACCCACGACTTTGATAAACTGCGCCGCATGGGAATATTCGCGGCCATTGCCATCGCCATTCACAACTTTCCCGAAGGGCTCGCCACTTTCACCGCAGCTCTCACTGATCCAGCACTCGGTCTGGCCATTGCAGTGGCCATCGCCATCCACAACATCCCGGAAGGCATAGCCGTGTCCATCCCGCTTTTCTATGCCACTGGGGACAGGAAAAAGGCCTTTACTCTCTCTTTTCTCTCAGGTTTGTCCGAACCTGTAGGCGCACTGGTCGGCTATCTCATTCTCATGCCATTCTTTACCCCCGTCATCTTCGGTGTCCTCTTTGCCGGAGTCGGCGGAATCATGGTCTTCATTTCCCTCGATCAATTATTGCCCGCTGCTGAGGAATACGGAGAGCATCACCATTCCATTTACGGACTGATCACCGGCATGGCCGTCATGGCGCTTTCCCTCCTGCTTTTCCTTTAGACATCGCCATTCCAAAATGCGTGCCTTTGCGCTATCAGTGATCCATGAAAATCGGACGCTATGAAATCAAGGGGCTTCTGGGACGCGGCGGAATGGGCGCTGTCTACAAGGCCGCCATGCCCGTCACCGGACGCATTGTCGCTCTCAAGGTGCTCAAGCCTGCTGATATACTGGAAGACCTTGTCGGGATGGATCGCCTGACCACCATGTTTCTCAAGGAAGCGCGGACCATGGCCTCCATCAGTCACGCCAATATCGCGTCCATCCTTGATGTCCATGAGGGACAAGACACCACCGCCCCCCATTTCGCCATGGAATATTTCTGCGGTAATCTCGGGGTGATCATGGGCGAGCACTACGAAGTTGAAAAACCATCCCGCCGATTGGGAGTCGAAGCTTCACTTCACATAGCCAATCAGATGCTCTCCGGCCTCGACCGCCTGCATTTTGAAGGAATCATCCACCGCGATGTCAAACCGTTCAACGTCATGCTCGCCGAAGAGGAAGGAGGCACAGGCCATGTCAAACTCATTGATTTCGGTCTCAGTAAATTGCGTGGCGAAACAACACGCGGTCCCAAGGGCATGGTCGTCGGCTCTCCATATTACACCGCACCGGAGCAGGAAGCCGACCCTGAAGCAGCGGATACCCGCTCCGATATCTTTTCCGTCGGCGTCACCCTCTACCGAATGCTCACCGGCGAACTCCCGACGGAAGACCCTATTCATCGCCGCCCCATAAACGAACTTCACCCCGACCTCGGAGCTGATTGGGACGCCCTCTTCGCCCGCGCTCTCGCGCCCAATCCAGCCGACCGTTTCTCCGATGCACTGGACATGATCGACGCCCTCGGCACTCTCAAGTCCCTTTGGATTGAACAGACTGCATCAGTATGCAGCGCCCCCGGAATTCTCGACGCTCCCCCAATCCATTCGAGCGATTGGAACCCTCGAACAAAACCACTCAAAGTGTCGGCCAAATCCGCTTGTGCTACTTTTGGACTTGATGAACTCTGGAGACCGACACGGTACGCCAAAGGTACTTTTTCCCGAAAAGGGCCAACCATCCATGACGCCTCCACGGGACTGGTCTGGGAAACCGAAGCATCCCGCTATCCTCTCAGTTGGGACCGCGCCCATGGCTACATCGACCGGCTGAACAGAAAGGCACTCGACAATCGCACCAACTGGCGTCTCCCGACCCTTGATGAGCTGATGACCCTCTTTACCGGGCGCACGGAGCCCGGAGACTTCTGTCAGCAATCGATTTTTGACCCGCGCAAGGCCCGCCTCTGGTCCGGAGACATGAAAGCCTTCACCGCCGCATGGTATGTAGATGCAGAGCTGGGCTTTGTCTGGTGGCAGGACAGGACATGCCGATTCTTTGTGAGAGGCGTCTGCGAAGAAAAGTCAGAAAGTTCCCGTCGTGTATGAAAAACAGGGAGTCATTCCCCTCTGACGACCTGTGCATACCGGTCATCCCCTATGACCCGAAACTCTCCCCGTACAGCAGTACATTTCCTGCCTTCAGCATTTTCTATCCATCCTGCAAGTTTGATGGAATTTCCTTCAAACTTTTTGACCTTGCAGAAAATTCGCACCGGCTTTCCGATGAAGACTGGCCGCAGAAAACGGAACTTCGCCCCCACGGTGACAGCCTGCATGATTCCAGTGACCGCATACCCGGCCCACCACATGGCTTCATCAAGCAGTCCCATCTGCATTCCACCATGGAAAACAGTTCCCTGCCCTTGAAACCGACGTTCCGGGACATAGTCGCACGAGACTTCCTCGCGCTCAGCATCATAAAAGAACTCCAGCTTCAGACCATCTTCGTTGGATGGACCGCAAAAAAAGCACTCTCCATCCTCAAACGGATTGGGAATCGTTTGTCTCATCATTCCTCCAAAAAAGTCTCTGATCCCGTTGCCACCAGAGACTGCCCCCCTGAAGAGAAAAACTCTGATGCGAACGGCACTCATTCCAGACGGACAATAAAGGCCATTCCGAAAACACATGTTTTCAGAATGGCCCTGAATTGTCGAGAGACACATGGTCTACCCATGCCTGACCGGAACCCCCTTGAATCCCGATCTGTTCATAGCGGGGAAACTATCCTATCAAATCTCTGTTGCCTTCAATAAGGTCTGTGACAACACCGGGATCTGCCAACGTTGAAGTGTCACCGAACTGGTCCGAACCTTCCACGATTTTTCGCAACACGCGGCGCATGATTTTTCCTGACCGTGTCTTCGGCAGACCGTCCGCGAATTGGATGAACTCAGGGGTGGCGATAGGACCGATTTCCTTGCGCACCCAGGCCTTGAGATCCTTGAGCAGATCATCATCAGGCTCCATGCCGGAACGCAAAGTCACATAGGCATAAATGGTTTCACCCTTGACCTCATGAGGCATGCCCACAACAGCGGCTTCGGTAACATCCGCATGAGCGACAAGAGCAGATTCGATCTCGGCCGTCCCCATGCGGTGCCCTGAAACATTAATGACATCATCAAGACGTCCCATGATCCAGAAGTAGCCGTCCTCATCACAGCGAGCGCCGTCTCCTGCCTCGTATGCTCCTGAAAATCCAGAAAAATATGTTGACTTATACCGTTCTGGATCGCCCCAGACAGTGCGCAGCATACCGGGCCACGGCTTATCGATAATCAGATGCCCCCCTTCATTAGGCCCAGCCGGAGAACCGTCCCGACGAACGATCTTGGCCGATATTCCAGGCAGGGCACGCGTGGCCGACCCCGGCTTGAGAGGCGTGGCATAGGGCAATGCCGAAATCATGATACCACCGGTCTCGGTCTGCCACCAGGTATCGACAATGGGCAGTTTTCCTCCGCCGATATTCTTATGATACCAGAGCCACGCTTCCGGGTTGATTGGCTCCCCCACAGAACCAAGCACCCGCAGGGAACCGAGGTCGTACTTCCTGGTCCACTCCTCGCCCTCCCGCATGAGCGCACGGATAACAGTCGGCGCGGTATAGAAGATATTGACTTTGAACTTATCCACAATCTGCCAGAAACGATCAGGATTGGGATAGCTCGGTACTCCCTCGAACATCACGGAAGTCGCCCCGAGAGCAAGGGGACCATAGACAATATAGGAATGCCCGGTGATCCATCCGATATCGGCTGTACACCAGTAGACATCATCATCCTTGACGTCGAAGACATGCTGGGTGGTATGAGCGGCGTATGTCAGATACCCGCCAGTGGTGTGCAGCACACCCTTGGGTTTCCCGGTGGATCCGGAAGTATAGAGAATGAATAATGGATCTTCGGCATCCATTTCCTCGTAGGGACATTCAGAAGTGATATCCTCGGCATTGATTTCATCATGCCACCAGGAATCGCGGCCCTCGACCATGGAGACATCATTGGTGCCACGCTGTACCACGATGCATTGCTCAACGCTGGGACAATCCTTAAGCGCTTCATCGGCATTCGGCTTGAGCGCAATGGTTTTTCCGGCACGCAAAACAGCATCAGACGTCACCAACACGCGAGCGGCGCTGTCATCTATACGGGACTGCAAAGCGATGGAAGAAAATCCGGCAAAAACTATGGAATGCACAGCTCCAAGGCGAGTACAGGCAAGCATTGCTATGGTCAATTCAGGAATCATGGGCATATAAAGAGCAACCCGATCTCCCCGCTTGACTCCTTTTTTCTTGAGCACATTGGCAAAACGACACACCTCGGTATGAAGCATCTGATAGGTGTAGACCCGCACATCTTCTTCGGGTTCACCCTGCCAGATAAGCGCGGCCTTGTTACGACGCCCATCAACAAGATGTCGATCCAGGCAATTGTAAGAGACATTGGTCCTGCCACCGGAGAACCATTTGAATTCGGGAGTTTCATAGTCCGCTTCCAAGACGGAATCAAAATCGGAAAACCATGTCAGCAGTTCCGTGGCCCGCTCCCCCCAGTACCCTTCCGGGTCTTCAAGGGCGCGTTTGTGAAGAACCTCGTATTCATCCATGCCCCCGACCCATGCCTCTTCACGCTTCTCGACATCCGGCATGAATATCTGCCCGTCTTTCTGCAAACTCTCGATTTTCTTCTCTTCGCTCATCGTCTTCTCCTGACTTCGTTAAACACCTTCTCATGCCGAGGGAACCCAAAGAGGATATTCCTCCCCCTCTCATGACCGCTCGGCACAGACCTTGAGGCTTGTCTCTGTCATTTCTGTTAGCGGAAAGAATGAATTGACGAGATCTTTTTCAGGTGAACGGTCAGAAATCACCCGGTGAACGGTTGGCCCGAGAAAAGAAGCCATACAATGCCCCTGGAGTGCCCAACAAAATAAAAAAGGAAAGAAGTCAGCAGTGAATTTCATCTTATTGAGGAAGCAAGAGCATCCCCCGTGCCCAGAGCAGAAAGGAAAAAAGACATGAGAAAAAGATCAAGCCCACAGTGTACATCCCGTATACATGAGCTTGATCTTCTGGTCGCAACGGCTCAAACGAAATTTGACCGGCCGGGCCGGAACATGGAAGATGACGCCTTGCCGTATCAAAGGCGAATCAGGAGAATGGCGACCTAGAATGAGCTGGCGGAATTACCGAATCCGGTGGCGCTTGTCCCGCCTCCTGATGTCAGGCCTTCGGATTCCAACACTTCCTGCTGGGCCTGGAGGAGTTGATCACGCAATTCCATCAACTGGGCTTCCTTGGCCTGTTTCTGCTGAAGCTTCTGCTTTTCTGGCAGGTCACTGTCATCGATCTCTTCCAGCTCCTGCTCCAGTGCTTCAATCTGCTTCTCCAATCGATCGACGAGCTGTTCCTGCTCTGTCTCTTCATCGGATTCGCTTTCGGTTTCCTCGGTTCCACCGGACTTTTCCGCCGCAACCAAAGCGCGCGCTTCCTCGGAAATGGAAACCGTGTCGCCACTTTGTTCCTGTTCCGGGGTTTTGGCTTCCTGACTGATCTCTTCAGTCGTCTGTTCCACCGTGGCAACGGGTTTGACACTCAGAGAATCTGAAAACTGCGTCGCCGTTTGACTCAAGCTTGATTCAAAAACCATGGGATGCCTCCTCATTAGGGGTCATGTTACATCACACTTTCCATTCTTATCGAACAAAACACAGGGAACTTTAGAGCTCTTTATAGTGTTGTTTTTCCAGTACGCTCCCCCGGCGGCACAGGTGAAGTCGAGACACAACCACAGGTTCGCGGATCGACTTGATTCCACAGTTGCATCACAGGGATAAAACAAGCTATCATGGGCAAATACCCAGTGCAGTCAACATTACCGAGGCAAGCATGAGCGTCACCAATCTCGAATATTTGTTCAAGCCAAAATCCGTCGCAGTCATCGGTGCTACCAACGACCCCCGCAATGCAGGCAATATTGTCATGCGTAATATCATGGCGGGCGGCTTCATGGGGCCGGTCATGCCCGTTTCCAACACCGCCGAAGCCATCGCCGGAGTCCTGACACATACTTCAGTCAAACATCTGCCCAAAACACCTGACCTGGCCATTGTCTGTTCACCGCTGGATGAAGTCCCCGAAATAATACACTCTCTCAAGGAACGGGGCACACGGGGCGCAGTTCTCATGGGATCAGGCTTCGCCTCCATGACACACGAGGAACGACTGGATATCAAATCAACCATTCTCGGCATTGCCAAGCCTCCGGAAATCCGACTCATCGGGCCGAAATCGCTGGGCTTCATGATTCCATCCCTGCACCTCAACGCCTCCCTGGCTCACTCGGACGCTGCGCCGGGAAAAGTCGCTTTCATTTCCCAGTCAGACTCCCTTTTCGCCACAGTTCTGGACTGGGCCAAAGCCAAAGGAGTCGGGTTTTCCCACATGATCGCCCTGGGAAGCCGTATTGACGTCTCTTTCGCAGATATCCTCGACTACCTCGGCTCCGATCCATTCACGCGATCCATTATGCTCTATGTCGAATCCATCAAGGATGCCCGTGAATTCATGTCTGCTGCCCGCGCCGCTTCGCGAAACAAACCAGTCCTGGTCATCCGCCCCGGCAAAGCGCTGGATACGGTTCTGGGGGATCTCAAACTCCGGGAAACCGGTGATCACCGGTTGGTTGATGCGGTCTACGATGTGGCTTTCCGGCGGGCGGGTATGTTGCGAGTGGAGAATATCGACGGTCTTTTCGATGCGGCCCAAACCCTTGGAACGCCCAAGCATGTCTATGGCAATAAACTGGCCATTCTCACAAATGGCACCAGCGCCGGGATCATGGCAGCAGACAGATTACTTGATGGAGGTGGAGAACTGGCTGAACTGGGAGAAGAGACCATCGCGGCCATTGACGAGGTTCTGGGTGAAAAGAACTGGTCCAGAGCCAATCCCGTGGATATTCCCTTTGACGCCGACGGCACAATGTATTCAGCCGTCCTGAAGCTGCTGATCAAGGACAAGAATTCGAATGGAATCCTCGTCATGCATGTCCCCTGGACCGCCCAACCCGACATGGAAGTAGCCAGAGCCTTGCGCGACTCCCTGAAACGCGTCAAACGCATGGTCCTGACGGCATGGCTTGGAAGCGGGGCAGCCGAAGAATCCCGCGAAGTCTTCCGCAAGGCTGCCGTGCCGACCTACGACACACCAACCCATGCGGTCCGGGCATTCCTCTATATGGCAGAATACCTGCGCAACCAGGAAATGCTCATCGAGACACCGGACTCGCTGCCCTCAGATTTTTTTCCTGATACAGAAACCGCACGGGCCACGGTTGCACAGGCTTTGCAGCAGGACCGGGAAAAACTCAATGAGCCGGAGGTCAAGGACATACTGGCCGCGTATGGGGTCCCGGTGGTGGATACCCGCATTGCCGTTTCTGCCAAGGATGCGGTGATCGCCGCTGACGAACTGGGGTATCCCGTGGCCCTGAAACTGCGAAGCCCGCAAATCCCCCAGGCCTATGATGTGGGCGGCGTATTGCTCGACCTGGAAACGCCCGAGCGTGTCTGGGAGGGAGCTGCCTCCATCCTCGCCCGGTGCACTCGGGAGCGCCCTGATGCCTATATAGAAGGATTCACGGTCCAGAAGATGGGCCGCCGCCCCGGTGCTCACGAATTATTTATTTCCGCCTCCGTGGACCCGGTCTTCGGCCCGGTTCTCGCGTTCGGCCATGGCGGCATGGCGCGGGAAATGATTCAGGATACCGCCCTGACTCTCCCTCCTTTGTCCATGAGCCTCGCCAGAGAACTGGTCGGACGTACGCGCATAGCATCTCTGCTCAAGGGATCACCACCGCAGTTACCCACGGATATCGATGATATCTGCCTGACCATTATCCAGATCTCGCAGCTGCTCATCGACGTCCCCCAAATCATATCCATTGATATCAATCCTCTCTATGCGGACAGCGAGGGAGTCCTCGCCCTGGGCGGAAAAATTCGGGTTGCCCCATACTTGGACGAGGGAGAAAAACGGCTTGCCATCCGCCCCTACCCACGGGAACTGGAAGAGACCGTGACCCTTAAGACAGGCCGGACCGTGACACTCCGCCCAATTCGCCCCGAGGATGAAGAGACGCACCGCGCCTTTCTGGCGAATCTGTCGGACGACGACCTGCGTCTTCGCTTTTTCGGCGTGGTCCAACGAAATTTCGATCACAAGGACATCGCCCGCTTTACCCAAATTGATTATGACAGGGAGATGGCCTTTATCGCGACGGCCCACGATGAGAGAGGAATGCCGGAAACCCTTGGCGTCATGCGGACCAACACCAAACCGGACAATACCGAAGCAGAATTCGCCATAGTCGTTCGCTCTGACCAGCAGGGCAGCGGGCTAGGTTCGATCCTTTTCAACAAGGGGATATGCTACACTCGCCAGAGAGGAACAAGCGAACTGATCGGCCAGACCATGATAGAGAACAAGGCCATGCAGGGATTATCCAAAAAATTCGGCTTTGTAATTACTCCGGACCAGCATGATGAAGATCTCGTGAACATGGTCCTTGACCTGAAGAAAGGTAATTCCTGAATCATGCCGGAAACGCCGATTCCGCATCACATCTCCACCCGCTCAACCGAAAGTTCCCAAAGCACAGGGCACAAGGGGATACACGCCATCTATCACCATACCGGCCTGGAGACTTCCGGCGGGGCTACTCGTGTTGCCCGCCTGCTCATTGAAGCATTAGAAACTCGCTTGGTTCAAACCAACTTCAGCTTTGAACTGGGAGAAGGGCCGGAAGCAGCCGCTATTCTGCCCGAGGATTTTGGACGGTATCTTCCGACCAACGCCATCGCGCACCTGCACTGCACCGGGAACTGGCCCGCGCTCCTCAGCTCCATCCCCCCCAGGCAAAAAACACTCATCACTCTCCACGACTGTGAGCTTTTTACCGGAGGATGTCCCTATCCACTGGACTGCCAAGTTATTGAGAAGAAATGTGCCAACCCCTGCCCCAGGAATTTCCCGCAATCAGAGGAACTCAGAGAAGCTAAACGAAAACTGATCGATAACCATAAACCGATTCTTGTCTCTCCTTCTCAGTGGCTTGCCAGATTAGCAAAAAAGCATCTGTCCCATGCAGTCAAAGTCATTCCCAACGGCATTCCCTGGCCCGAACTGCCACCGCGCAAATCCACAGCCCGTCGGCAACTCGGCATCAACCCGACAGCCCGAGTCATTCTGTTCGTAGCACACGGAGGCACCTCTGCGGCTTACAAATCCGGCAAGGTATGGAAATCGCTGTGGAGTAGAATCAAAGCCCGAATGCCCGAAGCTCTCTGCTTTGCCGTTGGCGGGGAAACTGCGGAACGGGATGGCGATCTCGTCATCTGGCCGTATGTCGGACGAGACAGGCTGAATTGTCTGATGGAAGCGGCAGACCTTCTGCTCTACCCGACGCAGGCTGACAACCACTCTCTGGTCATTCTCGAAGCAATGTCCCGCGCCCTGCCCGTAATAGCTTACGCGGTGGGCGGCGTCCCAGAACAGGTCACGGATCGGCAGACAGGACGGCTCATCACACCTGAAAATGAGGCCCTCTTCATCGATGCCACAGTTGAAACCCTGACCCGCTCATCCCTGTGTCGCGACTATGGACAGACTGCCTTTTCATCTGGACGCAAACGATTCACCACACAGAGAATGGTCACAGACTACCTCAGGCTTTACAAAACTCTGGCCTCGTAACGGCCGTCGTCCCTACATATCAACAAACTGCATCCTCGGACCGTTCTCACCATCAATGATCTGCACAAAAGCCGCCCAACGCTCGAAGCACATGCCATGCAAATCTCTGGGCGGACCGATATCACCATGCTTCATGGGAACTTCGGCAACCACCCCCCCTTCCCGAGTAAAGACCAATGACCACGCATACTCCCCTCCCACCTTGGGATTGTAGGCAAAGCCGAAGCGCGTCTCAAAAGTCAGATCCGAACCGGGCAGCACAACACAAACCGTATCGAATTCATGAAATCCGAGAAAACAGGCAAGAGAGAAATGACAGTCCGCAGAGTATCGTCCCTCCGCAAGGGCCTTGTGCAGCCTGTCATCAACATAGGTCGCTGTGTAGTCGAACTTGATGGCCGTAATGATCGCCCCGGACAGGACGATGAAAACGATCATGGCGCTCTTGAATCGTGTCATGGCGAAATCCCCCTTCGCGCATTCCATCTGGATTGATCCATTAACACCGTAGACGGTCACCCCCTCCAGGTCAAATGGGAGGATTTCAGGATTTTGAATTTGTCTACACTCCCTCCATGCACCTTTCAAATATGTAATGAACGGGGTTAACAATATTGGTAATTTTTTTTATTTTTTTGCACTTTTGTCAAACCACTTTCATGCACTTTTGTACAAAACCCAATAATCCCGTCATCGAAAGTTGGTCCCCCTTTTGCAATGCGTGCCGCCGGAGGTATGAAAAATGAATTTTGTTGATAACGCATTTATTCTCATCTGTGCGGCGCTGGTCATGTTTATGACCCCGGGACTGGCTCTTTTTTATGGCGGCTTGGTCCGCTCCAAGAATGTCCTCGCCACAATCATGCAGTCCTTCATCATGTTGGGACTGGTTTCGATCCTGTGGGCCGTCTGCGGATATTCACTTTCTTTCGGAACCGATATAGGCGGACTCATAGGCGGTTTGGACTTCGCATTCCTGCAAGGCGTGGGAATGGACAACGCCGGGTCTCCCGCCGCAAATCTCCCTCACCTCACCTTCATGATCTTTCAATGCATGTTTGCGGTGATCACCCCGGCGCTTATCTCGGGGGCATTTGCCGAACGCATGAAATTTGCCGGATTCATGGTCTTTTCAGCCCTTTGGCTTCTCCTGGTCTATACTCCAATGTGCCATTGGGTCTGGGGCGGAGGCTGGATGGGGGAAATGGGTGCGCTGGACTTCGCTGGTGGCGCGGTTGTTCATATGAGCTCGGGTGCAGCTGCCCTCTGCTGCTGTATTCTCATAGGCAAACGCAAGGGACACGGCTCCACGCCATTCATTCCGCACAACCTCCCCATGACGATTCTCGGCGCAGGGATCCTCTGGTTTGGCTGGTTCGGTTTCAACGCAGGCTCGGCTCTGGCCGCTGACGGTGCCGCTGCCAATGCCTTTGTCACAACCCACATGGCAACCGCAGCCGCTGCCCTGTCATGGATCGCAGCGGAATGGCTGCATGGCGGGAAAGCCACAACCCTGGGTGCCGCATCCGGTGCCGTAGCCGGATTGGTCGCCATTACCCCGGCCGCTGGTTTCGTCACCCCCATGTGGGCCATCGTCATCGGTCTTGGCGCAGGCGTCATCTGCTACGGCGGGATTATGATCAAAAACAGGTTCGGCTACGACGACGCCCTTGATGTCGTCGGTATTCATGGACTGGGCGGGACATATGGAGCCTTGGCTACAGGAGTCTTCGCCACTGTCGGAGCCAAGGGAGTCATCGCCGGAAATGCCGAACAACTCTGGATACAATTTGTCTCTGTTATCGCGACATGGGCCTTTTGTTTTGTCATGACCTTCATTATCTTCAAGGTCGTGGATGCGACCATCGGCCTCAGGGCCACGGATGAGGAGCAGGACAGGGGCATGGACATCGCCGAACACAGCGAAACAGGCTATCAATGGTAACATGGCCTCTTGCCACGACATGAAACAGGTCATTGAAAACCGGAGATTCCCAAGGAGACACCCATGAAAAAGATTGAAATCATTACCCGGACATTCAAACTCAACGAGATCAAAACCACCCTTTCCGCCATTGGCGTCAAGGGGATGACTGTCAATGAAGTCAAAGGATTCGGCCGCCAAGGTGGTCATAAAGAAGTCTACCGGGGAGCAGAATATCAAGTGGATTTTGTCCCCAAGATCAAAATTGAAGTTGTCGTTGAAGACGAATTTGCCCCCCAGGTCGTGGAAGCCGCGACCAAAGCTGCCCAAACCGGGCAGGTGGGTGACGGCAAAATATTTGTTTCCCCGGTGGATGAAGTCGTCCGTATCCGTACAGGAGAAACCGGCGAAGAAGCTATCTAACACATCACCCGTCCGGACAGGCCCCCCTGTCCGGACGGATCGAAGCCTTGTGACGGTTTGAGAGTCCCAAACTCGTGTTTCGACCAACCCCCTTGACCGTGTTCACGGTTGCCATTCCCTTTTGCAGGGGGCGGCAGGATCGCCGGGGTCCCCAACCATGCCCCGGCGATTCTCTTGCTGATCTCAACACCACTTCACTCTCGCTTTGGGGAACAGCCATGCAACCAGACAGCCACCTGCCAGAATCAGCCAAACGACTCAAAGCAGCCAGGCATTCCCTGTGGGAACGCGCAAGGAATGGAAGTGTTGGCGGTTTTGCCTGGGAATATACCCATATGGTGGATCGCTATTTCGAAGAACGCATTCTCGAAGCCGGTCCTCAGCGCTTCACCTTCACCCTCATCGCTGTGGGCGGATATGGTCGAGGCAGATTATGCCCCGGTTCGGATATCGATGTGCTGCTTCTCTTCAAGCGGCGCATTCCACAGGCCGCCGAAGCCTTTGTCAAAACGCTTCTTTTCCCGCTCTGGGATCTGAATCTGGACCTTGGGTACGGCGTTCGTACTGTTGCCGACTGCACGTCACTGGCAAGGAAGGATTTTCAAGTTCTGGCCTCCTTGCTCGATGCTCGCCCACTGGCTGGAGACGCCGAGGTTTTCCAAGCATTCGGCACTGCTTTTGACAAAAAAGTCCTGAATAGAAAAGGGACTGATTTTGCCAGAAACCTTGCCGAGCACAACCAGACCCGCGCCCATCAGTACGGCGATGCTACCGGGATGTTGGAACCGGAATTGAAAAACGGATTAGGGGGGCTGCGAGACGGCCAACAAGTTCATTGGCTTACCAGATTCATGGCTGTCATGGGAGCCAAGCCGGTTTTTCTCCCTGAAGAACTGGCCCGCATGCGTGAAGACCAGGCCTTTCTCAACCGAGTTCGTACCGCTCTCCATCTGGCTGCCGGACGGAAGAACGACCAACTCTTTTTTGATCTTCAACCTCCAACCGCCCGCCTCATGGGATTTACGGCACAGGATGATTCCCCTGAAGCCAAAGGACGAAGCGTTGAATTTTTCCTCTCCCGACTGCATCAGGCCATGACCCGCATCAAAGCCATGCGGCAGGCCATTTTTCAGGAAGGATTCCCCCTGCCTCTTTCCAACCCGCCCACATTACTTGCCAGCAACCTCGGGGTAGGGCCACAAGGCATCTATTTCAAGAATCACTCCGCAGCCACCCCGGAGAATATTCTGAACGCCTTCCTCGAATCCGCCCGCTCCGGGCTGCCTCTCACATGGGGGGCCAGACGCCTGATCCGACAGACCCCAGGCAGGTTTGCCCAAAAGCTCATCGACCGAAAAACAACACTCTCCACACTAATACAACTTTTCATGGCCCCCCACGCGGGACCGGCCTGTGACGGACTGCTGGAAACCCGCCTGCTTCCTGCCATTTTCCCGGAATTCGGCGATGTGGAACACCTCATCCAGTTCAACGATTATCATGTTCATCCCGTGGGGCGGCACACCCTGGCGACCATAGCCCGACTGGCATCGTTCAACAACGACACCTCGGACTGGACCGGAGCCATGGCCGCGACAATTGAAAGGCCCGAGACACTGATACTCGCCGGGTTTTTCCATGATCTCGGCAAGGGCGAGTCCAGCCATTCACTGGCTGGAGCCTCCATTGCCCGCGAGGTACTGACCCGGTATGAACAACACCCCACAATCATCGACGATGTGGTTTTCCTTGTTGAACACCATCTTCTGCTTCCCAAAACAGCAACTCGACGAGACCTCAGCGATGAGCGAGTGATTTCGGATGTGGCCGGAATCATAGGCACCCGGAACAGACTTAAGATGCTTCACCTTCTGTCCGTTGCCGATTCCATGGCCACCGGCCCACGAGCCTGGAACAGCTGGACCCAATCGCTGCTTTCAGAACTTTATTACAAAGTTCGAAACCTGCTGGAGCATGGACCTCTCTCCCATCCCAGGGAAGCCCGGCGACTCGTCTCTGCAAAAAATGCCATCATCACAGCCGTGGCCGACATGGATGGCGATTTTGTCCGAAATGCGATAGAAGCCATGCCTCCGCGCGCTTTTCTGGCACTGAACACCGAGACCCTGATGAAGCAGATGCAACAGGTTCTCAAACTTCGGGATGCCGTGGCTGAAGACCGTATTCGTAAACCTTCCAAGATCGCTGGCAAAGGAGTCAGCATCATCGAGGCTGCTCTCGGCAAGGCTGACGGGACATACACTCTGACCATTGCCGCCCTGGACAGTCCCGGTCTCTTCGCAACTATCGCCGGAGCACTGGCTCTGCACGGTCTCAATATCCTGGCAGCGGATATTTTTACCTGGAAAGACGGCACTGCCGTGGATGTTTTCACTGTCGGCGAACCACCGGAAAATCTCTTTCCCCATGAAGTGTGGGCACGGGTCAAACGGTCCATAGGGTATGCAAGGGTGGGGAAATTGGACATCGAATCCAGATTGGAAGACCGGCGAAATTCCCCACTGACAATGAAACGCCCCGGTCCCAGACTTCGCCCCATCGTCACCATAGACAATTCGGCAAGCGATTTTTATACCGTTATCGAAGTGGCTGCCACGGACCGGACAGGATTCCTCTTCGATATGGCCCGTACCCTTGCCAACCTGTCCCTTTCGATCCATCTGGCCAAGATAACCACCATCAAGGGACGTGCTGCGGACATCTTCCATATCCGTGATACCGAGGGGGGCAAACTGACCGATTCTGCCCGGCTTCAAGCGGTACACGAAGCATTGCTTCTCGCTGCAGGCCCGACTTCCTGAAGCATCTTCAGGCCGAAAATACTGTTTTTTTGCAATGCCATTTCCTGCTGACTCCTGTTATGATCTTGTCAGATCAAACAGGGAGTGAACATGGCAATCACCATCACCATTTTTTCCGACTTCATCTGACCCTTCTGCTATGTCGGCACGGGAATTGTCGACACACTCAAAAAGGATTTCGATATCAAAGACATCTGGGTCCCCCATGAGATTCATCCTGAGACACCTCCACAGGGACGTGCCATGAATGAGCTTTTCAGCCAGTTCGATGTGGACCACATGCTCGCGGAGTGCCGGAGACGAGTCCTCCCATATGACCTGAAATTCGGTGCTCTCACATGGTTAAGCAACTCTCATTCTTCGCTGGAAGCAGCAGAATATGCGCGAGAGAACGGGCATTATGACGCATTCCATCACGCTGTTTTCAAAGCATATTTTTCTGAGACACACGACATCGGAGACAGACGGGTACTTCAAGGTATCGCGAAGCAGATCGGGCTTGATCCGCAGGAACTGGAAAAGGCGCTGAATACCGGCATCCACTCCAACCGAGTGGCCCAGGGAACCATGGAGGCCCGCAAGCGTGGCATCACAGCGGTGCCAACTTTTTTCATTGAAGACCTGCCTCCGATTATTGGAGCGGCCCCGGAAAATCGATTCAGGAGCGCTCTCCAATCCATTGAAGAAAGGAAATAACAGAGGGAAAGCACTTTCCTCTTGCCCTTTCCGGCCGGGCCTGCCACACAAAATCGATAACACGGTCCAAAGAAACAACATAAAACTTCTGGCTTATCATGGCATATCAAAGCACCCAATCCGAGATCGTCGTCTTTTTCACTGGCGGAACCATTGGAATGTCCCCATCCGAAGGGATTCATGGCGTGGCTCCTGGTGGCAACTTTGAAAAACTGCTCAACCAGTTGGCTCCTCAAGAAGAAGGGATTCGTCTTACCCCGGTCGCATGGTCAGACAAACCGAGCCCGCACATGACGCCCTCGGACATGTTTCGACTGGCCAAAGAAGTGGATTCCGCTCTGGGCCGGGATACGGTGCTTGGCGCGGTCATTCTCCACGGGACCGACGTCCTGGCCGAATCCGCATACATGTGCGACCTGGTCATCAACTCCGACAAACCCGTCATCCTGACCGGCAGCATGCGGTATTACTCCGAATCCGGCTATGATGGTGTCCGCAATCTTATCAACGCCGTCAGAGCGTGCCTGCTCCCCATTCCCACCGGAACCGGAGCCTGTATTTTGATGACCGACCGACTTTTCACGGCACGGGAAGCAGTCAAGGTCAACTCCTTGAATGTCGATGCCTTTGAGTCACGCGAGGCGGGAGTGGTCGGCTATGTAGCCGGAGAATCGGTAATCCTCGCCGGATGTCCGCTGCATCATGCCACCCGGCACCACATCAGTCCCGATTCCATTGAACCGAATGTTGCGCTCATCACGGCATATACGGGCATGGATCGATCACTTATCGACCACGTAAAAGCATCTGAGAACAAAGGGATTGTCATTGAAGGATTTGGTGCCGGGAACGTCCCCCCTGATCTTGTCCCGGCACTGGAGGAGTGCATGCAGGAGAACATTCCGGTCGTCTTGGCGACCCGCTGTATCGAAGGTGGTGTTTGGCCTATCTACGGCTACCCCGGTGGAGGAGCGGATCTGGAAGATCGCGGAGTTATTCTCTGTGGCCGTTTGGGCGGCCCGAAAGCGCGCATCCGCCTCATGTGTGTTCTGGGCATAACCCACGACATGGAGGAAATCAGATCCTTTTTTGAAGTCATATAGTCGCGAGGGTCCTGCCCCCGACACTATTCGGAGGACCTCGTTCCCCAGACTTCCGCATTCTGACCGTCACCAAAGGTTTTCCGGTGCAGCTCCTCTGCCCCCTGGCGCTTCTTCCTGACTGTCGCCTCATCAACTTTTCCATTCGATTTATTGAAATATTCCCTGAGCACCTGACTTTGCATGGCACTGGTGGCGCTGCTCTCATAGCTTTCCCTGACATCGGAATACTCATCTGTCCCGCACAAGCCGGGAGTGGGCAGCAACAAAACTCCAAGACATATGGCAGACATCAGCTTCATGACATTCCTCCTTGTCATGACCATAGCACGCTTCTCCCATGCCGAGAAACCTCCCTTCCCCTACTTTAACAAATCTTGAGGCCGTCTTCCCCACAAACAACGTCAACACCTTTTCCTGTACTTTTTTCACCCGTTCTCATCCTGTTCTCACCCCATGACATCTTGCCACAAAAACAGGGGGTAGGCTCCTCTCATCCGGCCCGGAAATCCACTCGACGGCCCGGCCTTGCGAACTGAAACGGTTTCCTTCGCAAGCTGGATATCCACTCGATGGAGACGTTTTCGGACACCCGCTCAGAAAACCTGAAACGTCAAGAGGAGAAAGACAGCAATGTCGACAACCATCGCCAACTCATTTGTCTCTGAATACACCGAAATGGTGCATCAGTCCTATCAGCAACGAGGCTCCAAGCTTCGCAACACCGTGCGCCTTCAGACCGGTGTGGAAGGCTCCAAGTGCGTCTTCCAGAAGGTCGGCAAGGGAGCGGCAGGAAAAAAAAGCCGCCACGGCAATGTTCCGCTGATGAACCTCAACCACTCCACCGTCTCCTGCACCCTGTCCGATTGGTATGCAGCCGAGTACGTGGACAAGCTCGACGAGCTTAAGGAAAAGCAGGACGAAAAAAAGGTCGCAGCCGAAGCAGGTGCTTGGGCTCTGGGGCGCAAGATCGATGAACTGCTCATCACCAGAATGTCCGGTGCGGCAAACATCGTGGCCGAAGCCGAAACCGGCTTGACCAAAGACAAGATCCTTCAGGCCTTCGGCACACTCAACGCCAACGACGTCGCTGACGACGGGCACCGGTTTGCCGTGGTCGGCCCGCACCAGTGGAATGAACTGCTCAATGTCGAAGAGTTCAAATCCAGTGACTTTGCCGGAGAACAATACCCCTGGCTGAACGGAACCGAGTCCCGTACGTGGCTCGGCATCACCTGGATGTTCCACACCGGTCTGCCCATGGATGCGGGAAGCCGCAGTTGCTTCATCTATCATCGCAACGCCATGGGGCTGGCTGAAGGTCAGGAAATCAAGGCCTTTGTGGACTGGGTGCCGGAAAAAGCCGCCCACCTTGTCGATCACATGCTCTCCGCTGGTTCCTGCCTCATCGACCCGGAGGGAATCATTGAAATCAAATGCGATGATGACGCCATCATCATCTAACCCTGTAACCGGAGGGGACAGAATCCCCTCCGCCCTTATACGAGGAAACAATCATGGCAGGATATATCAGTGAGGATATGCGCTTGATGGGCGGAGTGCCCGGCCAGCAGCTCTTCCTTTACCGCACCGAAGATGCGGTCACCACGATCTCAGCCGAAGACTACTTCAATCAGGCGGTGGAAGATTACAACCTGGACACAGGCGACATCATTATCGCCTGCACCGGCCCTTCCCAGGCTGATGCCATCAATCTGCTGGTCGCCACCAATACAGGCGGCGCAGTCTCAGTCATTAACGGCAATTAATCCAAACAAATAAACGACCTTCCTCAAAGCATGGAAAAGGGAAGTCGCCATTGTGGCGACTTCCCTTAATTCTTTTTGTAAATGCTCGAAGAGGAACTGTCGAATACTATATCCAGTGGAATAACACAGAGAAAAACTACGACAAGGCTCGGACCGGGACACACCTTTTCCCCTCAAAAAAAAGCTTGTCTGTCTCACATCATACCGTCAGGCTCAATCCGGCCCCGACTTCACGCAAAGGGCAGGATCGGGCGAGAGCTATCTTGGCGGCAAGGTCAGTGCAGTGACAGGCGTAGAGTCCGTCCAGTGACAATCCAGCCAGGTACTCAGTGGTTGCGTCCAACCTCCGGCTTGAGGCCTTTTGCAGATGAAAGCCACCCAGCACGGTGTTGACCTTGTCGATGCCTGTGACACGCCGGGCCTGTTCAACCGTATTGCAGATGCCGGAATGAGCGCACCCGGCAATCACGACCAACCCGTCATCCCCAAGATACGCCATGGCGGTATCATCCGGGATATGATCCTCGACAAGCCCATGCGTTCCCAACCGCTGCCCCAGGGTCGTGACATCCTCGAAGTCCATGACCCGCTGGATTTCTCCGAGAGTGACGAGCCGATCTGTCAACCACAGAGGTTCTGCCGAAACATGCAATTCAAACTGCCGAGCCAGTTTTTCCTCGACCAGCAACATGCCTATTTCCGGGACATCTTCGTGCTGACGTGAATCAAAGGCTCGCGGGTGCGCAACCAAGCGGGGCCTGGAATGGGCCATCCCCTGGGATGCAGCTTCGAAATAATGACGAATCAGGCCATCTAAACCCCACGTATGGTCAAAATGACCGTGAGACAGAACCACCCAATCCAGATACAGAAGATCCAACCCCTTGCGGCGGGCATTGGTCAGAAAAACATCAGAATAGCCCGCATCTAACAAGACCTGGACGTTACCGGTGTCAAGGTGGATGGACAAACCCGGCTCAGCCAAAAAATAGCTTCCAACCAACGAATTATTATCAACAAGAAAAGTAATTTCCATATGCCCTCCCGGAAGTCTTTTACACTGGAACTAGAAAAGAAAAAAAACTAGGATACACTGATGAGACTTCACAATAAACTTTTTCTTTTCTTTCTTATTCTTTTCTTTCTCGGCACATCAGCAACAGCCCAGGCCGACGAAACAGTCCCTTTTCTCCACCTCATTGACGGGGATTCCATACTGGTCGAATACGAAGGCCATTCCCAGGCCGTGAGGCTCATCGGAGTCGATGCACCGGAGTGGGGACAGGAATATGGAACACAGGCCAAATCCTTTGCCTTGAAATTCTGCTATGGCAAAAACCTCAGACTGGAATTCGATCGGACTCGACGGGATAGACATGGTCGCCTGTTGGCTTATGTTTATTCAGGAACCAGCATGCTCAACGAGGAACTGGTCCGTGCAGGATTGGCCCTGGCGGAACGGTATGAACCGAACACGCGACATCAGCCCCGGCTGGAACAGGCACAAGACGAAGCAAAGCGAAAACGGATGGGATTCTGGCTGCGGGGCGGCCTTGAACAAACTCCGGCTCAATGGCGGAAAACACACCCGCGAAAGGGAGGCAATTCCCCTCTTAGACAGTAAAAATCAACTGATATTTCTTCCGCAGAGACAATTCTAATAGACGAAAAGAAAAGTGGGCGCATACGGTAGGAAATAAAAAGAATCTGATTCACAGGGAAGAATCCCGTCAAGCGACTTCCCTCATCAGAAAACCAGAAGAGACACCCTTTGAAGCGAGGAGCCGGAAGGCTTGAAGGCCTTCCGGACATGAACTCAACGCGTGCGGCCGATCTTCGCTCCCAACCACCCTGTGGCGGTGACGGACTCGGGAATACCTTCTCGCGCATCAACACCACGGGCCTCACCCAGCTTCTCCTGGTAGATATTCCAGTATGCCTGGGCCAGGGACGTGGAGGCCGAAAGCGGATACGCCAAAGTGGCAGCCAAACGGGCTGAGAGGGCCTCATCAAGAAGCGCATCATACTTCATGGGGTCCAACTCTCGTCGCACATAGGAGATGAACATGGGAGCTTCTTCGTCACAGAGAATCACACCACCCTGGATCTCCCAATCCCCCACCTCAGTGCCATCCTGCCCCACCACACGAACAATGCGAAGAAAGTCCGGGGGGAGAACATACTTGTATTCCCAGCGCCACAGGGGCGCGATTGACGACACGGCCAACTCGGCCTGGGACATGGCGCAGTTCCACGGATGGGCCCGAAGCACCGCATCCCGCACCGCTGGCCAACGATTATTACACAATCCGGCCGCTTTGCTTTCATCCCCTAGGGACATAATGACATCTTCGCCCAGATCAAGAAGGGCGTTGTTGCAGATTTCTATGACACTGGTGGCCATGACACTACCTCACTTCATGCTCTTGCCTTCCGTCAACATGGTATCAACATTGTAGCACCACATTTGGAAGAAAACCGTCAACGGGCAAAACAGGGATGTAACGGGGCAAAAAGAGGGAGGAATAAGGTGTTGACACATGAGGACAACAGGCGCAAAATTCGCCCATTACTCAAGAATATATTAGTTTATGAGAAAGGTTTCGATTTCCCCACGCAGCCGAGTGCGCCGCCCCTTTCATAAACCGAAATAACGGGAAAAAACCAGAACAAGACAATGAAAGACGTGTATCTGCTCGATTTGATCAATGGGATCTCCAACGCGCTGGACTATGTGAGCACCGCTGTCACAGGCCACCATCGCAGAGTCGGCATAGCGTGTGCGACAGTGGCCCCAACCCTTGGGTTGAGCAAAACAGACGCTGCGGACCTGATCATGGCTGCGCTATTACATGACATAGGAGCCTTTTCTCTTAATTTCAGCCTCGATGGTCTAAACTTTGACGCGGACCTGACCGAACACGCCTCCATGGGCTTCAAGCTTCTGGAAGGACACCCGCTTCTCAACCGCTCAGCATATCTTGTCAAATATCACCACACCCCTTGGCGGGAACTTCTGAAAAACCCGGACAAGGTTGACAAAGATATTCTCTTTTTCAGCAATCTGCTCAATCTGATGGACCGGGTGGATGTTCTGTCCAAAATAGGAACCAATATTTTCAGCCCCCATAAACTGCGTGAAATCATTTCCGGCTATTCGGATACCATTTACTCCGAAAGAGCCATCGCAGCTTTCATGGAAGCCTCCTCCAAACAGGAATTCTGGGATCGCATTGAAGACACTGAGACACCTATCAGGGAACTCCTCGGGGAGACATTCGGTGACCAAAGTATCCCTGAAGAACAACTCCTACATTTCTCACGCTTTTTTTCTCATATTATTGATTTTCGTAGCCGGCACACGGCCACACACTCCCTGGGCGTGGCTGAAATGGCCGTAGAGCTTGCCCGGCTGGCAGGTATGGATGCAGCGGATCAGCGGCGTATTCGTCTGGCTGGCAACCTGCACGACATAGGCAAACTGGCAGTTCCCGTTACCTTGCTGGACAAACCCGCTCCCTTGACCCACAAGGAATTCGAGACCGTACAATACCATGCTCACGTTTGCGAACAAGTGCTCCACTCCATTCCCGGCATGGAAGATATTGCGGTTTGGGCCTGCCAGCATCACGAGCGACTCAATGGCAAGGGCTACCCCCATGGCCGTAGGGGCAGTGAACTCTCACTCGGCAGCCGCATCCTGGCTGTAGCCGATGTCTACACCGCCATCACCGAAGATCGCCCTTACCGCGATGGCATGATCCCCCAGGAAGCCAAGGAAGTTCTCACAACCCTGGCGAAATCGGGCGATCTGGATCAAGACATCATTCATCTCCTCTTCGAGAATTATGAAAACCTTGATATTATTCGCTCTCTGGTCCAGGCTCGTGCCCTGGATGACTTCAAACGCTTTCGGAGCCATTGACGCCCTCATTGAAACACGTCCCACCGTCAAACAAATCCTTGCCAGCGTCTATTTCAGTAAACCACTCTGATCAACAGTATGGTTTGAGAAAATCACAATCATGTGCATTACTGAAATGACACCACTGCGTTTCGATGCTCTTTTTCATCTCTGGTATTCAACTCTTCCATAGTATCTCAAAAGATCCCGATTATTCTCTTTAGCTTCTTCACATTCAAACTTCGGAGGCTCTCAATCTGAAGTCAGAATAAGCTTGCATCTTTATCGTATTATACATAGAAATAAGCATCATAGTACTGAAGGTATTTATAATCGCTTGATTCCATAAGATGATTGAAGAAAGCTTCTTATGCCAACGAGCCGACCGTGCCTACGCAACACGACAGGCCGTGGAAACAAGCATCGAGCAGAAAGAGGATGTGGCTTATGAGTTGGAAGGATTGCAGACTTTGCGCCAAATTCGGCATTGGATTCGGAACCATTTTGCTGCTTCTTGTAGCGTTGGGGAGCTGGTCTATCTATGGTATCAACGGTATTGTAAATAACTCGACGGAAGTTATTGCAGGAAATTCCTTGCGGGGAAACTTTACCCAAAAAGTGCTGGACCACCTCAAATGGGCTGAAAAGGTCAACGAACTGTTGACCGATTCAAACCTTCACACCCTTGATGTCGAAACTGACCCCTCTCAGTGCGCCTTCGGCAAGTGGTATTACAGCGAGGCCCGAACCAAGGCCGAACAACTGGTCCCACAAATCAAGCCCCTGCTGGCGAAAATCGAAAAATATCACAATGCCCTTCACGCATCTGCTGCAGACATCGGGAAAGCCTATGCACCTGCCGATGTGGAACTGGGCGTTTTCCTGAGAAACAAAAAATTGGACCATCTCTCATGGATGGGAAGAATCAAGGACGCCCTTATTGATAGGCTCAAGTCAGGAGCGGAAGTCCAGACTGATTCACATCAATGCAGCCTGGGGAAATGGCTCTATTCCAATGAGACCAGACAACGGATGCTCGATGATCCGGAATTTGGCGCTTTGGTAGAAACCATTTATGAGCCTCACAAGGCCCTGCATCAGTCCGCACGGGAGATAAACGCCCTTCTCGCCAAGGGTGATTTTACCGGGGCGCAACACGTTTTTCATCAGGTCACGGCCCCCATGGCCCAAAAAACCCTGGAAGAAATAGACGCCCTCCTCACCCTCAATGATCATCGGCAGGAAGGTTACGACAAGGCCAAGCATATCTACACCACCGTCACCGAACCGGCACTGATCTCCATCCAGAACATTCTCAATCAGTGCATGCAGATCATTTCCGACAATGTCATGACCGACGAGACCATGCTGGCCGAAGCGGATAATACGCTGATCGGCGTTGTGCTCTTCAGTGTCTTCGCGGTCTGCCTCGGACTGTTGCTGGCATGGATTATCAGCCGAGGGATCATTGGTCCCTTGCGTAAGGGCATGGACTTCGCCACAACCGTGGCCACCGGCGACCTCCGCGCCACCATTGATCTCACTCAAAAGGATGAAGTCGGCCAATTGGCAACCTCGCTGACCAATATGGCCGGGCAACTCAATTCCGTGGTCAAGGAAGTCAATGCCTCCACTGACAATGTCGCCTCGGGCAGCGAAGAGTTATCTGCCACGGCGCAAAGTCTGGCTCAGGCGGCAGTAGAACAATCTGCCTCCATAGAGCAGGTTTCCGCAGCTATGGATGAGATGAGCGCCGGGGTGAAAAGTAACGCCGACAACGCCATGGAAACAGAATCCATCGCCAGCCAGGCTGCTCTGGGAGCGCGGGAGAGCGGCGAATCCGTTCAGGAAGCCATGGATGCCCTTCGGAGTATTGCGGAACGAATCACCATCATTCAAGAGATAGCGCGCCAGACTAATCTGCTAGCGCTCAATGCAGCCATTGAAGCGGCACGAGCCGGGGAACATGGCAAGGGATTCGCCGTTGTCGCTGCCGAAGTTCGACAATTGGCCGAAAGAAGCGGCCAGGCCGCAGAAGAAATCGGAACTCTGTCTGATGCTTCCATGGATGTGGCTGACACGGCAGTCCGAAAACTCAGGGAACTGGTGCCGCAAATCGGCAAAACCGCGGAATTGGTTCAGGAAATAGCCTCAAGTTGTCAGGAACAGGACAAGGGAGTGACTGAAATCAGTACCGCCATTGACCATCTGGATCAGGTCATCCAGGGAAACACCTCTGCGGCGGAAGAGATGTCCGCCACCTCCGAAGAACTTGCCAGCCTGGCCCAGCGTTTGGCCCACGCCATGACCTTTTTCAAAGTCAGCGACAACGGTTTCGGACAAGGCGAAAACATCCACCGGACAACGGTTGTCAGTAATCGCAATGCCGCTCCATCTCTTCCCGGAGGAACGAACATCCCTCATGAAGATGAGTATGAGCGCTTCTAAATGTCATACAAAGAGCGGGGATCGGGTCATCACCCGGTCCCCGCTTTACTGTCACTGTTCTACGGGATAGCATGGACACGAACCAACCCCGGAGAGTGGAATGAATCGTTTAATGATCGCGGCCCTGATCATAGTCCTGACAGCTCTGACACCTCTTCCCGCACATGCCATCCCCTTTGAAGAAGCCCTTGCCCAGTCCGCTCCCCAGAACAAATACATCTTCTACCTGCATGGGGCCATAATGGAGGAGCAAGGGAAGAATGCGGTTAGCCAACGCTACGGCATCTATCTCTACGATTCGATCATCAAACATTTCGAGGACAGAGGGTTCACTGTCATTGAAGAGGTGCGTCCCAAGACCAACCCCAACCGATATGCAGCCAGGATAACTTCGCAGATACGGACCCTGATGGCTGCCGGAGTCCCGGCCGGAAACATCACCGTCGTCGGATTTTCCAAGGGAGGCTACATGGCCTTGCTCACGGCTTCGTCACTAGCCAATCCCAGCGCACGATACGTCATTCTGGCCGGATGCGGCAAAGGGCGCAAATCCTATGCGTATGATCAATTCCTCAAAAGAAAACGCGGAGCGCGACTCAGAGGCCGTATCCTTTCTCTCTATACCGGCAGTGACCTTGAAGCCGGATCATGCGTGCAGGCTTTTGCCCAGTCCAAAACCAGAGATCTTGTTTTCAGTGAAAAACGAATCAAGAGTACCAAAGGACACGGCCTGTTCTACCAACCCCGACCGGAATGGATCAGCCCGGTTGCTCGGTTTGCCAAGGGAGAATAAGCATGCTGCCGCTGGATGTGCCGCTTACCCCTGACCCGGAGTACATCTCTTTTCTGACTGAATGCCGAGGCTCACTGGCGTCAGTCCATTTCAGCCTGTATGATCCAACCATAGTCGATGCTCGCCAACGCCTTGAGCATCATGGTCTCAAAGATGTGATCGCCGGATTGAAGGCCCTGGAGGGTACTCCCCGATACGCATTGATGAACACCAGGCTCCACGCTCCTGACACATATTTTTCTCCCCACGCTCTCCGATCCACTGCCGAGGCGCTCTCTCATTTGGCAGGAGAAACCGGGATCACCGGAATCATCTTTGCCGATCCGTATCACCTGCAAGCCCTTTCGGATGCACATCCCGAAGTTGCGGCGAGCCTGGAAGCCATTCCCAGCATCAATTCCATGTTGGACTCGGCAGGGCGGTGCTTTTCCATGCTGTCAATGATCCGAACCACCCATTTCCTTCCCCCAAGCCGGATCATTCTGGACCGCTCCCTCAATCGGGATCTCGAACATCTGGGCCGGATATCCGAACGACTCAAAGGAGCATATCCGGACATCCAGCTTCAACTCATTGCCAATGAAGGATGCCTTCCCTTTTGTCCATATAAACCGGCCCATGATGCACACATCGCCATGATCAACGAGAATCTGTGTCGGGACAGAACCTTTGCCATGAATCACTATTTCGGCTGCATCCGACGGTTTATCACCGACCCGAGCCTGATCCTTGCCTCTCCTTTTATCCGGCCTGAAGATGCTGCCCGTTATGCAGGTATGGTGGAGAGTCTTAAAATATGCGGGAGAAACAAGGGAACCCCGTTCCTGAAGCAAACCATTTCTGCCTATCTCGATGGACGATTTACCGGCAACCTTTTACTTCTCCTGGACGCAGTCGGAGACCTGGCAGATCAGATAGTGGTGGAGAACACCCGTTTCCCTGACGATTTTCTGCATCGTGTGTCTGACTGTCTCAAGGACTGTGATGCCTGCCGACACTGCTCGGCCATCGCAAAAAAGGTGGTGACTCGAGTTACCCCAATGCTTCAAACCCTTTGAGACCGGTTTGCATTTTCAACAGATTCTCGTAATATCCTCAACATCATTCATAAAAGGAGTCACCATTCATGAAAAAATCCCTCGGAGCCAAAACCCTGGCCCAACCGACACCGGTCTGGGCTGTGGGGAGTTATGATGAAAACGACAAACCCAACGCCATGATCGCAGCCTGGGGCGGCATTGCCAGCTCCCAACCTGCCAGTATGACAGTTTCCGTGCGCCCTTCCCGACATACCTATGCCGGAATCATGAAGCACAAGGCATTCACCATTTCCGTCTGCACCAAGGCACTTGCGGCTGAAGCCGACTACCTTGGTATCGCCTCGGGAAAGAATGAAGACAAACTGGCCAAGGCCGGACTGACCGCCGTGGCCAGTGATGTTGTGGAAGCTCCATACATTGATGAATTTCCGCTTGTTATCGAGTGCGAGTTGAGCCATGTCTATGAACTCGGTATCCACACCCTGCTGGTCGGTGAGATCAAGGATGTCAAGTGCGATGAGGATATGCTCGTGGATGGCAAACATCCCGATATAGAAAAAATTCTGCCACTCATCTTCAACCCCGGCACGCGCGATTATCACACTGTGGGCGAGCGCGTCGGCAAGGCGTTCGACATCGGGCGACAATTCACCGAATAACCGGGTCTATTCCTTACAAATAAGGTCGGAGCAAGGAGACCCTGCTCCGATCTTTCTTTTAGCAAACCCAATGACAGGCCGTCCTGCACATCCACAAAAGCTTTTCCCGGTTTTTTGACACTCTGTCTATGGCAAAAGAATTGCCATGATGACCACCACGGCAACAATTCAAATTCACACGTAATTGTCAAAAACGGTATAAGCAGTGCAATGCCCCTGGCATGAAGCACCTCTTTGTCCGAAACACTTTCTTTGCAGTCGCGATCCTGGTTCTGCCTGGTTGCATGATTCTCAATGCCACCCTTGGTGTGGTCGGGCTTGTTTCAACAGGACCGCTTCAATATGCAGGGACAGCCTACACAGTCGGCGAGTATACCTATGAATTCGCCGTGAATGACAAATCCCCCCAAACCGTCTTTCAGGATAAAATGAACTGGTTACTCGGCCCCACGCCAGCATCTCCTCCTGAAAATAAAAAAATACGAAAATCTCCGCCCCTTTCTCCGGAGGCCCCCCTTCATAAGCCTCCGGCCGTTATATCCTCTTCCAACTCCCTTCTCTTCACACCACCATCACTGGCTCTCCCTGTCTCTCTTCGCAACGAACCGACTAATCATACCCAGATCATATCCACCCACAATACCGATTCGAAAATGATGACAAAAGATGAGAGGAGTGTCTTACAAAAAGTCCCTGAATCAGTCATACAAAAGCCTCGTGACACCCCACCATCTCACCGGACTTTTATGAGACGCCCTTTGAACCCGCTTTTCGAAAAGATCAATAAGCTTGAACACTGCCTGGCCTTGGCCGAGCGTGTGGTCCGCCTGGAGCCGGAGCATGGAGTACGGCTCTCTGTGAACGCTCCAAACGAGAAACACCCCCGAAGCGGTGTCAACGGCTCGGGGGTAGTCAGGTATCATCTCGAATGACACACAAAGAATGGACCGGAGAAACCCGGCCCCTTGGTTGGTCAAAATCAGGCGTCCTCTGGAGATCGACGCTTGCCTCCGTCAATCATGCAACCGTCACCGTAAAGGAAATACCCGATATTCCGGTCCCGCTGTTCGCGAATCCAGAGCCTGAGATCATCGGGCAAGGCCCGCCATGTTCCCTTGGCCCCCCGCTTCCATGCCGGCAGCCCATGATCCTTGACCAATTCATGTATATTTTTAGGATTTTCTCCCACGGCGTCGCAGATATCCCGCGCACCCTTCAAACAAAAATTATCCATGATTACTCCTCGTATGCGTTTGTCACCATAAAGGCGAATTCGTTTACATCGCCGCACTGTTCCAGAAAACCGGCAAAGGTTTTCCCGGAATTGAGCACTGCCCTGTCTCCCCTCAATCGACCGAATTCTCTACCGAGCAAAACGCAGCCACGGGTATCCCCAACCACGTTGCCCGGATGTAACAGGATGTGGGAGCGCCCCGGAACATTCATCACCTCGAACGTCCTGCCGAAGCGTGGAGACTCCACCAGTCTGCACATATAGTGACCGGCGGGGATACACGACATATTTGCCATGTTGTCCCTGTCCGGAGGCTCTAAAGTAACGCAGTAGGCACGCCCTTCGAGCCGCAAGACCCCGAAGGTTCCCTCATCCCCCTGCTCCACACGCATCAGTTCCACCTTTTTCAACATAAATCCTCCTCTGACCCTCAGCCTTCCCGTTCACATGGACGCCTATAAATAGTCGATTGACTATTAGAGAGTCAACTAATTTTGACAAAAAACTTTAGACATCCATCAAAAACTATGTATAAACAAGACATCCCGACCACGGAACGGAGGAAGACTCATGGGATTTACTGACGACGTACGGCAGGCGCTTATCAGCCGCATAGGCAGAGGGAAGCGATATCCCAACAACAAAAGGATGGCCGACGAACTCGGCATTGATCCTTCCCAGCTGAACAGATTCCTCAAGCAGGAAAGAGGCCTCAACGCCGACTCTCTGGGACATATTCTCGACAAGGTCGGAGTCTCCATTTCATTTGGCGACGAACCGACCGATGCAGCACGGGAAATATGCTTTCACATGCCTGGCAAGTCTCAGTCAGGAGACAATAGTCCAGACCCACTTCCTGATGACTATCTGGCTGTGCCACTTGCGGCATCTCCTGTGGCGGCAGGTCCGGGCCTCATCCCCGAAGACAAGGTGGAGGGCTGGGTTCTCGTCTGGAGGCATCAGGAATCCATCCGCTTTCGCACCAACCTCGTGGCTGTCGAGATCGGAGCCAATGAACTGTCAATGATCCCCACCCTGCATCCTGGCGATATCGTCCTGGTAGACCGCAATGACCGTGACCCCAGCCCGGCGGGGAAAATCATGCTTGTTTGCGAACCCGGCGAGGACGGGGGAGCCATGGTCAAGCGAGTCAACACCAAGCGACTCGATGAGGATCTCGAACTCATATTCTACTCGGACAACAGTCGGGACTTCCCCCCCACCACCTACCGCCTCGAACGCGACTACGAAGGCGATATCACCCGCGCCATTGGCGGCAATGTGGTCTGGGCGTGGAGCGATATGACCAGAAAATAAGTCCGAATCACATCAAGGCACCCCATGAAAATAGTCAAAAGACAAAATATGGTTTTGGACACAGTCCTGGCTCCGGCCATTCTTTTCCTTTTGGTGTTCGCATGGAGTGCTCATGCCGCTCCTCTTCAGGACATATCGATACCCGATGTCGCAATGCGCCTGGCTGACAAATCCGGTGATATTCGCCTTACAGCCGCAATGGAACTGGACCTCATGGGACAGTGCGCCCTCAAACCCTTGATGCAGTTGGCCGAGCACGGCTCGCCGCTCCAACGCAGGGGGGCGGTTATCGGTCTCTCTCTCCTGCCCTCCCCGGCACTCGGTATGGACACCCTTCTGAAATCACTCAACGATACGGACGTGCACACCAGAAGCCTCGCTGCACACAGCCTTGGAATGCTCGGAAAGACTGCGGCTCCGTTCCTGGTAAAACGCCTTGCCGACCTCCGGCCCCATGTTCGGGATGCCGCTGCGTTCAGCCTCAAATTGATGGGGAGTAACAGCATTCCGGCCCTGATTCGAACCCTGCAGACAGAAGACAGTGCTGTTAGAGCCAAGGCCGCATGGCTACTCGGAAGACTGGGACCCAGCGCACAAAGCGCTGTCCCCGCCCTGATCAGGGCTCTGGAGACTGATGACATTCGAGCCATGCATGTCATAGCAGAAGCCATAGACCTGATCGGAGCTGACCCGGCCATGATAGAATTCGAGCTTGCACTTCTTGGCAGTGAGTCCGGCACTTGCATGGTCGGGCATATAGGAAACAAGGCCAGTCAAATCTTGACACGCCTGCTGGGACGTGGAGGCACGCCACTGGCGCAGATGGCATTCAGGACCCTTGCCGAAATAGGCAAAGATGCCCTGCCAGCCCTCAGAGAGGGGGTCAACCATGGCACCCCGGGCCAACGCATAGCCTCGGCGCTGCTCCTGGTCGAGATTGACCCCGACGCGGTTCTCACGTTACCCGAAGACCTCCGGGAAACCCTCTCAGGGGTTCATCGTCCCATCAACCAATAAGGAGGCGCAATGCCCAGACTTGTTTATGCTCTGATGAGCGCGGACCTGCTCATAGACAAAGATTCCAGCTCCACATCCTTCATTCGTACCGTTGAACACGCCGTGGTCCCGGAACTCCCGGCCGTCCTGCCGCCCGTATACTTTGCCAGTCTCTGGGACATGGAAAAGAATGGGGGACAACCATTCACCGTGTCTCTCAACCTGACCGGCCCGGACGGCCAGGACACCCTGCTCGGCATTCAGGAAATCACTCCGGCGGAAACAGCCCTGCACAAAATGAATTTTCAGCTCCCAGGACTCAAAGTTGAAGCCGAAGGCAAACACCACGTCAGTGTTTCCATCAAAAACGGCGACAACTGGGAAGTTCTGGCCAGACTGCCTCTCTTCGTCTTCAAGGCAGACAACACCCAGGCCTAAAAATATATGACAAAACGCCCCGTGCAGAATTCTGCACGGGGCGTTTTGTCATATCCACGGGCTTATCATCGAAAAAGACCATGCATTGAAGGCTCGAACAATGAAAAAACCTGTAATTTTATTTGATGGAAAAATCAAAGTAAAATAGCATATTACGTACTAAAAAAGTGTGATTTTCATTGGACTTTCCGCTCTCAAATACCTATCTATAAATCAACAAAGCGATATTATAATCGGTCAATCGATTTATAGACGATTCAAACATGCACAAGGAAAAGGAGAGCGGGAACCGTGCCAAAAACCATATTCATCTTTCGTGAGGCTGGAGGGGAGCTTCCCGGTGCTGATGAACTCAGGCAAAAGGGATATCACCTCTCCGAGGCTCTGGCCGTGCCGCGAACTGACATCGAAAAACGCAGCCACGAACAAGACACACAAAGAAAAAGCAAAAAAAACTCTCCTGCCGAAAAAACCGACAGGAGAGGAAACATCTTTATTCGCACTGGCTAGAGAATATCTTCGTACCCTTCCAGCGATTCATCCACTGTCATCCCCATATGAACGATGCGATTCAGCACTTCCACGAGGCGGGTGGGGTCGGCATGTTGGAAAACATTACGCCCCACGGAAAGACCAGCTCCTCCGGCATCAATGGAAACCCTGACCATATCGAGAAAATCGCGGGTGGAATCAAGCTTGGCTCCCCCGGCGATGACCACTGGCACACAGGCGCATTCCACTACCTTGGCAAAGGAATCCGCATCTCCCGGATAATTGACCTTGACGACATCTGCCCCCAGTTCCGCTCCCACACGAGCGCAATGGGCAACCACATCCGGAGCATATTCGTCACTGACCTTCGGCCCACGCGCATAGACCATGGCCAGGAGGGGCATGCCCCATTCGGACGCAGAGGCTGCGACGCTCCCAAGATCACTGAGCATCTGGCCTTCGGTTTCATCTCCCAAATTCACATGGACGCTCACGCCATCAGCACCAAGGCGTATGGCTTCTTCCACCGTAGTCACCAATCTTTTCACATTGGGAAACGGGGAAAGACAGGTGCCGGCGGACAAATGAACGATACATCCGAAATCACGCCCCTGCATACGATGCCCGAGCTTGACCTGGCCCTTATGGACCAAACCGGCGTTTGCGCCCCCGGCAACAAGATTGGTGACGGTATCCCGCATTTTTTCCAACCCTGCGATAGGGCCGACGGTCACACCATGATCCATGGGAACGATAATTGTCCGATGAGTGTTGCGATTGAAAATTCTCTCAAGACGGATGGCTTTGCCGATATGCATTATGCACCTCTTCTTCATGGCTAATGTCAAAATCCGCAAAGCGGATACACCTGTGCTGGAGCTTCCATAATATACTCGGCCCGAAGAAGAAAGGCTCAATTGGGATAGGGACAAAATCAACCGGGGCATGCTTGACGCTTCAAACCTTTCGACTTATTGATGCAAGAAGGGAAAAAAGAGAAAGTCTCGGTGGGATACGTAACTTTGACCACCATGAGGGCAGTATGAGTGAAGACAGAGCATACCAGTCAATTTTCATAGCCAGGCAACCCATTTTTGACGCCCACAACAATACGTGGGGATACATGACATTGTTTCGGGACAGCGACGATGCTGACCGAGCCATCTTCACGGACGACTCCGAAGCAACCATGAACCTTGTTGCCAACCTCCCCTTGTGCGGAGGAATCGCGGGCAACAACGCCAAACTACTGATCCATTTCACGCCGGCCGACATCATACGCGGCACACATCTGGCTGTTCCATGGGACAACACGCTACTTATTCTTGAAGAAAACACCGACCCCACGGAAGAACTGCTCACGGCCCTGAAAGACCTCAAAGCAGATGGCTATGAATTGGCCATCAACAATTTCGAAGGCAAACCAGGATGCGAACGGTTAACGGAATTCGCTTCCACGCTCATTGTGGATATGGCCGACAAGAACGACCCGGATCTTGCCACCATAGCCGAGAAAGGAAAGGCTCTCGGCACACCCCATATCGTCGCAAAACGGGTTGAAAACGCCGAGGATCATGCGCGTGCCAAGAATGCCGGGTTCTCTCTTTTCCACGGTTTTTTCTTTAAACATCCTTCGACAGAATCCGGCCGAAAGATCACTTCTTCCGAAGCAACACGATTTAAACTTTTTGAAATCATTGAAAAAAAAGAACCTGATTTTGACGCTCTTGCTCCAGCTATCGAGGCGGACGTCTCCATCAGCTACCGACTTCTCAACTTTCTCAATTCCGCAAATTTCAGTTTTGCCACCATTGTGACCTCAATCCGGCAGGCCGTGGTTCTGGCTGGCTGGAAACCCATTCGGAACTGGCTCCGTCTGATTATTCTGACAGATCTCACACCATCGGAGAAGAGCAGTGAACTGGCGTACCTTTCAGCCCACCGCGCCAAATTGTTCGAGACAGCGGCTCTGGGCGGCGGCTACGAGGACGAATCAGACAAACTCTTTATGCTCGGCCTGTTCTCCATGCTCGACGCCATGCTGGACAGTAATATGGAGAAACTGGTCAATCATCTCCCTGTAGACGACCAGATCAAGGAAGCCTTGTGCGGCAAGACAAATCGCTATTCTCTCTGGCTTGAGCTTGCCCAGGCCATTGAAAATTCAGACTGGGATGAAGTGGGAGTCAAGGCCAAAGGCCTCAAGCTTCTGCCCGGAACCGTGGCTGTCAGCTACCAGCATGCCTTTACCTGGGCCGACACTTTTTTTTCCGACTTCCCGAAACCACCGATTCAATAGAATAGAATCAGCACCTATCGATAATGAAAAATCCCTTGTCAAATAAAGATGACGAGGGATTTCCATTATGAAAAAGAAAAGGGATTCCTCAAAATTAAAACATGGTGCCCCCTGCCAGGCAGGGTCGTGCCGGGAAAGAGACCGTCACAGTCGTCCCGGACTCAGCAGTACTTTTCATCTCAATTCTGCCCCCCTGCGTCAGGGCGATGAGCCGTGCCGAATACGTCCCCAACCCGGTACCGAACCGCTTGCCTGACGTGACATATTTTTCAAAAAAGCTCTCCCTGATATCGTCGGGGACCACAGCTTTGTTGTGAACGGCAATGCTCATCTCTTCGTCAGTACTACAATGGATGGTTACCCGATCGCCGGCTTCAGAGGCCTCCACTGCATTTTTTACCAGATTGGCGAGCATGGAATGGCAGAGCAACTCTTCGCCCTGCACAAGGAGACATTCATTTTCCTCGGCCGGCCTCCCATCAATATAAATCGAGATCGAGACCTGAAGCCGATCCAGGGTTTCGCCCAAGTCAACCATCACATTCTGAATGACACGGAGGATATTAAGATCCTCCGGCGCAAACTCGTAAGTTCCTTCTTCCATCTTGAAAAGATCAAGCGAGAGATTGACCATTCTGAGCAATCGATGGGCAGCCTGCTCCATGTCCCCGAGCAAAAGCCGCTGCTCCTCGGTAATATTCTCGGCCTTACGCAAAGTGCGAGGCACCCAGATGAAGGACATGATGGGAGACTTGAGGTCATGCCGGACGATCCGTTCCACATCCTTCTCCAGCCGCTCCAGACGCTTTCGTTCAGTAATATCACTTTTGACCACAACAAAGTTCTCGACCACGCCATGCCTGTCACGGACAGGAGAAATGGAACACCGTTCCCACAGGACATCACCGGATTTCGTTCGGTTTCTGACTTCACCAAGCCACTCTTCTCCTCCCCGGACACACTCCCAAACCTGATCATAGAAGAGTTCATCCTCATCAGTGAGCATGAATCCCAGCTTGCGCCCCACCATTTCCTCTTCTGAATAGCCAGAT
Source organism: Pseudodesulfovibrio piezophilus C1TLV30 (assembly GCF_000341895.1). Lineage (NCBI taxonomy): Bacteria > Pseudomonadati > Thermodesulfobacteriota > Desulfovibrionia > Desulfovibrionales > Desulfovibrionaceae > Pseudodesulfovibrio > Pseudodesulfovibrio piezophilus. The sequence goes on along the minus strand of NC_020409.1, from coordinate 2,512,069 downwards.
GTCGAAGCAAAACAGGGATTCACCGAAAAGATACGACCGGCCGTATCGGTCATGGCAATGGAAACCGGACTTTGTTCCACAGCCCGAGCCAATTGTCTCAAGCGAACCTCGGCCTCCCGCCAATCAGTGACATCCAGCGATATACCACACACTCCAAGAATATTTCCTTCCGCACTCAGCAGGGGGAACTTGGTTGATGTCCAGTGCTCCGTCTTCTCACCATTGGGAACTGTTATCTCCTCAAACAACGGCTGACGGGTTTTCAGAACGACTTTGTCGCCCTCCTGAAACTGTTCGGCCAAATCATTTCTGAACATCCCGAAGTCAGTCTTGCCAAGGAGTTCATGATCCGGCCTATGCATTTTTTCAGTAAAGCGGACATTGACAAAAAGATACCGACCGTCCACGTCCTTGGCATAAATCGCTGCCGGAGAGTTATCCATGATGGCATCAATAAACTGATTTTTGTCCCGTAGCTCCTGCATGGTTTCCTTCAAACCGGTGATATCCCTGTTGCTGGCTCTTCTCCCCAGAGGATCTCCTTTGTCATCCCACACAGGCTGAGAAACATGCCCAATCCACCTGACATCCCCGGACCGCGTAATGATGCGAAAATCCAGGCTGATAGGTTCATCCGATTCCAACGAACCAAGCAAGGCGCGCCGAACAGCCCCCCTGTCCTGCGGATGAACAATCGTCTCGAAGAGAAGCGAAGGGTCTTCCTTGAGCTTTTCAGGCTTGTAGCCAGTCACCCGTTCAAAGGATGGTGAGATATAGAGGAACATCCCATGAGGGCCGAGCCAGAACTCCCAATCGTGAGTGAAGTTGGCGACTGTCCGATATCGCTCTTCCCGTTCAAGCAGAGCTTTTTCCGTCATTTTGCGGCCGTTTATATCCCAAAAAACACCGGCGACACATTCGGTTCCATCATCACCGAACTCATCACACGGGACCAATCGCAAGGTCATGCAAAACCACCGATAACTGCTATCCGCTATCTGCCACCGATATTCACACCGTGTCACTCTGGTCTCCCCCAGACGACGAAAACGGCCGAGCACCCGATCCCTGTCCTCCGAATGAATCCGGGACTGCCACAAGGACGGGTCCTCATAAAAAAGCGTCATGGACAACCCCGTGACCACCTCGACACTGACACCGATATACAAAAGGTCATATTCTCCGGTATTGCGGCAAAAGAAAGGAACGCTCTTCATGGAGGAAAAAACGTGATCCTGAAGAGCAGCTCTCTGTTCCACGGAAAGTTCTGCTCCCGGCATGTCATTCGAGTTCTCTAACTTCAACCGCGACTCAAGCTCCCGAATACGTGCCTCGGCCTTTGCAAGCGCTCGCTCCAGCTTTGTCTGAGCATTCTTTTCTTTCGCGGTCATCCAATCCCCTCATGGTATGATAAAAAGACTTTAGTTATAGGAAAATCGCAGAAAAAAAAAGTTTAGGCAATATGGTTATTCCAAAAAACAGCGTTCCTTGCCCCCCGAGGCTCTGCCGCCACAGTCTCCACGTTGCCAACTGTCCGGCTTTGGCCTACCCTCGCGCACCATGACAGCATCTCCTCACCCAACCATTCCTCAGGCCCCCAACGACATCCTGCAAACAGTCTTCGGCTTCAACAAATTCATCGGCCTTCAGGAGCCTGTTATTAACAATGTCATGAGAGGTGGCGACTCTCTCGTTCTCATGCCCACTGGTGGAGGGAAATCCCTGTGCTATCAGATCCCCTCCATGCTCAGACAGGGAGTCGGCATCTGTGTTTCTCCGCTGATCGCCCTCATGCAGGATCAGGTACAGGGATTGACGCAAATGGGAGTCCGTGCCGCGTGCCTCAATTCCTCTCTTGACCCACACACCGCAAGAGACGTGGAATATCGACTGGAGACAGGCCAACTCGACATTCTCTACATCGCCCCGGAGCGCCTCTTCAAACCTGGCTTCCTGGACTTTCTTAACCGCTGCAATCCCTGCCTCTTTGCCATTGACGAAGCGCACTGTGTCTCCCAATGGGGGCACGACTTCCGGCCGGAATACATGCAACTTTCCATCCTGCGGGATCGATTTCCGAATGTCCCCAGACTGGCCCTCACAGCCACGGCCGACGAACCGACCCAGCGCGATATTGTGGCCAATCTTCATCTGGAGCAAGCTGGCGTCTTTGCCACCGGGTTTGATCGTCCCAATATATCCTACACCATCCTGCCCAAAAACAACGGGCGAAAAATGCTCCTGCGGTTCATTGAGGAAAACCATTCCGGAGATGCAGGGATAGTCTATCGACTGAGCCGAAAAAAAGTCGACAAAACAGCGGCTTTTCTCAAGGAAAAAGGATTGAATGCGCTCCCGTACCATGCAGGACTCTCCCCGCGAGAACGGCACGACAACCAGGAACGATTCATGCGTGAAGAGGGCGTCATCATGGTCGCTACCGTGGCCTTCGGTATGGGTGTGGACAAACCCAATGTCCGCTTTGTCTGCCACCTGGAGCCTCCCAAATCCCTGGAAGCATACCACCAGGAGACAGGTCGCGCCGGGCGGGATGGCCTCCCGGCCTCTGCCTGGATGTGCTATGGTATGCAGGATATTGCCATCCTGCGCGCCATGATCGACTCTGGGGAAGCCAATGATCAACGGAAACGGGTCGAGGTCTCCAAACTCGGTTCCATGTTCGCCTACCTTGAAACCGCCACTTGCCGCCGCCAAACCCTCCTCGGTTACTTCGGTGAGGATATCGAGCCATGCGGTAACTGTGACAATTGCACGTCTCCCGTGGAGACATGGGATGGGACCGTCGCCGCACAAAAAGCGCTCTCCAATATCTATCGGACGGAACAACGATTCGGCGTCAACTATCTGACTCAGGTTCTGGTCGGCAAAACGACGGACCAGATACAACGCTTCGGCCATGACCACATTTCCACTTTCGGTATCGGGACGGAACTGGATCAAAACCAATGGAAATCTGTCTACCGCCAACTGCTGGCCAGCGGTCTCGTCTCCGTTGATACTGAACGGTTCAACGCCCTGACTCTCAACGCCCGTTCATGGCCGGTGCTCAAAGGAGAAAAGGAAATCCGCTTCCGCACCGACCCGGCCCTTCCCAAAAAGACCAGGACAAAAAAGACCCGTTCCAGCATCGCTGCCGACGATATTCTCACGGACTGGGAAACCGAAGCTCTTTTCAACTCCCTGCGTGACTTACGACTCTCTATCGCTGAGGAACAGGGGGTTCCACCCTATGCCATTTTCCCGGACAAAACCCTCTTGGAACTCGTCAAATATCGCCCACAGGACCTGGACTCCTTTGGATGCATATCCGGCGTCGGCGAAGTCAAACTCGACCGTTTCGGCCAAATATTCCTCACGAGCTTGAATATCCACGAAGAGAACTACGGCCGCCCGGCAAAGACGCCCCCTCTCCCTGCTGACAGGGCAGAACAGCGCGAAAAAAAGAAACAGAAACAAAAAGAATTCCCTGCCACCGCCCAGGAATCCCTGGATCTTTATTTTCAGCTTGGCGATATAGACGCCGTGGCAGAACGCCGTTCTCTCAAGCCCGCTTCCATTTGGCGACATCTGACACAGGCTGCTCAATTGCGACTGATAGACTACAAACAGATCGCCAACCTGCCGGAAATCGAAGTATCCCTTATCCGCGACACACTCCGCGAATTCAAAGAAAAAGGAATCGTCGCCCTCTCACCAACCTACGAGGCCCTTGATGCCAAATACTCTTATGAACTGATTCGTCTTATTCGTGCGTGCTCGCGATAAAACTCTCTTTTTATTCGTTAAACCATAAATTCATTTTCTTCTGCGCAGTCTCTTTTCATGAAAAAAAGACTGCTGACTACTGTGCACTCTCTAAAATATCAGAAAAGACACAAAACCGTCGCTTGCAGCATGGTATAACAAAGAGTATGCAGGGAGCATGAAAGCACGTTCCCCCAAGCCCCTGCCTCCGGCGAGACGGGTGGCGCTCGAAGCACTTTATCGCTGCCTTTTTTCCAGGCAGGACATTCAGGCTGCCCTGGATGTCGCCCTGTCATCAGGGACGATTGACCCGCGCGACGCTGGCCTCGCCACACAACTGAGTTATGGCTATCTCCGCCTGAAAGGCCGGATAGAGTATGTCCTGTCACGATTTCTCAAGGACCCCGGAAAACTGTCGCCCAAAATGCGCCTTGCCATGGGTGTTGCCGTCTATGAAATTCTTTTTCTGGACAAAGTCCCGGCCTATGCCTCAGTGGACTGGGCCGTGGAATTTTCCAAGACCAAACCCGGCGCACGTTTATCAGGGCTCTTCAATGCGGTCCTGCGACGCATTTCCGAACTCGGCGACCAAGCCCACGATAAGGATTTCTACCGCAAGGACGCATCGCTCCCGGAATTCCTCACACGATGGTATTCCTGCCCACAATGGATTGTGGATCTCTGGTGGGTGACTTACGGAGAAGACAAGGCCATCAAATATCTGGAGGCCCAAACCGGACCTCCTGCCATGGGAATCAACCTCTTCGGCCATCCTGACGCTGACGAAATTTTTACAGACCTCGCTGGGGCACCGGAAATTCTCGATATAGAAGGTTTCAGCTTCGCCCTCCCGGCCGGAACATCGTTTGAGGAGGAACCCGACCCGCCTCTGGCCCGCCAATCCTTTGCCGCGCGACAGGCGATCGAAGCTCTGGACCCGGAGACATGGTCCGGCCCGGTCTGGGATGCATGTGCAGGACGGGGTGGGAAAACCCGTATTTTATTGGAAAAAGGACTCAAGGTCTTTGCCTCGGACCCTCATACCGGGAGACTCTCGGCTCTTCAGAAGGAACTCCCCGGAGTGACGGTTTTTGAAGCCAATGCAGCCACGGCTGTTCCCCCGCATGAACCGGGAACCATTCTGCTCGACCTGCCCTGCTCGGGCCTCGGTGTTTTGTCGCGCAGACCCGACACCAAATGGAAACGCAAGACAAAGGACCTCGACGACCTGATCAAACTCCAGGCCGAGATTCTGGATAATGCAGCCCAGCGCGTCAAACGAGGTGGCAGAATCGCTCTCATCACCTGCACGCTCAACCCGGATGAAAATGAACGGCTGACTGCCCGTTTCTTGAAAAAATACCCGGAAGCAACCTTGAAAAGAGAATGGACCACCCCGCCGGAATCCCCGTTGGGCGAATTCTTTTATAGCGCCCTGCTTGAGGTAAGATAAAACACGCGCTCTTATAGTGACGTCAATGAGCATAGAAAAACCGGCTTGAAAATTCATTTTCAAGCCGGTTTTTCTATCATTCGTTGCCTTCAGGTCGATCACAGAATCCCCCCTCTTTCCAGAGGAAGGATCACCCGACAATCACGCCCTGAGACTATTCATCATATTCAAATTCGATATCCACATGAATTTCCTTGCCATAGGTCTCTTCCAATTCGGCAAGAATCTTGCGCTTGTGGTTGAGTAGGTAAATGGCCAACTCCTCTTCGCATAAATATTCCACGACCTCATCGCCGGGCTTGTGCATCTCACGATGAATGGATTTCAACGCCTGAAGCGCCTGCCATTCCAGATTGCGACGAATGCCTGTTCCCTTGCAACAGGGACATGGTTCAGTGGAAATGGCGATGGCTGAAGAGCCAAGGCGTTGCCGAACAAGTTCCATCAATCCGAAAGAGGAGATGCGGCTGACATCGGTCCGCGCGCGATCATTCTTCATCTCGGCACGCATGACTTTTTCAACTTCCCGGCAATCTTTAGGGTTTTTCATTTCAATAAAATCGATGACGACCTGTCCACCGATATCGCGCAGACGCAACTGCCGGGCAATTTCCCGTGCGGCTTCCACGTTGGTCTTGAGGGCCATCTTCTGAAAATTCCTCTCGCCGCCGATCTTGCCTGAGTTGATATCCACGGCGGTCAACGCTTCGGTGGCATCAAAGACAAGTCGCCCGCCAGACGGCATGGATGCTTCACGGGAATAAATTTCCTGCACCTGCTTCACGAGATTGAACCGCTCCAGAAGGCTGAGGTCATGGTCCTCATGCAACTTGACGAGGTTGTTCTTGCGCGGAAAGGCCAGTTTGACGAACTGTCGAACCTGCTCGAAGGTCTCCTTGTCATCCACATACACCTCAGTCACGTCGGTGCTGAGATAATCACGCACAGCGCGGGCCGCGAGGCCGAGTTCCTCATAGACAATGACCGGAGCCTTTTCGCTCTGGGCATTGGACCGAATATCCGTCCATAATCTGTTGAGGTATTTGTAATCACGCTCCAGAGCGGCCTTAGACTGTCCCACAGCGGCAGTCCGGGCGATAAGCCCCACTCCTTCGGTGGTTTCAAAGGACTCAAGCGCCTTCTTCAGACGCGTGCGCTCCTTTTCATTTTCGATCTTGCGGGAGACGCCCATCTGGCTACGCCCCACAGTGTAAACGAAACTGCGACCGGGCAAAGACAGGTAGGAAGTCAGGAAGGCTCCTTTCTTACCGGTGGGTTCCTTAACGACCTGGACAAGGACTTCCTGGCCGGGCTTGAGGACCTTCTGCATGAGTGGGAAGCGCTGGCCTTTCTTGGTCGCCGGGCTGCCCATATAATATTCTGGATGGACCTCGTCTATCTGGAGGAATCCGTTCCGCTCCGCGCCATAATTGATGAACGCGGCTTGAAGCCCGTTGTCAATATTGTGAATGTAGCCCTTGTAGATATTGCCTTTGGTCTTGGCCTGATGGACCATTTCAACGTAATACTCGTTGACTTTACCCTCTTCGGCAATAACAACTTCAACCTGTTCTCCCGGCAGTACGGAAATGAACATCTTCTGTCGTCTCTTCTTGATGACGGTCATAAAAAACCTCGTATGAAAAATGTCAATGTGTCACAGCGCATGTCTAGCCCTCGAGAACGTGCCCCGTGCCGTGGAAGAATGTCTCGCCCCGGTCTTCCCGAGAGACGACGTCGCCCATCTTCACGAGGGCTTCCACGGCCTGGCGGACCATCGTCTGGTCCACGTTCAAGGCTCCGGCCAACTGGGGAACTGTCTGCGGCCTTCGAACCAGGGATGCCCCGACAAGAGCGGTCACCCGCTCCAGGGACAGTGCTTCCAAATTCGAAGTCGCTGTCGGGCAGTTTTTTTCCTTGCCCCTTTCCAGTTGCATGCGCCAACGGCTCAGGATTGCCCCGTCAACGGGGCGGGTTCCTCTGACCGTACCGGGGCGGGTCGTTGTGACCACATCCACCCGATCCGGGGTAAGCCGTTTGCAAAATTCCGTTAGCTTGGCGAGGTTGGCGTCAGTATCGTTGACTCCCTCAACAAGCAAAATTTCCAAAAATATCTTTCCCTTGAATCCCTGTCTGAATGCCATCAATCCATGGGCGACGTCCATGGGATCAACTCCGGCGCACGGTCGGTTCACGGCGTCGAATTCGGTCTTCACCAGAGAATCAAGGCTCGGCAGGATCACATCGGCCAGTGCCAGCTCCGTCCTGACAGACGGGTCTGTCATCAAGGTGGAGTTTGTCAGCACAGCGACATCCGTGTCAGGAAAAAGTTCCCTGGCGCCGGCAATAACAGCCGGCATCTCCGAGTTAAGACTCGGTTCACCGAGTCCACCCAGCGTAATCATGTCCGGTGGGGCCAGTCCCTCATCCTTCCAGGCGGCGAGCTCGCCAAGGATATCAGAGGCAGGGACATAGGGTTTGCGAAAGAGTGTCAAATCGCGGGTCGCACCCACTTCACAGTATACACAGTCCATGGAACAAATACGGCCACCCAAAAGATCAAGCCCGAGCGACCGGCCGAGTCGCCCGCTCAGTACGGGACCGAAAACGTATTTGTAAGCCATGCACTCTTCTCCCTCGCGGCCTGCGCTCATCATTGTATGCAGGCGAAAAATCTACTCAGTTTATTAAGGACGCGGAGACACATGTCAAGGATGGGATGAATCAGTCCTACAGGGGCCGAGCCGCTATGGCAAGCAAAGTCGAAGAAACAACGGGTATTAATAATGTCTTTGACAGCTTTCTCAGGTAGAATCAAATTCCCGCAGCCGTGAGGCGGGAAAGAAGCACTTGAGCCGTTTTTCTTGACTTCCACGGCGCTCCACCGTACCCCCAAGGTCCATATTTCATCAGGAGGCGGCACAATGCTCGAAGCCGGACAACTCATATTGCTTATCAGCCACAAGGGAAAACGATATCTTCGCAAGCTCGAAGCAGGCGGGGAAGTTCATACCCATGATGGCAAACTGCTCATGGATGAAGTGGCGGAGGCCGGATTCGGCCAGTACGTCAAAACCCATCTTGGGCGACCATATCTCATTTTGAAACCAACCCTGCACGACCTGATCAAAGGCGTGAAGCGACAGACCCAGATCATGTATCCCAAGGAAATCGGCTATCTGATGATGAAGCTCGGCATCGGTCCAGGCTCCACTGTCATTGAATCAGGAACCGGTTCCGGTGGCCTGACCACCGCCCTGGCCTGGTTTGTGGGCGATACCGGCAAGGTCATTACCTATGAACGCCGTGCCGACTTTTTCAAACTTGCCGGGAAAAACCTGCAACGGGTCGGCCTTGACCACCGTGTCGAGCAGATCAACCAGAATATCGAGGACGGCTTCCTCCACTCTGGTGCGGACGCGCTCTTCCTTGATGTCCGTACCCCGTGGGAATATCTGCAGTCCATCCCGAGCGCAGTCATCCCTGGTGCCATGTGTGGTTTCTTGCTGCCAACGGTCAATCAAGTTTCCGATCTGCTGCGCGGCCTGGAAGCTGGTCCTTTTGCAGAGTTGGAAGTCCTTGAAATTCTGGTCCGCCGATGGAAACCCGTGGCAGACCGTTTGCGGCCGGATGATCGCATGGTCGCACACACCGGTTTCCTGGTTTTTGCTCGCTACATGGAGCCGCCCAAAGCCGCACCCAAACCAGAAACGGACGCGGAACCGAAAGTCGAAGCTGCCCCCCTCAGTCAAGACGCCGTGAAGCCTGAAGAGACATTGCCCCAGGCAGATGCTCTCCCGGAAAACACGCCGTCAGACATGGGTAAAACGAACACAGACGACGTTTAACAAAAGCGCCGCTTCAGGTATAGCGGCAAGAAACGAGACGAGACAGCCTGACCTGTCTTTGGATCATCCAAGATCGGATTCGAGAGCACAGAAGCTGCTTTCGGGTCCGTTCTTTTTGTATAAATGCACAACTCGGCCTCCAATACCATGACCGAAAACTCACCATCATTGTCCCAATGCCTGGTGCAATATCCTCAAATACGTGCCGTCAGCTTTCATGGCCTTGAGGCAATTGGCAATCCGTGAGGAAAGATACGCCTGACTTTTATGGAGGTAAATATACATGGGCCTGACAGCAAGGGGCGGGCAGCAAACCTTGATACCATGAGTTCCCAGTTCACGGAGCTTAGCTTTCCCGGCATACAATTCATACAGCGCCACATCAATTCGTCCCTGGTCAAGCATGTGAAACATGATGTCGGGATTTCGCAAATGCGTCACTCCGACTGAATCAGGCACATTCTTTTCAAAGATTTTCCAGCCAAGGAGATAGCCGACCCGACGATTACGGAGCGCTTCCCAACAGGAAAACCCTTTTCCCGTGCGGGAAAAAGCGACAAATTGATACTCTATGACTTTTTCCGGTATCTGAATCAAGTTTGGATATTCTGTCTGCAAACCGCCGATTCGAGGCAATTCCATATCACATTTCCCGTCATTGGCAGAGACGAGCGCCCTCCCCGGAGGAAGACGGATGAATTCAATTTCCCTCTCGATCCGCCTGCCAAGCTCCAGGATCAGCAGATCAAAAAAACCTGTCTGATCATGAGTCGAAAACGGCGGCTTGATAGAGGTGCTGACTCTCATAGGAGTCAAGGCCATCCCCGGAACAGGCAGAAGGATCGCAAACAGGAGTAAACAGACAAAAACACGTTTCATGATGTATGAGAGGGTTATTATTTTATTAATGCATAGCCCTACAATACAACATGATCCGAGTATTGGCTACTCTATCATAGCCGATTGTAAAATCAATTTGCCTGATTGAAAAATCACGACTCATCTCCCACAGCAACGGTATCACCGCAGGGAGTGTCATTGTCACGGTGTTATCTGTCGTATCAAATCCATAGTTGTCCGGCATCAAGCCCACAATGACCCCAAGCCACTTATCGAATGAAGAGCTTCAAAATGGTCATCAAAAGGCAATCACGGCAGAGCTGTTCATTCTGTGCAACATCTCTCGGCAGACATCAGGTGACACATGGAGCGCAAATAAGCGTGACGCAGAGCATGTCGCCGGCCCTATCCGAACAGACAAGAAATCTTGTATCCAAATCAAATCCTGTACATCACACTCTGCTCTTTAAAGATTTTTTCGTGCCCAAGCGACAATATCATGGGCGTTCATCGCCCCCGGCTGGCGGGCAATTTCCCGACCGTTCTTGAAAAGAACCAGCGTCGGAACGGACATGATATCAAACCGAGCAGCAACGCTGTGCTCCGCAGAGGTGTCAATTCTGCCAAAACGCACCGAAGGATACAGCAATCGCGCAGCTTCCTCGAATTGTGGTCCCATCATCAGGCAGGGACCGCATGTCGGTGAATAGAAATCCACCAACACGGGAATGCCTGTTTTGGCGATATGCCGATCAAAAGTCATGCCGACCAATTCCAGCACATGTGGCTCATAGACCTTGCCACCGCATTTGCCACATGTTGCCTGAGCTTCCCGACCAGCCTGAACCCTGTTGATGGCCCGACATGCCGGGCAAACGATAAGATCTGTCGATGGAGTCATGTTTCATCTCCTGAATTGATTTGTATGACGGAGTCATTCCATTCAAAGCCGTCCTCTGGGGATGCTTTTTCTAGTGAACGATCATGAATGATGCCGTTGCCTTGGCTACCTCGCGCCCCTCCACCAAGGCCACGGCCCCGGCAAAAACAATCCGGCTGCCGCGCTTGTCCACCCATCCCTCACATGTGATGCATTCTCCGTTGAGAACCGGGTGGTAGAAGCAAACATTCATATCAATGGTCGATGCCACCTCACCCTGCTTGTTGCCCCCCAGAACAGCGTGAGCCATGGCACCATCCAAGAGGGAGGCAACAATGCCTCCGGCAACCACACCACCGCCTTGTATCAATCCGGAAGTAACCTCAAGACGAAGGACGGCCCGATCCACGGCAATGGATTCGACTTCTATTCCATGTGAAAGAAACAACGGGTTGACCTGTTGATCCTTTTTTCGGACCTGTTCAAGATATGGAGTGGGCATATTCAAGCTTCCTTTGCACCCCGCATCAGGCGGGTCTCAATATGTGTCCGCATTCCTGCCAGTATTTCGGTACTGGCATCAAGATCATCGGGGAAAGCAGACGGTTCCAGTTCCAGGGTAAGGTAGCCATCATACCCACGTTTGCCAAGATGCTTGAGAAAATCATCGAGCGGCAGGTCGCCCTTTCCTGGAGAAAGGTGCTCGGTATACCCCTTGGCATCAGAGAAATGGACGTTATACAAGAGCGCGTCAGGCACATGACCAATGGCATCCATGATATTCAACCCGGACACTCCCATATGACAGACATCAAAAGTCAATCCAACATTTTTGTCACGACACAGTTCCAGGAGTTGCTCAAAGGGATGCCTGCCAAAGGGTGAACCTCGCACCCAGGGCATGGTTTCCAAAGAAAATCGCACACGCCCCTTGGCGTCGAGTAACAGAGCAAGGTCATGAGCCTTCTCGAACCATCGGTTGGCGATCATGTTGGCAAGCCGAGTGCCGGGTGGATGCAGTGTGATATGGTCGACGTTGGGCAGGGAATTGGCAAGAGAAGTCGTCGCTTTCCAGGCTGCAAGGTGTCCGCCCCAATCCGACCAGCGTCGAAAAGGTGCATGCAAACTCTTGATGGGAAGCAGCGCATCCACTCCATCCAGCTCCGAAGAGTGACACAACCGGGGCGAATTCATGATCACCTCAAGACCTGCGAACCCGGCATTACGGCCAAGGCGTGCTATGAGACGCAAGGGAAGATGAAAAAGACATCCTGAAGAAAGCAGCAGCATTGGTCTCGGTCTGAAGGAAGAGTTGACGTCCATACTCTCTCATTAGCCAAGCCATGATATTCTCTCACGCCATATTCGGGGAAGGGTCTTTTCACCCCGGTAAACGGTTCCCCACAGAGAGAACCACCTCTTCACCCTGCACCCCAAAAAAAGAAAACCGACTTTCTTGGTCGGTTTTCGTCAGCCATCGTCACCCAGTACTCACAGCTTTTTCTTTCACAAAAAAGATCGGTCCTATCGTTTTTCCTTGATCGGCGATTTTTCTATGAGATCGAGAATAACCAAAGCCCAGGAAAGGTCCCGCTTATTGTCTTCAGTCATTTCGTCAAGAATCCATTCCTTCAGTGGCTTGACCACGGTCTTGAGCCTGCCGGGTCCTGAAAGGCTCAATTGATACGCTGCTTCAAGACTTTCAAGACAGAGATGATCGAAAGCGTGGTCATGCTGCCCCATGTGATGTGCCATCAGCCCACGTACCGTCAACAGGCCAAAAACAATGGACTCGACCTCCCTGTAGTCCCGACCCCAGACCTCGGCACCGGACACTTTGGGCCGGGGCGGGCGTTTAGGCGACGGCTTCTTGCCCATGGCCTGGCGAAATTCATCCAGCGCGACAATACTTCCCATAAAAACTCCTTGATTCCAACTCTGTACCCTCTCTATCGGCTTTTTGCAGAAGACCTTAAGAGGGAAACGGGAAAAAGCACCAAAGGAGAAGAACCGCCCGGGAATGTGGGCGGTTCTTGAGGAGGTTAAAGGTAAACGTTGTCGGTTGTGAGATCATTCTATTGCAGATAACCGGGCTTTCGGCAAGCTATCGATAAACATTTTTACAAAAAAGATTCAATGCGGCTGTTTCCCGATTCCTTCCAGACCTCATGGAACAACCCCTTTGAACCAAGCCACACACCACAGAGTCTTCATTTCCGACCAGAGAGAACATTCTTTTGCAAGGGGCAGAATGTTTCTCCTGCCACCATAAAAAACAGACTTCAAAAGACCTAGGGAGTTTCCCGCAAATGGGAGAAAGAGAGACTGCCTGTGGTGGGATTGTCAGGTGATATCCCCTCCAACTGGAGCATGAAAGAACAATTTCCGAAAAAATCCCCCGGAAACCGCTGTTTCCGGGGGATTCCGTTCATTTTGCACCATTTATGAAAAACGCCTGCAAAAAATCCGGCCTGCTTCTTTGTTTTTATGAATGAAGGCCTTCACTAAACGACACGGTGAACAGGGTCTACGGTCCAATACAGGACGGAGAAGCGCTCTTCCATACCTGCCTTGAGGCGCTTCAGATCAGATTTCTCCATATCACGCAGACGGATATAGACGTTTTTGAGTCCTTCGCTCTCAGGGACATTATGCGTCATCACCGACATGATCCGCGCTCCATTTTCCTTGAGATAATCAAGAATGGGAGCAAGGCTTCCCGGTCCGGTGGAAATTTCGAGGCAGACCTGAACTCCACCTTCATAGATACCTGATATTTCAACCAGTACCTTGAAGACATCCGTATCGGTGATAATACCGACGACAACATTATTTTCATCCACCACCGGCAGGCTTCCGAAGCGGCCTTCAAGCATCAGGACCGCAGCTTTTTCCACTGTCTCGTCTTCGCGGATAGTGGTGACCTTTTTGGTCATGATATCTTTGATCTTGATCTCGGACAGCAGGTAGTAGAGTTCATGCATGTCCAGGGTCGTGGCCTTGGACGGCGATGCGTCCTTGATATCCCGATCGGAAACGATACCGACGATTTTGCCGTTTTCATCCACAACAGGCACACAACTGATGATCTTGTCCTTCATCAATTTGGAAGCCTTCATCATGGAACGGTCCGGGGTAATGGTTACCACTTCCGCAGTCATCCAGTTCTTTACCAGCATATGTTGTCCTCCTGGTGATTACTTACATGAAGATATGGGTTTCTATACAATACTCGTTTCCCATCAATATAGATAACTCACGGCTTTGGCTAGTCTGGAGGCTGTGTACCCGGCCATTTCACCCAAAAAACAAACCTGCCGGGTTAAAATCGTGAGGAGGTGTCCTACCCTTGAGTTTTTCAACCCATGTCAGTACCCATAAGGAACTCTTTGTCATGGTAAAAATGGAACAGTGTCACCTTGGAGTATTTTTTTTGAATAAACCTCTGTGGATATTCATCTATCTTCTTTTGATCGTCACCATGGGGGCCTGTTCCCCGGCTGGCGAAACTGATTCCGTGCGTCCTCCCACACCTGGAGTTTCCGCAGACAGCATCATGCTTGGCTCGTCACTGCCCCTGACCGGTCATGCTGCCTATCTGGGGACGCAAACCCTGCGTGGCGCACAGGCATATATCCGCAAGATCAATGATGACGGCGGCGTCAACGGACGAAAAATCATCATTGAAGCCAAAGACGATTCCTATGATCCGCCCCGCTGCCTCTCGAACACGCAGCAATTCATCATCGACAACGACGTCCTCGCCCTGTTCTGCTATGTCGGCACACCAACTACCGTCAAAGTACTTCCCCTGGTGGAAGAAGCGAGAATTCCACTTATCGGCATGTTTACCGGGGCCAATGCACTCCGAGAACCCTTCAATCGCTATGTCGTGAACATCAGGGCGTCCTACTATCAGGAAACCGAGGCCGCAGTCACTCACCTCATACAGGATCTGGGCATCAAAAAGATCGCAGTATTCTATCAATACGATGCCTATGGATTTGATGGTCTCATCGGGACGGAACTGGCTCTCAAGAAACATCATCTAGAACCCGTGGCCCGAGGGTCTTATATTCGCGGCACCCTCAATATCAAGGAAGGCCTTGAGAAAATACGCACATCCGGTGCCAAAGCTGTTGTCATGGTTGGCACCTATGGAGCCTGTGCCCGGTTCATCTCCAAAGCTCAGGAGCATGACTACACGCCCATTTTCTACAATGTCTCGTTTGTCGGAGCCGAGGAACTCGCTCGCCGCATTGGTAACGGATCACCCACGGTGCTGATGTCCCAGGTTGTCCCCCCTCCCGGTCCGGATGGCACACCACACGACGCGGCCGAAGAATATGTCGAGCTTCTGCACCATTACTTCCCCGGTGAGACACCCAGTTTTGTGGGGCTTGAAGGCTTCTTCAATGCAAGGATACTCGTAGAAGCTCTGAAGAAAGCGGGCCGCAACCTGACACGCGAAGGACTGGTCAACGCCATAGAATCCATACGCAACTATGACCTCGGACCAGGGATGTCCATCACCTATGGTCCCAGGGACAGACAGGGGCTGGATCAGGTCTATTTTACCCATCTCGATCAGGGAAGCTTTGTTCCCTTTTCCGACTGGAAGGACCTTCTTCCCACAACGGAGACCGGCCCGTGAGCGTACAGGACAAAATAATCCAGTGGTTCACTCTCTCCGGCCTGCGTGAAAAACTTCTCCTCTCCATGCTGGTGGCCGTGTTGTTCATCAGTGTCTGTATCGCCTTTGTCTCTCGCTATATCCTGGTCAGTTCCCTGACACATGAATTGGAGATTCGAGGCAAAGCCGTGGCTCACTCCGTTGCCGAACGAGGAGGCTCCTATATCCTGGATAAGGATATCCCTCAGTTGCTGACCCTTATTTTCGACGAGGCCAAACTGCACCAACGGAAGTACATGCTCTCATATATCTTTGTGCAGGATGCGGAGGGAAACCTGCTGGCTCACACCATGACCCGTAACCTGCCGAAGGTTCTGCTGACCAATCAAGTCCCTGAAGGCGAGCCTGATTCTGTCAAACTCATCGAAGTCGAGGACGAATCCATCTATGATGTCGCGGCAGCCATCAATGAAGGGCTTTACCGTATCGGAACTGTCCATGTCGGCCTGAACAAAAGCCACATCGACACCCTGATCGGAAAGTTACGCGTAGCCTTTTTCGGCTTCATCTCACTGATCATCCTGATAACCGCATTTTTTTCTTCATGGCTGACTCGCTATATCACCCAGCCCATTTCCGACCTGACGCGCATCTCCGATGAAATCAGCCGGGGGAATTTCGATATTCCCCTGAAATTCGGCAGAGATGAACAGTGGGATACATCGAATTGCCCGGCTTTTACCAACACAGACCTCCCCTGCTGGCATTTCGATGAATCACGCAGTGCCGATCCCCCCGGCGATGCACATCGGCAATGCGCCAACTGCACGTTTTACCGAAAACATGAAGGAGACGAGGTCGTCCAACTCAGCGACTCCTTCCGCAACATGGTCTGGTCCATAAAACTCTATAGACGCAGGCTGCGAGAATCAGAGGAAAAATACCGTTCCCTCTTCGATTCCGGGCCAGACCCCATTTTCGTTGTGGAATGCGAAAGCGGGGAAATCCGCGATGCCAACCCTCGCACGGTGGAACTTTACGGATTGTCCAGACAAGAGCTCAAGGGCATGAATTTCGAAACCCTTGGGCCGGACCACAATGCCGATTGCCTGGACTATTTTCGGGACGGCGGCAACGGCTGCGTCTATTTCCCCAAGAGAATCCATTACAAGCTCGACAATGAACCTTTTTTTGTCAATATGCATGCCTGCCCCATCTCGTATCGAGGTCGTCATGCCATCATCATCGCCGTAACAGACATCACAGAGATGATAGAAAAAGATGCCCAGTTGATACAGGCGGGCAAAATGAAATCTCTTGGAGAAATGAGCGCAGGCGTTGCTCATGAAATCAACCAGCCCCTCAATGTCATCAAGATGGGAAGCGAATTTCTCTCCATGATGCAGCAGGAGAATATCGAGGTTCCCAGAGAACATTTTCTCCAGGTTGTGGCTGATATCTCCACTCAAGTGGACCGGGCCGCCGAAATCATTAACACCCTGCGCTCCTTTGGTCGCAAATCCGACTTGATTGAAGAAAAAGTCAACATCAACCAACCGGTGACGGCAGTGCTCTCCATGATTCGGCGGCAGTTTGAACTGGAAAACATCCGCTTTGAACTGGAGCTGACCGAGGGGCTTCCTCCGATCCTGGCACACTCCAACAGACTGCAACAAGTCCTGTTCAATCTTGTGGCCAATGCCCGAGACGCAATTAATGAGAATTCATCGCCCAACGCTCCGGCCAAAGAACGTCGCATCACGATACGAAGCAATCAGAATGGCAATTTCGTCTATATTGAGGTGCAGGATACGGGCACAGGCATTTCAGAAGAAGACCAGCACAAAGTCTTTGAGCCATTCTTCACGACCAAGGAAACAGGGCAGGGCATGGGACTTGGCCTTGCCATCACATATGGCATTATCAAGGATTATGGCGGGGATATCCGCATAACAAGTGAAAAAAACAAGGGAACCGTGTTTCGCATGCAATTTCCCGAAGCGGGCACACGAGGAGGTTCCACAGCATGACAACGAAAGAAAAAATATTGGTTATTGACGATGAGCAACCCACATTGCGAATGTTTACCCTGCTGCTCTCAGCCTATGGATACCAAATCATTACCGCTGAAAACGGGCAGGAGGGCTTCGAACTGTTCAAAAAAGAACGCCCCAACCTCGTCCTAACAGACATCAAAATGCCTGTCATGGACGGCATTGAGGTCCTCAAACAGATAAAAAGCGTCAATCCCCATGCCGAGGTCATCGTCATCACCGGGCATGGCGACATGGACCTGGCTATTCAGGCGCTCAATCTGGATGCCACGGATTTCATCAACAAACCGCTACAACGCAAAGCGCTTGAGCAGGCGTTGTCCCGCGCCGCCGAGCGGTTGGAGATCGCCAGAAATGAAGAGGGGCAGGTCTCTCTTGAAGAGCGCGTCAAAGCTGCGGTCATTGGGGTACGCGGAAATGTCACCACCAATACCATCCCGCATCTCACGGAAACATTCAACAAGGCAAGGAAGCTCGACAAGTCTCTGGTACTCATCGACTTTGAAAAGAATGCATCCATCAACGGAGCCGGACTGACCGGACTGACCACGCTCCTGCAATCTCAACGGGATGCCGGAGTCCGGGTGGTCCTGACCGGCCTTTCCACCAATTTCAAAGCTGTGTTCGAAATGGTCGGTATTACCAAACTGGCAAAACTCTTCGACTCGGAAGAGGAAGCCCTGAAAGTCCGCTAATGCCCTTTGCCAAAGGGAAAAAGGCGGTATACCCGGTCTCGGCTATGCCGCCTTTTCATGACGACATATTTCCTGCACAAAAACGGCTACTCCAGGGCTTGCAGAGCCTTGACCAGAACTCCCAGATCAGGCCGGGAATTGATATCGTGGACATCGATGAAACGAATCATTCCCTTTTTGTCGATGACAAATAACGCCCTTTCCGCAATACCGTCACTGCGAAGCACTCCGTAAGCATCCGAAACCCCACCATGAGGCCAAAAATCAGAAAGCACGGGGAACGTAATGGTGTTCATGGATTCAGTCCACGCAGCCTGGGAAGGGGTATTATCCACTGAAATGCCTATCAACACAGTGTCCAATTCCTCAAATATTTCCTGCGCAATATTATACCCAGGCCACTGGTCAGAACACACAGGCGTCCATGCGGCAGGCACAAAGGAAAGGATCACGTTTTTTTTACCACGATAATCCGAGAGCCGTACTGTGCCACCGGACACCGAAGGTAATTCAAAATCAGGGGCCATATCACCCGTAGCAACCTTCAGTTCGCTATCTCGCGGTTTGAGATTCCCCATCGAATAATATTTTTCATGCGCCAGTGCCGTCGTGGCCAGAAGCACCAACCCCAGAGCAAATATAAATCTTTTTTTCATGAGCAACTCCTACTTGAGTCCGGTCGTCTCCTTGATTGCGTTCAAAAGAGCGTCCATGTTTTCCGGCTCCCCTTCCTGCTTGAAGATCACTTCAGGAGTGGGACCGAGTTTGATGATATAAAAAGTCGGTGTGCCTATCTCGCCCAGTTGCTTGTGAATGACGTAGTCTTCATCCATAAACAGTGGAAAAGGCACAGTGTATTTTTTTTTGTAGAAGGCAATTTCATATGGCGTATTACCAAGTCCTATGCCCATGAACCGGATACGGCCAGTCGGATCGGCCTCAGTCACGGTTTTATAGAGTGCGTTGATCGCCGGGGCATCACGCTGACAAACCGGACAGTACATGCTGTACCCTTCGATAAAAAGATACTCTGCCTTGATGTCGGTGAGCTTGATCGATTCGGAACCAACGCCGAGATACGCCTGTTGCTCGGGCGTCAGTTGACCTGTGAGCGCCAGATTCGGGAACACCTGCCCGGCAAGAGCCGATGATGCGATCATGACAGTGGCGATGAGAAGGAAAGTCTGAATGCGTTTCATGAACAATCTCCTGATGCAGGCAGACGGGGATTCAAGCCGTTGCCATACGATTGCTTTCGGGGAGGAGCTGAACTGCATTCGGAGAACACTGTGAAAGCACGGTCCTGCCCCGTTATAATTTCATTTTGAGAACAACCGAATGGATATTCCCTCTTTCATATTTCATGGGGTCTCTTGAAAAGGCGCAAAAGATATGTTCTTTGCCCCGATCCTACACCGCGAATCAAAGAATATCACTCCCTATTTGACCTGTACGACTCTTGCACCGGAATCCTTGTCCGGCCGCAATTCGAAAATCCGGTCGGCTGCCCCGGAAAACAGGTCAAGCGGGTGATGACTGATCACGAGGAGTTGCAGGGAAAGTCTTTCTGCTATCTCATGAATGAGTTGCATGAATTTCGGCACCAGAGCAGGTTTGAGCCAGCAGTCCTGCTCATCGAGAACAAGAAAGGGCCTGTGCTTTTCTTCCGGCAATTGAGACAGGGCGATAAGCCGAAGGCCCACGGAAAGGATGTTGCAGACCGAGCCACCCTGCCCGCTCATGATATCTTCCACCTCATCCTCATTTCCCCGATTACGAATCTGAAACTGTATCTGAAGGCGGTTGTTCTTGACGTCCCGTTCAGTAAAGACCACACGGTCCTGCCCGAGAATTTCACGAATCGCATGGGTCAGATTCAATTCCACCTCATCGAGAATCTTGCCGAAAAGAGTCTTGGACAACTCTTCCAAACGATCCTTGGCCGCAGGAGCCAATACGAGAAAGTTCTGAATGGCTCCAAGCTGTTTCCGCACTCGTCCATGCTCCGCATGCAACGCCTCGGCTTTGGCAGACAGGCGGTCGTGACGCCTCTCCAATGCCCTCAAATCCGTTCCGGGAAAGGGAGTTTCCACTAGCCGTCTCCATCCGTGCGGTTTTCGACCTGTGCCAGATCACTCTGAACCGTTTGTATATGTTCGCGATATTCTGCGACAATACGCTCATTTTCTTGACGTTTATCCTGTAAAAGACGTTGCAGTTCTTTCGGGTCACTGGTCCCGTACTCCTCCAAAGCCTGGGCCTTGAGGGCATCAAGGCGGCCGGATAAATCCGCCACCTGCGTTTCGGCCCGCACCCGCTGATCGCGCAGATGTTCATACTGCCGCCGCAAGCCGTTCAACTCCTGCTCCAGCGTCACGTCCGGATTCATGCCTGCTCCATTGGGATTATCATTCACCACGTACAACCTCCTCGTAAAGCTCCCATATGAGTTCCCCTTCACGGGTCTCACGAGGGACATTATCAGTCAAAAACTCTTTCAACCCCATGCCTTCTTGTGTCCGTTGCCAGGCCAGTCTTTCCAGTCCCTTCACGTAATCAGACTCCCCTTCCACCTGAACTTCTTCAGGTGGTAATTCCTGATCAGGAAAGACCGCTGCAAAAGGTTCAAAGGGAATAACCCATTTTTCCAGATCACCACATCCGGGGGTCCAGATGGCCGCCGCCGGTTCCCGAGTCATGGATATGCGCGTAAAAGTGAGCCGGGTCACATTGCCGGGATTGGCCCACGAAGTCTGCCCTTTGGTCAAGGTCGGCTGCGGGCGATGTATGTGCCCGTTTATCAGCCAGTCAATACCCGGCAACTCTTTGATGGAGTAAGCTTTCTCCATAAATTCAGGGAACTGGATATTATGATGGGAAAGCCAGATCACGGTGTCAGGGTCACCCTCCTGCTTTTCGTATCCTTTGGGCAATGGAGTCCCGTCAGGGCTGGCACCGACCAGGACATCTCCTTTGTCCGTCTTCAGACGAAACTGGGGACCATCCTCCTTCATGAGTCGAAGCACTCCAGCCGCCTCCAGAACAGCAAGACTTACGTCATCGGTAAAACGGGCCTGATACTTGTCGTGATTTCCCACTAATGCCCAGACCTGATCATTGCCCTGCCGGGAGCCAAAAAGCGCAATGAGATCCACAAGCATCTTGTTGGAGTTGTCACGAGGCCAATGAAACATGTCGCCAAGAAAAACCACGGCGAGGTCCAACTCCCGCGCCCGATCCAGACACGCGGCCATCTTGTTCATGATCTGATCGAGATAACCATCCAGCCGTTGACCCGGCGGAGTGTCCGCCAGATGCGGGTCCGCGATCAGGAAAAGCCCTTTGGCTTCAACGACATCAACCGTCATGACGACACCCCCGATCAAGGAAGGCTTCAGCGTTGATGTCCGCACCGCAAGTCGGACAGCATCCCACTTCCCCGACCCGGTATGCGATGTCATCCTTCAATGTCTCCAACTGCTTCTCCAATGCATCGAACCTCTCCTGCGCCCGCTGCCTGTCCAGATCAAGAGACCCTATTTCTCCAAGCAGGGACTCCAGCGCCCCGCACTCGGTCACGCTGGGAGGCTCCACAACAGACTGCAAGACTTCAGTTCGTCGTTGCTCCCGACGTGCCCTATATATGGAAGTGATCAAAGCTTCTGTCAGCTCCGCAAGACCCGAGGTCTCCGCCGGGACCGGTGGTGCGCTCAAGCCATCCATCGCTGCGCATCCAGCCCTCGCAGTACGCAAATCCTTTGCCAACTGGCGAAAGTGGTCACAAAACAAAGCCAGACGGGACGTTTTCTCAATTTCCGGAAGTACCCGCAAGACCGACAGTACCCTAACAACTCCCACGCCTTTGCTAAACGCTCGAAAAACATCACCCATATGTGTAATCAAAGAATTCAAATCGCGGACTTCAGTCAGAGCCGGAACCGGTTGAACAGCATTGAGAGATGTAATTCTCCTGCTTTGGCGCGCCAGATCATCCAACAGAGAGCCGTAGGTGGAGAGAGTCTTTTCCAGCCTTGGGATCTGATCCTGAACGGTCTGAGCCTGCGCCTCCATCTCCCGCGCCTTTTCCAGGTTCATTTCAATGCCCGGCAAGGAATAGAATGCGTCCAAACTATCATGAACAGAGTCAAGACGATCCTCCAATTCCCTTTCGGAGCGTTTGGTCTCCTGCGTCTTGCGCTTGAGCAGATTTTGCATGGCCAGAAGATGCGCACCTTCCGTGGAAGCGGCAAAGAAAGCTGCTGCATTGGAACCGGGCTGATTGAGCAGAAAAACCGGTTCGCGCTGATTGCCCACATGCACATCGATTTCACCACCGGTTTCCAACTCAACGAGATCAAGGCGAAGCGCCGCCAGGACTTCTTCGGGCGGTTTCCGACCAAATTTCCAATACTTCTGTGGTTCTTCCATACCAGGACGCCACATTTCATACCCGGAGGAGCGCTTTTTGCGTATCCAGACAATCCTGGTACCATCCTCCAACTCCACCGTGACCCGCGCCTCCTGTGCGCCATGCCGAATGTAATGCTTCGGGATAGGGTTGGTCGCCACGCACCGCAGCCCTTCGACAAGAGCAGACTTACCCGTATTATTGGGACCAGTCAGCGCATTGACGCCAGGACCGAGCTCCAGTTCAGTGCGCTCATGAGCCATGAAATTTTCAAGAAGTATCCTGGTTATCATCTGCTTACCGAATAAGTTTTAAATCTTTTCATATAGGTATTTTTTCATTATCGAAAGCTTATCGTCATGGATAACGGAGTTGTTCCTGACACTGATGGCACCATTCCTCTGGACCAAGCTCACGCATGGCTTCATTCCGACTTTTCCAAACAGCGGCCAGCGCCTCGGGCATACCATGTTTCCCGCAAGGGAAATACTCACATTGGTAACAGTAATCCACCCCGTGTTCCACCACACATGTGGAGACGGCACACTCCCTGAAAAGGCCCCCACTCCCACGGCATCCCGTACAGCTTCCCCGGCTGAAAAAGTCCAGCATCTCCCTGAAGGCCGGATACTGGGCAAATACCGGATTCGCGTGCCGAAACCGTTCGGCATAGACACCAAAAGAGTCTCCCAGCGTGGCAGCCAGACCAACGCTCAAAAGTTGAATTGGCCCACTTTCATATGCCAGACATTTCCCGCATAAAAGCCCGCATGGAGCGAGCCGGGACTTGAGACTCTCATTCTCATCCGGCAGAAAGCCATGCTCCTGAAGTAGACCGAGCGCTGTCTCAATGGCAAAAACAGCTATTTCAATACAGGTTTCGACAACTCGCTTCTGCTTGAATTGCATACGGCCTGCATCCGAAGCCAGATTGCACCCACAGAGCTTGGTACAGGACAGAGACTCGTACTGTTTGTCAAATCGTTCCATAAATTCCTGCACCAACACATACACTGGCTCATAGTCCTCTCCGACTGTGCGCCGTCCCGCATAGAGGCCAAGCCCCATGATCGCGCCAGAGACAGCACCACACTGACCATCTGTCCGCGCACCGCCGCTGCAAAATCCGGTTGCCATACGAACGATGTCGGACGAGTCACGGCCTCCTGCCTCGGCCATGATCGACACAACGGTCTCAGCACAGTACAATCTTCCGCTCCCAAAGAATTCGGTCACTCTTTTGCTAACGAAATCACTCATGCTCATCGCTTCCTTCATGCTTGGAGCGTAAAAAAGGACAAAATTCCAACACCTGCTCGGTCAACTGCGTCTGTTTCCCATGCCCCTGATGCAGGACAAGCGGAGGCTCGACGATCAGACCACCCCCTCCGGCTTTGATTGCTTCGATCAGCACCATGGTGGCATTTTCATCAGCCCGACCATGGACCATGCGCATTCTTTTGGGCTCCAGACCATTTTTCGACAACACTGCCAGCAACTCGGGGATGCGCTCGGGGAGATGGACAAACGTGAACTTTCCCCGTGTCTTGAGGGCAAGAGCGGCACACCGGGCAAATCCGGCAAAATCTCCCTTGCCTTCAAAGCGGGCCGCTTGACGACTCTCACCCTGGCTGACTCGGCCCTGCCCGAGCTTTCTGTATGGAGGATTTGAGACGACAAAATCCACCACAGCATCAGGCCGCCATTCCTTCACATCACCCTGGGTGACATTCATCATACTGGAGAAATGGAGTCTGACACTATTCTCGCGGGCACACTCCACAGACAGAGCTTCACTCTCCACGCCGAGTATCTTCAAATCCGGACGACGGAGTAACATGGCAAGCCCCACCACCCCACAACCGCACCCAAGATCAAGTCCGGAATGACGCCGTCCGGGATGAACAAAACAGGCCAGCAAAAGTGAATCAAGGGAAAACCGATACCCTCCCTCGGGTTGGACCATGCCGCGCGGGAAAAAATCGCGCTGCTTCAGAATGGCATTCGTGTCGAACTCAACCACGATTATCCCTCCCTCACTTTTTTGCGTCTGCGAATTCTGGTAGCCACAAGTCCTGTCAATAAACGAGCTTCCTGCATGCCAAGCATATGGCCGGCTCCGATGTAAAAAACACACCAAAACGGGATCAGCGCAAGCCACCACGGGTGCCATACTGCGGTCAGAAACGCACCGACGCCGACAATCAGGCTGAGCATGACAGATTTGACCACCATACCAAGACCAATCAGCCCTCTGCCCCGTTTTTGAACCAGAAGAACGTACAAACAGATAAAGTTGAGAAACGAAGAAAGGCTGACCGCCAAAGCCAGCCCCACATGAGCAAGTGATTGCATCAGAAAAATGCCAAGGCCCACATTGCTGAGAAGGCAAAGGACAGCAACCCGAACAGGAGTCCTGGTATCTTCCAGGGCATAAAATCCGGCGACCAGGGGACGGGCCAGAGCGATGAATGGCAAACCTATCGAATAGGCAACCAAAGCCTGAGCTGTGGCAGAAACCGCTTCAGCCGAAAAAGCACCGCGCTCAAACAGCAATCCGATAACCGGATTCGCAAGCCCTATCAGACCGGCAGCTGATGGCAGCGCTATAAACAGTGTCAGTGCGAGTGAAACGGAAAGTGCCCCATCGAATTCTTCCATCTCTCCTCTGGCAGCCAGTTTGGCCAGACTTGGCAGAGCTGCCGTAGAGACCGCTATGCCGAAAACACCAAGGGGAAATTGGACCAGCCGATCAGCATAATACAGATAGGAAACAGACCCCACAGGCAGGTAAGAGGCGAGCAAAGTGCCGAGCAGAATATTGATCTGATAAACCGCAGCCCCGAACACGGTGGGAAGCATGAGCATCCCCATCCGGGCGACCCCCTGGTTTCTCCAACTCCACCCCCCTTTCCAACGAAACCCTGATGAAAACAAAAACGGCTGCTGAAGCAACAACTGCCCGACTCCACCCGCCAGAACCCCATAAGCCATGGAATAGGCAACGTTCAGCCCGAAAAAATAGCCGATCAGCGCCGCTCCGATCAGCGAGATATTTAGCACGACCGGAGCAAGGGCCGGGGAAAGAAAATGGTCTCTGGCATTGAGAATACCCATGCACAAAGCCACGCCGCAAATGAAGATGACATATGGAAAACAAATGCGGATCAACTCCACTGTTGCCTGAAACTGCACAGAATTATCAAGGAATCCCGGTGCAATGATCATAGTCAGAGGCCCAGCACTCAATTCCACCAGAAGCGTGATGCAGCCGAGAATGACACACAACCAGATCATCGCGGAGCGTGCCATGGCTTGAGCCGCCTCTTCCCCCTCCTCTTCCATGATCCTCGAGAAAACCGGAATAAAAGCCATGGTCAGTGACCCTTCACCAAAAAGCCTGCGCAACAGGTTTGGAATACGGAAGGCCACAAAGAAGGCATCCGCAAACATTCCTGCCCCCAAGGCAAAAGCAACGATGACATCTCTAACAAACCCCAAGAGACGTGAAATCAATGTCGCCCCAGCCACCACTGCGGCTTTTTTCGCAATATTCTTTCCGTGCTTATTCACTTCTGTTCCCGGATTAACGACGATGGCGTAACTCCCTGAAATCTTGTTAGCCACCTTCTCTAAATTTTTACTAGACTTTATTTAATATACTCAAATACAATAGATTAATTGGAAAATTGTATTATACTTCAGTTTTAACTGTCTGAAAGACATTTTTTTGAGTCAAACTTATAACTTCTTGGAATATAATAAGATATTGAGAAGCAGCTTTTAAGACAAAAAGCAACGAGTTATCCTGTCTTTCCACTCATGAACCACAATGCACAGACAGGCTTCACCAGAATATCCGCGTCCAGGTCCACAAACAACTTTCACAGAACATTGCGGACTTGTCACCCCTGGTTTCGACGCTGACATCGAGGGCAGAATGTCGAGCTTCTTCCCGCCACTTTGACAACCTCCAAGACACTCTTACACGTCCGGCATGGTTCCCCTTTTCTCCCATACACAGTGAAATTATTTTGAAATGCCCCGGCATCACCATCTGCATTCACGTAATTTCTTATGGAGCTCCCATTCTCGGCTATGGCCTGCTTGAGCACACTTTGCAACTTTGTAAACAACGAGACTCGTCGCGAAAGGCTGATGATATTCCCCGGTGTTTCCGGGTGGATACCAGCATGAAAAAGGGATTCATCCGCGTAGATATTGCCCACTCCGACAACCACGGACTGGTTCAGCAAGAGGGCCTTGATCTTGCCTTTGCGCCCTTCCAGTCGATCGGCCAATATCCGGGGAGATGTTTCCAAAGGTTCAGGACCACATTTTTCCAGAAAGCACCAACTCCCTAATTCTTCGGCCGTAAAGGAACGCACATAGCCGAACTTTCGCATATCTGAAAAGGAAAGCAGGGAGCCATCATCTAAGGAGAGAAAAAGTCGGTCATGCTTCTGCGCCCGCCGAGTGGGGCCATGAACCACCCGGCCAGTCATTTTCAAATGAAAAGCCATGGTCATGCCCTCGCTCAACTCAATCAACAGGACCTTGGCCCGACGGTAGGCCCGAACTATGCGCCGCCCCAGAATCCGGGGGAGCAGGGTTGCAGCTGGTTCGCTGAGTCGCGTCAGGTCAACATGGTTGGCTAAAGCTATTCTCCGCCCCGGCAGGGTTGAGTCGAGTCCGCGGGCAATTACTTCCACTTCAGGTAGTTCGGGCATGGCCCCTGAATACCTGAAAACCCCGCGCCTGAAAAGTTTTCCCTGCCCTACTGAACGTCCAAGGAATTATCGACAGAATGCTTCCAACAGTATGGATTCGTGGTCGCTCTCCGCACTGATCCAAAAAACGAGATCGCCGCTATACCAGATGAGGTGGACCATGCCCATGCCTTCAAAATGATAGACCGCCTTGCCTGCATGATCGAAACGATGCGGGTTCCGAAAAGGAGAATTCGGATTCTCGAACATCTTGTGGACCATCTCACCGGTCTGACGCCGCGCCTCCTGCTCCGAGCTGACACGGGAAACCCAGACTTCTGCCGGATGATTCGTACTCCCCGGAATCGCATATCGGGCCACAGCACTGGCCTCGGCCGCAAGGCTCTTGCCATGAAGCCGATTCACTTCCTTCTGTGCAGCCGATCCGGTTATCAGTTCGATACGCTCCAGTTCGCCCACCGTCTGGACCATTAGGCCTGGAAGCCCCTGGCCAAAAGCTTCAATGGAAGGCAATAAAACCAGAAGACACACAAGAATAGACATCAATTTTTGCATCAGTTCTTCTCCTTCCCGGCAGCGTCATCCACATTCTGCTTCGGCATCATCTTCTTCATGCCCCCGGCCATTCCATGTTTTTTATTCCCGGACATCGTCTTTTTCCCCTGTCCCAGTTTTCCCACATTCACTTCAAATATTTCAGAACCTCGCCGGACAGTGAAAACAAGTTCCTTGCCCAACTCATATGTCTTGGCACCAGCCATGTGGAGGCTGAAAAGAGACTCCAGCCTGATTCCGGCTGCTTCCACAAGCACATCCCCTGGCCGCAATCCGGCCTTGGCCGCTCTGGAATCCCGCTTGACAGCTTCCACCAGCAGCCCTTCCGTTCCGGTGGCAACAAGGGTCGCCCCCATCTTTGATTCATAGGTGTCTGGA
Source organism: Pseudodesulfovibrio piezophilus C1TLV30 (assembly GCF_000341895.1). NCBI lineage: Bacteria > Pseudomonadati > Thermodesulfobacteriota > Desulfovibrionia > Desulfovibrionales > Desulfovibrionaceae > Pseudodesulfovibrio > Pseudodesulfovibrio piezophilus. The sequence goes on along the minus strand of NC_020409.1, from coordinate 2,483,830 downwards.
CAGTAGAACAAGGCATCAGCCGCTTCGTCGTCGAAGTCACCACCGCGCCACGGCATGAGTATAAAAATCTTCGCTCCCGGCTCCAGACGTCGGATACGCCGGGCTATACCCCACCCGTTCTCCACATGACCACCACCGGCTATAACCATGACCGGCCAATTGTATTCTCCATGGAGCCGAACAGCCTCCTCGGCCATCTTAGAATCCCAAATGGATTGAACCAGATGAAAACGATCTCGTTTGATCGTACCCTTGGTATCCTTTTCGAAATGCTGAGAAAAAATCATATCCAAAAAAGGAACCTGGGCATTGGACGGGGGAACAATCTCCTTGGGAAGAAATGCCCGCTCCTCATCGGTCAGGCTTTCAAGCCCTTCCCTGGTGATCTTCCTGGTCACTCGTGTCGGGACATTCAACCCGGCAACAGGCAAGCTGTTTCGCCGGGCAATTTCAAAGAGACCGCGAAAAAGTGAATACGAATATCCCCACTTCGTCTTCCATTGCAGTTCTTCTTCCAGATCATCCATCTCTATCTGGCCCTGAGCGAAATCATCGAGAATGGGTTGCATATCAACAGCGACCATTTCCAATCCCACCGCCAAAGGCACATTAGAGGATGTCAGCTCGCCCAGCACCTGTTGTTGCATCTTGTGGTCACAGACATTCCTGTGCCCTTCACCTATCAAAATATAGTCCTTCCCCCGCATCATTCCCATAACCTCTGCAGGAGAAAGAGGATCACCATATCCAGAAATAAAATCCCCCCGATTGGGCAGGAAGGTCACCTCAAGAGGCGGATGGTGCACTGTTTTCATACAGGCTCCCAAGGTCAGTAGCAGGACCAGGAGTGGCACTATCATGCCTTTTTTCCAAGCCATGGACATGATTTCGCATTGCATTACAGTCTCCCTTTATCGGGGGTTGGAAAAATCATGATACCAGACAGCCATGGGAAGCCCGGTCTCGTCTTGGGGCGGTTCCTCCACCCCGGCAGGGAAGAAGCTCGGTCTACCGTCGCATTCTTTTGCAACAACCGCCAGAACCATGGCATCCAATATATCATCGGCAGCCACGTTGGTCCGCGTATACCGCTCCCGAACACTGACCAGCAGATCTTCCGCGCTCTTGACAAATTTTCTTACGATTTTCATGCGCTCCAAGGTACCAAGAAAATCCTTTTTCCCATAAGACAATGGCCCCCCGGCACAGTGGATAAAACATATCTCAGGGTGGGACTCAAAGACCTTTCCCTGTTCCTTTTGGTGGGCCTGAAGCCAACGGTCAACTTCTCGAATTTTTTTGCTGATTCCCAGTGATTGCTCAGATAACGACTTACCGGTCAATTCCTGATTTATCGATTTTGCCTCTGCGTTTGTCCTAGCATAAAGAGCCTTTCGAACCGGCGTATTAAAAATGGAACTCTTGAATCCCGGCGGCAGGAACCGTCGAGCTTCCATATCAGCCCCCCTGTCCCCTTCGGCGGCCAATCCCACGGGGATATCCACAAAAAGACGTTGAATATCCGAATGGGCATCCCATATTCCGGCAAATTCGGGAAAAACTTCACACCGAACCCCGGTTTTGTCCATGATCGCCGCCATCCAGCCACACTTGCACGCATCCACACCAACATATTTCATCCTCTCTATATACGCGTCCAACGGGCGGCAAGCAAACCTCTTTCCATCGTTGCACAACCGCCACGCAAAAAAGAATCAGAAGGCAAAGAAGGTGAGGTCCATCCATGCGAGTGTATCTGGACTTTCTTCACTCTTTGAGGCTACATGCATACACTGCATCCACACCGGATACCCGCAACGTCAAGGGAAGAGCACATGAGTATGGCATCGTTTGAAAATATCTGCATATTCCATATCCTGGATGGACTGCGGGACGGCCTGTCCCACTTTTCCCATCCCAGCCGTGCTGCGCTTATCTATGCCGAGACTCCAGGTTCCCCTCCCCGCATTTGCGATCCGCAGGATCTTCTGAGTGGCCACGAACCCAAGCTCAGAGACTACTACCTCTATTCCAACCAATGGCGAGGAGATGCCGTCACCGGACGGGAAATGCAGCTTAGAGAAGATGAAGAGAACGACCTCGGCCTCTCCGGTATTATTTCTTTGGTCGCCCGTTCCAGACATATGCACTATCAGGCATGGTTTACGGAACAACACCCGGATATGTGCTCAGTGGGACCGACAGAGCGTTGGCTGGAATATGCGGCAGGCCTGGTCTCCCAGAATTTTGCGACCCGCGATGTGCAGAATCTCGACACAGCCGGATTCATACTCCAGCACTGCGCAACCCACGCTATCAGAGACTACATCGTGGACGAACGAAGTCGCCAGGGCTGGCTTGACACCCGAATCCGTGTCTACCCGTTTCTTGATGCCATACTGGGCGTCTCCGCCACGCAGGAAGAAGGAGAATGGCCGCGAGGGAGAGTGGTCGTGGTGGAACCGAGCCAACTGGATCGGGTCCGATTCATCTGCCGATTTCCTTCCCTGGAACAACCGCACCTGCACGATATCAAGCATGTCCGCAAGCTTCTTCAGGCCGTTGAAGAATCCGGGCGGGTCCTTGTCTCGGACGGCCAACGCATCCTGGGTATTGCCATCGGCCCCATGCCCGGCTCCTATCTGGCAGCACAATTCAGCGGTACACATGGATTTCTCTGGATCAAGGACAACCTCATTTGCAGCTTTCTCGACGGTCGATTCCACTCATCAAACCAACGGGCAAATCTCGTTCAACTGGAAGAGCAGCTTCTGGAAACCGAAATGGAGATGGGAGAACAGCACACCCTGCTCAAAATAGTTTCCCTCCTGGTCAACCGGGTACGCGACCGCAAGCACGGGTGCACTCTGGTCATTGATACCGGCGAAAATCTGCTGACCATGTCCGGCCAGCACTTTGAAAAGGATCTTGACCTCCAGGAGAGCAGTCAACTCAAACTTGCCTGTTCCCTGGCCAAGCTTGATGGTGCACTCCATATCGGCCGCGATCTGAAACTGCATGGCTTCGGATGTCTGATGGACGGGCGGAGTGTCCCCGGTGAAAATCGGGCGCGTGGCGCGCGATTCAATTCAGCCCTGCGTTTCACAGCAGAGCATGAAGAGATCGTTGTTGTTGTGGTCTCGGCAGACAGGCCGGTCTCCATCATCAAGAACGGAGTGGAACTGACGGCAAAGTGCCATTTTGAACAAATCCACGGCCTCCCCAGACCTCCCCTTCTCGCCGAATGGATCATGGCCTGACCCATGGCCCCGATAAGTGAAAAAAGGAGGTCATATTCGTGAGCGAAACCTGGATCGCTGACCCTGTTTTCTGGATTTTCGCCCTGCCTGCCCTTGCCGCTTCCGGCTTGCTCATCCAAATGATTCTCAGCCTTTTTTCCTGTTGCGGCACATTCACGCTACGGGGCCACCCCATCCTGCTCAAATGGTGGATGATACCGGGCACGGCCCTGCTTTGCGGATTCTTGTGGACCCTTGCGGTTTCCTGGATTGCCTTCAGTTGATATTTGGGACTCGACGAGAAATCGTATCCAGGCTATAGGAAAAACTCTTTCTTGATAACCGGGGCTTGTAAAGCATGGCCGATGTAGAGAATAATACAAAATCCAGTAGGGATAATGACCCGGATAATCTGAGTACGGAAGACTATAATCAGATTGATCCGCATATTCTGGAATGCTTTCCACCCGTCAGGTACCCGGTGGACCTGTACGAATTCAGGGAATCGGCAGGGCTTCTCTCACGTATTTATACGGCTGGGGAAGATGTCTCAGGGGCACAGCGCGAACGATTTCGTGAACTCAGTGAAGACGGCGACCTCTTTTTTTCCCGTAAACAGATATCTCAGTACTCGGCCACGGTCGCTACCAATATCAAAATGGCGCTCAAGGACCCGAACCTGGCTTGGGAAGAAAAGTCCTCCATTCTCATCGGAGAGTTGAAGATCAGGCAGGATGATCTCTTCGACCACCCCATGCCAAGAGAACTGAAGGCACTCACTCAAACGCTCGAAACGCTCTGCTCCTATCTTTCCCGTTCGCCAAGCCATATCATGAAGATAGTCCAGCACATTCATGCTGACCTCAGTCCACCACGCCGCAGGGTTAATGCCTCGCTCATGGCACTGGCGGTCTATACCAAACTGCATAGGGAAGATCTGCACTCAAAAACACTGAATGCCGTCGCCCTCGGTTTTTTTCTCTATGATATAGGAATGACCAAGATATCGCATCTGATGCTCGGTAGAAAACAGAAATTGACACCCATGGAGCAAAGAACCATGCGGGGACATCCGGGCAAAAGCGACACCATCCTGACACGATTGAGTCTGATTCAACCGGAAATACGGGAACCGGCGCTCCAGCACCACGAACGCCTCAACGGAAGTGGGTATCCGAATAAGCTGAAAGGGAACGCCATCAGCCAACTCGGTCGTATCGTGGCCGTCACTGATACATACAGCGCCATGATAACCGACACTCCCCAGCGAAGAGGCTTTTCGACCGCCGAAGCCGCCGCCGAATTACTCAATCGGGAAGAACTGTACGACCCGGTCATCTGCCGGACCCTTGTCCGATTTCTCCAAACGATTCCTTCCTGAAGCAACCGCTCCACCCCTGCTCCGACACAATCGAACCATGTCACGAAACCGCTTCGAAATTGTTTTTCGGGCGTCACTCCCCTGTGACAAATAGGCTTGTGGGAAAGAGCAAAGACGGTACGCTGCCCCTTGATGAGAAAAATCGAACACACACCATACATCGAGGAGACACTCATGATCTGGCTGCAACACAAAAAATACACAACGGAATATATCTCCGAACAACTTGCCGACATCTGCTTCAAAGTCCGCCAGGAAACCCGCCGGATGGTCGTCATCGCCACCAGTGCCGTCCTGATAATGGTCAGTCTCCAGACCGCCTATCTTTTTGAGTTGCTCGGCTCCTGACCCAAACAACAACCAGAACAAGGATGAGACCTGCCACGGCAAACCCGTACCACACTGGAGAGACGCCTTCCACTATATCCGGGCTGGGGACTGGGTTGATCCCCTTTGCCCCCGGAGGTAAGGCATCTCTGCCCAGACCGAAGCGGGCCATGACAGTCTGGTCCAACACCACATCCAATTCAGGACTTTCTGGCAGCATCTCCTCTGCCCGTTCCCCGGAAAGCACCCGTTGGACCAAGTGTCCAACACGGAGGCCCTGCGTCTGGCCAGTCACAAACACCCCGCCAAGCACTCCTGCTCCCAGCCATTGATCGTTCAGGACATACACAGGTGCGTCACTGAGCCGGGTCACCTCACGAACAGCATCAGCCGGAAGAACCGGCTCCCCCGAATTGTCCACGGAAAAATCCAGAAACAGGACTGCTGCTGATGGCGGCACACTGGCAGCAACCCTGGCAAGCTGTGCCATATCAAGTCCATCGTCATCACCAGGTTCATATCCCGGAAAAATGAGCTGGGCGTGGCTGAAATACGGCTCCATGGCCTGCTCTACCTGCGACCGAAGTTCCCGGCTTCCCGGAGTGGCGTCAAGGATTCCCACCACTGTCTCTGTCGTCGGGACAAGAGAAAAGATCAGATCAACCGTCGCAGCGACTCCATCATGAAGGGGCACCCCGGTGCAATTGCCGCATTGACGCAAAAATTCCGGATTCGGCCTTGCTTGCCCACAATAGATCACGGGGGTACCGACATAAAGATCTTCGCGAAATTTTCGCATGAATGAAAAGGCCTCCGACCCATCAGTCACCACGGCAACGACAGAATCATCCGGCTGAGAAGAAAAAAGTTTTTGGAACTGATCGTCGTAGTGATCTTCGTCGTCAGTGGCTGTACCGAGGAACACTTCTGAAACACTGAAGTCGCTGCCAAGGGCGTCACGGATGCCCTGCATCAACGATGCAGTACGGCCATCACTTCTGTCTGTGGAATGGAGAACCATGACCTCCCCTGCCTCTCCTTGAGACGGAGTCAGGAGAATCACGAATAGGACAATCAAGAGAAACAGGAATTGGACACTTTTCAGCTGCATTGCCTCACAGTGTACCTCTCCGGGAGAATCCAGTACAGTCCCTTTTTTATGAAGGCCTCGCAGTGCAGACCTGATTACGCCCGGAATCCTTGGCTCGATAGAGTGCGGTGTCCGCCGCACGAACAAGTTGCCCTGCATCCCACCCTTTCTGCCACTGGGCAACCCCAATGGAAACAGTACATGAGACTTCGGCTTCAGTCAGCCGCCCCTCATTACGGATGCGAAACCCATACTGCTCGACATTGGTTCGCAATGCTTCAGCCTTGAGAACGGCGATATCCAGGGGCATATCCTGAATGACCACCACCAATTCTTCACCTCCGTATCGCGCCGGGAATCCGTTGTATTGGATGACATGAGCCGTTAGAATTCGGGCCAGGGCCCGCAAAACATCATCACCTGCCTGATGCCCATACGTGTCATTGACATTTTTAAAGAGATCGACATCAATCATCAGGAGGCAGAGGGAGCCGGGCTTTTTGCGTTGAGCCAGGATGGCATCATTCAAAAAGGCATCAAAAGCGCGCCGATTATGCAGCTCTGTCAAAAGGGGATCAAAATTTGCCGACCGTTCAAGCATTAAAGCCCGCGATTGCAGCAGCTTGGCTTCTTCTTTGAATTCAACGATCAATTCCTGAAACATCTGTCGAACCTTGGCAACGATGACGGACTGATCTTCACCGGACTCGATAACCCCCACAGTCTGCTCTTTAAAAGCGTCGAGCTTGCGATTCTGTCGCTCGCTGGACCCATTCATGGTATCGATGACCTCATTCATTTCATTCAACAATTGAGAGGCGGATCGTTTTTCCCTGGTCAGGGCATCCTCTAGATCCTGAGCACCGATCGTCTGCATGACGTACATATCAAGCATGGCGAGCACGACTTCGAAATGCTCCTCCGAAAAATCTTTCTTGGCCAGTTCTCCAAAAATTTCCCGTTGAATTTCCGCTTTCTTGTCATCTGTATAGATAGAAAGCCGACTCAACAGATTGCGCACGAAGAGGACTATGGATATCCAATCCGGGTCATTGCCAATACCAAAACGATCGAGGAGGCCTTTCATATTCCGAACGTCTTCACAGGTTTTCAATGCAATACTCCCTCTCAAAACGGTTCCCTTTTCCGAGTCCCAACAGACTGTATCTCATCCATCCATATAATATGGAAACCTTTATGGTAAAGTGTTATTTCATTACGATAAACTCATGCGACACAGGCAGGCTCTTCACCCATGAAAAAACACTGGCGGGAGAAGAAATCCTGCCCGTGTCGGACCACGTCATATCCTCAGAACCTCAAGAGTATGCATTTCACAAATCTGTGTTATGATTTTCGTTGTTTTTCTGTCACATAAGAGCTCATTTGACAGGGACTGGCATTTTATCTATCCTTACAATCGCGAGTTACATTTTAATGAACTGCCTGGAGACTCCTGCTCCAATTTTGAGACGACTGCGCAGAATTCGCATTAGAAAAGAAACAACGGACTCATAGTCAATACAAATACGTACTACTAAAGGGAAACACTACAGTATTGACTGCCATTTCTACGGTTTTCATTGTTACTTTTCTTCACTACATTATAATATGCCTTTACCTACTCTCTATCACATAAGAAAAATAGTAACATCATTTTCCGGGCAATCCCGCAATACCCTCCCTTGTGGCCTGCGAAAGCGGGTTCCTCCCTCCTGACTTCCTCCTCTCTGCCCACGCCTTTGACTTACGCCCCGTGTTACGGAGGCGGTTTTTATAATATCCTATGGAGATACCATGGAAAAGATTCGTGTAGAAAACCTTTACAAGATCTTTGGCAGCAAGCCTGCCAAGGGACTCAAAATGCTTCAAAACGGCCATGACAAGAAATCCGTTTTGGAGGAAACCGGCATGACCGTCGGCGTCTGTGATGCCAGCTTCTCCATTGAAGCGGGCGAGATTTTTGTCATCATGGGCCTTTCCGGCTCAGGAAAATCGACCATTGTGCGGATGCTCAATCGACTCATTGAGCCGACTGCCGGACGTGTCATAGTCGATGGTCAGGACGTCACGGCCATGAACAACGATGAGCTGGTCAAATTCCGCTTGCATAACATGAGCATGGTCTTCCAGTCCTTCGCCCTCATGCCGCACCAGACCGTTTTGGACAATGCCGCTTTCGGCCTGGAATTGGCAGGTATAGAAAAGGCCCAGCGCCATGAACGCGCTCTGGAAGCCCTGGAACAGGTTGGCCTGACTGGTTGGGAAAACCAGTACCCTGACCAACTCAGTGGCGGCATGCAACAGCGTGTCGGCCTGGCGCGCGGCCTCGCCGTGGACCCGGACATCCTGCTTATGGATGAAGCCTTTTCAGCCCTCGATCCACTTATTCGCACTGAAATGCAGGATGAACTGCTGAAACTCCAGGAAGAACAGCAACGCACCATCGTCTTTATATCACATGACCTTGATGAGGCCCTGCGCATCGGCGATCGTATCGCCATCATGGAAGGCGGCAATGTTGTCCAGGTCGGCACCCCGGATGAAATCCTCCAAAATCCGGCCAACGACTACGTGCGAGCCTTTTTCCGTGGCGTGGACCCGACCAATGTCATCAGCGCGGCGGATATTGCACGCGATACCCACCCGACAATCATCGTCACCAAACAGGGAAGCCTGCGCACCGCGCACGAAATTCTCAGTGGCAGCGAGCGTGAACATGGATATGTCCTCGACGCCCGCCACCGCTTCCTCGGCGTCATCTCTTCAGAAGGTATCAGAAATGCCCTTGAAGCCGGGATCCCCAACTCTCCCATCAGCCAGGCATTTCTTCCGGAAGGAACTGCGGTACGGATGGAAGATTCCATGCAGGACATTCTCCCCAAAGTAGCCGAGGCGTCCTGGCCCGTCCCGGTGGTCGATGAAAATGATGTTTATAAAGGAGTGGTCTCCAAAAACCGCTTCCTCAGAATACTCCACAAAACGGAAGTCAATCTTGAAACCGGAGTGAATGAATAATGTTTGAAGATGCAATCATACCCATGGATCAATGGGTGTCGGTCTTCGTGGAATGGCTGGTGGACAACTACCGGGAATTCTTCCAGACTCTCAAATGGCCCGTTGAACAACTTCTCAACGGTTTCGAGCATGGCCTCACTGCCCTGCATCCTGTCATCGTCATCGCCGTCATCGGCTTTGCCGCATGGAAGTATTCCGGCAAACGACTGGCCCTGTTTTCCATTCTCTCCATGGTCCTCATCGGCTGTCTTGGCCTGTGGGAAGAAACCATGATCACCCTGGCGATGGTCCTCTCATCCGTAATCATCTGTACTCTTTTCGGTGTCCCGCTCGGCATCATGGCCGGCCGGAGCGACACCTTTCAGACGGGACTACGCCCTGTCATGGACGCCATGCAGACGACCCCGGCTTTCGTTTACCTGGTGCCCATTGTCATGCTTTTCTCCGTCGGTAACGTCGCGGGTGTCCTGGCAACGATCATCTTTGCCCTGCCACCGATCATCCGATTGACCAGCCTTGGCATTCGGGGAGTCCATCCCGAACTCATCGAAGCTGCACAGGCCTTTGGAGCGACCCGCTGGCAGGTTCTGGTCAAAGTCCAGATTCCCCTGGCCCTGCCCACTATCCTGGCCGGGCTGAACCAGACCATCATGATGGCTCTTTCCATGGTCGTTATCGCCGCCCTCATCGGTGCAGGCGGTCTCGGATCACCCGTCATCTACGGTCTGAACACCCTTGATATCGGTCGCGCCGTCGTTGGCGGTCTCGGCATTGTGCTCATGGCCATTGTTCTCGACCGCATCACCCAATCCATGGCTAAAAAACAGTAAATAAGAATCTAAGGAGGTTCCATGAAACTGATGAAAACCACCCTCGCGGCACTCTGCATCCTCATGCTCGCGACCACTGCAATGGCAATGAACATGACACCGGGAGAAGGTGTCACCCTGCGCCCGGCCCGTGCAACCTGGAACACTGGCTTCTTTCAGGAAGTCCTCATTCGTAAGGGAATGGAAGAACTGGGATACAAAGTTGCCAAGGTCAAAGACCTCGCCAACCCCATCTTCTACAAATCCGTAACCATGGGCGACCTCGACTACTGGGCGAACGGCTGGTTCCCCATGCACGATGCCCAGTTGCCAAAGAACTTTGATAAATACGCACAGAAAATCGGGTACGTCGCCAAGGCCGGTGGCCTTCAGGGATATCTTGTTTCCAAACGCGAAGTGGAAAAATACAACATCAAATCCCTTGATGACTTCAAGCGCCCTGAGGTCCAAAAAGCATTTGATACCAACGGCGACGGCAAAGCTGATCTGACTGCCTGCCCTCCAGGATGGGGATGCGAAAAGGTCATTTCCCACCATATGAAGGTCTATGACCTGAAAGACCACATCAACCCGGTCAAGGCCGCCTACGAAGCAGGAATGGCTTCTGCCCTGGGTAACTACAAATCCGGCAAGCCCGTCTTCTTTTATACCTGGACCCCAAACTGGACTATCTTCAAATTCAAGCCCGGCAAAGACGTCATGTGGATCAATGTCCCTGAGATCAACCCGACTGAAGCACAGGCCGGAGCCAAGGACCGCATGACAGCTTCCGATGTTGTCGGTGCCGTGTCCAATCCGCTCAAGGCAGGCTTTGTCGTCTCCGATATTCGTGTCGTGGCCAACAAGAAATTCCTCGCCAAGAACCCCGCTGCTGCGAAATTCCTCGAGCTCTTTACCCTGCCGCTGGTCGATATCAGCGAACAGAACACCAAGATGAATCAGGGTGAAAAATCCGACAAGGACATCGCCCGCCACGCAGACGAATGGATCGCCAAGAACAAGGCAACCTGGGAAGGTTGGATAAAAGCCGCCCGCCAAGCTGCTGAGTAAACTTCCACAGTATGAAGACAAAAGCCCCGGACAGTTCTCTGTCCGGGGCTTTCCTTTTTGCATTCCCACGCATTCTCATTTGAAAAAACCCGGAAGGCCATATGAAACCATACAGTCTCCGCCCCCTCTCAAAACAAGAGATCAGGCACGCGAGACACACACCTCCAGAAAGTGCAGGGAAACCACCAAAAAAGATAGAAAATCATTGAGCTGGAATACGAGAATATTTCGAAAGATCAGAGAAGATCCGCACCGCTTAAAACAGCCACGAATTGCTTGAAGACGTTCATATCCAAGGCATCCCGCATGTCATGCCTCATCAGCGTCAAGGCTTCATAAGGTTCCATGCCTTCGGCATAGGGGCGTTCCGTGGTCAGGGCATCATAGACATCGGCCAAGGAAATTATCCGTACCGGCATGGGAATATTATCGCTTTTCAGCCCTGCGGGATATCCTGTACCATCGAGTTTCTCATGATGGAAAAGAATACAGTTGATCGTGTTCTGAGTCATGGGCAGATGGGCACACATGGAGACCCCATGAATCGGGTGTTCCTTGACGATCTCACGTTCGGCCTGGGTCAGAGAGCCTCGCTTGTTGAGAATACGCCGGGGAATCTTGGCCTTGCCGACATCATGAAGCAGTGCGCCAAGACCACATTCAAACACTTCACTGTCAGTCATGTCATAACTCTGAAAAACGGCAACCGAATAGATGAAGACATGCATGCAGTGCGTATATGTCTTGTAATCATGTGAAATAAAAGGAGCGATTGCTGAAAGGGAGTTGTCTGAAGCCAAAAACGAGATGGAGTTCTTGACTATATCCGTAATCCGGTCGAAATGCCTCGCCCGCAGAGCGCTCGGAAGCTTGCGGTCAAAAACATCCTGCATGACGACAGCGGATGCTTCATAAAAAACTTTTGATCGAACTTCGATGGGAAGTGTTTCATCAAGTAGAATCTTCCCCAGATTCTGCTCTATATACCGTTCATACTCAGGTTTTTCCGAGCTTTGAATGTAGATTTCCTTGACATCATTCTGGTGGAGTATCTGGCGATGACGGAGAGTGAACTGCTGACCCGATTGGGTGTAAAGGACAAAGTCCCCTCCTTGCCAGAGGTAGACTGCAAAGTCCCCTAGAGCCTCCGGGAACAACATGACCGGAGAGACGGGAAAATAGGATACGGGCCGGGCGGCTCGAGTATTTGTATCCATCTCCTTCACATATAATAATCAACCTGTGAAGGCTAGCAAAAATGGAGATATTTTCTAGATTGTTAAGTGAAGATAACAGTCTCACGTTTTGGCACCAAACCATTTCCCACTCAACAAGGAGGATATGTTGAAGAAAGCAGTTCAGGCTTCTTTGCTTTCTCCCTCTTATTGAATTGACTTCCCCTTCCTGGTGAACAGGCGAGCGATGGTTGAACTTATCTCATCCAGTTCCACGGGCTTGGCAATATACTCATCCATACCACTATCAATGAACACTTCCCTATCCCCAAGCATTGCGTGAGCAGTCATGGCAACAATGGGAATCTCGGGATTAATTCCTGAACCGGGCTTGGCCGCCCGGATTCTGCTTGTCGTTGCGACACCATCCATACCAGGCATTTGAATATCCATGAATACGGCGTCAAAATCCTCATTTTTCAATTTTTCCAATGCTTCCCATCCATCACAGGCAACGTCGGAATCATGCCCCAATTTGGCGAGCATTCGCGCAGCAAGAATGCGATTCACGCGATTATCTTCCACAACCAGGAACCGCTTGCCCGAACTTCTATCGGGGAAATTCCCAAGGGACTCGGCCAAAGACATGGACTCGATCCCGAATTCCATGGTCAAATACAAGGCCGTGCCACGCCCCTCTTCCGTATCTATGGTCAAGGTGCCGTTTAAAAGATCCACCAATCGTTTGACGATACCAAGTCCCAATCCTGTTCCCTGATGTTGCCTGACATATGATCCGTCCACCTGAGTGAATGGCTCAAAGATATCTTCAATCTTGTCGTCAGGGATGCCGATACCCGTATCCTCGACACAGATGAGCAACAACAATGTCCCCGCGTCCCTTTTCTGCCGCAGGATCTGTGCAAAGATGCCGACATGCCCGTCAGTGGTAAATTTCACGCCATTCCCAACCAGATTGAAAAGGATCTGCCGCAACCTGCCCTTGCCACCTACCAGAGGTTCGGGGATTTCATCAGGCAGGTCGAGAACCAGATCAATCCCCTTGTTTCTGGCCTGTCCTCTGAATGTCATCAGAACATCCTGCACCAGCTGGGAAAAGGAAAATGGCTCGGTCACAACTTCAAGTTTACCCGCCTCTATTTTTGAAAAATCCAGAATATCATTGATAATAGAAAGCAGGCTCCGCCCTGAACTGAGGGCCGTGTCAACATAATCCCGCTGTTCTTCCGTCAGGTCAGTTGTCTGAGCGAGTTGCAACATACCCAAAACACCATTCAACGGTGTCCGCACCTCATGGCTCATATTGGCAAGAAATTCACTTTTCGACTGACTGGCCGCCTCGGCAAGTTCCTTTGCCTTCAGAAGATCCCGCTCATTTCCCTTACGCTCTATGGCCAAGGCTATCTGCTCTGAAACCGAAATAATCATGGCCGCGTCCTTGGAGGAGAATTGATCCGGGTCGTCATAGGACTGAACAGCCATCACCCCCACGACTTCACCCTTGATCTTCAGGGGAACCCCGAGCCAGACTCTGGAGCACGTACCGATCATGTCTTTGTTCTCGACCCCATTTGCATCAAGAATATCCTGCCGATTTCGTATAACCAAACCATATGCAGCCGAATTATCCGGGATATAAACACTCTTCGCCTGAACTTTCCCGGTTGTTACCAAATGGGGCATCCCGGTACGAATAACCTCGGCAGAAAGGCTTTTTTTCCCATGCTGGCGGAGGTCGAGAACATGTCCTTTGAGGTCATCTTTCTCATCCTCGAAGTAAGAAAATTCCAGCATCTGCTGATCTTTGTCCAAAAGGGCAATAAAAAAATTGGTCGCATTGATGGTTCGACTGAGGATCGCGTGAATTCGTTCATAAAATTCATGAAGGTCTGAGGTAGAACTGACGGCATTGGAAATCTGATAGAGCATATTGGCCACTATTTCATTATGCCGACGCTCCGAGATATCAAGGATGGTCCAGATGACACCTTTTCTCAAATCCGTCCTATCCACTGGTTGGGCATAAAGGTGTACCCATATCCAGGTGGCATCAACCCGACGAAAGGACCGCTCCGACTGAAAGGCACCATGAACGATAAGGTTATAGACACAACGCCTGCGAAAACTCATGTAGCTCCGCTCGGAAAGGAAAAAGGCAGAGGGAGACCGGCCAAGGATATCTTTCGGCTCATAACCGAAAATTTCTGCCCCGCGCTTGTTGATGCGCACAATCTTGTCATCAAGGAACAACCCGATTCCCACGATAGTATTCTGCTGAATGGCCTCCATTTCATCCAAAGCTTCACGCAGCCGATTCTCATCACGTTTTCGATCCGTGATATCCGTAATGGACACGATGGATTGGTCAGTTCCCGGAAGGACGCTGGCTTCCAGAAAGACATGCCGCAACTCCCCGCTTAACGACATGAATCGAAATTCATACCGGGAGATATGCCCTGGTGCACGGACCAATGTCTCTTTTCGCTGCTCCATGAATTTCTTGTCTTCATCCGCAACAAACTCGTTCCAATGAATTCGCCCTTCAATATCACTGGCCGGGGCTTCAAAAAGGTCGAGAAAACGTTGATTGGCCTTGGTAACAATCCCCTCTTCATCGACAAGAATCGTCGCTGCGCCAGAAGACTCAAACACGGCCCTGTACCGTTCCTCGGTTTCCCTGCGCTCATTCTCTGCGCGAATCCTCGGGCTAATATCCCGCACAATAGCGACATACCCCCTTTCTTCTCCATCTGCACGGGGTGGAATAGCCGAGATGGTAGTTTCGGTCGGTATTGCCATCTTCGCGCTATTGGCGAATGTCCAATCTCCCATCCAGGCTCCCTGACTTTCCAAAATCGGCATAACGGTTTTTCTGAAAAGAACAAAATCCGGGGTGGAGACAAAAAATTTCCTCATGTCATGTCCCATGACCGCCTGTTGATTGAAGCCGAACTTGGCGATGGCCGATGTATTCATGCCAAAGACGTGCAATCGGCTGTCAAAAAGAACGATGGGGTCCAAGGAGCTTTCGAAGATGGTTCTGAAATGTTCCCGGCTTTCCAGTATCTCCGCTTTGGCCTCCAGCGCTTCAGTAATATCCTTGGAGACCGTGGCAACATGAGAAACTTGACCATCAGAACCGAAATACGGGTACATGCTGACTTCATAATCACGGGGAGATTTCCCGGAAAAAGAAAAGCGCGCTTCATATTTGACAGCCGTGCCGGATAGGCACTGGGTAAAGTACGGTTGAATCCCTTTGGTGAAGGACTCCTCTCCCCAAACATCGGTCATGGAATGGCCGAGAATGGCCTCTTCACTCTTCCCATGTTGATCCAGATATGCCTGGTTCGCCGCCTCATAGAGAAATTCCCTGTTACTTAGAGTCATCATGTCATGGGAGGCATTGGCTATGAATTTGAATTTCTCCATCGCTTCTTCCAAATCTTTGCGCTCTGTCAGATCGGAAAAGGAAATGCTCATCACACGGTTGCCATCCAATTCCATGGATGATGCCGATGCCAGCGTCCAGAGATGTGTTCCGTCAAACCGGCGCACCTCGACCTCTTCATCGGACAAAATACCGTTTTGAAGCACACCGGCCTTCAGCCTCTCCCACAGCGCATGATCAGGATAAAACGTCATGGTGGACATACCGACAGCTTCTGTCGGGTCCACTCCGAAATATTCTGCTCCCCGGTGATTGACATAGACGCATGAACCGTCCTCGATATCGGCGATGATGATGGGGAGGGGGGAAGATTCGAGAAGGGAACGGAACCGTTCCTTGCTTGCCCGCAATTCCTGCTGACTCTCCTTCTGACGGGTAATATCACTCAAGACACCGACAATGCCGTTGGGCTGTCCTTCCAGATCCCGGAACAGGGCCTTGCGCACCAAAATATCCCGAACCACGCCACCAAATCGGGTACGCTGTTCAAATTCCTGATTCTTGGTTCCGAAATAGAGTTCCTCATCCTTGCGAACATACATATCCCGTTCACCAGGAGGGGCAATATCCTGAACCCGTTTGCCTATTATCTCTCCGGCCGACAATCCCACCAAATCCTCGAAAGCCTTGTTGCATCCGAGATAGACCCCATCACGTCCCTTATAAAAAATCTGATTCGGAACCGCATCGATAACAGTCTGAATAAACTCCAACTGCCCCTTCAAGGCAGCTTCTGCCTTACGTCTTTCGGCGATTTCCCGATCAAGGCGCTTCCGCTCCCGAGCGACTGACTCGGACCGTTCAAGCCCTTTGGTCAGAGCACTGTCCAATTCGGACAGGAAGTCCTCTCCCTTGGTGACAAAATCCCAAGCCCCGTTTCGCAAGGCCTTGATCGCATCCTCTATTTGACTGTCTCCGGTTATCACGATCAGGGGTATCTCCGCTGAACGCCCAGCCAGATCGACAAGGACCTCATGTCCGTCCATCTCAGGCATACGCAAATCCACCAACACCACATCCGGCAGATTGTGCATGAACAGCTCGATTCCTTCAGGTCCGCTGTCTGCCTCGACAACATCATACCCCTTCTTGGCCAGGTGAACCTGGACCAATGCCCTGAATGTCGGGTTATCGTCTATAACCAGCACCTGTGAACTGCTCACCCTGTATACCCCTCTGGCTTTGTCTCCCATTATCAGCACTTGTACTGCAAAAGGAAAAAGGATTTAATTATAATACGACACAGTTCCACACCCCAGCTTGTCTCCCCGCGTCGAACCGCGTAGAGAGTCACAAAACCCGATCCTTTCAGGAGTACCGTATGCGTTCATATCTTTTTGCCTTCGCCCTCGTTCTGACCATCTTTGCCTCGACTGCAATGGCACAACACCCTGTCTTCGTAACAAATATCGACTTTGCGCCCTATTCCATGGAAAAAGATGGACAGCCTGCCGGGATCGATGTGGATGTCATCACTGAAGCAGCCAAACGGGCCGGATTGGACATCCAGATAGACATGGCACCACTGGACACACTGCTGCTGAGGCTGAAAACCGGCGAATGCGTCGGGGCGTTTGCGCTCTTCCCTACCCCGGACAGGGACAAGGTGGCTTCCTTCATGCGGGATGCTCCCATTCATTTCAGTGAATATGTACTTTTCACCAAGGTCGGTGACACCTTTTCCTTTGACTCCTACACCGACCTCAAACGGAAGATTATAGGACGAATCGCCGGGACTGATCTCGGCAAGGAATTTCATGACGCCCTTGATGCAGGTATCATGCAAGCCAAGGACTACCCTGACCTGACCGCAGCACTGAGGGGTCTTCTCTCAGGCGAAATTGATGCCTATGCGGGAAATATCGACGTCACATACTACCGACTCAAGGATATGGGACTCACCAGCTCCATCGTGTATCTGCCCAAGAAACTTCTGACCAAAAAGCCTTCCTACCTCGCTCTTTCCCGAACCTCGACCTATCCCCACAAGGAAGAGATACTCCAGGCATTGGGAATCGCCATCAGCAAGATGCGCCAGGATGGAACCTACAACAAGATCGCCCGCCGCTATCTGATTCGGTTCTAAGATCTCCCCTCCCGTCAACAGAAAAGCCCCTGCTTCGACATGTGTCGGAGCAGGGGCTTGCTTTATGGTTGAGGATTATCCGAGGATTTCCTTGAGGTCTTCATCCGGTGTGGAGATGGGAGCAATATTATAATTTTCGACCAGGAAGTTCAAAACATTCGGAGTGATGAACGCAGGCAGTGTGGGGCCGAGCTTGATATTCTTGATACCCAGGGCGAGCAGTGAGAGCAGGATTGCCACAGCCTTCTGCTCATACCAGGACAAGACCAGAGAAAGCGGCAGGTCATTGACTTCGCAATCAAAGGCATCGGCCAAAGCCAGAGCGATCTGGACAGCGGAATAGGCGTCGTTGCACTGACCGATGTCGAGCAGACGGGGGATGCCGCCGATATCGCCAAGCTGCTTGTCAAAGAAACGGAATTTGCCGCAGGCCAGTGTCAGAACCACGGTATCGGCAGGGGTTTTTTCCACAAACTCGGTATAGTAGTTACGCCCGGGCTTGGCTCCGTCACAACCGCCGACGAGGAAAAAGTGCTTGATATTCCCGGCCTTGACCGCGTCTATAACGGTTCCGGCAACAGACATGACAGCATTGCGGGCAAAGCCTGTCATAACAGTTCCCTTTTCGGTGTCTTCAGGGAACCCTTCCATGGCAAGCGCCTTTTCGATCACGGGAGTGAAATCGTCATTGGAAACATGAACGGCTCCGGGCCAACCGACAAGGCCGGTGGTGAAGATCGAATCCATATAATTTGTGGGCTTCTGTATGCAGTTGGTGGTCATGAGAATGGCACCGGGGAATTCTGCGAACTCCTTCTGCTGATTCTGCCATGCCGTGCCGTAGTGACCGGCAAGATGCTTGTATTTCTTCAACTCGGGATATGCAGTACAAGGCAGCATTTCACCATGAGTATAGATATTGATGCCCTTGCCTTCAGTCTGCTTGAGCAATGTCGCCAGGTCCTTGAGGTCATGCCCGGAAACAAGAATGGCCTTGCCTGCCGTGGCCCCGAGTTTCACTTCAGTAGGTTCGGGGTGGCCATACGTGGAAGTATTGGCATCGTCCAGCAACTCCATGGCGCGAATGTTGATACGACCGCATTCAAGACCGGCTTCCACACACTGCTCCAAGGTCAAGTCCGTGGACAGTGTCGCAGCAAGCAATCCTTGAATCTTGGCGTACAATTCATTGTCTTCCTTGCCCAGAATGGCGGCATGATCAGCATAGGCGCAGACACCCTTGAGTCCATAGGTCAAAGTCTGCTTCAGGGACTTGAGGTCAGGGTTGGTTTCAGGGTCATTTTCGACACCGAACTCTTTCCCCTGCTCCACGAGGCCAGCCAGGTCAGCTGCCGGAATAAAAATGGCGGGGCCGGAGAATTCAACAGAAGGAATTCTGGCTTTGAGCGCATCACGCTTGGCGACACACTCTTCAATCAACGCGACAAAACGGGTATCGTCAAAGTTAACATTGGTCAGAGTGGAAAAAACCGCTTTTGCGGTAAATAGATTAGCTTCCGCGTCTTCAATTCCTGCTTTGCGAGCAGCCACGGCTACCTGAGCCAATCCTTTGGTCAAGTAAAGAAGAAGATCCTGAAGGGATGCAGTGGTGTCTTTCTTGCCACACACGCCAACTTTGGTGCAGCCGCCTTTGGCGGTTTGTTCACATTGATAACAAAACATGGGTGTACTCCTTTATGTTTTGGAAAGTTTCCGTCGTTGAGTCCTTGTTTAGAACATTCCCGATATCATCAGTATGACTTGAGTCAAAAAAGGATAAAAAGAAGATTATAAAGTGTAAAAAAACTGTTCCTCCATAAAAAAAAATCATATCCAGACCATGTTTCTTCAAGAATGCCCGGCCATGACCGGGGTAAGTCAACACAAGCGCTCAAAAACCAAAGGCGACTCAATCGGTGCTGTCTTTATTTCCATATATGCATCTGATAGGGTCGGCACTCTTGAAACTCTCAGGTACATTATCATGAAACGCCACTTCTTACCTCCCTTGCGCGCATTGAAATCAATCAGCATCACCATGTCGGTTATTGTGATGCTGGGCATGATCTTCTGCCCAGCCCACGCCACGGCGACCGACCTGCAAAGAAAGCATATCCTGCTCCTGAACTCTTATCACCATACCTTCAGTTGGAACGAGGAGATATTCAGCGGCCTCATGGATGTCCTGCGTCCCAAGGAAACAGGCATTACCCTCCATGTGGAAAACATGGATACCAAGCGGGTCACATTCAGCGAACAATATATCCAGCATCTCCATGATGTATACCTGCATAAATTCAACGGCATGACTATCGACCTGATCATGGTCACGGACAATAATGCCCTGGAGTTCATGCGACGCTTTCATGACGAGCTGTTCCCGAATGTTCCCGTGGTCTTCTGCGGCATCAATTTTTTCAGGGATGAATTGATCAAGGGCCAGCCGCTTTTCACGGGGGTGGCTGAAAACATGGATGCCAAAGGCACACTGTGGTGGGCGCTGAACCTCCATCCCGAGACAGAACACGTCTATGTGATCAATGACTCCACGCCATCGGGACTGTCTATCAGCAGAAACATACGACTGGCTCTCAAAGATTTTGTTGCCGGAATCGAAGTACTGTATGCAAAAGGAAAAGATTTAAGAGAGATCGTACAGGAAGTCCAAGCTCTTCCAAAAAACAGCATTGTGCTGTACGGGGTCTATTATCGAGATAAATCAGGCCGTTTTCATGAAGCACCGGAGGCCATTGAAACCATCTCCGAAGCAGCAACGGTCCCTGTCTATGGTCTGCTTGATTTCGATCTCGGGCACGGCATCGTAGGCGGGATGCTCACAAGCGGATACTCACAAGGCCAATCCATGGCCCAGATCGCCTTGCATGTGCTGGCAGGACGACATCCGCAAGATATCCCGGTCATAAAACAGAGCCTGTCATCACTCATGTTCGATTACCAGCAGCTCAAGCACTACAATATCAATCTGGATATGCTGCCGGAAGATTCCGTGATCATCAATCAGCCCCGCTCTTTCTATGCGGAAAATACGAAACTCATCTGGGCCGGAGCCGCATTTACCACCATTCAAATGGTGATCATTCTGGTCCTGATGGCAAACACGGCCCGACGCAAATATGCGGAAAAGGAACTGCGCAAGGCGCACCAGCTTCTCGAAGAACGGGTTCGTAGCCGGACCAGCGAAGCCAAAGAATCCGTGGAAGCCATGCGAACGGTTTTCGACTCTTCCCACGATGCGATTTTCATCCATGATGTCGGAGGACATATCCTTGATGTCAACGCCCGCATGCTCAAGATGTATCGCATCACCCGAGATGAAATCAGTGATCTCTCCATAGCTAGAGACATGTCCAGCCGCGACAATGCCGTCTACCGGCTCTCCGCCATTTGGCGGGCGGTGATCAACGGCGAACCACAATACTTCGAATGGAAGGGGCGTCGCCCCCATGATGGTTCCGAATTTGACGCCGAAGTCTATCTGAACCGTATCGTCTTTCGTGGTCAGGAAGCCATCCTCGCCAATGTCCGCGACATCTCGGTCCGCAAGGAATCCGAGAACAGAATACGCCAATCTCTCTCCAAATTCGAAGCGATATTGGAGAACTCACTGGTCGGTATCGCCATGTCGCGAGGGCGTAAATTCGTCACTATCAACAGACGCGGTGCCGAGATATTCGGTTATGCTCCCGGCGATCTGATCGGCAATGACATTTCCTTTCTTCTTGATGACCAAAATGCTGTCGAGGAATTCATCCAGGAGTCGCGCGACGCACTCCAGGCGCGAGGAGAGTTCAATACAGAGCAGGCATTCAGAGACAAGAACGGGAATGCCATCTGGTGCCGCATGTATGCCAAAGCCATGGCACCGGAAAGCCTGGGAAGGGGGATTATCTGGGCTTGGGATGATATTTCCGAACACCGCCGCGCCCAGGAAGACCTCATGCGCACGCGAGAAGATGCCGAAGCCGCCAACCGGGCGAAAAGTGAATTTCTGGCAGCCATGAGCCATGAAATTCGTACTCCCATGAATGCCATTGTCGGTATGACTGAAATTACCCTTCAGACAGAATTGAATGATGCCCAACGGGATTACCTACACACTGTCATGAATTCGGCCCGGCATTTACTGTCTATCATCAATGATATTCTCGACCTTTCAAAGATTGAAGCGCGAAAGCTGACTCTTGATAGAACCGATTTCGACCTGCCCTATCATGTCAGGACCACCATCAAGGGGCTGGAAATACAGGGCCGTGAAAAGGAATTAAAGGTAATCCTTGATATTGCGGAAGATGTTCCGACCTGCGTCAAGGGCGATCCCTTGTCACTCCGCCAGGTTTTGATGAATCTGGTGGGCAACGCCATCAAGTTCACGCACAGGGGAATCATCTCTATTCGGGTCAGCAAAGCCGCCCCGGACCCGCATAGGACCGCATCCGACGCCCGCACCATCGGGCTGCTCTTTGAAGTGGAAGATACCGGAATCGGTATTCCCGAAGAATTCATGGACACCATCTTTCAAAGCTTTTCCCAAACAACACGGGCATTTGGCGGCACGGGCCTCGGCCTCGCGATCTGCAAACAACTGATCGGACTCATGGGCGGCGATATTTGTGTGGAAAGCAAGGTCGGCAATGGCAGTACTTTTGCCTTTACCGCTTGGTATGAACCCGGCTTTGCCTGCCCCACTCCCGATACAGGGCTTCCAAAGGCCGCGATGTCTTCCACCGGCGGGGTGCATGTGCTGGTGGCAGAGGATAACGATGTCAATGTCATGGTCACATCTCTCAGGCTTGAAGAAATGGGGTATACCTATTCCGTGGCCAGCAACGGACTTGAAGTCCTTGAACTTCTTAAGAATGAAGATTTTGATCTGATCCTCATGGATATCGAGATGCCGGTCCTGGACGGAATTTCGGCCACCAAGGCGATACGCTCCGCCGTCCCTGGCGGTCCCATCCCCAATCCGGCCATTCCCATCATCGGGGTCACTGCCCACGCGCTCAAGGAATTCCGAGACAAGAGCCTGGACGCAGGTATGGACGATTATGTTTCCAAGCCAGTGGATTTCAACGAATTGAGCGCAATCATTAATCGTCTGGTCGGCACACGGGCCATGATCTCACCATCCAGACAAACCTCCAGGAAGACATTGCCGACCGTCCGGGATAAAATTGTTGAAAGAGTGGGACCGGACTCCCCCCAGACCAAGGAAGAGTTCCCTGTCATGTGGTCGCCGGAGCAAGCCATGGAGGATCTCGGTGTCGACGAAGCCATATTCCAGGATTTCCTGACCACAGCCAAGACCGAAATGACCAATATGGCCGAAGAGATCAAACAGGCCGTCGGCTCCGGAAACAAGAAAACATCGGCCTACCTTGCCCATACGCTCAAGTCCATCTGCTTATCCATAGGCGCTCACGTGGCAGCCACAGCTGCGGCCAATCTGGAAATATCCTGCCGACAAGGCTCACCCTGCAAGGATGCCTTAAAGACATTGAGTTCTGCCCTTGACCAGCTTCTTGCCCTCATGAAGAAGAAAGCCTAATTCCGCATTTATCAATCTAACGGGTTTTACAAGGCCCATTTCATACGATACTGCTAAAAGGAGAAACTTTCGGAAAGAGAACACGGGGAGGAGTATGACCATGTCGAGCTATGACATTTCGGAACTCAGAAAATTCGTGGCACCCGAATTTGTCTTCGGAGCCGGAGCTGCCGAGCTGGCAGGTCAATACGCAGCCAATCTGGCGTCAAAAAAAGCTCTGATAGTCTCTGGTCATGTCCTCGAAAAACTGGGTATCCCGGACAATGTCATGCAAAGTCTGGCCAAAGCCGGCGTTAAAAGCACCCTTTTCTCCGATGTCACACCCAACCCTCGTGACGGAGAAGTCATGGCCGGAGCGGAGGTCTATCTCAAGGAAGGATGCGACACCATCATCGCCGTCGGAGGTGGATCGCCCATGGACTGCGCCAAGGCCATAGGTATTGTCTGCACCAATGGACGTCATATCCTTGATTTTGAAGGCGTGGATAATGTCCAACACCCAGGGCCGCCACTCATATGCATCCCGACAACCGCCGGGACTGCGGCAGATATTTCTCAATTCTGCATCATCAACAATACCAAACGGAAAGTAAAAATAGCCATCGTCTCCAAAACCATGGTGCCTGATGTCGCGCTGATCGATCCTCTGCTGACCATGAGCATGGATGAAAAGCTCACAGCCCATACCGGACTTGATGCCCTGACGCACGCCACAGAGGCCTTTGTTTCCAACGCAAGTTCAGCCATTACCGACCTCAATGCCCTGGAGGCTGTCCGCCTGGTGAACAGGCATCTGCTCTCTGCCATTAGAGACCCGCAAAACCAACAGGCCCGAACCGGCATGATGCTCGCGTCCACTTACGCCGGTCTCGCGTTTTCCAATGCCATACTGGGTGCGGTCCATGCCATGGCCCATAGCTTGGGAGGCCTGCTTGACCTTCCCCATGGCCTGTGCAACGCCATCCTTATTGACCATGTCTGTGATTTCAATTTTGACGCCTGCCCTGAGAAATACCGACAACTCGCCAATGCCCTGGGGGCAGGGATGCTCCCGGATACCCATGAGGATGACATTCGACATGAAATGCGGGGCCGGCTGCGAACCTTGAAACAAGCTGCGGGAGTCAGTGATAACCTTTGTGAACTCGGCATGAACCATTCAGCGCTGCCCCTTCTGGCCGAAAATGCCATGGCTGACGCCTGTATGCTCACCAACCCCAAGCAGCCGACCAGTCGTCAGGTCATGGAAATATATGAAAAGGCGTGCTGACACGGATTCCCTCACCGAGCGCCAGAAGCTCATCGGCCTGGGAAAACGATCCATAAGCAAGAGCTATTATCCCGAACTGAAAAAACGGCTCGATGAATTGGAACATTTCCGAGCCATGCTCGACCGGGTTTCTGATGCCATTCTGGTGGTCGATGCAGACACTGGGAAGATCCTTGATGCATCGGGGTCCACCAAAGCCATGCTCGGATGCTCCCCGGAACAACTCAACGGACAACTCTTCAGCGCGATACTTCCTGAGCACATCTCCCGGTACGCTGCCAATCTATTCAAATCCCCAATAGACCATATGAGTCTGGAAACAGACTTCTGCTGCCCTCACTGTCAGGAAAGTCCCAACGTACCGGTTGAAATGTCACTGAGAATTGTCGAACACCGCGACGGCCGACGAGCCGTCATCGTGGCTAGGGACATCTCCGAACGCAAGAGCAATGAGGAGGCATTGAGAAAAAGCCACGATGAACTCGAGATACGGGTCCGCGAACGCACTCGTGAATTGGACAGGGCCAACCGGGCCAAGACGGAATTCCTGTCCATAGTTTCCCATGAACTCCGCACTCCTCTCACCTCCGTGCTCGGGTTCGCCAAGATCATCAGGAAAAAATTGCTTGAAACCATCTTCCCGGCCATCCCCCTCAAGACCGATGGGAAAATACTCCGTGAAATGGATCGCACCAGCAAAAACATCGATATCATCGTCTCGGAAGGAGAACGCCTGACCACCTTGATCAACGATGTTCTTGATCTAGCCAAACTTGAAGCAGACAAGGTCGAGTATCGGATGGAACGAATCAACCCGGAAATTTTCATTACCCATTCCATGGAGGCCACGAGCAGCCTTTTTGACGAGTCCGGACTGACGCTTATTGCCGATATAGAACCCGGATTACCTCATGTCATGGCTGATCAGGACAGGCTGATCCAGGTCATGGTCAACCTCCTCTCAAACAGTGTGAAATTCACGGAAACAGGAACCATCACCTGCCGGGCCAGATTGGTCGGTGATCATCTTCGGGTTAGCGTCACCGACACCGGTATGGGTATCCCCAAGGAACTACGAAGTGCCATATTCGACAAATTCACTCAAGCGCAGGAAAGCTTGGCTGATCGACCGAAAGGCACCGGTCTCGGCCTGCCCATAAGCCGCAATATCATTGAGGGGCATCGCGGGCATATCTGGGTTGAAAGCAGCATCGGCAAAGGAAGCAAATTCATTTTCACTCTTCCGGTCATCACGTAAGAGTCCTTTTCCCAGTCCTTCCTGGCACATGAAGGAAATCGTTGCATGAGATGGAGGTCTCGACTGTTCACGCGTCAACTCCAACCAACTCCAACACAAAAAAGTCTTTCTCTCAGCAGGGACTCGACCTACCGCTTGATCGGGCCGACGCCTACCAGATAGAGCAAGGCATGTCCCGGAGGCAAAGACAAGATCGAGACGGCTTCATCATCAAAAAAAGCTCCGATTCCACACGCCCCAAGATGCTTTGCCGTGGCGGCCAGATAAACCCGTTGACCGAGCCGCCCCGCTTCCAGATGCGCATAGCGGTATGCCCGCGGACCGCATTGACGACTCAGGGTTCCAAGATCGGCCGTAAAAACAATATGAAGAGCACACTCTGCAAGCCAGCCTTGATCAAGACACATTTTCGCCATCTCTGCCATAAAATGCCCACCCCGAATGGCAACCATGGCCCTTCGTACCCGGTCCATGCGATAATGCCCTGGCTCCATACCACTGTTTTCTCCGGCAATGACCTCGATTTGAACAGCATGAGTGCAGCCCGTCTCCATCTCTTGACAAAGAAATGACAAAATATCGGTCAATGCGGCAACAGGAACCTGTCTCCTGACAAAATTTCTGTGAGAGCGACGCGCCACGAGAGCATCCGCTGCGGGCATGCGTATGTCATGAGGCGGCAATGAAAGCTCAGGCAACTCCGTTTCCTTTGGCTTCGGAACAGGACATCGGGCAAAACTCGAAGCCGCACGATGCATCGCCAGCAAGGATTCCGGAAGCCCCGTCTTCATGGGACTTCGGCTGAATTGCGCGAGGGAATCCGTTACTGTCGGAACCGAGTCATCCACATCGGCCTGGGGAGAACACCCCAACGAATGAATCTGGGCCAGGCACCCCTCAAAATCAGGATCAACACAGAGAAACCGATTCACGAGGCGATCGTTGAAGTCAGGATCACAGACTGCCGAGCCCCCCTGAATTGTGGCGGCCAGCAAGACATTCTCAATCATATGACCGGCATCAAGGAGACAGTACCGGTACGCACGTGCTCCATACTTCCAACTGCTGCGCTGGAAAAGTGAAGTGACATACACCCGTACGATCGGATCGGTTCCGGCAAGTGGCCCGAAGACTCTCCCGGTGCGAAGCCGCGCCAAAGTGTGTTCAAGTGGCAAATAATGATACAGACCGTCATACAATCCGACGATATTCTGTACGGCAATGAAAAGCTCTGTCGGGTACAAAGCCCCGGCCGAAGGAACAGTTCGAAAATGAAACAGGCTTCCATCCGTCTGGTATCGCACTCGTGTTATACCGGCGGCCAGATTACAGATATTGCCGACAAGCTGAAAGATATCTCCATGTCCTGCCAGAGGACGTGGAGCAAAAACGGATGCAAGAGGGATGTCGGGCAGGACTGCCCCCTGTGGAAATCGATAATGCTCAATACCCTGATACAGTTTGAATGGCAGAGGCATCGCTCCCCTGAGCGAGGGACGCCCGAAAAGGTGCCCGCGAGAATGCGATGTGGCGGTGTGGTATTCCATCACCGGGTCAGAGATATCAACCATATGTCCCTCCGAGAGGAAATCTGTCTTTCATCCCGTCATCCCTTACCTTGAACAAAGAATCGACCTCTGCCTGCTTTCTTGATTTTTCTTCGGTATTGTATGATGTTGAGCTATAAGCAGGGAGACACACATGCACAAGGCTTCCTTTTCCCAACAAGACAATCCAATCCTGACCATCCTGAAAACCACGGATGAAGTCAATCATCTCAAGGATATTGACACTATTCTTGACAGGATTCTCCAGGAATCACGGGCGTTCTCCAATGCAGATGCAGGTTCCATTTTTCTTGTGGAAAGAGAGAACCTGATCTTCAGTTTCGTCCAGAATGACACGCTCTTTTCCGGAGAAGGGGCCAATGCCGCACTGTATCAGAATTTCAGTATCCCGGTCAGCGGTGATTCCATTGTCGGCTACGCGGCCAAGACCCGACAAAGCCTTGCCATTGACGATGCCTACAGGCTTGATCCAACTCTTCCCTATTCCTTTAACAAGAGCTTTGACGAAAAATCCGGGTACCAGACCACCTCCATGCTGGCCATCCCTCTGATCGCGCAGGAAAGTCGTCTGGTCGGTGTCATGCAGCTCATCAATGCCAGAAATGACATGGGAAAAGTCATCCCTTTCTCCGAAGATGCCCAGACCTATATCCCCCTCTTCTGCAACAATGCCTCCGTCGCCATTGAGCGAGGTATCATGAACCGTGAGATAATCCTGCGCATGATGCAAATGGCTGAATTGCGTGATCCCAGCGAGACTGGTGCCCATGTTCAACGCGTAGGGGCTTTCAGCGCAGAGATATATGGAACCTGGGCAGCCCGGAGAAAGCATTCCGCCAAGGAAATAAAACGGGTTCGGGACAACTTGCGATTGGCTGCAATGCTTCACGATGTCGGCAAGGTCGGTATCCCGGACGCTATCCTCAAGAAGCCCGGAAAGCTGACGGACGAAGAATTCAAGGCCATCAAGATGCACACCATCTTTGGAGCCCGCCTTTTCAGGAATCTGACCAGCGATCTTGACAGAATGAGTATGGAAATAGCACTTGGTCATCATGAAAAGTTCGCAGGGGAAGGCTATCCGGGACGAGTGACTCCTGACATATGGGCTTCGGAAGTCGAAATGGGGGAGCCTATTCGAGGGAAAGATATTCCACTGAGCGCACGCATCTGCGCTGTCGCGGATGTCTATGACGCCCTGGCATCACCCCGCTCCTACAAGGAACCGTTTACAGACGAAAAATGCATTTCACTCCTGGAAAAAGGGGCCGGGGGCCACTTCGATCCTGAAATAGTGGAAATATTCATCGAAATATTCGACGTTATCAAGGCAATCCGCAACAAGTTTCAGGAATAAGACAAGGTCTAACCGGTTCCGCCATGAATCATGAAAAGCTCTATGATTTCGTCAATCCAGCCGACTCCTCCTGCGTACTCGGCGAAGTGAAAACAACACTGCCTGAACTTTTTACCAGCCACCACGGCCACGTGTTCAAACAGGCCTTTCATGACGTGAAACAACTCTTCTCCGGCCACTATCCCGGCTACAAGGCGAGCAATACCCTCTATCACGACTTCGAGCACACCTGCTCGGTGACTCTGGCCACCATGCGTCTCATATATGGAGCCATTTCCGAAGGACATACATACTCAACCAGTGAAATAACAAAGGGGCTGCTGGCCGCGCTCTTTCACGATGTCGGGTTGATTCAAGCCCTTGATGACGACAATGGGACCGGAGCCAAATACACAGTCGGTCACGAGGAGCGATCCATCCAATTCATGCAGGCCAATCTCGAAGGGTGCCTGTCGATTGAAGACATCGCTGACATAGCCGATTGCATCACATGCACGATCCTCTCCCAGTCCCCTGCCGATATACCGTTCCGCACCGAGAACATGCGCATGATGGGCAACTTCATCGGCAGCGCAGATCTGCTCGCCCAGATTGCCGACCGCCATTATATCGAAAAATTACTCCTGCTTTTCGAGGAATTCAAGGAAGCCAAACTGCCAGGCTATGAAACCCCCTTTGAACTGCTCCACAAGACGCGAAATTTCTATCAGGATGTCGCTCGAAAACGCCTCGATCAGGAATTGGGGAACGTCGACCGATTTATGACTCCCTATTTTGTCAAACGGTGGGATGTCGAGCGCGATTTCTATGCCGAAGCAATTCACAATAACCTTGATTACCTTGATCGTATCCTCAAGCAATGCCATGACGATCTGGACTGTTTCATGAAACGGTTGAGAAGACGCAAATCAAAGCCGAAATCTCAATGCTGATCCAACGAACCCATCGAATTTTATAATTCCTCCATGGCGTCTCGTGATCCATAGTACGCCGAAGATTCACACAAAACAGAGAAAAGACGCCATGCCGGAAAATTCCCCCATCATTGAAGCCATATTCGTGGCCCGCCAACCAATCTTTCATGCGGACGAGAGCGTCTGGGGGTATGAACTGCTTTTCCGTACCAGTGAAGAGAATATCGCCATCATTACTGATGAAACCATGGCGACATCCTCAGTCATAGCAGATGGCCTGAGCATGGCCATGGAAGGTATGGCGGATGGCATGCATATTCTCATCAATTTCCCGGAACAGATGTTGGCTGACGATATCGGATTCGCCCTGCCAAAGGACATTTGCGTCATCGAAATTCTTGAGCATGTCCGCCCCACACCGGAAACGCTGGAAGCAGTCGAAAAACTCAAGAAAGCAGGGTACACCATAGCGATTGATGATTTCTCCGGCCAATCTCATCTTCAACCCTTCATGGATTTGGCCGATATCGTCAAAGTGGACGTCCTGGCTTTGGACTCCAACCCGCTCCGCATAGCCGAGGCCTTGAAATCCATTCCGGTAGAACGCGTGCAACTCCTGGCTGAGAAAGTGGAGAATGCTGACATTTTCACCCTTTTGAAAGCGTTGGGGTTTTCTCTCTTTCAAGGATTTTATTTCAGCAAACCGGAAGTCATTCCCGGCAAGAAACTCTCATCCAATGAAATGACCAAGCTTCAATTACTCAGTGAACTTTCCAACATCGACTTCGATCCGAAACGTCTCGCCGAAATTCTCCAATCTGACCCCAGCCTGAGTTATCGACTCTTTCGTTATATCAATTCCGTTGGGCACGGCTTGCGTTTCAAAGTCACCTCCCTCAAGCGAGCCATTGACATGATGGGCATGATACAGGCCAAACACTGGCTGAGAACCGCCGTCATATCGGATATCAACCCCACGCCCAAAGCCGGGGAACTCGCATATATGTCGGTGCAACGCGCTAAATTTCTGGAATCGATATGTACCGCATCCACCTCTGAAGCATGTCAACCGGATACCATGTTCATAACCGGTTTGTTCTCTCTTCTGG
Organism: Pseudodesulfovibrio piezophilus C1TLV30; assembly: GCF_000341895.1. Lineage (NCBI taxonomy): Bacteria > Pseudomonadati > Thermodesulfobacteriota > Desulfovibrionia > Desulfovibrionales > Desulfovibrionaceae > Pseudodesulfovibrio > Pseudodesulfovibrio piezophilus. The sequence continues at coordinate 2,453,120 of NC_020409.1, read as the reverse complement.
ACGCCATGTTGGGAATGGACATGGATGATATCCTCAAGGCTCTCCCCCTTGATGAATCCATCATTCAGGGTCTGACTACGGAAGGGGAAATCCGTGATCTTCTTGATCTCGCCACCAGCTATGAAATGGGTGAATGGAAAAAGACACTGAAAACAATCCAGAAATTGGATATGGAAACAGACGAGGCCGATCTGCTCTATGCCCGATCACGTAATTGGGCGCAGAAAATGCTTGGCTATTCCAACATCCCTCACGACGAAAAAGATGATAACCATCAATGATCTAATAAGAAAATTTTCTATGATCGTTTTTTTTACTTCAACAAGAGTTTAGACTTTCTCAAGAAAATATGTTGAATTCCGAGTCCTGATCACCACACAATCGTGCAAGGAGCGTGGAACGTGGATACAAGGGCGCATCTTCCCATCGGCATGTTCGATTCCGGCGTTGGGGGACTGACTGTTCTCAAGGCACTTAAAGAGAGATTGCCGTGTGAAGATGTCATATATCTTGGCGATACCGCTCGGCTTCCCTATGGAAGCAAATCGCCGCAAACGGTGGGCCGCTATGCAGTCCAATGCGCTGCCGAATTGGTCAGGCGAGATATCAAGCTACTCGTAGTGGCCTGTAATACGGCCTCGGCCGTGGCAATCGGACCATTGCGTGAAGCCTATCCTGGTATTCCGGTCATCGGGGTTGTGGAGCCGGGAGCACAAGCCGCGTGTCGGGCTTCCCTCAACAACGCCATCGCCATTATCGCCACGGAATCGACCATTGCAGGCGGAGCATATCAGCGTGCCATCCATGCCATCGCTCCCAAAGCCAGAATAATTGGACATCCCTGCCCGCTCTTTGTCGCTTTGGCTGAAGAAGGTTGGACTGAAGGAGATGTTCCGGAAGCGGTAGCGACAAAATATCTCACTGCAATATTCAACCCGGCATCAGGAACAGAATCCCCTCTGATACCAGACACACTGGTCCTCGGCTGTACCCACTTCCCCCTGCTTGCCCCTGCCATACGCAGTGTTCTCAGCCCCTCAATACGGATCGTCGATTCCGCCGCCACCACAGCCGATACTGTTCAGGCCGAATTGGAACGACTGACCCTGCTCCGCCCGAACCACGGATGCGGCGAGACCCGCTACCTGACGACTGACGACGCAGCCCGCTTCGCCCGAACCGGAACACGATTTCTGGGCACGCCCATTACAGAACATGAAGTAGAGCTGGTTGACCTCTAAAAGAGTTACTTGATGATAAGCACGGAATTCCGTGCCTTGGCAGCAACTTCATGTGCTACGCTAAAGACCTTGGCGAACCAGGGCTTTTCAGACTCAGCCATGATAATGAGTGAAAAATCGTACCCGATCTCCGTAATGATGTCAGCTGGATCACCGATTTCAACTAACAATTCATGAGGTTCCATCCCGGCCTGTCGATACATCTCGGCGGCTTTTTCCACTGCCTTCTGCGCCGAGGCCTTTCCTTCTTCATCCTCAGCAACGGCTAGCAGGGAGATGGGACAATCACAGGTAATACTGTAGCGAATGGCCTTGGGAAGCATTTTCCAGCATACGTCCGTATCCTGTACGCACACGATATACCCAAGCCCAGGTTCAAGCTTCCGGGCAATAAGCACCGAATGATCAGAATGAGATGAAATCTTCATGGCCAGATCCTTGGGAGTGAGATAGCGACGCAGCCCCTCCACAGGCTTGGCAGACCCGCCGACAATGATGAAATCCGCATCCATACGATCGGCCTCATCCACCACAACTGAAGTCACATCATCTGCCATTCGTAGAGCAAGAGAAATTTTCCCGCCACTTGCAGCTTGATATTCAAGAACAAATTCACCAGCAGGGTCTCCAGTAAGTTCACGATAACGCCACTCATCCCCAGCATCCATATCTATTTCACCCAGCTCCACCAGAATATCGCGCGCTTTATTCAAGTGGGTCATACTCGGAAGCTCGATCCCCCAGTCGAGGACATTTTCCCGAGCCACCTTCACCTCCATGCCACCGGATTTGAACCCGCTATCCATGGGCCGGACGTAGAGCAGCTTGATGTCGATGCATCTTTCTTTGCCAAGACGATGCACGAATTTCAGCCCGGTAAAGGCTTCAGGACCGCCTCCTATGCAGATAAGGATATGAAGTTTATGGTCGTCCTGCGTCATGACGAACTCCTTACAGCCCAATCAGGGGCCAATAGATTTTCGATGCCAACAACAGCACGATAAAGGACATCAGCCCAATCCGCCACCCCACTTTCATAAAGTCGGACGGTCGGAGGTATCCCGATGAATATACGATGGTGGAAGCAGGAGTCCCGATTACAGTAAAATAGGCGAATGCACTGGAGATAGCTGTCACCATACCCACGGCAAGAGGATTGGTTTCGGACCCCACAGCAATGGACAGGACAACCGGACCGAGAACAGCCACGGCAGCGCCATTGCTCATGGTATTGGTGATAAAGGTTGTCAGAATCATGACGGCCGCCATCAATCCAAGACCCCGGTCAAGCCCGAGGGGAGATAAGCCATCCATGAACAGCCCGGCTACCCAGGCCGCAGCGCCAGTGACACGCATCTGAACACCGAGAGAAATGGCGGCCGCATAAAGCAAAACAACACCCCAGTTCACCCCGGAATTGATATCCTGCCAACGGACTAATCCGGTCACAAGAAAAAGCACCGCACCAAGAAGGGCAATGGTCCCCATGCCCACTTGGGACGAGAAGCCCACCCAGCCGATCAATGTGATCAGAAAGAGGGTAATGGCCACATAATGCCGCCCGGCCAAAGCGCCTTCTTTCCCCACCTGCTCCTTGAGCTTTTCCACGGCCTGGTCCAGGCTGGACAACTCCACCTTGAAAGTGGAACGCAATATCCAATGCATCAACGGCAATTGCACGAGAAAGACCGGATAAGCATAGAGCATCCAGTCAAGATAACTGACCTTGTACTCATAGGTTGCCGGATCATCCGGGGCAAAAAAGAATCCCCTCAGGTAGTCGATCATGATCGCATTCCGCGCTCCGCCGGAAGGCGTCCCTATTCCGGCCATGGCGCAGGCATATGAAATAGAAAAAAGAAAAAGCACTGCCAGGGCGCGACGCTGATTTTCATCATCAGTCGCCAACTGGAGCAGTGACATGGCTACCGGCAGCATCATCGCCGCCACGGTATGCTCCCCGATAAAAGAGGCCAGCAACCCGGAAAAGACAGAAAGACCAAATGCGATACGATACGTACTCGCCCCCGTCACACTCACTATAAGCAGGGCCAACCGCTTGTCCAATTTCTGTTTGACCAGAGCCACGGCGAGCATCAACGACCCCATGATGAACAGAACCGAATCTTTCATCAAGGACTTCGCCACCAAAGTCGAGTCCAGCCCCAAAAGAAATATCTGCCCCAGAATAATGAGCAACGCCACTGCCGGAAGCGGAATAGGCTCGGTCATGAAGAGCATGGTCGCGCCCACGGTCATGATCAGCACCCGCCATCCATCCGGGGAGACGCCTTCGGGAATGGGACCGAACAGCATCAAGGCTTGAATGAGCAAGGTCACGAAGAACCAGCGTTTTTCACGAAAATAATGTATCACGATATGGCACCATACACCTCTTTACCTGTTGCGCCAAGGGAGGAGACGACTTTTCGAACAAAGTATCACTCCCGAGCTTGGGAAACGTTGCTTTTCACGGCAGTAAATGCGACCAATCTCCCGGCTTTCCATTGCCCGGACCAGCGGTATTTCATACACTCAGACTGATTGAGCACGGCGTCACGACGCCACAAACCAAGGAGCCTTGCCTTGAAACGCACTTTATCCGCTCTCGCGAAAAACAAACCAGGCGTTCTGGCGGACATTGCCACGGAATTCAGCAAATCCGAAGCGAATATCCTTTCCCTGGCAGCCGGAGAAACCGAACAGGCCGAAATCTCACGCATTGTGATCCGGCTGGAAGGCAACGACGCAGCCATAGATGATGCAGAACAAACCCTGAAGAATCTGGATGCCATCATTCAGATAGATGACCTCTCCCGCAAGGATTTTGTAGATCGGGAACTGGTGATGATCAAGATAGCAATGAGTCCCGGAAACACAGGGCAACTGATGCAGATTTTTGAAGTCTTTCGGGCCAATGTCGTGGGTATGGGGCAGGAAACGATCACGGTTGAGCTTTCCGGGGACCAGGAGCGCATAGAAGGATTGATCCAGATGCTGGTCCCTTACGGTATCAAATCTCTCTGCCGTTCCGGCATGATCGCTCTCAAGCGGGGAGATGAATAATTCATGCCTCTCCATGATACCATCACAAGCCTTGACGGGCTGGTCCGTGCCGCGCTGGATCAGACCCTGAACACCCCCCTCCCCAAGGTCGCCATTGCCCGATCGGCTGAAGACCATGTCCTCAAGGCCGGACTGGATGCTTACGAACGGGGCGTGGCCGAACCCATCCTAGTGGGGGACAGGGAAGAAACCTATTCAATGGCGGAGAAACGTGGTTTGGACATTTCTCCTTTCCGGTTCATAGACATGCCTGACGATCAGATGGCCGTGAACGAAGCTGTCCGCCTCTTTCGAACAGGTGAAGCCCAGTTCATCATGAAAGGCCTGGTGTCCACGGCATCGCTCCTCAAGGGAATTCTGAACAAGAAAACCGGGGTTCCCAATCCTGGCTGCATTCTCAGTCATGTTTCACTTTTCCAATCCCCATTGGACGGGCGTCTCATGATCATGACCGACCCGGCTGTCAACATTGCCCCCAGCCTGCAACGCAAGGCAGACATTCTCAAGAACGCACTGAATGTAGCCCGCAAACTCGGCATCGTACGGCCCAAAGTTGCAATTCTCGCAGCAACGGAAAAAATCAATTACCCAGCCATGCCCGCCACTTTGGACGGAGACATCCTAACCAAAATGGCCCGACAGGGAGAGTTCGGGGATGCCGAAGTGCTTGGACCGCTTTCATTGGACCTCGCCGTATCCAAATCCGTTGCCAGCAGTAAACGCTTCGACAGCCCGGTTGCAGGCCGGGCAGACATTCTGCTCACACCGGATATCGAAGCCGGAAACATTCTCTACAAGGCACTGACGACCCTTTCCGGCTGCACCATGGCCGCTGTGGTTGTCGGCAGCCAGGTTCCGGTGGTGGTCCCGTCCAGAGGCGACACTGACGCGACCAAGTTTCATTCCATAGCACTTGCCAGCCTGCTCGCACAAAGGAATGAATCATGAGGATTCTTGTTATTAATCCAGGTTCCACCTCCACCAAAATTGCCTTGTATGAAAACCGTACAGCAATCATGACACGTGAATTTCAGCACGAAAAAGCGGAACTCGCGCAGTTTCCACGAGTCCTTGATCAAAAGGACTTCCGCATGATGATCATCAAAAAGGCGCTCAAAGACGAAGATATAAAATCGGCGACCATTGACGCTGTGGCTGGACGAGGTGGTCTGCTGCGCCCCATGGAAGGTGGTGTTTACGAAGTGTCAGACACTATGTTGCACGACTTGCGAGAAGCGCTCTATGGGGAGCATCCGTGCAACCTTGGGGCAATCCTGGCCGATGAACTGGGGCACGCATGGCAGGTTCCGGCCTACATAGTTGACCCTGTCGTCACAGACGAACTGGCAGAGGAGGCCCGCTACACCGGACACCCTGCCATACGGAGACGAAGCACTTTTCACGCCCTCAACCAACGAGGAGCCGCACGGACAATAGCATCCCGACTGGGGATTGAATATCACCAGGCCAATTTCATCGTCTGTCACATGGGCGGCGGTATCTCCATCGGTGCCCATCGTCAGGGCAAAGTGGTGGAGGTCATCAATGCCCTGGATGGCGAAGGCCCGTTCTCCCCCGAGCGAAGTGGCTCCCTGCCTTTGATCCCGGTCCTCGATATGGTCGAAAGCGGAAAAGCCTCTTTTGCCGAAATGCGACAGACGATTCTCCGAGAAGGTGGCGTCTTCGCTCATTTGGGAACGAATGACCTCCGAGAAGTCGTCACACGAATGGACCGGGGAGAGCCCCAGGCACGGTCGGTCTTTCAAGCACTGGCTTATGGAATAGCCAAGTATATAGCTTCTCTCGGCCCAGCTTTGGCGGACAGGGACGGAAACATGGCCCTCTGCGCCGTGATCCTGACGGGAGGTTTGGCCAAAAGCGCCCCTCTGATACAGGAAATCAGTCGACTGGTCCGGTACCTTGGCCCTGTGGAGATAATTACCGGCGATGAGGAAATGTCCTCACTGGCTGCCGGGGCACTGCGCGTCTTGACAGGAAAAGAAATTGCAAAAAGATACGAGGATGGCGCATAGGCATTTTTTCGCGCTCCACTGCCTTTTTCTCGTCTTTCATGCCGTCTGTGATACTTCTTGAAAATTCAAAAAAACCATGACGGAAGAAAATCTAATTGTAGTCCAGCAATTTTATGGGTAACTTTTCGAATGTAACAATAAAATTGTAACGCGGGCTGGGAATGCCCTGTCAGTAAGGATAGGTGGATGGGCTCTCTGTTTTCAAGTTCCATATCGCTTCGCAAAAGTGTCAGCATTTCCGAGGATGAGTTCGTCCAATTACGTGACTTCATCTATGAAAAAAGTGGCATCTTCGTCGATAGCAAGCGGAAATACCTCTTTGAAAGCCGTTTTTCCAAACGACTCAACGAGCTTGGGCTCGCGCACTTTTCCGATTACATCAACTATCTCAAATACGACTTGAAAAAGAACCAGGAGCTTTCCAAGCTCTATGAGATGGTGACGACCAATGAAACCAGCTTCTGCCGCGACATGAAGCAGTTGGAAGCCTTTCAGGACAAAGTGCTGAAGGAAGTCCTTGATGCCCAGCGTGCCAAAGGCAGGCTGGAACTCAACATATGGTCTGCTGGATGCTCTTCCGGTGAGGAACCTTATACCCTTTCCATCCTACTCCATGAGGCCCTGCGCATGGAGTTGGCAAAATGGAAAATAAAGATCACTGCAGTGGACCTTTCCCCTCCCATGATCGAAAGGGCAAAAAAAGGCGTCTATGGCGAGTACGCATTCAAGACGACCCCCGATGCCATCAAGCAACGGTATTTCACCAAGGACCCTGAAGGCTGGAAAGTCAAACCGACCGTTGCTCGACTGATCTCGTTTCAGCAAATGAATCTCAATGATCCGGCTTCGCTGAAACGGGTCCCTCGTTCACATATTGTTTTTTGTCGAAATGTGATAATCTATTTTGATCAGGATATGAAACAACGGGTTGTTTCAGCATTTTACGATAATCTTCAGCCCGAAGGATATCTGATGCTCGGACATTCGGAGACATTACACACGGTGTCCAAAAGTTTCAAACCAGTCTATCACCCAGGCACAATCGCCTACAAGAAGGAAGGCTAGGGATTGGTCCCAGCTCCATAGACGAAGGGAGAAAGAAGTGGGAATCAAACGCTTGGAAGAGCTTGCCGCAGGCATGGTCCTGGCCTCGGACCTCAAGGCCGAAGACGGAAGACTGCTCTTCAAGTCCGGAACGGAACTGGAGGACCGCCACCTCGAATTGCTTAGGCGCGTCGGTGCCACGCAAGCGGAAGTGGAGGAAGACCTTGGTCCGTTGGATGAAGAGACCCTGCGTGACATAGAAGATTATGTCCGTGACTTTTTCCTGTACGTGAATCCCGATTTCCCTCCTGCCGTTGAATTATTCCACTTTGTTCTGGAGCTTACTGCCAAAGCCGTGGCCTCTGGTTGGGAGTTGCCGGATGCCAATACCCGCCGCGCTGCCAATGTCGAGCATATGGAAGACATCTTCCTCAAAGGCATGGGATCGCCGGAAGTTATTGCCAGCCATGAAACCGAACTGACCAGCTTTCCGGACATCTATTTCCGCATCAGAGAGATATTGCAGGACGAAAGCGCCTCGTCGGAAAAGATCGCTCAGGTTGTCAGCACGGACATGAGCCTTGCTGCCAAATTGATAAAACTCGTCAATTCGCCGCTCTACGGGTTCCCGCAAAGCATTGATTCCATCAGCCGCGCCGTGACCCTGGTCGGAGCCAAGGAATTGTCAACCCTTGCTCTCGGCATTTCAGCCATCAACTATTTCAAGGATATCCCCCCCGAGTTGGTTGATATGGGAACTTTCTGGCGGCACTCCATAACCTGCGGGGTGTTCTCAAAGATTCTGGCAGGAACGCAGACAGGCCTTTCCACTGAACGCTTTTTCATAGCCGGGCTTCTCCACGATGTGGGCCGCCTGATCATGTTCAAGAAACTCCCTTATGCCTCCACCGAAGCCATGCTCTTTGCCCGAGAAAATTCCATTCCTCTGGTTGAGGCGGAAAACTCGATCATGGATTTCAACCATACCGACATCAGCAAAGCGCTTCTCGCGGCATGGCAATTTCCCCAAAGCCTTTCCGACATTATCAATTTCCATCATAATCCCATGGAATTCGCCAATTCACTGGAACCGGCCATCGTTCATATTGCGGATAACCTCGCCAATGCAATGGCAATTTCAGAAGGCGGCATGTACGTTCTGCCCGGTATCGATGAAGCAGCATGGGAACTCCTCGGCATTGCCCCCTCTCCGTTCCTCGAAGAAGCTGCGCTTCAGTATCAAGAACAAATAGACACTATTATGAGCGCCTTTTTCTAGAAAAACTGCCCATTTCACGAAAAGACGACTCCCCAACTCTTTCTCGTCATCAAAAGGTGGTAACTGTTTGGGATAAAATATCCTTGCCAGGTGCCCAAAACGGTCTTTGATCAGCCAAACCGGACGGTCTCTCGCCACGCGGTACACCCGACCGATTTCCTGTGTCTACACAATGAGGTGAAGAAGATCCGCCTCAATTCTTCCCGGTGACAACCAACCGTACAACCCACTAATTTTCGACTGCATATGCCCGAGGGGAATCCATGTACCTGCCATCCGACATCATACTGACAGATTTTTGTCCTCTCTCCATCACCACTCCCCTCACGCAAGAGAAGAGCATCGAATACCTGATCCAACTGATAACCCGATACATTTGCGCGCACACTCCATCAGAAAAACCAAGTGCAGTCGAAAGATCTGTTCGGGAATCCGTGGAATATTTCGCTGTCTCTCCAGAGCACATCCACTCACGGGAACTTTACGCCCTCACTCTGACAGATAACCAATCGTCACCATCAAAAAAACTTCATAATGAAGGGTTTTATTGTATCGATAACTTTCCGTATGAAATGTCTGTCAGAGTCAGAATGGAAGAAAACGCCCGTCTTGCGGAACGGATACTGAACCGCCTCTACCATCAGCAGCAGACACCACCGGAGACCCTGATCCACGTCACCAGCAGTGGATATTCTGCCCCCAGCCCCGCCCAGCGGTTCCTCGCAAACAAGGGATGGACCGAAACAGTCGTCTCCCATATTTACCATTTAGGATGCTACGCTGCATTCCCTGCTGTGAGAGCCGCTGCCGGAGCGCTGCACACTTCACTCGCTCTTCCCACCCATAGGGGTGACAAGAGAGTGGACATTCTCCATACCGAATACTTTTCTCTCCACCTGAACCCAACAGCGCGAGAACCGGAAGATATTATCGCGTTCACCCTGTTCGGTGACGGTTTCATCAAATATTCAGTAGTTCCCGGTACAGAATATACTCCCGAAAATGGAGGACTTCGCCTCATAGCCATGCATGAGCAACTCCTTCCCGCTTCTGCCGATGCAATGACGTGGGATATAGACACGCACAGTTTTGCCTTGCACCTCTCCAAATCAGTGCCAACCCAGATCAGAGACCATTGCCTGGATTTCACGCACCACTTGTGTGCCAAAGCATGCATTGATTTGGCATCTCAAAAAGACACCATGGCATATGCCATTCATACAGGTGGCCCGAAAATACTCGATTTTATCGAAGAGCAGCTCCATCTTCCTGCAAAAGCCCTGCGACACAGCCGCGAGTTGCTTTTTGACCGAGGCAATATGTCAAGCGCCGCCTGCCCGCATCTCTGGGACCGCCTCATTCGCGATCAAGACATTGCAAAGGGAACACTTGTCCTCAGCCTTGGATTTGGGCCGGGCTTGACCATGGCCGGAATGATTTTCGAAAAAGTATAGGGAGCGTTATTCCGAGTTGTTTTCCTCTAGGACGTTCTTCCCCTGACTACTCATACTCACAAAAGGACTCACGACAGGAGGAAGTGGAAAAATTGGCGAAAAGAATAGAAACCATGGAAAAATATTTTCCAGGAAAAATCCCCCGGAAACTCATGTTTCCGGGGGATTCCGTTCATTCGTCACCAGTTATGGGAAACGCCTTGACCAGAGTCGGACGGCTTTTCTATTGAGCCTGTCCCTCAATGATAAGGTTGGGCAGTTCGTCCGTATCATCATCCTTGATGGGGAAATGCTCGACTATCAGTTCCCCGCATCGAGTGATGCCCTGGCAAAGGGCTGCTCCGGCGCGTCCTTCCCTGATACCCTGCGTGATTTGAACGACGACGTCATTCCAGACAGCCGGATCAACTTTATCATTAATTCCTTTGTCTGCAAGAATTTGCACAGAGCGTTCGTAGACCGAAACATAGATGATGATACCGGTCAGGTCCCGTGTCCGATGCAATCCGTTAAGATAGAAGGATGTCAATGCAGACTCTTCGACCTCGGCACGCATCTCTCGTTTGGAAATGAAGAGTTTCTTGAATGCCGGAATGGCAAACATGAGTCGGGAAAAGAGAAGATATCCGGGACAAAAGAGGGCCAGAAAAACCCACATATCCTCGTTGCCAAGAACCATTGCCACACAAATGGCAAGGATCATGCCGAGTAATAAGCCGCCGAGATGATTGGCTGTCGGGTATTCACTACTTGTGGAGGCAATGACCGGGACAATCTCACCCGAGGTCTGTTTTTCCACTGCAACCACGCATTGGATCAATGCGTCCTGCTCTTCCTGAGTCAAAAAAGATTCTGCCAGTGTTGTCATGCTTTCACTCCCCGCTTACCATCCACCACCGGCTCCACCGCCGCCAAAGCCACCACCACCAAAACCGCCGAAACCGCCGCCTCCGCCAAAACCGCCTCCGCCACCACGCCCGCCGCCGAGCATAGAAAGAAGCAGGAGAGTTGACGCAGTCGAGCCAAGCCCCGTTCCCCGGCGTCTGGGATCATTCTCGTCATCACCGACCAGCTGTCCCTGGCGTCGGGCACGACCAAACATTTCAGTCAACCCAATGATCAACATCATGGGGATAACGAGAAGTGGCAGGATTCCCCGCCGACTCCGGGGCTTACTGGCCTGTTTCGCCTTGAATTCTCCACGAACCGCACCGGAGATAGCTGTCACTCCATCCATAAAACCAGCGTCAAAATCACCAGCTTTGAATTGCGGACTGATGACATTGTTGATGATCTGCCCGGAAAGCACATCCGTGAGGACTCCTTCAAGCCCGTAGCCGACTTCGATCCGAATCTGCCGGTCTGCCTTGCTGACAAGAAGGATGACGCCGTTGTCCTCTCCTTTTTGTCCCACCTTCCACTCCTCAGCCACCCGTATGGAGAAATCATTCATGGAATCTCCTTCCAGGGACGGGATTGTAAGCACAGCAACCTGCGTAGAATCGCTTCGGTCAAGATCAGCCAGCTTCTGCTCCAGAATCCTTCGCGTAGCCGGAGAAATCAACTCAGCCAGGTCATTGACGTATCCCTTGTGAGGCGGCACATCCAGCGCCCATGCCCCAGTGGCCAGCAAGACCACGAGAAGTGCGCCGAAGACGGCGGAAAGTAATGTACGCACGAGGACTCCCTAGGATTTGTCGCCGAAGTTGACCTTGGGGGCGACCTTGGCTCCGGGATCAGCTTGGAAGAATTCCTTGCGCTCCAACTTCAGCATGACAGAATTAGTCAATGAATTCGGGAAGCTTCTAATTGAGGAATTAAACATTTTAACGGCATCGTTGTAGCGCTGACGAGCAACATTGATACGATTTTCCGTGCCTTCAAGCTGGTGTTGAAGACCGAGAAAATTTTGATTCGCCTTGATGTCCGGATAGCGCTCAACCACGACCATCAAACGGGACAGGGCTGAAGAAAGACCACCCTGCGCTGCCTGAAACTGGGAAAGAGCTTCTTTATTGCCCAGCATATCGGGAGAGATTTTTGTTTGAGTCGCCTTGGCACGGGCCTCGACCACGGCCTGAAGGGTTTCTTTTTCATGCCCTGCCGCCGCTTTTACAGTTTCCACCAGATTGGGGATGAGATCGGAACGACGTTGCAAGGCAGCTTCGAGGTTCCCCCAGGCTGCAAACACTTCTTCTTCCTGCTGCTGCATGGAGTTGTAGCCGCATCCGGCCAGAGACATGGTGAGCATCATGGCAACCAGGGCCAGACAAATACGTTTGGTCATGAGAATATCCATTTGTTGTTTGTTGTTGTTTTGAGGACTCTGCACAGAGATGCGGCCCATCGAGAGAAAGTCAAGATAGGCCGTGCTTTTTCATGAAGATGACTTCTTCTTCCGAGGTTTCTTCAGCCGTTTACCCGCGCCCAGCAGCTTCCTGAGTTCCCCGGCAGCCTGAACCGGGTCGTTTCCATGCAACAGAAAGCGTTCCTTGGCGGTTTGAAAATGCCAGCCAGCAGGACGAGACAACAATTTAGCTCCACGGGATTCGAGATATTGCAGAGCCTCGGTTTCCGCCGCCACGTCTTCCATTTCGGCCAGGATTTCCTGCCGTTGGCGAATATCCCGTATCCGGTGAGCTATTTCATACGCTGAACGCAATATGTCGTCTGGCTGAACATCGGTCGCCTTCTTACGACCGGAAAAATGTCGTTGCAGTTCATTGAGGTCGGTTTTGAGTTCCTTGATCTCGAAGAGAACGGACTCTCTAGCTTCATCTATCTTGTCACCGAGTTGCTTGTAGATCGCGCGGAGTTTGTGTGCTGACATGAAACGTGTGTTTTGTTTGCTGTTAAACTTTTGTCTACAAGGCTAGCCTAAATCCGTCATCCATTGCAACTGTAATCGGGCAATCATTTTACCTCGACCCGCCCACGCCCATCCGTCATTTCCCGCAACTCTTCGGAAAATCTTTCTAAATATTCTGAAGGGAGGACCAAAGCAAAGGCCGCTTCCTCCGTGAAAAATTCTTCTGTCACTTCGGCTTCATACCCCGGCAGCATCCGCTTGAAAACAGTCACCGCCTGGTATGGTATGGTTACCAGCAGTGCCGCTGTTTCCACGCGTTCTTTCGTGACCAGACCTTCCAGAACACAATTGACCATAGAAGTATAGGCCCGGACAAGCCCGCCAGTACCGAGCTTTGTACCACCAAAATAACGGGTCACGACCACGGCGATCTCTCCGACCTCTCCGTGAAGCAGCGTATTGAGCATTGGTCTTCCCGCTGTCCCGTGCGGTTCTCCATCATCACTCATACCCACCTGCGCCGTATCGCCGGGAGGACCAGCCGCAAAGGCCCAGCAGTTATGGGTCGCATCGGGAAATTCTTCCTTGATGAGGGCGACAAACCGTTTAGCTGAATCCATATCCGGCGCGTGATCTGCGGAGACGATGAATCTGCTTCGTTTGATGGAATCTTCCATTCGGCAGGCAGTGGCGGGGATAGGGTAGCGAGGGGCCATGCACGCAGTCTAGCGTGCCCATCCTCTCCGGGTCAAGGCTGCCTCTCAGCTTCTGTTTTGGGCAGCCATCCAATCAAGATCCGAGGCAAGTTGCCGCTTGATCGGCATCAAGTCTGCGTTATTCGGAAGTCTTTCAAGCAGCGAAGCAAAATGCCCTGACTCGCGCAACTGTTTAAAGCTATAGGGGAAGTGAAGATCATAGACCCAACAGCACAGGAAAAGGATGAAATCGTTTGACCACCGGATCTGATTGAAGGGAATAAGCTGTCGCTTGAAACACAACTCCAGAACCAGCGGGGAGACGTGCTGCGCGTCCCAGAGCAGCCCACTCTTGAGGACCGTATTGTGGGGGGCATCCGGACTGAGATACCTGAGATTATTCCGGACGGCATCCAATTTGTCCGCATCCCGGAGGACGTCCAGAATGAGCCGGGAATCCGGCTCAAGCCCTCCGGGGAGGATGGCACAATTATGAAAACTGATTGCACAAAGGATTCTATCCCGCAAAGAATCCGGCAAAACCGAAAGAACGTCTGCCTGAGCCAGCAAACGAGCACCCTCTTCAGCATGATTGTAGCCAAGAGTATCGTCATAGGTTTTTCGTTCCACTAATTGAGGAAAACGGCCGACATCGTGCAGAAGGGCAGCCACATCCATGGCCAAAGCCATATTCCGGCTCCACTCGCACTCTTTTCCGATCTCCTGCACATGTGCTCGTACCCGCTTGATATGCCGGACTTTCCGATCCAGAAAAAGTTTTTTTTCCCCTGCTCTGGTGCGAAACCCGTCAACAAATCGCTCAAACCATGTTTCAATAGAGATTAAAGGGTGTCCTTGCATCGTCGTTCCCGATATTTTTACAGAGAGCCTTTTATATAGCCTTAAACAAGAATACCAGAGCTACGCTATCTCCCCTTCGCGTCAGTGACAATCCGGCATATTCACAGTGACAACTTGATGGATATCTTTATGGGCCGTGTTGTCCCTTTTTCACAAGACAAGCATGCATCATCAACTCCTGCCCCGATCATACGCATACCGGGCAAAAAGATGAAGGGTTGAACTCGAAACCATAGCCTTGGCACGACACAAACTTGCAAGAAGGCGAAATCCTCTTGATTCAATGAGAGTCCTTCATGGCACCCACCCATGAACACTTCAAAGAGGAACACAAACTATGTAGACAGCGTGGACCGGATCAAGCCTAAAGCGAGACTCCACATGGTCAGGCAGACGACACCATCCAGGAACCGCCATGTGGATTGGCGACTGAATACCGGGGCAAGAACCTGTCCCCCAAGACTAAGCAGAATAAACCACACGATAGAGGCACACAACGCACCCAATCCAAAAACATACCGCTCAGGAATGGCGAACTGACCAGACACAGACCCCATCAACAGAACAGTATCCAGATAGACATGGGGGTTGAGCAATGTCACTCCCAATGTGAGTAAAAGGGTCTGCCGCAATGTCTTGCCGGAATTTCTGCCCTGTTCGAGCACTCCTCCCTTCCATGCCGAGCGGAACGCTCCGAACCCGTACCATGCCAGAAACGCCGCCCCACCCCACGCGGCCAGTCGCCCGAGAAGTGGATAACGGCCAACAGCACTCCCCACGCCAGTGACTCCGAGAAAAATTAGCAGGCCATCACAAACAATACAGACGGTAGCGACGGCCATAGGGTAATTACGCCGAACCCCTTGCGTTAAAACAAAGGCGTTCTGCGCTCCAATGGCCACGATTAACCCGCCCCCCAAACCAAACCCCTGTAGAAAAGCCGTCATACTGTTTCTCCTCTTTCAGAGAGTCACCTGCCGCCATTGAAAATGGGGACAGCCACTCCACATGTTCGACTGAGAAGAGCTTTAACGGATGCAACGTGATCGTGTACAACTACTTATTTTCATCATGCATTAATTTTGCTAATGACAACTCATGCTGGACTATAAACTGATTGAAGCACTTGCCATGGTGGTACGTGAAGGTGGTTTTGAAAAGGCCGCACATGCCCTGCATCTGACTCAATCCGCGGTATCCCAACGGATCAAGCTGCTGGAGGAACAGACAGGATGCCTCTTGCTGGTCCGAACATCACCGCCCGCCCCCACAGTGGCAGGAAAAGAAATCCTCAAACACTATCGGCAGGTCTGCCAACTGGAAACCGATCTCGCAACAGGCCTGGGATGGCAGCAGGAAGGATTCACCACAGTGCCTATCGGTATCAATGCCGATTCCCTTGCCACATGGTTTTTCCCGGCCATTGAAAGCTACCTTAAGGAAAAACAGCTCCTACTCGACCTTGCCGTGGATGATCAGGCCCAGACGCATCAGCTTCTGCGCGACGGCGAGGTTTTGGGATGTATCAGCGACAGGAGCGACCCCTTTCAAGGCTGCCGTGTGGAATCATTAGGCATTCAAGTTTACAGAATGTACTGCACTCCGGAATACAAAACGAAGTGGTTCGACAAAGGCATTGATATCGCGTCTGTTCAGCACGCCCCGATCCTTATATTCAACCGCAAAGACCTCATGCATGGCGTCCTGTTGGCAGAGGCATTAGGCCACCCCCCGGCACACTATAACGCTTTTTATCTCCCCTCATCCGAAAAATTTGCCCCGACTATAGCCAGCGGGCAGGTCTGCGGCATGTTGCCCCACGAACAGGCGGATGAATATGTCAATCAGGGCGCGTTGATAGAAATGCTGCCAGGATATGCCTTCACGGTGCACCTGCACTGGCATTGCTGGAATCTGGAGTCTCGGGAACTACGCAGCTTCACTGCGGCACTTGTAGAGGGAGCACAGCGCGAACTGACTCCGGCCCAATGAGAAAAGCACATGGCATTGCCCGCTCCGCACCTTTGTTGTATCTCAGGAGAAGAACGGCATTCAAATCACTTTGCAAGGAGCACTCATGAAACGGATAATTCTCGCCCTGACCCTACTTTCCATGGTCGCGGCCCTCGGCTGTTCCAAGGCATATTACGCCTCCATGGAAAAAATCGGCTATGATAAACGCGAGATTCTGGCAGACCGCGTGGAAAATGCACAAGAATCCCAGGAAGACGCCAAGGAACAGTTTGCCAATGCGTTGGAACGATACAAATCCGTGGTGGACTTTGATGGCGGAGAACTGGAAGACAAATACGACATCCTCAATGGTGAGTATGAAACAAGTGAAGCCATGGCGGACGATGTCCGGGACCGCATCGCGTCTGTGGAAGATGTTGCCGACGCGCTGTTCGACGAGTGGTCGGAAGAAATTACACAATACTCCAGTGCCAAGCTACGCCGCGCCAGCCAGAAAAAGCTGACCGCGACCAAGCGCCGCTACGGCTCGTTGCTTAAGGCCATGAAGAAAGCCAGCTCAAAAATGGACCCGGTTCTAGCCGCTTTCAAGGATCAGGTGCTCTATCTCAAGCACAATCTCAATGCCAAGGCCATTGCCGCACTTGAAGGAGAACTCGGAACCATCCGCAGTGATGTGGAGTCGCTCATCAAGGAGATGGAAAAATCCATCGCAGAAGCGGATGAATTTATCAAGACACTGGAATAAAACACTTTATATTGAAAAATTCAAAGGGTGTGCCATATGTCATGCCCTTTTATCTTTTAAAATTCCCAACAGTATCCGCAACCCTCTGCGAAGCTCCTCAATGGAATCGGTCCCGGTCAGGGAAACCCGAGCCGCCGGTAAGGGAGCCGTCTCGCCCACAGCAAATTTTTCCGCGCCGAACACATTGACTCCCTGCTCACGGGCCGCTTGTTCGAAGAATGTCCCAGTCCACCCTGCCGGAAGCTCCATCCAAAGGAAAAAACCGCCTGCTCGTCCTCGAAATCGAATTCCCTCCAAGAGATCACACGCCGCCATATACCGAACCGATGCCTCTTTTCGCTTTGCTTCCACGACCCTGTCCGCAGTTCCATCTCCTATCCACATCGCCGCCAGTTCAACATTGAGTGGAGGGGCCATCCAAATGGTATTGAGTACAGCCTGAGCCAAGGGTTTGAGATACGGCTTTGGAGCAACCACAAAAGCGACCCTGAGTCCTGCTGCCAATGACTTTGAAAGTCCGGCAATGAAAACACTGCGATGCCGCGCCCGACTTCCCACCGGTTCGGGAGTGCCCGGAGCAGTCAGATCGTACGCATCATCTTCTATGATGATCAGGTCGTGAACATCCGCCAGCCGGGCCACCATGTCACGCCGCCCATCCTGAAGGGTCGCGGTGGTGGGGTTATGCACGCCGGGCATGAGATACACCCCTTTGATTCTGTCTCGACGGCAGGCAGTATCCAGGGCATCAGGCACCATGCCTTCCCCGTCCATGGCGATAGGCACCAAGCGGATACCAAGCATGGCCGCCAGGGTTTTCAAACCGGGATAGGTCATGGCATCGGTGGCAATCTTGTCACCGGGGCGGAAAAGTCCGCTCAGACAACAGGTCAGGGCATGCTGTGCTCCCGCACAGACAATGACATCCTCGGCTGATGCCTTGAGACCATAGCGCGCAGTCCATTCAGCTCCGGCCTGGCGATGCTCTAGCATCCCCCTCGGGTCACTGTACTGCATGAATATATCGGGATTTTTACGGCGTACAAGACGACGGAATCCTTCCGAGATATCCGGGTCAAGGTGATGGAAAGGGGAAATCAGCCCCATCTCCAGCATACCCGGCGCCGATGGCTCAAATGAGACCATGGATGTGGAAGTCACGGCATCAGTCGAAACAAATGTTCCCCGCCCGACAGTGCCGGAAAGCAGGCCCCTTTTTTCCGCTTCACCATACCCTCGTGTCACGGTCGAGACATTCACACCAAGCGCATCCGCCATATCCCGATGGGTCGGTAGCCGCTGTCCAGGCAGAAGGATTCCGTTTTGAATATCTTGCTCTAGGGCATCTGCCAGCGACTTGTAAAGCGGCTCCTCTCCTCCAGCCATGTATGGTGAATAGATTGTCATGCAGACAATATTCCCATTGACGCCATACAAATGTCAACAATACACAATGATAATGAAGAATCCTCTCTCAAAAAGCCCTGTGGCAGAAGACACTGTCCACTCTCAATCGAATGGAGAAAGTTGATGCATCTTGAGACCTATACGGCCTTCCTGCTTTTCGTGATCGTGATGACCGGCACACCGGGCATGGGCAACCTGTCCATGATGGCCATTGGCCAAACCACCGGATTCCGTTCATCCCTGCCTTTTCTGCTCGGGACCACGGTTGGTGCCATGACTCTTGATACCACGGTTGCCCTCGGTCTTGGCGGCCTTTTTATGGCATCACCCCAATTCGCATGGGCTGTGCGTCTATTTGGCCTGACTTATATCGTGTATTTGGGCTGGAAAATTATGAAAATGCAGCTGTCCACTCCGGATGCAAACAAACGGTTTACCTTTGTGGAAGGCATTTTTCTCCACCCGACCAATCCCAAAAGCTGGGCCATGGCAGTGGTCGGATTCAGCCAGATCGCCACATCAGACCTTCCCCTTGCACACACAATCATGGTCTATGTGGGAACCTTCACTTTTTTCCAGGTTTCCTTTCATTCCCTGTGGGGGCTTGCCGGGACCCTGCTCATGCGTACCCTCAAATCACGCAGAGTCCTGCTCGGTATCAACGGAATGCTCGTCACGATCATGATCGGGGCAACCGTCTATGCCCTTTTCGTCACTTCAACTTAAGCTTGGGGACGGACCATCTTTTCCGGCACCACGAGATCGTCGAACTCCACTTCCGTAACATACCCCAGCTCCAGAGCCGCTTCCTTGAGCGTTGAGCCGGAACCATGCGCGTGCATGGCTATCTTAGCCGCCTTCTCGTACCCGATGGCCGGGCTCAGCGCCGTGACCAACATCAGGGATCGGCCCACCAGCTCCTTGATACGGTCGGTATTGGCTGTCAGGCCGTCCAGAAGATGGCTCTTGAATGAAAGCATGGCCCCGGCCATGGTTCTGATGGACTGCATGATATTATGTATCATCAGAGGCTTGTATACGTTCATTTCAAGAATCCCCCCGGATCCGCCCAGGGTGATGGCGTAATCATTGGCCATGACCTGAATGGCAACCATGCTCAGGGCTTCGCACTGCGTCGGATTAACCTTGCCTGGCATGATCGATGAGCCTGGCTCATTGGCAGGCAGGACTAATTCCCCGAGTCCTGCGCGCGGTCCGCAGGCCAATAGACGAATATCACAGGCGATTTTGTAAAGAGATGAAGCCAGAGTTTTCAGACTGCCGGAAAGTTGAATAAGCGCGTCATGACTGCCTTGCACCGTAAACTTGTTTGCCGCCGGAACAAAAGGAAGCCCTGTCAGGTCGGCAATATGCCCGATAGCGTCCTTGTCGAAACCAGGGTAGGCGTTGATGCCCGTTCCCACTGCCGTGCCACCCAGTGGTAGTTTGAAAACATCCTGAAGGGCCGCCTCAAGGCGAACCACATTGTCCTCTATCAATCCGGCATAGCCAGAAAATTCCTGTCCCAATGTCAGAGGGGTCGCATCCTGCATATGAGTCCGGCCGATCTTGACCACCCCTTCCCAGGCCGTGGCATGAGTAGCGAGACTCTCAGCAAAAATCCGGGCCACCGGGATCAGATCGCGTGACACACCCAGAGCAGCTGCCATATACATGGCTGAAGGGAAATTGTCATTGGTGGACTGCGAACGGTTAACATGATCGTTGGGATGGACAGGTTCTTTCGAACCAAGTGGTTTGCCAGCAATCTGGGAGCATCGATTGGCGATGACTTCATTTACATTCATGTTGAACTGCGTGCCACTCCCGGAAATCCAGACTGACAGGGGGAACATATCCGCATGGTGGCCGGATAAAATTTCCTCGCAAACTCCCACGATAAGGTCACGGGCTTCACCGGAAAGCCGATCTGCCCCGTGATTGGCCAAAGCGCACGCCATCTTGAGCACTCCGTAAGCCTCGATCATCTCCCTCGGCATGGCATCATTGCCAATATCGAAGAGCTGTAATGCCCGTTGGGTCTGTGCTCCCCAAAGCTTATCCGCCGGAACCTCAACTGTGCCGAGACTATCTTTCTCAATCCTGAAATCGTCCATAACGTGCCTCCGTGGATGGTATTCTGACTCTATTAGTGGGGCATGACGAGGACGATGTCAAACCGATTCGCTCCACAGTTTATTTCCCATTCACGAAATCACCCTGATGAACACCGTCACGCTCCATGATCAAACCGGAGATGCGCTGGAGTTTTTCATTGATCTTTCTGAACTGACGGACTTCAGTGTCAAATGACCGACCTTGTTCGTTGACACGTTTCTCGAACTCCTGACAGGCGCGCTCATAGAGAATGATATCGGCCTGATTCGCTTCCCGTATCACCTCCTCTTCAGCAGTCGAAACAGATCGGCGAGCACCATGGGCACGAACATTATGCCGCTCGTAAAAAGACCGTTCAAGCCCCAAAACCTTACTGAGAACGAGAATGGATTCATCAAAGCGTTCCAACAGGCCAAAGCCGACAAACCGCTCACAGAGATGAAACCACGCTTTTTCCACCCCTTCTTCAATGGAGGAAAGCCCGACCCCGGAAAGAGAATTGACCATGCCGTTTCTGCCACGCATACGTAATTCAGGCTGGTCGCTGGTTACATATTCGACCAATGAAATTTTGTTGTCATTGAGAAACCGATACATATGACTTTTGGGCCACGACTTGAGAAAGAAGTACTCGGAGACGACCCTCTCCACGGGATCGCGCAGAAAAGTGAATGGACGGAACCGAACCGGACCGTCCAGTATCTCCGCAAAATCGGTAATAAAAACATGACCACGCACCAACTTGTAGCGCGCAATTTCCGCATAGGTTGTTTGCCGAAGCCGCTCCTGCTGGGTGTCCGTATAGAGATCAAAAATACTCTCGGGAGCAAAATTGTCGTTCAGGATCGCATTGAACGTGGTCCCGGCTGTCTTTGGAATATGCAAGAAAAACAGTGGCTGCTGCATGGTGTTTCCGTTGATCATGACGTGTTCGTGATCTCCTCTTTTCGGAGCAAAAACAGGATCAGTTTAGGCCCGTTCACATGAAAAAAGGACCTTGACCGCACGCCAAGACCCTTTTCACACGCACCTGCAAGCAGGTGCGTCAAAATCGTCATTTATCCCGATTACCACCCCTTGGTTTTCAGGATGTCCTTGACCTTTTTTTCAGTCCGCTTCTCCACCAGCACCATTTTCTTGGCCTGGGCTTTCTTGATTTTTTCCGTCAGGGAATCAATATCAGCAGGCTTTTCCATGAAATCCATGGCTCCAAGCTTCATGGCCTGGATTCCGGCTTCCAGTGTGGCCTGCCCGGTGAGCAGGATGACCTGCATCTCAGGGTGACTTTTCCGGATAATCTTGAGCATTTCTATACCGTTCATATCCGGCATCTGAAGATCAAGCACAATGGCATCGTAATCGGCATTGTCAATGGCCGTGACTGCGGAATCCGCGGAATCCGCAGTACTGACATTCATGCCCCTGATTCGCATTCTCTCGGACAGGGCTTCCAGGAACTCCGTTTCATCGTCGATAAGCAGTACTTTTTCAGCCATGAGAACAGCTCCTTGCTAAATAAGAATACATTGTATTTTACTCTTTTTCGCGGCTCACCTGAAGCGCAGGTTCAGGGTTTTGGCGTGTTTGTCTGTCGTCAGGGAGAGGCCCATGTCATGGGCCAATTGTCCGGGATTCGCTTCATTCATCAATGCAACGGTCTGTCCCGGAACAGAAAAGGTCATATCTCCGACACCGTCTTTTTCTCCAGTGGTCACGACAAGCGTCCCCCCGGATTCCACAGCCTCCATCAAACAGGCAATAATTTCGTGTATAAGGCGGATAAGGAAAAATGGTGCAGCCTGAACCATGACCGGATCAGCACATTCCAACTGGAGCTGTATCTGCTTCATATCGGCCATCCGTCTGGTCAAGGACACGGTCAGTTCCGCAATATCACAGAGATTCACTTCCTGAACCGCATCGTCAGTCGAATGTGAAAACCGATTCATGTTTCGCACAATGGCATCACCGCGCTGAACCTGTCCCTGAATGGTCGCTGCCGCCCGCGTAAGACGCTCCGGGTCCACCGGGACACCCTTTTCAACCATCAGGGCCAGATCACTCAGAAGTCCGGCCCCTTCGTTGATCACAGCAAAAACATTTTTGATCTCATGAGAAACGGACGCACTGATTGTGCCGAAAAATTGCAAGCTCTGCTGTGTCTCCGCACTATACTTCATGATATCTCCCCCACGACCTCAGCAGTCGCAGCACTGAATCTTGGCCATAAGTTCTTCCAGATCAACAGGCTTGATCAAATAACAGGTCGCAGCGGCGGTTCCGGCTTTGTAGTCTGCTTCGGAACCATGGCCGGACAGAAAAATGAACTTCATCTGTGGATGTTTCTCCGAAAGCAGACGACGCAATTCCAGTCCGCCGAGTTTCGGCATTTTCATATCCAGGACCGCGACATCAAACGTACCGTCGGCAGCTATTTCAAGCGCTTTTTCCCCATTATCGGTCCAGGCCACGTCCAGACCACGCAGGGCAAGCCGTTCAGCCATTGCGGAAACCAGTTCAACTTCGTCATCAACTAGCAGAATCTTCATTGTTTCCAGCCTTTTTTGTTATAGTCAGGGGCATGGTCACAGTGAATGCAGTTCCCACACCGACCTCACTTTCCACAGTCATGGAACCACCCAATTCCTGCACCAGACCATACGTGATGGAGAGCCCCAGTCCAGTGCCACCGGTCTTCTTTCTGGTCGAGAAGAAAGGATCAAAAATTTGTTTCAGGTCACTCTCCGAAATACCACACCCGTCATCCCCCACGACGAACCGGAGAGAATCGCTCCCAATCCTGTGAGCCGAGATTATCAGGTGCCCCCCATCATTCATGGCCTGAAAGGCATTATTGATCAGATTGAGAAAAATCTGTTGCAACTTGCCCCTGTCAGAGGTGAACTCCGGCAGGTCCTGCGGAATGTCCATGGTAATGGTAATTGAACGATATTCCGCTTCCTTTTGCAGGAAACCAATGACCTCATCCGCCAATTCCTGAAACCGGATACTGTCGATTTGCACATCAATATGACGTGCAAAACTCAGTAATCGTTTGGTAATCTTCCCGCACCGGGCCACTGAGGAAAGAATGGAATCAATGTTGGCAATCAGCCTATCGTCTTTCTCGTACTTCTGGCTAAAGACAAAGAGGTCCTTGGTCAACCCCGCTTTTTCATTGATAATGGCAAGGGGGTTGTTGATTTCATGCGCAACTCCCGCCGCCAACCGACCGATGGAAGCCATGCGATTGGTATGCTCCATCTGATGCAATGTCCTGGCTCTGGTTTGATCGGCAATGTAAATCTTGTCAACCATATAGGTTGCGACTCCGATAATGACCAGCAATATGATAGCCACCGTGACAAACAGCAGCCAGGTCAATTCCAGCCGAATCGTCTGCATGGGCTTCATCAGTTCCACGGTGTTCTTGACAACCATGACAATGAACGGAGTGCCTGTCACATAAGCATAACCCACAGTATATTCGTCGCCTTCCTTGCCGGTCTCCCTGAGCACGCTGGTCTTCTCCGAATACTCGGGAATGGGCAAATCCACCCGAGACAGCAGCTCTCCATGTCTGGCAGACGGCGTCTGGATGATGCCGACCGTATTGACCATGAAGGCATCTCCACCACCGGAAAGGTCCAAAGAAGACAGAATCGCGTTAAATTTCTCAGTATCCAACGTTGCTCTGAGCACAAAAGCATTGCCGGTATGCTCATCTATGACTTTTCGGGCGACAATCAGATGCGGCACATCCCGAAAACCACGGAAAACACCACTGATATACGTATTCCTGATCAGAGTATTGCGAAACCAGTCCTGCTGACTGTAATCACGCCCAAGGAGATCATGCGGCCCGAGATACGCGACCTGGTGCCCTTCACTATCGATAATTCCGATATCCACAAAACCACCGAAGCTTCCCTTGAGCGAGGAAAGCACTTTGGCAAGATTCGCTTCGTCGCGCAAGTTGGCAATGCCTTCCTTCTTGGCCAGAAAATCCAAGGCATTGGCCCGCTCTTCCAGAAAGTAGGACACGGTCCGCCGCACATTCGACGTCGTACGGGCCGTCAGCAGGAGATTCTCCGACTCCATGGAATGCCGGGTGACATTGTAGTCGATAAAAGCAAGCGTGAGCAGAGGGATAAGAGCCACAGCCGCAAGCAGCATGATGGCGAACCGCCAGATACGCCGGTAATTGAACAGATTTCTGTTCAGCCCGGCGTCCCCGGCAGTATCCCAGAATTGCGGCTTGAACTTGCTCACCATCGACATAGTGTTCCCAGAACTTCTCTCACTTATTTTGCAGAGCGAATTTTTTCATTGGCGGCACGCAGGGTTTCACTCAGGACATCAATATCCACTGGCTTGTGGAGATAGGCAAATGCCCCCAATTCCATGCAGATATCCCTGTCCTTTTCCGAACCATGCCCGGTGAGAATCACGACTTCGATCTCGGGGTGTTCCCTTTTCACACGCCGCAAAACCTCAATACCATCAATACCCGGCATCTTCAGATCAAGCACCATGACCTCAGGTTCATCCTCGCTCACCAGGTCCAGGGCGGATTCTCCATCGTAGACCACGGCAGATCCCATGTCACGCATCATCAGACGTTCGGACAAGGTCTGTGCAAATTCCCGTTCATCATCGACCAGCAGGACCTTGGATGGTACAGCGAAATCCGCCTTGCGGTAGATATCCGTCTTGTGAAACGCCTTGCCCACTCCTGCCTCAACTTTTTTGACACCATCCAGATGGCTGACGATATCCGAGAGTTCACGCTCCAGCCGTTCCAACATTATGACATGCTTATTGATCGTCAGGGTGACCGTCCCCTTCCTGGCAGAAACCTGGATATTATGCCCTTCCCCTGCCAGAACCGTCTGTACCCGAGCTGCGAGATAAAAATCCTCGACCTTGGAACGCGATGAATCAGTCACCATGACTGCGGCATTGCCGAGCTGTTCAACGACAAGCTCAGCACTCTTTTCCACCCCGACCTTGGAAATGGGGACGATGAGATCATAGAGCCTACTGGACCACGGATCATCGCATTCCTTGAGGGTCTGAACCCAAACGGCACGGTCTTCATCATCCTTGTGAAGCAAGCGAAGAGCATGCTTTCTGGCAAACCCTTCGGCACGCTCGGCAACATGCAACCGTTCCTTCATTTCCGATATCAGACACACCTTCAGGATATGGTCGATATCAGCCGGTGGCAGGTGGGAGGCAAAGCCGGAAAAGAGCAAGCGCTCCTCATCCAGGAGCTTTTTGGCCATGGCCAGACGCAGCCAGGCGATACCTCGCTCCTTTTCATGACTGAAAGCGTTGAAAACCGATGTCTTGGCGTGAAAGGCTCTCGCTATCTTGCCTTCGGCCATCCCGGAAAGAGCAGCTGCTTCGGCAACGATTTCTTGATCCGAAACCAGACGGTAACCTGTTTGTTCCAGCACACGCTGAATCACGGTGCCAGCATCCGAGAACAGGCCATTGAATACTGTGACGACAGACATTATATACTCCCTGTTTTCTGGTCGTTACGAGAGGTGACACACCGAAGTCAGCGGACAGCCCTCTTCCTCGGCCCCCTGATGCGCGTGCTCATGCGTGGCGCAAATGGCGGTTTCCATGGTCGGGTAGACATGATCCCTGCCGATCTTCTCCATCAAGTGCGTTCGATCAAGCACAGCCATGACGGCTTCATTGACTCCGCAGAGCGATATATCCAGTCCTCTTGCGCGCACCTTGTCCACGATCAGGGACAGGGCTTCCTCACCGGAAGCATCCATATCATTGATTCCGTTCGCGGCAATGATGATATGCCGAAGCTTGTCACTGGAGATCAGCCGTTCGGTAATTTGATCCTCAAGGAAACTGGCATTGGCAAAAAACAACGGACCATCGAACCGGACCAGAGCTATATGATCGCATTCCCGAAGGCCGAATGCCGTGGCATCGCGCAGGGATTCATCCTCGGTCCGGGACAGGTTCGCCACTCTGGGGCGCATGGACTTGTACAGGAAGACAAGCAGGGACAGGGAGACGCCAACCATGATGCCCTTATCCAGATGCGGGGCGAAAGCCAGTGTGCAGATAAATGACAGAATGGAGATGGCCCCGTCATACCACTGCGCCTTCCATGCATGGATAAAGCCTGACGCATTGATTAGCCCGATGACCGCCATCATGATGACCGCAGCCAGAACAGCCTGAGGTAAATGATAGAGCAGAGGAGTAAAGAAAAGCAGTGCAATAACGACCATAAGTGAGGTAAAAACACTCGACATGCCCGTCACCGCTCCCGCCTGGAGATTGACCGCTGAACGGGAAAAGGAACCAGAAGCCGGATAGCTCTTGCCACAAGCTCCGAGCATGTTGGCCAGCCCCTGTCCGATGAGTTCCTGGTTGGGATCAAGACGCTGGCCGGTTTTGGCAGCCATGGCCTTGGCAATGGAGATGGCCTCCATGAAACCAAGCAGGGAAATAATCGCGGCAAATGGCAGCAGATGAAGAATGACCTTGAGATCGAGATGCGGTGCAGAGATGGCGGGGATACCCGAGGGAACAGTACCGACAACGGCTCCACCACCCATCATTTTCAAATCAGTCGGATCAAGCCGCGAATTACCGACTTTGAGACGCCAGATACGGCCGTCACCCGTCATTCCGGCAGGCACCTTGCCATGCTCATAGAAAGTCATGGAGCCGTCCGCTCCTGTCACGCCCGCCAGCAGTGTGGACCGCAGGGATTCGCGCAAAGTATGGGCTTCATGCTTGAGACGGGATATCCTGATATTGATGACACTGAGATCATGTTCAACATCAAGCACGCCGACCACATCGCCTGAAGCCTTGGCTTCATCCATATCGCCGTTCAGACGGGTCCGGCCCTCGGCTAACTGATCGATCCCGATAATGGTTTTGTTGAAGTCGGCGACTGCTTCACGAACAGCCGGAACTTCAATAGTCTCCAACGCTGCCTGACGGTCATGATTGAACCCCAGGCTCCATGAGAGCACCGTGGTCACGACGACAGCCACCAGCACATTGGGAATTTTCGGATTGACCCGCTTTAGGATTATCATGATGCCAAAGGCGAGCGCACCCATACCCAGCGTGGGCCAATGGGTGTAATGCACTGCGGATTGCACCACACGGATAATGGTTTCATAATGATGCTCCGCTTTATCCACCGAGACGCCGAACATCTTCGACAACTGGGAAGAGGCGATGATAATGGCGGCGGCATTGGTAAACCCGTTGACAACTGGATGCGACAGGAAATTGACCACCAGTCCCAACTTGAGCACCCCAAGCAGAAACTGGAAAACACCGACCATCAGGGCAAGCAGAATGGCGTAGGCAACGTATCCTTCACTGCCAGCCGTTGCCAAAGGCTCAAGGGAGGCTGCCGTCATCAGGGAGACCACTGCCACAGGACCGGTAGCCAATTGACGGCTGGACCCGAACAATGCAGCGACAAGAGGAGGCAGAAACGAGGCATACAGCCCATAATACGCAGGCATACCCGCAAGCTGCGCATACGCCATGGATTGTGGAATGAGTACGAGGGCCACAGTCAGGCCCGCAATGGCATCGGCCCGGAAAGCCGCCATGGTGTACCCTTTGAACCAGCCGATAAAGGGGAAAATTTTCGTCAGCATTCAGCCTCTTCCTTTAGTCTTGCGTCTGCGAATCGCTGCTCACGCATTTGCTTCGGATCACTGTCTCCCAAGCACGATTTTCACCAAATCCAGTCTACCCTCTGCCCCGGCAGAAGAATACCCCACCCATATACTTGCCCTGGTCATCAAATCGAAGGATCATGGCACTCCGCTCGCAACATCCTTCGACACATCGCCATCAGTTCGTTGAATAACGCACCCGCGTCATATAAATTGTAATTCTTGAACCGTACGAGACCATCAACCATTGTAAACAGAATAAGCGCAGATTTTCGCGGATTGACATCCTGGCTAATGGAGCCGTCTGCCCGGCCAGTCGCAATAGCCTTTTCAAAAATATCAACGAGGCAATTGTAAATGGCCTCCAGATTTTGCCTGAACCCCTGGTTCGACTCTGAAAATTTGTAAAGAAAGTGCCTATGCAACAGAAGAAACTTGTCTTCCATCAACCCCGCAAGGTAGAGGTGAAAGGCGACAACTTCTTCGATCATCTCCAACCCCGACGCAAACGGCCTGTTCTCGAAAAACTGCTCGAACTGGTCAACAATCTCGTCGCGCGTCTTCTCCAGGATTGCCAAAAGCAACCCTTCCTTGCTCCCGAAATGATAGAAGATGGTCCCTTCGGCAACGCCCGTCATGCGCGCCAGTTCCTGCCCGGACGTATCCACAAATCCTTTATTTGCGAACATAACAGTTGCGACTTTCAATATGGCTTCTTTCTTTTTCATTCCTTCCAATCCGTCTTTTATAAAAACCGAGTAGTCACTCAGTTTTTTTATTAATACTTTTCAACAGACTTGAATGTCAAAAAAAACAAGAAAACTGAGTATACACTCAGTTTTTACACTGATCACTCGTGAATTATTGAACAAAATGGACCATCAATATCGAATCTTCAAAAAATAATCTAAAAATAACTTGGAAAAGAGGTCCTTCATTTCCCTTTGAACAGCAACTCATGTTACAGTTGGGGTATGAAATCCGATCATGAAAAGACACGGGAAGAGCTGCTCCGCGAGGTGCAAACTCTTCGACAAGAACTCATGGCTCCTGAAAAAAACCATACCAGCCGCGAGATTCTCCAGTTGGCCATGCAAGAGGGCCGGCTCGGAACATGGGTCTGGAATGCCCAGGCCGGGCAGGTTCATTACGAACAGCTCTGGTCCGAAATACTGGGCTATCCTCCTGCCGATATTCGTTCTGACATGACCTTCTGGACATCCCATGTCCACCCGGAGGACAGAGAAAAAATTGTGACACTGCTTCATTCTCTGCAAGAAGGCAGCGCCGAAAGCTTTCACTGTACACATCGCCTCATCTCATATTCCGGCCAATGGATCACCTGCGTTGCCAGCGGCAAAACCATCCAGATCGACCATGAAGGAAAGCCGCTTTTCATCTCAGGGGTGTTGATTAACAAAGATGAAGATCATGGGAAGAAACATCGGCGAGATGAAGCCAAACAGCTCTACGAAAAGATTGACAACTCACCCTTTGAAGCTGTTTTCCTTTCTGAAAACGGCATATGTCGAGGCCAGAACAGGGCAGCTAGAGAACTTTTCGGCTACAGCGAAAGCGAAGCGCTGGGTCAGGAATGGAGACACTGGATTGATCATGCACACCGCCCCCAGGCCATGGAAGCCTACACACGGAGTTCGGGTGAAGTGCATGAGACCGTCGCCCTTCGCAAGGATGGCACCACCTTCCCCTGTAAAACCCAAACCAGTTCTGTGTCCTTTGAAGGGAAGAATCTTCATGTTACTATCCTGCGCAAGACTCCCGATGATGGCACAAAACCTCTGACCTTCTCTGATGAGGGCGGAATCTTCAATTCCATTCACAACACCTCTTTCAGCGGCATCGTCATTCATGACATGGGAACCATCCTCGACTGCAACCAGGAACTCGCTGAGATCACGGGATATGCACAGGAAGAACTGAGAGGCATGGACGCCCTGCGTCTCGTCGCGGCCAAGGACAGGGAAACAGTGGTTCACAATATTGTTTCAGGGCTGGAAAAAGCGTACGAGGTCACTGGAGTCCGTAAAGACGGACGAGAGTATCCACTCCAACTCGAAGGGCGAGCTGTCCCGTACAGAAAACAGCAGGTCCGGGTCGTGGAATTTCGGGACATCACCAGACGCAAACGTGCGGAAAAAGCGCTCAATGAAAGCGAGGCCAAGTATCAGGCTTTATTTGACAAGACAAAAGACCCGATTCTTGTCATCGATCTCGAATCCGGGATCATCGTTGAGGGAAACAAGATCGCCGAAATATTTTTCGGTATCTCCAGATCACACCTGATGGGTATGTCATTTGATGGCCTCCTTCCCCATGGCACTGTTCCCTTTGCCGTCAGACAACTGCTTCATGCCGGACCGGAGAACCAGAGGGACCTTCCGCTGATCACCGCTGGAGGGGAAACACGATCACTCTCGGTCAGCACAAGTCTCATTTCCTTCAATGACAGACAAATGGCCCTCAGTATCTTCCGTGATGTCACCCATGAAAACCGTGCCAGAGCAGAGTTGATGGCAGCCAAGGATGAAGCGGAAAAAGCGAGTACCGCCAAAACCCGATTTCTGGCCAACATGAGCCACGAGATACGAACCCCCCTCAACGGCATCATGGGGATGCTACAACTCCTCGAATCCACACGCCAAACTGACGAACAGCGCGAATACTCGATCATCGCCATTGAATCATGCAAACGGCTGACCCGCCTTCTGAGTGACATTCTCGATATTTCCCGTATCGAAACAGGAGAACTGACTCTGCGCCCGGCCCCACTGGAAATCCCTGAAATAATCAATCATATCGTCTTCCTCTTCAAGGCAGCTTCCAGAGAGACTGGCGTGAAACTCCAAGTCCAACTCGACCCGGCCATTCCCCCGATACTGATTGGTGATTCCGCTCGGCTACTTCAGACATTGACCAATTTCGTAGGCAATTCCTTCAAGTTCACCACTCAAGGCAGTATTACCTTGGAAACGCAACTTCTGCCCAGGGTCAGGGCAGGATTGGAACGAGTCCTCTTTACTGTCAGCGACACGGGGAAAGGCATCCGGGACGAGACCCTGAAGACACTCTTTACTCCTTTCACACAGGAAGATTCCAGCTCTACACGCCGCTATGAAGGAGCTGGACTGGGCCTAAGCATCTGTAAGCAACTCATCGCGTTGATGGGGGGCACGCTTTCCATTGAAAACAATGCCTCCGGCGGAACAACCATCCATTTTACCGTTCTTTTCCAGCAAACAGAACAGGCCGCGTCCACCCCGACGGAGCACGAACAGCTTCAGGAAACTGACTCCCGAAATCTTGATATACTGGTGGCTGAGGACGTCCGCGTCAACCGACTGGCCATATGCCGTTTGCTCGAAAAACAGGGACACCGAGTCAAGGCAGTGGAAAATGGACAGTTGGCGCTGGAAGCGCTTCGCACGGATGATTACGATTTATTGCTTATGGATGTTCAGATGCCTGTGATGGACGGATTGGAAGCAACGCGCGCCATACGAATGGGCAAGGCCGGTGAAACCAAGAAAATGATTCCCATCATCGCCCTCACCGCCCATGCAATGGATGGTGACAGGGAAATATTCCTTGATGCCGGAATGACAGACTATCTTGCCAAACCCGTGGATGCATCAGAGCTGATGTCTTCCCTGAGTAGACGCCCCAAAACCTCCATGCATGACAGCGTGGACTAACCAACCGTTCTGATATTCTGCTCACCCAGAAAGTGAGGCTTGATCCGGACTGTCACTTACTTTCGGCTCCCGATCAGTCCGAAAGAGCACAGTCACGCTGGTTCCATCCACCCCACTGGTTTTCATGGTGATATCCGCACCATGAGTTCTGGCGATCAGCGCGGCAAAATACGTCCCAAGCCCAGTGCCGTTCTCTTTACCATGGGTCACATATTTCTCGAAAAACCGACGCCGAACCGTTGCATCCACTTCGCCGGGATTGATCACGGCAATCCTTTTTTTCACACCATCGGTCATTTCGACCCCAACCGTATCGCCCGCTTTTGAAGCTTCCACGGCATTCTGCATGAGATTTCTGAGCATGGCCCTGATGAGCATGGTGTCTCCGGTTACGGAAAATTCCTCGTCCCCCACGACCTGGCATCCGTCAAGATCGATACTCAATGAGATGCCAAGGCTCTTGAGCAAAGGCGCAAATTCCTCCTCGAGACCACACACAAGCTCGACAAGATCAACCCGTTCCTGCCGAAGCGAGTAAATACCTTTCTCCATCATGAACATATTCAAATGGTTACGGATCATGTCGAGCATCCTGTATCCAGCTGCCCGGATACGACGAACCATTTTTTCCTGCTCCCGGTCCAGTCCCCCATTACGAAGCAGCAGTTCAGGATACCCGATAACCAGGCTTAACCCGGATTTGAGATCATGGCGGTTGATACGCTCCACTTCCTCCCGGATCATCTCGGCCTGGATTCTGTTGCGTATCTCTTTGAGTAACAACTGATTGTTGCGCACCAATTCATCCTGCTTGAGTTGCAACTGCATGGTCCGCTGTTCCACCTGATACTCCAGATGTTCACGATGGCGATCGAGCCGGGCATCCCTTTCCTGAATTTTCTGAAGCATGGAGTTGAACTCAGTCACGAGCACGCCAATTTCATCATCACTGTCATAGTGAACGCGGCGAGAATAATCCCGCTCAAGCGAGATATCGGAAACGACCCGAGTCAGTTGCGTAAGAGGGCCGGCCAGCTTGCGCCGAAAATGCCCTGCCAGCCTGGAACTGAAAAAGAACACACCAAGGGAAATAAGCACTCCGACCAGAAAGTTACCTTTGAGCATACTCCATTGATCATCCAGACTGATCGTGATCACCAATTGATTGCCACTGCTCACGGAAGGAATCACCGTGACGACTGTCAGGGAGGAAAACCTCGTTCTCACAGCCGGATTTCCCTGTTTTGGCAAAGTCGGAACCACTCCGTACGAAGCAAAAAGATGGCCCCCTTCAAGATAAACGGCTGCCCCGGTGACACTGGGAATCAGGGAAAGGGAATGCAGATCTTCATCGGCGGAATCAACATCGTTGAAATCAATGGCCGGACCGAGAGAATTGGCGACAAGATCAGCCAAGCTCACAGCCTTGTCCACGGCAGCCTGTCGATACGTGTGAACCATGGGGAAAATATTGAGCAGAAGCGCAAGGAGCAGTGACAGCATGGTCGTTCCCAATATCGCAGCCACTATCTTTCGGCCCAACGGATTCAGTCTGCGTTTATTCATCGCTCTTCTCTCTGTAGATCTTGACGAGTTTCAGGAGTCTGGAGCTGATGGAAAGTCCCGCTTCGTCGGCAGCCTGCGGGTTGACCTGCATTCTGAGTTTACCGCTCTGCATGTAGAAGTTGATCATCGCCCCCTGGTGGAGGTTGATCGGTCTGGTCCCTATAGTCAGGACAGGATACCCTTTGGCACGTTTGAGAATAGCTGCGGCTTCCCTGTCGGGCGTCCTGTTGATGAGGAGTATGTGACATTCAGACGATGGCCACTGCACCAGCTTGAACCCGCTCTCTTTCGGAAAAAAAGGGCGGAGAACAGCACTATCCGTTGCCGCCACAATATAGGACTGCCCCGGTTGCGGGCCACTGTTACCCGGCCAGCGAACGTAATTGACAAGCCGCTGGACATAAAGCGCTTCAAGTTGAGGCAGACTTGCGGTCAGACGATGATCACCCAGTGCATGCCCCGGCAAAAAAAATACAGCACAAAGGAAAGTCGCTATGAAAAGAGACTTTACTCTGCGCATCAGAATTCCCAGGTGACCCGAAGGTCGAGACTGGGCCCGACGCGGAGGGGGGAATACTGCTCTGTCGCTTCCCCAAGATTTTTGCCGATCAATTCGAACATGAGTCTGTCCGATGCCCGCCAGGACGAATGAACCTCAAGGGTGAGATAGCCCGGAATATTTCTTTCCGTGGGAGCGTCAACATAGCCGACAAGCACATCAAGTCCGACATTTTCCACAGGCTTGGTCAAAGCCTGCATCTTGACTTCGCCGATTATTCCTTCCTCTGGCATGGAATCTCCCACGGGATTGGAGTCGAGACTGTACAAGTTCTGGTAAATGGCACTGATGGAAGGCCGCAGTTCCAGTTGATCCGTCACCTGCCACCGAAGCTGGGTTTCCATGCCGTACGCAGTCCCTTTCAGTGAATTGCTCAGGGATGCGGTATTGGTCGCACTGTCGAATTCCAGCATGGCCAATTCATCATAATCATTGATGTAAAGTGAAACATCCAGGCCCAATGTCTCGGAAATTCGCCGCCGATATCCCGCTTCATAGGCCATAAGTTTTTCCGTTGTCAGGGAATCAGGTTGTTTTACCGTGTACATCGTCCCGTTGTACATGGTCTTATATGTGCCGCTTCGCTGCCAGCGAGTATCAGCCCGGACTGCCCGTGAAACCGCCATCCAGTACTCTTCATTAAGACGGGTGTGCAACAAACGGATAGTGGGCTGGATTTCCACCGGCGTTTCCCCGAAATAATCAAACTTGGTCCCGAGAATGAGATACAGGCTTTCGGGCATCAAGGTTATCCTGTCCTGAGCAAACGCATTGGACATAAAGACATAACGACGCTCCTGCCCGATACTCGTTTTTTCCCCGGCACGAATATTATCCCAGTAATATCGGCTCCCAACCCCCCATGTCAGTCTATGGACACCGAAAGTCTCCATGGCATGCTGCACTTCAACTTCGATAATATTGGTCCCACCTTCCAGATCATCCACATTCGCATGCTCTCTGGTGAAGGAGGTTCTGAGGGAAATACCTGCATCCAGCCCGGTGGCACGATTCCAGGTAAACTGACCGTATCCGCTGGCATCTTCCCTTTTGCGCCGATCAAAAACATGTGGTGAACCGGAATCGCCATCCATGATGCTGGAGGTGGACAGATTTCCCTGAAAAGAAAGGGCATCCGTGAAAGCATTTTCCCAATCCATGCGAAATCCGAACTGCTTCTTGAGCCAGTCACTGGAGGCCTTTGCGTCATCACCATCAATCCAGTTGCCACTTGTATAGCCAACCTGGGAATAAAGTGAAAAATGCCCGATGTCGCCCATGGCACCACCAAAACGCAGATTCTGCTCCACCCCGGTGGACCCGGCAACGGTGACACTTTGGCCGCCCTGGGTTTCCTCGGCGGTCTTGGTGATAATATTGATGACCCCCGTAAAGGAATCCGCCCCCCACAAATGCGCCCATACACCGCGAACCACTTCGATGCGCTTGATCATGTTCACAGGAATGGAGTTGCCCCAGTCCACACCGGCTGTAGCCGGAGAGGTGATGGGGCGACCATCGATCATGACCAGATGTTTGTTGCTGAGGATACCGTTGAATCCACGGATACCGATAGCCCATTTATCCGTGTCCATCTGGGCGACATGGACACCGGGGACCAGCCGGAGGACTTCCGGAAGCGAGGTGGCCCCGGAGCGGAAGATATCTTCTTCGTTGAGAACAGTGACGGCACCGGCCACCTGAGAGAGTGGCTCGGCTCTGCGCGAAGTCGTGACAATCTCGACATCCATCAGCTCTTCAAGACCGAGGGAGGCTAAGGTTTCACTGTCTTGCGCCCGGACCGGGCAGGGAAGGAGGAATAAAAACGCGACAATGATCAGGGCCACCGCGCCCGTCGCATCCCAAACCTTCGCGTTACTGTGGAACTGCAAGCAAATACCCCCGACCACGAATGGTCTTGATGCTGACATTATTACCCAATTTTTTACGAAGGTTGCTCATGTGTACGTTGAGGACATAGTCATCGAAGTCCTCACCACGCCCAAGCGCCCTCTCCATGAGATTGTTGCGTTCGACCACGCTCCCCCTGTTCAAGGCAAGCATTTCCAAGATATCATATTCAGTGGAAGTCAAATGAACCGGGCTTCCTTCTATAGTCATGTGCCGGGCATTGCGGTCTATGACCAAATCACCAAGCTCGACTTTCTTTTTGGGGGAGACGGATTTGACTTCATCATCCTCTGCGAGATGAGGAGAATACCGCCGCAGCACAGCCCGTGTCCGGGCCAGCAGTTCGCGCAGTTGGAACGGTTTCGAGACGTAATCATCCGCCCCCATTTCCAAACCGACGACCCTGTCAATCTCTTCCCCCCGTCCTGTCAGCATGATGACCGGGACATTGGAGATGGCACGTAACTGGGTCAGCACATTGAACCCGCTCGTATCCGGAAGCATGACATCAAGAAGAATGAGTTCATAATCTCCTTCTTCGGCCTTCTTCAATCCGGCATCACCCGTTGTGGCAGCATCCAGACTGAAGCCTTCTCCGTCAAGATATGAACTCAAAAGTTCAGCCAACTCAGGATCATCATCAATGAGCAGAAGTTCATTCATTACTTTCTCCTTTTACAAATACTGTAAATGTTAAGAACACACTGTGGAACGAATTTAATGTTAATTTTTATTAATTGCATTAAGAAACATTAATTTTCACTGCATCAGACTAAGTTTTTAATGCAAGTTTCATGCAGGGAACTTTTTTCCTACATAAACGTTTTGTGTGTCCTCCTCCGTATAAGTGTGCAGATAGGTTCTTTGTTCGATGTGAATGAAGAAAATGCAAGGAAGCATAACCCTTCAAGGAGGAAATCATGTCACTCGTAGTTAACAACAACTTAATGGCAAACACCGCCGCTCGTAACCTCAACACGTCTTACAGCGCTTTGAGTACGTCCACCGAACGTCTGTCTTCAGGCCTTCGCGTCAACAGCGCATCAGACGATGCTGCAGGTCTGGCGGTACGCGAGCTCATGCGCTCGGATGTTTCGACCATCAACCAGGGGGTCAGGAATGCCAACGATGGTATTTCCATGATCCAGACCGCGGACGGAGCACTTTCCGTGGTTGATGAAAAGCTCATTCGCATGAAGGAACTGGCAGAACAGGCGGCCACCGGTACATACACCTCTGACCAGCGCCTGATCATCGATTCCGAGTACCAGGCAATGGCTTCGGAGATTACCCGTATCGCCAACGCCACGGACTTCAACGGGATTTACCTGCTCAACGGTAACCTGTCCGGCGATGGAGTGACCATTCACTTCGGAACCGGTAACGACGAGGCGGAAGACAAGTACGACATCTCTGTCGATACCTGCACGGCTTCTGCCCTCGGCCTCGGATTGGGATCCGGAACCGGTGCCGGTGCAACGGTCTCCACCCAGGAACTGGCTGAGGCCTCGCTCGAAGCCCTGGATGCCGCCATTGTTTCCAAGGATAAGGTCCGTGCCAATCTCGGCGCCATGCAAAACAGGCTTTCCGCGACCGTCTCCAACCTGGAAATCCAGGCAGAGAACCTGCAGGCCGCAGAATCCCAGATCTCTGACGTAGACGTTGCCACTGAGATGACAGAGTACACCAAGCAGCAGATTATCACGCAGTCCGCCGTGTCCATGCTGTCACAGGCAAACTCACTGCCTCAGATGGCCCTCTCTCTGATCGGCTAAACGATCACAGGACAAAACTTGAACGAAGAAGGCCGGCCTCGGACCCGTCCCTGGCTGGCCTCTTCTAATGTAATCGCTTGGATTCACGATCAAGTTTCATTTTTTTTCACTTGAGAGGGAAAAAAATGCCCTGCACTTTTCATCTTCTTCAGACACCTCGGACAACACCCTCTCTTCATTAAGTTTTATTAAACTTCGCTCATCGACATTCAGAAGGGTCTTCATAAAACGAAGTCTCCGTCAATGTTCTCAACAGTTTTGCTAACAATAATTAATGCAACGCTAATGCGAACAGGTATGCACCTTGCTCATTTTCAATGCAGGAGGTCGAAAATGAGTAACACATTAATTGAATCACAAAGAACATCAGATGGAATCACATATGATGTTTTATTCAAAGAGCACTCAAAACTGATCTTCAAGCTCATCAACAACTTCATCAAGGTAAAGAATATTCGCCTAAACAACACTGAAGTTGACGACATCTACCAGGACATTGCGCTCAAAATTTTTAAGAACGACTACTTGTCAAAGTATGACCGGGAAAAAAGCTCTTTCATAACATGGTTGAACATCATCTGCCGCACCACTGTCATCGACTTTTACAGAAAGAAGATGCGTTTCATGGACGAAATACTTGGTGATGCCGGTGCCCTCGAAACTGAAGGAAGCGTTGATGCGACTCTTTTCAGCCTTCCGGCAGATGTGCTGACTGAAAGGCAAGCTGAAGTGATCACCCTCTTCTTCAAGGATGGAATGGTCACAAGTGAAATAGCGTCCGCCCTGAACATTACCAGCAGGACAGTTCGCAGCATCAAGTTCCAGGCTCTGGCCAGGCTGCGTGAACACTACGGGGCAGCATCAACGTCCCCTGATCAGCAGAAACCTGAAACAGCTCAAGACACCACAGAGACGAGGAGGAAAGTCTCATGACCGTCGAAACCACCAGCTATTATGATTCGCTGACCACGGCGACCACGGAGACCACCACAACCACCAGTGACTCCAGCACGTCGTTGACCTCTGATGATTTCATCACGTTGCTCCTGGCTGAACTGGAATATCAGGACCCGACCGAGCCTGTGGACAACTCGCAGATGGTCGACCAGATGACCCAGTACTCCCAGCTGGAGCAGCTCACCGAGATGAATGACCAATTGGAAAGCATGACGGAGACAATCTCCTCGGCCAGCATGACCACCGCCCTCAATTACATCGGCATGGAAGTCACAGCCGAAGGTTACACACTCAGCAAGTCCGGCGAAGACCTCTCCGACCTTTATTTCGAAACCACCGAAGATGCCGAGACACTGACCGCCGACATCTACGATTCAAGCGGCAACATTGTCCAGACCCTGACTTACTCCAATGTGGATGCGGGGTCCTATGAACTGGATTGGGACGGAACCGACTCTGACGGCGAAGATGTGGATGACGGTTACTACTACGTCATCATGACCGGTGAGAACAGCGAAGGCGACACCATTGATGTCACAACGACCACTACCGGAACGGTTTCGGGCCTCAGCAACACGGACGACGGCGTCATTCTGACCCTGGAAGACGGCCGTACCGTGAACATGCTGAACGTCACCTACGCCACGTCCTAACCCCAACCACCCGCAAGGAGAACGACATGAGTATCACAGGATCAATGTACGCCGGAATCTCCGGTCTTCACGCCCAGAGTGAGGCCACCTCGGTGGTCAGTAACAACCTCGCCAACTCCAGTACCACCGGCTACAAAAGCTCCTCCATCACTTTTGAGGATGTCTTTTACAGCACGGTCTACGCCGGAGGCAGCGCAGACCAGGTCGGGAATGGTGTCACAGTTTCCTCGGTCAACACCGACTACTCGCAGGGTTCATACGAATCCACCAACTCTGCCACCGATGTCGCCGTAAATGGAGAGGGATTCTTCATCGTCGTGGACCCGGACACAGGCAATACCTACTACACCCGTGATGGTAACTTCACTTTTGATACCGAAGGCTACCTGGTTGACTCCAGCGGAAACCATGTCCAGGGCTGGGCCATGGATGACGGATCGGCTTCGGGCGCACTCACGGACATACAGCTCGATTCTTCCCAATCTCCGCCCCAGGCGACTTCTGAAATGGCATTCTCCCTGAACCTGGATTCCACGTCAGACGACAACACGACATCATCCACGAACCCATACGCATCACTCTTCAATATCTATGACGGCACCGCCGATACCGCACTGGAAGATTCGCGCTACGCATATTCCTCCAGCATGACCGTCTACGACGAAAATGGTGCGGCCCATGATATCACAGTCTATTTCGACCCGGTCGAGACCGATGACGGAACCATTGCCTGGGAATATCTGGTGACATGTGATGCCAGTGAAGACATGCGCGACTTTGAAGGTACGGAGATGAGCACCACCAGCGGTGCGGGACTGCTCATGGCCGGAACCATCACTTTCAGCACGTCCGGCGACATGACATCCATGACCGCATTCACCCTCTCAGATACTCCCACGGACACTACAGACCCCATGGCCGAGGAAAACTGGGTACTGGCTGAATTCGACAACGACGGTCTCCCGGTATTTTCCGCAAACTTCACCGGCGCAGACGAGGATCAGGTCATTTCACTCGACCTGGGAATATCCAATTCGGATTACGCCACGGGAACGGGCTGGGATACCTCGGGCGGAATTGATTCGCTTGACGATATGAGTACCACCACGACCACGGCCGACCTCCCCTCTTTCAATACAAGCGTCCTGGCCACAGGGGCCACCACAAGCACAACTTCCAGCTCTGCGACCTACACACTGACTCAGGACGGATACGCTCCGGGCGTACTCCTTGATGTCGGCATCGACGAGAATGGCGTCTTGTCAGGTTCCTACTCCAATGGCCAGACCCAGGATCTCTATTCCTTTGCCCTGGCAGACTTCACCAATACGCAGGGGCTCAACGCCGAGGGTGGCAACCTGTATTCCGCCACAGCGGAATCCGGACAAGCATTCATCGGCACCGCAGGCTCGTCCTCATTCGGGACCCTTGCTTCCAATTCCCTGGAAATGTCCAACGTGGACACGGCCACCGAGCTGACAAACCTGATCATCATTCAGGCTGCCTACCAGGCCAACTCGAAGATCGTGACTACGGCAGACACCCTGTTGTCCACAGTCATCAGCATGAAGCGATAATCGATAGGCTGAACGGAGGATCGTCATGATCAACAACCTCTATAATCTCGGACTCAACGCGCTGAACAATGCCCAGGTTTCGATTGCCAATGCATCGAACAACATTGCGAACGCGGATACCGCAGGCTACCAGCGGACGAGTGTCACATACGAAACAGGGGATTCCATCACCCTGTATGGATTGACCGTCGGTACAGGAGCCGAGATCACATCCATCCAATCCCAATTGGATAAATATGTGGAGGCACAATATCTTGACGCATCCGCCGATCTGACACGGTACAATTCCTCATTGACCTACCTCTCTCAACTCGACTCCCTGCTGGACCAGACGGACGGCGGCCTCAACGACACCTTGTCCGAATTCTGGGATTCATGGAACGAACTCGTGACTGATCCCGACTCCCTGTCGGCACGCGAAGCCCTGCTCGGTGATACCGAAAGCCTTATCTACGGCATCACTTCCACCCAGGAAGAACTCCAAAACGCCGTGGACTCGATCAATACGGAAATCCAGAGCGAAGTGGATGCTGCCAACCAGCTCATCGACGACATTGCTGCAGCCAACGAAGCCATCGCTGCCAACCCGGATGACAACCAGCTCATCTCGGATCGAACCCAGATGATCCGGGACCTGAACGACATCCTCGGAGTCGATACCATTGAACAGTCAAATGGCCAGGTCACGGTCCTGACCGAGGAGGGTTACAACTTGGTAGACGGGACTGAAACTCATTACCTCACCTATGGATCGGAGCGAACCACCGAATCACTCATGGATACATCCACCTATGACGGGGAAATCCAATATTCAGGGGATTCGAGCGAAGAGATTCTACTGGAATTCGTCTCCTCGGGAACAGACGGCACGGCACAGTTCAAAGTTTCCCTCGACGGCGGCTCGACCTGGGTCGAAGATGAGAATGGCGACACTATGCTCTATACTGCCGATGATGAAAGCGGTTCCGTGGAAATCGAAGGGGTGGAGATCTGGTTTGACGGCTCTGGCGACCATGAAGTGGGCGACCGATATAGTGTCGTTGCCAAAACCGGTCTGTATTACGAAAAAGCAGACGGGACTGAGGTCAATATCACTCCGCTGACCGATGAAAGCGGTGACGATGTCTCCGGCAGAGTCGCCAGCGGTACCCTGGCCGGACTCTATACCACCCGCGACGATGCGGTCAGTGAAACCATGGACGCCCTTGATGATTTTGCCGAAGCAATCATCTGGGAAGTCAACTCCGCCCACGCCACAGGCGCAGGACTGGAAGGGCACACCGGACTCACCGGCAGCTATGCAGTGGAAGATTCTTCCGCCCTGCTCTCTAATAGCGGCCTGGATTTCGCAGACAAGATAGAATCCGGCGACCTGGAATTGATCACCTACGATTCGGATGGCGAAGTCTCCACCTCAGCCATTATCAGCTATGATGCATCCACGGATTCGCTGGACGATATCATTGCCGACATCAACACCGCTTTCGGCGGCGAACTCACTGCTTCAGTCGATGCGGATGGCTTCATACAACTGTCGTCCGACACGGACATGACGTTTGAAATAGCGGGCGACTCCACCAATCTCATGGCAGCCCTCGGCGTCAATACATACTTCACGGGCACGGATGCATCGACCATCTCACTGGATAGTTATGTGGCCGATGACCCCTCCCATATCAATGCGGGAGTCGTGAGTAGTGACGGGTCTGTGGTCTCGGGTGACAACACCGTGGCCTCTGCCATCTATTCCCTGTCCACGGAAGCCGTCACGGTCGGCGATCAGCAGACAACCATAGCAGGCTATCTGTCAGGCATCGTCTCCAGCGTCGGTTCCGCCGCATCTTCCGCTGAACTGAAAGCGACCTATGCCTCCACATCAGCCGAATATCTTTATGAACAACAGGCCTCTGCCAGCGAAGTCAGCGTGGATGAGGAACTGATCGATCTCACCAAGTATCAACAGGCATACCAGGCCGCGGCAGAAATCATCACCGTCACCAGAACCATGATGGAAACCGTTCTGGACATGGTCTAGGCCAGGGAGAATCTTATGCGCATCAGCACATCCCAGATTTTTTCACAGTCCCTGAAGTACATGAATTCAGCACTCAGTGATGTCTCCACACTGAACATGATGAATTCATCCCAAAAGAAGATCAACAACCCCTCAGATGACCCGGCAGGCATGGGCAAGGTCATGGA
Organism: Pseudodesulfovibrio piezophilus C1TLV30; assembly: GCF_000341895.1. NCBI lineage: Bacteria > Pseudomonadati > Thermodesulfobacteriota > Desulfovibrionia > Desulfovibrionales > Desulfovibrionaceae > Pseudodesulfovibrio > Pseudodesulfovibrio piezophilus. Next base: position 2,409,787 of record NC_020409.1, on the reverse strand, counting down.
CCTGACCTCCTATCAGGACTCCCTGAGCGGCTATGTGGACAACTGCGATATTGCCAATAACTATCTCAGCCTGGCCGACCAGGTACTTCTGGTTGGCAGTGAAAACATCACCGCCGCACTGGAGTTGACTGAACAGGCATCGACCGAGACCTACACCACAGAACAATTACAGATGATGGCTGAGGAAATGGAGAGTTATCTCGATAGTCTCGTTTCCATCGCCAATACCCAGATGGGGTCAGATTCCATCTTTGCCGGAAATGACCTTGATTCCGACGCTTATGAATATGGTCTCGGCATCACTCAGCTGAATGACAGTCTGAGCAATGCAAGTTTTGCCGGTTTCGAGGGCGAGACAGACACCTCCATTGAGGTCCAATTCACTTCGGACGGTGAAATCGGGACAGACGAACTGGACTACCAGTATTCCACCGACAACGGAGCGACCTGGATCACCGGCACCCTGGCGGCCGGAGACACGGAACTGGACCTCGGGACATGTCAGGTGGACATGCTTTCGGGCACGGAGGTGACGGCTGCCGATGATGACAGTGGGTCACAATTCGTGGTGCGGGAAGCGCTCTACTATGTCGGAAGCGATACATCGATGAGTGTCGATATTTCTCAAAGCTCGGATGTGGATATGACGACAGTGGGCAGCACCCTCTTCGGCGGTATCGATTCCTCCACAGGAGAAGCATACGAAGGGCTGAATCTCTTTGAAACCATCAGCGACTGCATCGTGTACATGGAGCAGGGAGATTATGACGCAGTCGCAGAAAGCCTTGAGACCCTCAGTTCCTGCCAGGAGCAATATGAAGCAGGTATCTCCAATGTCGGTGCCCGTGAAAACAAGGTCACCTACACGGAATCATCTCTCTCCCTGGTTCAGAGTATTACCACCAACAGCATCAGCCTGGAAGAAGATGCCGATGCCGCCCAGATTCTCGTGGAACTGGAACAGGCCAACTATGTGTATGAGGCAGTTCTCAGCTCCTCGGCAAGTATCATGGAAATGTCCATTCTGAGTTACCTTTAGGAGTATACCATGAGTTATGTCTCCTCCTTATCCAGCGATGTCACTGCCTACGAACCGGTCACCACTTCGGGAGAAGTCTCCTTTTCCGGCCTGGGCAATGGAACCGATTTTTCGGAAATCATTGATGCCACCATCGACGCCGCAAGCTACCAGCTTGAAGACTATGAGGCGCAGGTTGAGGAAACCGAATATATTGTCGATCTGCTCGAACAGATTAATGATGAATTGGAAGATCTTGAAGAAACCCTCGAAGAAATGGACGACCCTGACGAATTCTTCGAAATGGAAGGAACCAGCAGTGGAGATGAGGTCACCGTCGACCTGACGGGTGAAGCCGACGAAGGAGTACATACCCTGGTCGTGAACCAACTTGCCCAGACTGACGTCTGGGTCAATACTGAAAACGCCTTCGATTCCGAGGATGAAGTCGTCACCACCACGGCCACAACTCTTGAACTGACGTACGGCGATGAAACCATCTCCATCGACGTTGCTGCCGGAGCCACTCTCTCGACCCTTGTCAATACCATCAATGCCAGTGCCAGTGCACGTGGCTTGGTGGAAGCAGATCTCCTCTACGATGGAGAACAGTACTATTTCACCCTCAGCGGCGAGGATGCCGGAGCGGACAACGACATCGTCATCACCGACACAGGCGATCTTGACGGCTTTGACCTCGCTAATTTCACCAATACACAGACCGCTCAGAATGCCCAGATTCGTGTGGATGGATTCCCTACGGATGAAGATGCATGGATCGAACGAGATACCAACTCCATCGATGACGTGGTGGATGGCATCACCTTTGAACTCAAAGAAACCACTGATGATGACGGTGTTCGCATTACTGTGGAATACGATACCGACGCCATGATGGACAAGATTTCGACCTTTGTGGAAGAGGTCAATCAGGTTATCCTTGATCTTCAGACATTGACAGGCCGGGTCACGGATGATGACGAAGATGAAGATGAGACATATACCGTTGACAGCTACGCCATGGACATCATTTACAATGAGCTGAAGAGCACTCTTTCATCCGGGGCATTGGGGTTCTCTGCATATGATTCAGACACAGGCGGCGACTATTACAACGCATTGTCACAGATAGGTATTTCCACTGATGCCGATGAAGGCTCCGACACATTCGGCCAGCTCGTCCTGGATGAAGACGAGTTGGAAGAAGCTCTTGAAACCGACCCGGAAGCCGTGGGCAATCTCTTTTCCCAGCACGGTGTAGGCGAATCGGATACGGACGCCCTCCAGGTCATTTCGGTCATTGATACCGTGACCGGAGCCGGAACCTATGATGTCGAATACACGGTGGAAAATGGAACCCTGATTTCCGCAACCATCAATGGGGAAGACGCCTCCATCAGCGCGGATGGCTGGACAATCCTCGGGTCCGGGGACGCTGCCGGTCTCTACATGTCCGTAGTGGACCAGACCGACGGCACCCACGGGGGCGACGTCCGTGTTAAGCAAGGAAAACTCGGTGAACTGACTGACCTGCTCGAAGATATTACGGACGGTGAAACCGGAACTCTGGCCATTGTCATCGATAACTACGAATCAACCATCACCAATCTCGACAACAGCATTTATAACGAAGAAAAGCGCCTTGATGCCCTGGAGACTTCGCTGACACGCAAATATGCAGCCCTGGATTCAATGCTGTCGGAACTGGAAAACAGAAGTACCCTGGTCGAAACCCTGATGGCTGATCTCTAAAAGAAGAATCCCCCCTATGGAGCAGACACCCCTGGTACAAAAGCACAAAAAATGAATTGTACCGGTTTCCCTTTGTGGGGAATGAAAACGTATATTGTATGAAGACACTATTAAATCAATATATTAAGTTGTTTTTTACAGAATGATTTAACGCTTTACTTTCTTCACAAAATGCAGGATAAATAGTGCGCTCAGCGTGACTGGACATACGATTACTTCTTAGCCCCACTTGGGCACTTCCATTCCGCATCTGCTGAATCAAGATTTATTCCACGTACCAGAGTCATTTATAGAATGCCCGGAAAACCGGACCCACCAACCGCTGTCGCGCGCCGTTGAGTTTCCCCCTTTATTACCAGAAGGTTATATGACTTTTTCATCTTTTTCTTTTGACCAGCGCATTGTCGCCGGTATCAAAGCCTGTGGCTATGAAACCCCCACCCCTATCCAGCGCAACGCCATTCCCGTGGTGCTTGAAGGGCATGACGTCATGGGTCTGGCCCAGACCGGCACAGGCAAAACAGCCGCCTTTGCCCTCCCTATCCTGCAACACCTGCTAAAGGACAGTAGTCCAAAAGGAAGCCCCCGCGTTCTGGTCCTCGCCCCGACTCGGGAACTGGCCCTGCAAATTCAGGAAAGTTTCATTGCACTCGGCAAGCAGACCGGCATCCGCAGCGCTGTTGTCATCGGTGGCGTGGGCATGAATCCTCAGATCAAGGCCTTTGCCCAATCCCGAGTCATTGTGGCATGTCCGGGCCGCCTTGTTCGGCTTATCAACCGGGGTGCCATTCGTCTTAATACCATCACGACCCTGGTCCTTGATGAAGCAGACCGCATGCTCGACATGGGGTTCCTTCCCGACATCAAACGCATTCTCGCGCAACTGCCTGACAAACGGCAGAACCTCCTTTTTTCAGCGACCATGCCCAACGACATTAAAAAGCTCGCCGACGGCATCCTCGTGAACCCCAAAAGGGTTCAGGAAGCAAATACCGTCCCTGTCACCAGTGTCGGCCATGCCTTTTACACAACCCAGACTCACCTCAAAAATGATATTCTGGAAAAGCTTCTCTCCAAGGCGGAACATGAGAGTGTCCTGATCTTCACACGCACCAAACATAAGGCCAAGAACCTGTCGCGCAAATTGAACAAAGACGGTTATGACAGCACTTTTCTCCAAGGGAATATGAGTCAAAGCCAACGCCAGCGGGCACTCAACGGCTTCCGGCAGGGACAATTCAACATCATGGTTGCCACGGATATCGCGGCTCGCGGGATCGACTGCGACCGGATATCCCACGTCATCAATTATGATATGCCGGATACAGTGGAAACGTACACACACCGTATCGGAAGAACCGGTCGCGCTGGCCGTTCAGGACAGGCTGTCAGCTTCGTCACTCGTGATGATAAGATGCAAATACGCGCCATCGAGCGTGTCATGCGAATCAAAATCGAAAATAATACCTACGAAGGACGCGGCAGATAACAAAGACGTGTTCCTTGCCTGAACTCTCGGCATACACAAGACTCGGGCCGTATCCTCTATGAGGTATACGGCCCTTTTTTATTGGATAATTCAAACCAATTATAGGCATTTCAACTCCTGTGAAGACACAGGAAGAGACACGGAGACGATCTCCACCCTGAATCGAGATCAGATCATCTTTGCTTGCTCTTCGCCTGAGTCCTCCGACTCGTGACCGAGAAAGGAAAGCGACTCAAAGGCCTTGGAATCAGGATGATACCCCAACAGCTCTCCTGTCTCCATATCAAAATACCATCCGTGGAGATCGAGTTCCCCGGCATCAACCCGTCTGGCAATCCACGGGAAAGTCATCAAATTCCTGACCGAAGCCAATATCCCAGCCATTTCACAGGCCGTACACGATTTTTTGTGAACCTCACCGAAATGGCCCAGCACTTCGTCTCGCACGGGATTCATCACGGAAAGCCATTTATCGATAAACTCCGTATTATTGACAGCAGTTCCATGCATAAGCGCATCAATACCGCCGCACCCGCTATGGCCGAGCACGATGATATTGGCGACTTTCAGTGCCTTGACAGCATATTCTATGGCCGATGACACACCATGAAAACCGGAATCGGCTTCGTAGGGAGGCACTATATTGGCGACATTGCGAACCACGAATATTTCGCCGGGACCACATTGCATAATCAGGGAAGGATCGGTCCGAGAATCACTACAGGCAATGACCATGGTCCTGGGATTCTGACCTTGTCTCAAAGCTTCAAAGGGTGAATTTTCACAGCAAAAATATGTGTTTCGAAAGTTATTGAACCCGGAAATGAATTTTCTGATATCTTGCATTTGTCTTCCATTCTACCGCGCGTGCGAAGTCGATCTGGCTATGCCCATGTCCAGGGCGGAATCTGAAATGGTCACTTGAGGTGGGGAGTCACCGTTACGTTTATGGCCGCAAGTTCCGGTTGAGGACAGAAAAATCCTCTGAAGAAAGATATAAAAAGCTTTCCCCCAGCCGACAACACGGCATCAGAAAAGAGGCAGCTTGGATACAGGAATGTCATTACCCTCTCTCAACACGGCCTATGCTTTCATCCTCTCGGTCAGCGCGCTCAAAGTTCTGATCTGGTCAGTCAGGTCAGAGACAACTTGACGGGACGATGTCATCGCCTTGGATGTTTCACCGGATATTTCGTTGATATCAACGATACTCCGACTGATTTCCTCACTGGCGGCGGATTGCTGCTCAGCCGCAGCGGCAATGGACTGAACCTGCATGGTGGCATCACTGACCAGGGAAACAATCTCCCTGAGAGACTCACCGGAAGCAGTGGCCAATTCCGTGACCTGACTGATAGTGTCCACAGATTTGATTGTATTATCGATATTCTTGCGGGTTCCATCCTGAATGGATTTGATGGCATTGGCGACATCGCTGGTCGCCGCCATGGTCTTTTCCGCCAGTTTGCGGACTTCATCGGCAACCACGGCAAACCCGCGCCCGGCCTCACCCGCCCTCGCCGCCTCAATGGCGGCATTCAGGGCCAACAAATTCGTCTGATCGGCAATATCATTGATAACATTCAGGATCTGCCCAATCCCCTCGGCCTGAGTGCCCAATTGGCTCATATCGTCCATGAGGGTCTTTGACTGGCCAGCGATCTCCTCGATACCGACAACGGCTCGATTCACCACATCAGCCCCCTGCTCCGCCATGGTCTGCGTCTTGTCCACGGCTTCCGCAGCACTGGCGGCATTGTGCGCCACGCCCAGAACCGTGGCGTTCATTTCTTCCATGGCCGTCGCGGTTTCATCCACCCGTTTTGCCTGTTCTTCGGCTCCGACACTGGATTGTTCAATCTGAAGCATGAGATGCTCTGAAGCAGCAGTGACCGAATCCACAACACGATCAAGCTGTTCCGCAGCTTCGAGTAATTCGGCCGTCTTTGCTTCGGCGGTGTCATTGGCAGAACAGGCTTCCTCGCTGGCTCGCTGAGCCTCTTCGGCCTTACGGGCAGTTTCCTGCTCCTTTCGGGTCATCTCATCAATATTCGCACGCAAGGATTCGGCCATAACGGACAGAGCCTGTTGCAGTTCTCCTATTTCATCCCTGTTTTCCGCCACCAGCATAACGTCAAGATCACCCGAAGCTATTTTCTGAGCGGCAATCTTGGTCTTGAGAATAGGATTGATGATATTGCGGGAAATAACCAAGCTCATGGGGAGGAGAAGAAGCAGGAACAAGACTGCGGCAGCCCCGACCTGAAAGAGGATGTTTCTGTTATTCTCGTTAACCATTTCCTGACGGATATCAGCGGCCTTGTCCTCAATATTATCTACGTAGACACCCGTCCCGATCCAATACCGGGTACCGGGGATCATAGTGGAATAACCAAGCTTCGGCATGGGGCTGTCCTTGCCTGGTTTATCCCAGGTAAAGTGGACAAAACCGCCACCGGACTTGGCCACACGTGCCAGTTCCCGAACCGAATACACGCCGTCCTTGCCTTTGAGATTATTTAGATCCTTCCCGTGGAGTGCGGGTTTGACCGGATGGGCCACATTAGTGGTATCCCTATAGATGAAATAATAACCGGATGAATCTTCTTCAAAGAACACTTCCTTGATCATCTTTCGGAAAATTTCTATTTTCCCCTGTTCATCCGGTTCATCGGCAACAGCTGTGGATAAAGCGACAGCCATGGAATCCGTGGCAACCTTGATTTTCTCCTGTTGCCCTTCGAGCATCAGATCCTGAGCCTGCGCCACTTCCATGTCAGTCAGTTCGAGCGATGAGTAAATACTCATGCCGATAATAGCCAGAGTGGCGAATGTGGCGATAAAAAACAGAGCGAGCAATTTGGTGCGGATGGAAAGATTACCCAAGCTGAAAGTCCTCACATTGTATTTGTGGTTAAGGGACGAGCCGTACCTTCAAAAAAAGCACACGGCTCTCGACAAAAAAACCAGGCTTGTGCCTTTTCAGCCAGAATGACTGTACTCTTTCCCTTTTCAGGGAGCAAGCCCAGCAAATCAACATTCCTTTTTTTCCCCAACAGTCACAGTTACACCAGTAGATATCCTAAAAAATACGGTATTTTTTTCCCAAGTATCCCTCTGGTTTCACACCACGCTTCATCGCCTGCCCCGGATAGCTGCAGCTTGAAAACTCGTCAGGTACCTTTTCAGTCGGAATCTTTGAGAATTGGGCCAAATCCAGAAGACAAAACTTCATTTATCACTTTACCGAGTTCACCAACAACCATACGCAAAGAACCAAGATGAAATACTTCTCCTACCACATGAATGAAGCGCATGATGACTTCACTCAGCGATCATCCCTCTCATTCTGGCTCTTCTGCACCATGGGACCGTCATGAGGACGAGTCGATATCGACATGGGGTCGATGTTTTTGCAAAACCATTCTGGAGAATTTTTTAAAAATCAGAAGCCCCGGAAAGTGTTTCCATTGAGGGCGTTGAGATTGTTATTTATGACGTGATCGAAAAAACCAAAATACGGGGATTATGCTTATACCAACCAAAGCGTCAATATATGCAGCCCACTCCGGTACTAGAAACGATCTGAAGTAAAAGTCCTCTGTCACAATCATACCTATTCCATGTATCGTCATAACAGCACTCAACAGTATTTCGAAAATTGTAACCTTCACCTTATTTCCCTTTATTCCTTTTGTACCATTTATAGGCTTCGCTCATACCTATTCCCACATAACCAGGAAGAGAGGGTTCAGGAGGTCCTTCTAATGCAAAACTTGATATGAAATCATAAGCGCCCTTGCTCCCAGCCGCAATCTTGTCCGGATGCTGCAAGACAGCTCCTGCGACACGAGGAAGAGCAGCTGCCCCCGACGCAGCGCCTGCTGCACCGACAATACCGGAATTGATATTTATAACCTTATCCATGGCATTATGAACACCTTCAGTAGCCGTTGGCTTGTCCTTACCATAATTCTTGTCGGTCTTTCCTCCAAACCAATCTGCGGCCTTTGCCGCGACGTATGACCCCGCAGAACCTAAGGCCGTGGCCCCAGCCATACCTGTCATAAAAGGAATCAAAAATCCAAATAATCCATTTGGATCTATACCATTCACAGGATCATTCAGACAATATCCATACCAATCCGGATCGCCGCCTGCATCACCCATGGGATCAGGTGCGGTCCAACGCCCGGTATAGGTATTGTAATCCCGCCAGCTAAAACGGACAAAGCCCAAATCCCGATCATGCAGCCCGCCTGCGAAGCCAATGGGAATATGGAGGTCTGGATTGGAATCGTTGAGAATACCACCGAAGGGATCGTAGAGTATTTCTTTTATCACGTTACCAGATTCGTCGGCGACCACTCGCAGTGAGCCGACCTGATCATAGTGCAGAATAGCCATCCCTCCATATTCATCCTGCATGGCATTGGGAGTATGCGCATCTTCATCGTAAGAAAAACGATAGCCGACATCACCATCATGAAACCCTGCAAGCCGATTCAAGTCAAGCCACTCATAGCCTTCAACCAGCTGCCCATTGGCATATTTGACCGCACGCTGCCCATTCTCATCATGAGTAAAATCGAAAACAACCTCGGCATCCGGCTTCTCAACTTTCATCAGGCGGTAGTCAGGCGATAGGCATACAATGTATACTTGCCCTCGTGATTCCAAATGGAACGAAACCCCTGCTTATCATGAGCATATCCTTTATTTCCGGCATGTTAGAGTCGATTGCCCATGTCATACTGATAGTTTCGCCTTTGCTGCCCTGCTGTCATGGGGAAACAATCCTGTTGCCGCCTACCCTCTTTGTCATAAGAGCATTGACAAACGAGTCGATTATCCAGCCGTGCTTCAACCAATCGCCCCTTCTTGTCATAAGAATAGCTCTACTGCATGGGCTTCCCCTGAACTCTTTCGATTTTCCCCACAATTCGATTGTTCTAGTCGCGCTTCAATTAACACGAATACACCGTATTCATCCTTTTTTTCTCCATGGTTTTTACTCCCAAACACCAGTGTTGGGAGTCCACAAGAGCGTAGCACGGGTTTCCCGCTCACAACGAAAACGGGCGTCAGAGGGGCACAAAAAGGCACTAAAGTACAATATTGCTGCTTGACTGCTTTGAAAAAGCTCCCATTAGGCTTCCTGCTTCCACTTTCAGCTGTGGTCCGGTTGCTTAAACCCACTTCTATTTTCCCCGACCCCGATGGCAATATCCGTGTGGGAGTCCGTTTCTTGGATGAAACAGCATGGCTAAGTCAAAAGTTTATGGCCGAGCTTTTCCAGGTTTCGGTCCCCAACATGAACCGGCATTTGAAGCATATATTTGAAGGAATGGGAACGAGATGAAGCGGCAGTTATTACGGATTACTTAATGACTGCAAGAGACTGGAAAAACGACAACACCCTGTTCTACAACCGTGATGTGATCATCGCGGTGACTACCACGCCCGCTCTTCTGCCGGTGGTATCCAATTCCAAGGCTGGCCCACAGAACGCCTGCGGCAGTCCCTGGTTAAAGCCTTTACCATGGATGACAAGCGGCTGATGAACCCCGAAGGCAGGAACGACTTCGATGAACAGATTGAGCTGGGCCGTCGTAACCATGTTCCTTAACCACGCCGAAGAGAGCTCCGATCAGCGGCACCGTGTCACCATGCAAGAGAGGGTCGGGAGCGCTGATCAATTCCTTGAGTTCAAACGAGTGAGAAGTCCTGCCCAACGCTCACACGGTCTCTCATAAACAGGTTAAGAGACACGCTCACGACGAGCATGAAGTCTTTGACCATGCCCGTAGGCAGCGGGAATTGGATGAAGCTGAGATTGAATCCGAACGGAACTTCGAGGAGTTGGCGAAAGAGAGTGAGCGGAAAAAGTCTTAAACGCCGAGCAGGTCGAAATCCATGGCATTCCAACCCTGGTTGACACCATTTTTCGCAAACAAAAAACGGGCTACAGCGTGAGCTATAACCCGTTGAAATTCTCTTGGCGTCCCCAAGGGGGTTTGAACCCCTGTTGCCGGCGTGAGAGAGCGACTATTGAGCTTAACTAGGCTGAATTTCACCGAGTTTTACCGAGTTAAACCGTTTATTCCTGCCTAAACCGTTCCCGAAACCGTTTCCCTTCATCATATGATGGAGGGAGCGTGTTCATACTTTTTTGATGAAAAAAATCTCCTTTGTCGCAGGGCGACACGAAATGTCGCCCTTGTAGGGGTGAGGCTGGCTGCTGTGGCCAGTCCAAACCCAAACCAGGAGAATCAAGAATGTTAGATTCTGAACCTGAATGGAAGTTCAAAGGTGTGGGGCCCAACAGGATCCCCATAATTGAGCAGGACCCGCCAATACCGGCTCCACTAGTTAACTACAATCATGGAAGCTCTTTCTCTCTTTCACAAACCGACGCAATCAAAGTTAACCTCGCGCAACACAACGAGGAAAAGGCTCTGAGGCAAGCGGAAAAAGAAAGACTGACCTTTGCCCTAGAGGACCAAGAAAACTTGGACAAGAGCAGATGGCACGCATGGATCAAAACTGTGCAAATCTTCCCTCTCGCCCAAAGGCAAGTTGTAGACTTCCTTGCCCCGATTGAAGCTCTCCCAGGCCGTGCCCGAAAATGGGTCGAGGACTTATCCAAAGCGTTCGCTGTGCATCCGGGGATACTGGTTGCTTTGCTGTTAGGTTTTGTCAGCATCTTGCTGCGAGGACAGTTCAAAGTGATGCGGCACAAAAACCACACTGAACTTGTAACTCTCTACCTTTTGATAATGATGCTGTCTGGCAAGATGAAGTCTCCGCTCATGGAAGAAGTTCTGAGGCCAATTATGGCAATCGAAAAAAGGCTTCAAGGGTCCTTTTTCGAGAATAAAGAGCTTCTCGAAACCACTGAAAGGCTTATCAAAAAACGTATCCGAACCTTAGAGAATGCCGCAGCAAAGGAAGGCGATTTAGAGGTTGCGGCTCAAGAAATCCTCGAACTTCAAAAATCCATACCAGCCAAACAGTATTTGCCGGTTTTGCTTACCTTCAAGTTTACACCTGAGGGGTTGGAAAAAGAAGCGGCCAAGCAAAATGGTAAAATTGCGATTGCAGCCGCCGAGCTTGGATCGCTTAAGAAGATCCCTGCCAATAGAGACGACTTCCTTTTGCAAGCGTATGGCGGAGAATCATTTTCCAGCACCAAGGCAGGAGAGCCTGTTCGGATCGAGAATCCGTCAGTGACAATCCTGATAGCGACTCAAGATGGCACAGCCGTCAAGCTGCTCAGCGAAGAAGCCCTCCAAGATGATGGATTAGTCGCCCGTTTTCTGTGCTTGTTGCCACCAGAGCTTTATTCGCCTGCAGTCGGTGGCGGAACTTCCGAAGTACCTACCAGCAGTACGAAGTGGCTTGAAGAGACCGCCAACAAGCTGTTCGAAGCCTCTAGTGCGACGGATGAAGGCATCATGCTTCACTTTGAGGACCAAGCTCTTCAGGGTTGGCATGGACTTGAAGCGCACGCAAAGGCTGAGGCGGCAAACGATGTGAACCCGCCAGTCCTTCAGGCCTTTTATCGAAAGTTGGCCGGTACGTGTCTCAGGTTGATCGCGATCATCCATATTCTCAGGTGTTGTGAGAACGGAGAGCCCTACGAGACCCTTATAACTAAAGAGTCCGTTAGCGCCGGGATGCAACTGGCATGGTTCTTCGAACAGCACACCAAGGTTGCCCTTAACCTTAAGGCGAAAGACAAGTTGGACCGCGCACACGCGATTCTCGAATACTTGGTGGAAAGAGGCGAGTATGAGGTCAACGTGCGGGAGATATATCGGGCGAAGCACTGGAAGAGGGAGGAAACCCTTCCGGCGCTGAAGCTCCTACAGGCCCACGGCTATATGGTAATCTACAAAAGTGGCGCTAGTCGGACCTGCATCATCAACCCTCATTTGTTTCATATGGCATAGGATATCATGGTGACATCCGTGACATGTCCCGGATGTCACCTGACCACTCAATATTCATTAACATTTCAGACAACATGAATTGCCCTTAAACAGGGGAATCAGAAAAATGAAATGCTTATACACGGCAGTTTTGAAAACCCAACTTCGGGATATAGTAGTAATAATAAATAAGAGATCTTAGCTATGTATACACACGACACAACAACTTCAATACTCAACCAGAACTATCGCATTGATCTTTGGTTGTCGCTTTACTCATTGATTATGTTCGCCATAGACGACATGCCCAAATGCCTAATGTTCAGACTAACGCTCACTCACCCAGAGAACATACCTTATGCCCTTGATAACATGAGGATTACTCGCTTTATGGATTCCTTCAAGCATTCCATGGGACGGTACAAGCTTAAATTGCTCTATTTTTGGGCTAAGGAATTCAGCAAGCTCTCATACGTGGGTAATTTTCATTATCACGTATGGGTAGTCTTAAATGGGCAAGATGTCAGAAACCCTTTTACTTTGCGCCATAGAGTTCAGCATTTGTGGGGACTTTCCCTTGGAGACTGCACCAAGGCATATGGTCATATTGATGCTATGAATGTACCCGGATCATACACTCGCCATGGAATTATGGTTCGGAAAAGCAGCCATGATTTCAATTACCTCATGTGGCATGTCTGGGATCAGGCACAGTACCTGGCTAAAAAAGAATCGAAAATACACTACCCGTTTAAGGGAGACGCGTATGGCGGGTCGCAGGTTCCGCAAAGAAGCAAAGCCGAAGCTCTGCTGAAACTGTTTGAAATTATGCCTGGACGATAAGCCACTAGGCCGTGTTTTCTTGTTTCAAGTACAACCTTACCTAACATCACCATCTTATGAAAAGAGAGATAAAACATGAAGAATAGCAAAAAAAATATTAATACAATTAGTACATTTCGAGGTGATAATGAATTCTTGTTCCTTGCACTTCCAGATGAAAGCTGCGACGTCAATCTGCAGTTCAGCAGTGGGCCTTCAAAGGCTCAATGCTACACTAGTGAATTTGGTGAAGTCTTCCTGAAAACAACAGCTCTTGTGTCTGTCCATTTTATGGAGACGAAAAGGGACGATCGGGTCAAACTCATTCCGGAAAGCGTCCTTGAATTAATGTGCGACTGCAGTGAAGAGGTAGTAGGCCCAGACGAAGCTTAATTATTCAATTATTGAAGAAGGGCCTCTCGATCAACCGTCGAAGGGCCCTCTTTTGTGTCAGTGGTCCATGTTGGGTGGTATTTCTACCAACGATACATGCCCCCACGATCCATAAACTTTGTGTGATTGACCGAGATATCCTTAATGGCACTGGAAAAGCCAACCCTACTGATTGGCCTGCTTAATCGATATGAGCCATGAGTGTTATCAAAAAAGCACCCGTCAGGTGAAACCATCAGATAACTTCCCACCATGTCGTTTGAGGCCTCTGCCACCGCTTTAATCCCTTGCCTCAGATGACGCTCAACGTAATGAGTGAATTGTTCGTCTGACACAGAGAACTTGGTAGACTCCTCGTCATTAACCCCATCGATCGTGAGAGCTTGAAACATTTTTATTCGATGAGGATTCGTATCACGGTAAAACGAAGACATGTCTTCATGATGATTCCATCGACAAACTGTCGTGTTGATCTTGAGGCGCATGCCGTAATCATGCACCCAATCAACCAACTGCTCATAAACTAATTTTGACATTGGGACACCGTTTGAAATTCTACCAATCGACCAATTCGTATCTACCGACAGGCTATCAATACTAATCCCAATCCAGTCTAGCATGCCTGACACTTCACGCAGCCACTCTTTTGTCAGCAAGGCCCCATTGGATACTACGCAGGTCGTTATACCTAGGTCGTGAGCAAGTCTAATTAACAGTTTAAGCTTTGGATAAAGTAGAGGCTCTCCGCCTACGAAAGTGATTTTTGAGATACCCTGTTGATGGCATTGTCTTATGACATCAACAAAGACCCCATCTTGATCTTGAGACGATAGGGGCGAGCGCATTTTGCATGAGCCAAAACAAAATCTGCACCGCATGTTGCAGTGCTTAGTGACAAACAGATTAATTGCAGGGATGAAACGATCCGTAGCCAGCGTTTCCACAGTACTCATTTGAACCTCCGTTCATTTAATAGTTCTGCCCTGCGGACAGCGAGACGGAAGTTTTGCGAGTATGTGATTGCCTAAACTACGTAACGGATCTCATCACCATTTTTCATAGTAAATGTTTGCTCTATTGGCCCACTGACAACGTCAGTGTTTTCTTCAAGCTCTTGCCAAAAGTATTTCGAATTGATTGCACCAATTAACCTTTCAGGCTGAGATGCGATCAATTCAGCTTCAGCGAGATATTGCTCCTGCTTCTTTTTATTTTCAAGAACAAATTGATCGCCTTGCATTAGCTTTTCGACAGCTGTCCTTTGCTCTTCTTGGTTCCCGCATAGAGTCAATTTGCAATATTCATTGTAAATGCTCATTTGAGTCTTTGCGAAAATAAAAGCTCCAGGATCAAGCAAACACTGCAGCTCAAATTGACTCAGTTTGGGAATCCCAGAGTACTTCTTAAAATCAAACTCTGGGGAATTCGAAACGATAAGTGGGACAATTTGTAGGTCAGAAAGGTCTTCGTTGATCATCAGACTCTGCCTAAGCTCATTGAAGTTCGCCTTAATCGCCTCCAGCGCTCTGTTTAATTGTCCGACTGCACCTTCCAATTCTTGCTCGTGCCTATAGATTGCTTCAACATCAGTACGAAAATATGTGAGCTTTGCTTCAACAATAAAGAGGTAGCCATCTTTGTACGCAATAACGTCGACCTCGCCCTTTTGGGATTCACCATTCTTATAGTCCCAACTGGCAATAGCCTTGTAGCCTTGGCTTTCAAAACGTTGAGCCAAAGAATGTTCCATATTGGCACTATAGGGCTTGTTGCCTGCTTTTCCTTTCCCTTTTTCGCTACCTTTCTTCCTAACTATACGGTTCAACAATGCGGTTTTTACATCCCCATGGAAAAAACGCGGTATTATGATGTAATTATTCTTCGGAGTTCGCATAAACTGCCCATTATCAACCCCACCCATATGAGGTGGCCCAGCAAACAGCTCTAGCGCAGTAAGGCATGCTTTTCGCCTGGCAGCATCTGGAGGAATTTGGTCATATTGCATCATCATTTCAAGCATTTCGTCACTTGTTCTGACGCTAATGCAAGGGTGATGAACATTACCCATAATTTCTTTGTGATACGCTATTGGATTAAGTCCTTGTCGTATACATGCGTCCATATTTTGAGATATCTGATCCTGCATAGTCTGGACGATCGAATTCGCATAATCAAGCCCTTCGTTTTTCATTCTCTCCATAAAGGGAAGGTAATTACTCTTGTAGCAGGAGTCGAAGCGGCCAATAAGATCTATGGTTTCCCGTAAATCAACAGTGACCCCTTCGAATTCAACTTCATCAACGCCGAGCATTTCCTGAATAAAGATGTATCCACCGAGGGCTTCAATTCTCTGAGTGACAGTGACTTCGTTGTCCATCCTCTCTTGAATATCCTCTACAATCTCAGGGTAGATAATATATGGAAATTCTCGGTAGAATCGATCGATTATCTGAAATTTATGATTAGTCAGAGCCCATGCCTTCCAAGCATCAAGGGACTCGGGTTTTATGTCCAAACCACTTGCGTGGGAGACCTCCCAACCCTTGTAGCAAAAGTCCTTAATTATGGCCTCGACTTCTAAAACGGCATCCCAAGCGGCAAAGAGGGAATATGCCTTGATAGGCTCTCCATTGAGCAAGCTGTCGCGGATAGAATCCAAGGCACTATCAATTGACTGCCTACTTCCCCAGTTCTTTCTTGGAAATTGATTCTTTTTGACCGCTACCCTCTGTAAGACAGGAATCAAATTATTGCGCTTGCTTTCATATTGCTGGTCATTCTTAGCATTAAAATACCAAGCTTCAAGATATGCCGCAAAGCTCGCAAGAACCATCTCCCATGAGAGTTCCTTCAATAACGATTGGTAGCGGTTTGCACCCTCCAGAGCCTCGTCATGAAGCTTCCGTAGCATATCCCCGTCTTCAAGGAATTGGCGTATTTCTTCAGAACTAGACTCATCAAGTTCGGCATGAACCATTTCCCAAAGTCTAGACTTCAGAATTGCTTGTGAGCCTTTCAAATACGCAATCAGCTGATCAGAGTCATTGGCCAACAGCTTTAAGGTCTTTACAAACTCTATGTCTTTTTTATTTTTCTTATTCTTTTTCTTGGCCATTAGCTTTTATAACACTTTTAGCTGGTTTTTTAGTGGGCCGTAAATACTCTTAAGCCCCATAGTTACGCTGCCTCGCTCCAATCATCCGCCAAGCTCTCGGCCTGCCGCAGCACCTCGGCCACGGCCTCTTTCTGGGCATCCGGCGGGTACTTGTACTTCTTCAAAATCCTGCGAACCAAGTTCCGCATCTTTGCTCGGACCGAATCCTTATGCTGCCAGTCTACCGTCACATTCTTCCTGAGCTTCTCGGTCAGTTCCTTGGCTATCTTCTTGAGGACGTCATCACCTAATTCACGGACGGCAGACTCGTTCTCTTCCAGGGCGTCATAGAATGCCAGTTCGCTGGGGTTGAGGCCGAGCTTGTCGCCGCGCTTGAGCGCTTCGTTCAAGTCCTTGGCCATCTGGATAAGTTCTTCGATGACCTGGGCGGTTTCGATGGCGCGATTACGGTATTTGAGCAGGGATTCCTTGAGCCGCTCGGAGAACTTGCGCTCCTGCGTCGTATTGCGGCGTGAACGGGCGCTAATTTCGTCTCTGAGCAATTTTTCGAGCAATTCGACGGCTAGGTTGCGGTGCTCCATGTTGCGGACGTCGTCGAGGAATTCTTCGGACAAAATGGAGATATCCGGCTTGTCGAGGCCCGCCAGAGCGAAGATGTCGTCCACGCCTTCAGGGACCACGGCGCGGGCGAGGAGTTGATTCAGGATCGCGTCTTTTTCTTGCCGCGTTTGTTTGCCCTTGGTGGCTGTCGTCTTGTCGATGAAGATCTTCACGGCCTGAAAGAAGGTGATCTCATCCCGTATGGCCACGGCTTCGTCCAGGGTGCCGCAAAGGGACTGGGCACGGGTCATGGCGACCACGACATCAAAAAACTCTTTCTTGCGCTCCTCGGTGGCGACAACAAAGTCCGCAGCAGGGGGCAGCAGCTCGACAGCCTTGGTCTTATAGGCTGAGTAATCGAACTTGTGGAAGATATCGCGTGCCGTCTGGAGTTTCTCCTTCAGCACATAGAACGCCTCGTACACATCGATAGTCGGCTGGCCTCCACGCCCGCCGCTCCGGGTGTAGGTATGCAGCGCGTTCTTCAGTTCGCTGGCGATGCCGATGTAGTCGACAACCAGACCGCCTTGCTTGCCCTTGAACACGCGGTTTACGCGAGCGATGGCCTGCATGAGGTTGTGCCCCTTCATGGGCTTGTCGATGTACATGGTGTGTGCGCACGGTGCGTCGAAGCCGGTCAGCCACATGTCGCGGACGATGACGATCTTCAGCGGATCATCCAGGTCTTTGAACCGTTTCTCCAGCGCCTTCTTCTGGGTCTTGCTGTAGTGGTGGTTCTGCAACTCCCGCCGATCGGACGCGCTGGCCGTCATGATGATCCTGATTGCCCCGTCCGATGGATCATAGGTGCCGTCAGCCAATTGATTTCCTGCCCATTGCGGACGCAATTTCACGAGCGCATCGAACATTGCAACGCAGATATCACGGCTCATGCAGACGATCATGGCCTTGCCGTCCACGACCTCCAGGCGGGCTTCAAAGTGGTCGACCAGATCTTCGGCTACCTGCCGGATACGGGGTTCCGCCCCGACCAGCTTGGCCAGGGCTGCCCACTTGCCCTTGGTTTTTTCGGCCTGGGAGGTCTCCTCATCCTCCGTTACCTCGTCTACTTTTTCATCGATTTGCGGCAACTCATCCTGATTGAGGTCGAGCTTGGCCAAGCGGCTTTCGTAGAAGATAGGGACGGTCGCGCCATCAAGCTGGGCCTGCTCGATGTCGTAGATACTGACGTATTCGCCAAACACCGCCTGGGTGTTCTTGTCCTCTTGGGATATGGGCGTGCCGGTGAAGCCGGTGAACGTGGCGTTGGGCAAGGCGTCGCGCATGTGCTGGGCATACCCGGCAACGAACGCATTCCGCTTTTCATCCAGCTTGCCCTTGAAGCCGTACTGGGAGCGGTGGCACTCGTCGGCGATGACGATGATGTTCCGGCGGTCGGACAAGACCGGGAATTTGGTCTCGTCCTTGTCGAGGGAAAATTTCTGGATGGTGGTAAAGACGATGCCACCGGACTGCTTCTCGTTGAGAATTTGGCGGAGTTCGCCCCGATCGTCCGCCTGTATCGGACTGTCGGCCAGCAGATCACCGGCCTTGCAGAAAGTCTCGTAGAGCTGCCCGTCCAGGTCGTTTCGGTCGGTGATAACAACGAGGGTCGGGTTGGCCAAATCGGGATGGCGGATGAGTTTTCCGGCGAGACAGCACATGGAGATGGATTTGCCGGAACCCTGCGTGTGCCAGATGACGCCGCCGCGCCCTTTCAGCTCGTTCGGTGCATGTTCCGAAGCCGCTTTCACGGCTGCGGCCACGGCTTGGCGTACGCCGTGGAACTGGTGGTAGCTGGCGATCTTCTTGATCGTGCTGGAATCGTCCGCCTCGAACAGGACGAAATCGCGGATGTATTCCAGGAGCAACGTCCGATCGAAGAAGCCTTTCACAATGCCCTTGAGTTCATACTCGAAGGACGGGCGGTCCTCTTCCGACTTTACGGCACGCCATGGCAGGAACCATTCACGATTGGCGGTCAGGGAACCCACACGGGCCTGGATGCCGTCCGAGGCCACCAGCGCCTCGTTGAACATGGCAAGGTCCACCAACTCCTGCTTGTAGGTCTGGAGCTGATGAAAGGCCTCGTCAACGCCAACGTCTTCTTTGACAGGGGACTTCAACTCGATGACGGCCAGCGGCAGGCCGTTGAGATACACGATCAGGTCGGGACGACGATTGCCCTTGCTTCCCCGGATGGTGAGCTGATCCACAATCCAGAACGTGTTGGCGTTTACGTCGTGAAAATCAATGAGGAAGGCGCGGTCTTCGACGTTCTCCCCGTCCCGCTTGTAGCTGACATCCACGCCCTCGCGGAGTAGCCGATGAAATTCCTGGTTTGCCTTGACCGTGATCGGGTGGGACAGCTTCTGAACCAGATGGAGCACCTCGTCAACCGTGCTTGCCGGAAGCTGGGGATTAATCCGCTCGATGGCCGCACGCAACGGGTTAAGCAACAACACGTCATCCAGCCGCGCCCGCGCCCCGCTCCCGTCCACCTCGGGGTTCAAGTCCGGGCCGTGAACGTTGGTGTAGCCTTCGTCTTCAAACCAACTGATGGCGAGTTTTTCGAGAGCGTCTTCGTTAATCATGGGGGAGCTACCGTTAGTTGTCATTTTCTTCTGACATGAACTGAATCAGAAGTTCCTTATATGCGGCTTCATCAATGTTGAATAGTATCCGGCTGTAGGGCAACGGCCCCATTTGATCTATCCCTAAGTCGTAGCCATCTCTGGTCATATCCAAATAATCATTAAACTCTTGATAATCAGTGTAGTGCAAACGCTGTCTTTCGATTGGATCAGCAAGAAGTTGTTTTTTTCTAATAAGAAAACAACCCAAACCATCAGCAAATTGAGCTACCATTTCAGCTTCTGGCATATTGATGGGATTGTCGAATTGGCCATCCTTGCCATGCGAGGCTCCACCATAGGCATTACGGAGTTGGCCTAACCAATGAACCACTCCTTTACTCAGTTGGGATAATTTTATGTTTGCATCATCATCATGATTTAATACGATAACCTCAAGTACCTTCTTATACAGCTCTGTTAAGTCTTCTTTTTTCCCTACTGCTTTCCCATAGTCTTCCAGTATTGTTTTAAAAGTGCTTTCGAGGAATGATTTTGCTGTATCAAGCACAAGCGAAGGGTCATCTTCTCTAATCGCAAGTTCTAAACGTTTTATTTGATCTCCTAGGTGCGCAAGCGAACTGTTATCGATAACCTGCCCAGACCTAGCTTCAAAACGGGTAAGGTTCATTGCCAATCACTCACATTTAATTTGCCTGAGATAAGTTCGGGCAACAACGTATCCCTAACGTTTGAAAGCTCAGAGTTCTCTCTAAGGTTGTTTTCGATCTTTGAATAAATGTCCGAGACGATTTTAGAATATATTTTAATCAGTTGTGCGAAAGGCACCACCACGGCTATAGGTTTGAAGTTTTTCTTGCTGATTTCAGCGAACGTGGTCCCACTGGCTCTCTGTAGGATTTTATCCATAACGGAAACACACCATTGAAGAACATATTCGGGGGAAAGAGCTTTCTCACATTTCATTCCTATATAACCCTGATTAATTGCGATCGGCACTTTTGCTAATGCGAGATAGCCAACAGGAGCACGAGAAGAAAGCAACACCGTATCAACAGGCAATAGGCCAGAATGAATTTTTTGCAGCCCCTCTTCCGTAATCTTTCTAGCTGTTTCAATTATTATTTTATCACTGCTTCCCGAAAGATCCTTGGGCGTTGTCCAGTGGACTGTCCCCCCATCCCAATATCCCGGCTTCTTGGTTGAAGGCGTACTACCTCCAACTACGGTTACTTCGTTTCCGATTTGCCCAACTCCCCACCCCTCAGGAATCAGCCCAAGTTCGGACTCCACCAGCTTGTCGGGGAAGAGGGCCGCTGTTTCCGCATCCATGCCTTCGGGCTGCCTGCCTTCCATCTTCGCCTTGACCGGATCGAAGTCCACGAACCAACTCTTGAACAACGCCTGTGCCATGGCCTCCAGCGTCTCATTCATGCGCCGGTTCAGCTCGATCTTGTCGTCTAGCGTGCCGAGGATGTGGGCTATGGCTTTTTGTTCAGATTTACTGGGGGTCGCAATCTCTAAGCTCTTTATATTTTTAAGACTAATTGTTTTTTGAACGGCGCCAACAACAAGGCTTTCAATTTGAGTGCGAACTTGAGGAGAAAGCAATTGATAGTATAAAAACCGCCAATTGATTTTGGGAACAATGAATGCTGTATTCTGCCCTAAACAAAATTTTTCATTTGTTTTGACGTAGCAAATATTACCATAGCTACCTACTCGCGAAATAATTAGGTCACCAATTTCTGGGTCTCGCCCTTTTGAAAAATCTTCGTACACTTCTTGGGTAACTTTAACTGCGTTTGACAAGTCAATCGGACCGGCCTTCACATCCACAACTCGCACCATCGGTAAGCCATCCTCAGAGTACTTCGGCGTTTTGTGACGGGAGTCGATTACCGTAGCGAGTTCTTCAAGCCTAGAGGTTCGCCAATTGTTAGATTGAACTTCCTCTGATCGTACTTTTCCCCTACTTCCCATCACGCCCCGCCCTCCGTTCCTGCTCCAACGTCTTGGCAGAAGCCCTCAAGTCCTCAATGTAGACCTTATCCGCCTCCTGCTGCTCCTCAAGACGCCGCTTCTCGGCGAACTTGTTGTATTCCGCTTTCGCGTGGGTCACTGCGTCCTTGTGCCGTACGCTTCCTGCCCCCTCAAGGACGGGCAGATCCACATCGCCCAGGAACTTGTCGAGGAAGCCCTGCCAGTCTTCCATAAGGATATTCTGCCGACGCTGGGCGCGGAATTCCGCCTGATCCAGGAACATCACCGTGATACGGTTGAGGGTGTCGATCTCTTTTTCGTCGAGGTAGTTCTTGGCCGTCTCGACATCCCTTTTCAGCACGCGAGTGCCTTTGTAATTCGTCAGCCCCATGTCCCGCAGTTCCGCATTGGCGCGAGTCTTGACAATTTCAGCCGCAGTCAGCCCCGTGGCGGCATAGTGCATCTTATTTTGCATCGTCGCGAAGAAGAGTTGAGTCTCCTTTTCCCCCTCCCGGTAGTCGTTCGCCAACGAAAAGATGTTGCGAACCATCAGGTAAACACGGGCTTCGCTGGCTCGGATCTCCCGTATCCGCGCCAACAGTTCTTCAAAGTAGTCAGCGCCACCGGACGCGCCCTTGAGGCGCTCATCATCCAGCGTAAAGCCTTTGACGAGATATTCGCTTAATCGATCTGTGGCCCACTTGCGGAACTGAGTGCCCAGCTTGGAGCGAACCCGAAAGCCGATGGCAATGATCATGTCCAGATTGTAGTGATCAATCAGCCGCTTGACCTCTCGTTCTCCCTCGGTTTGAACTATTAAGTATTTCTTAATAGTTGCCTCAGGCAACAGCTCCTCCTCTTCGTAAATGGACGAAATATGTTGATTTATATTAGAGACGGAAGTCCCATAGAGTTCTGCCAACAGCTTTTGAGTCAGCCATACGGATTCACCTTCAAGCCTCACCTGAAGCGGCTTATCCAGATCCTTGCCTTGATAGACGAGTAGTTCACCCTGCGGGCGTTCGTTGTTATTCGGCATAGCCCAGCTTCTCCAGGTTTGCTCGAATCTCGCCATCCAACCGCTGCCCCTCGGCCATCTGCTCAAACAATGTCGAGGTTAATACCGCCATCTTTTCCCCAAACGGGATGCCGTCGTCCACTTCTTCGGGAGCGCCGACATATCGGCCCGGCGTCAGGACATAGTCATGCTTGCGGATATCCTTCAATTCGACCGAGGCACAGAATCCGGCCTCGTCCGCATACGGCGTCTCGGCCTTGTCGCCCATCTGCCAATTCAACAGGGTATGCGCTATCCGCAGGATGTCTTTCTCGCGGTCCAAGTCTCGCAGGACACGGTCGATCATGTAGCCGCAATTCCGGGCGTCGATGAACAGCACCTCGCCAGTCCGGTCACGCAATGTCTCAATATTCTGGCCGTTGGATTTGTCCTTGTTCAGGAACCAGATACAGGCCGGGATCTGCGTGTTGGTGAAAAGCTGTCCAGGCAGGGCCACGATGCATTCCACCAGATCCGCATCGACAATCTGACGGCGGATATCCGCTTCACCGTTGGTCGCGGTGGACATGGAGCCATTGGCCAGCAGCAGGGCCATTTTGCCCTTGGGGCCAAGGTGGTGGATCATGTGCTGCATCCACGCAAAGTTGGCGTTGCTGTCCGGCGGCAGGCCGTATTTCCAGCGCACGTCGTCAGCCAGCTTGTTCGCGCCCCACCCGCTGATGTTGAACGGAGGGTTCGCCATGATGTAGTCAAAGCGCTTGTCGGCATGCTGATCATTGCCAAAGGTGTCGGCAGGCTCCTTGCCGAAGTCGAACTCAATGCCGCGAATGGCCATGTTCATGGCTGCCAGCTTCCAGGTCGTCGGGTTGGATTCCTGCCCGTAGATGGACAGATTGCCGACCTTGCCGCCATGGGCCTCGACGAATTCCTCACTGGAAACGAAAAAGCCGCCTGAGCCGCAAGCGGGGTCATACACACGCCCCTGGTAGGGACGGAGCATCTCAACGATCAGCGTAACAATGGATTTGGGCGTGTAATACTGGCCGCCCTTCTTGCCTTCCGCCGCCGCGAACTGCCCCAGGAAATATTCATACACATGCCCAAGGATATCCTTGGCCTTCAGGCTCTCATGCTCAAACGGAATGGTGTTGATCAGGTCCATGACCTCGGCCAGCTTGGAGCTTTCCACCTGAAGCCGGGCAAAGTCCTTGCTCAACACATTCTTGAGGACCGGGTTCTCCTTCTCGATGGCGTCCATGGCATCATCCAGCAGGTTGCCCACGCTCTTGAATTCCGCCCCCCAGGGCAGCTTGGAGCCGGGGTTGAGCTTCACGCATTCGAGCAACGTGGACCAGCGGCCTTTCTCCGGCACCCAGAACACGTTGGCCTCGGTGTAGTAGTCGCGCTCCTCCAACTCGTCGTTCAGGAGTTCCTCGTCTTCCAGGTCATCATCGAGAAAGTACTCATGGTCGGGGTTAGCGAACTGAGCCTTCAGCTCCTCCTGGCGTTGCACGAAGCTGTCCCCGACATATTTCAGAAAGACCAACCCGAGCACGACGTGCTTGTACACAGCCGCATCCAGAGAAGGCAGGAGTTTGCAAGCGGCAGCCCACAGCCGCTTCTCCATATTCTTGAGAAACGCATATTGTTCCAACGCTGTCATTTCGTTTTCCTTTTCAGATTCAGTACGATTGGGAAAAGTCATAATACACGGGCACGGAAATGTGAAACACGAATTATGCTTATAGAAAACAAGACAATTAAAGCGCATGCCATAAGGGTGGCATGCGCTTTTTGTTATACAAACAGACAAACCTGAAGCTTGTAGACGAGAGGATAAACAGTATGATCGGTTAAGCCACCCATAAATAATCTGGGCCCAAATAGGTTATATCGATCCTGTCAACGTCAGCTTCTGATACGGAAGCTCTGATTAAGCCGCTCTGTTAGGGGTTGAGTCGTGACCGGATTTTCCCCCGAAAGGACCGTTGAGCTACCATTAATCATTGAAAGGCGAACAGGCGTCCCAGACGGCAGGGGAACTCCATCCCACTCAACAGGGCTCCAGTAACGACGCGTTTACCACGAGTTTTGTTCGTCTCGTTAGCTCCTTATAAACTCCAGCCACAATGATCTGGTTTCAGCCGTTAGCCAATTCAGCCCCTCAGCACATTACCGAGGGGCTTTTATTTTGGCTTAAATAGCCCTCTAAGGCATCTGTACTAGATAGTACGAATGGGTTTCTTGCCTTGAATCTGAAACAGGCCAAAATGTGCATCTGAAGAGTGTTAATAGACATCCACATTTTTGAGGCTCTGAATTAGGCAGAGTCCTCTGTCTTTACACGACAGGCTCCACAAATACGAAATATGGAATGTGTAGTATAAAATAAATTAACACTATGCTTATTTTAAATAATTGTTTACGCAAACAGGTGTTTTACTGCTTGTTATGTAACATTTATCCTGATTCAGAGAGGCTATATGTTTTGGTTAGGCATTGCGTGGGGAATGGTTATAGTTTTAGCTTTTTGTTCACTGAATCACTATCGTCGAAATCCTGGATATGGGTCTTGGAGAAAGGCTGGCCTTGTTATATCTTCGCTCTTTTTCATCGCAAATATTGGACTATTATTTTGCGCACCGTACGTTATCAACGATATGGGCTTGCCTTTTAGCAAACTCATGCCGTTGTTTATAGGGACTTTTACTGGAGGCGGTGTCTCATATCTAGTGGCAAAATTCATATATAAATCAGTAGATTTATCAGAAGAGAAAAAAACACCAGAAACACTCACTTGCTTGAACTGCAACGAAGACGTTATTCCGACCAAAAACAAGACCAATTATTGCCTACATAATTTACTCGCACTGTCCACCTCGCTTATTTGGGGGATTATTTGGTTTTTCGCTGTAGCCAAAAATCAAATGACATGGAAATGCCCGTCATGCGGACACATAAATCAGACAAACAATGAAGTTGAAAAGAAACCAACAAACGAAACCATAAAACCAGACGAGAGTCCTATTCAAGGGTTAGCTGCATTTAAGGCTGGCGACTACTATCTGGCATTCGAAAAGCTACAATCATGCGACACAAGCAACGATCCTGAGGTTTGCTTTGTTCTCAGCGAACTATACCAAATGGATGGATACGAGTGGTATAATGAAAAGCGTGCCTTGGAATTTATGAGATCATCTGCTGAACGGGGACAAACAGAAGCAATTTTTAATCTTGGAAAGTTATACCTCTCAGGAAATGGACTTGACCAAAACGACCAGATTGGATGGCGCTGGTTAAGCCGTGCAGCACTTCAAGGCCATACGGAATCACAGTTGTGGATCGCAAACTCCTACGCCAAGGGATGGATTACAAAACGAAACCCGAGAATGGCGTACACTCTCGCCTTGGTCGCTTCAAAAAAACAACACAGTGAGGAAGCATCGAAGCTACTAGAGTCACTGGAAAGAGAATTGAAGCCTGAAGAGGTTAACCAAGCCAAGCAGAAAGCCAACGAGTGGCAGCCCAAGCCTCCTCAGGATTACCGAGATAGGGAGGCCCAGTATGCCTGATAGCAATAAGAGTTTCTGGGGATGCCTTGTCCTTTTAGGAGGGCTTGTTGGGGTATTGTGGCTATTTTCATCTTTTCTGTCTCCATTTGGAGATTTTTCAGATATTGCCGTAATTTTTATTATTTCTGCGATAGTATTCTTGGCGACATCCAAGCGAAAGCTATAAACAATTATAACCATTAACAGAAGGTAATAATATGAAAAAAGCAATGTGTATTATGACAATCTTCACGTTCTTCGCTCTTCTAGGTTGCTCGTCAGGAGAAGTTGAAAAAGTCGCTGGGGATAGTCCTGTATCTGAGGTTTGCAATTCCGGTGAATTCGATAGGAGTATGACACTAGTTGACGCTTTAGATGATTGTGATTTCATAGAGAGTTACGAGTGGAAAATTCTGAATGACAATGACGGCATCGAGAAAACACTGCTAACAATCAACCTTGATGTAGAAGGCTTAAAGGATAAGCACCCTCAAATTAATTCGACGATTTCAACAATGGAAATTGGATTCCTTTTTGAATACGCAATCGATATTGAGAGGATGCTGCGCATTTTACCTTACACCTCAATAAATGGCGGAAAAAAAGAGAATGAAGTAGGCCCACTACTCTTTTGTGCAATCGCGAATAATGATTTTTCAATCTTACTGCCTAAGGAAGCGGAGCCTAAAAAGGGCCCCTCTCAAACTCCCCCCGCGTCCACGGCAGCTCCAGCCCCTGCCCAACCATCGAAGGCTGCCTTGTTGAAGCGTGTCAATGAATTGATGGAGCCATATTTTGCCTCGCTTCCCAATGGGAAAATCCACACATACTATTACAAGAGTAATGACATGAATGCAGAGCTTGTCATAATTAATGACAAAAAAATGCACTTTGCATTTGGAATGAGCATGAATCCGTCCACATATTCAACTTGTGATGTTGAAGGCAAGCTGGTTGAATCAAATGGGAAAATGGTTTTTGACAGCATCCCAGGTTCAAGTTTTGATTTTTCCGAAGATTATAGAACACTTAAACTATATGTTGGCAGTGGGTATTGTGGAGCGGGCGCATATATATCCGGAAAATACGAGCACGCTCTTTCAGCCGAATGCTCATCATCTGGCTTTTGTAACTAAGTGAAACACCTCTCGCTATAGTGACAGACCTCTATTGCAGTGCTGTAAGATATAGCTTTTATTAATTTTGTATTACCAAAGCAATAAAGTATACATTGATCCCAAAGTTTAAAGAGCAACATAATCATTTTCAAAAAACTTTTGGACATGGATGTGCTCTTCGCTAAATTTCAGACATATATTATTCATATAAGAATGAATCTTTTTTAGCCTCTCAATACAAAGCGGATTATGCCCCTGCTCCACTCATGTGGAGCAGGGGCTTTTCTATTTCCTAAGGAGAAAACTATGAGCGATATCCTCAAAGAATTTAAGGCGTTGCAGCCTGCTGAACATGATGCCGGTGCAATTTTCAGCGGTAAAAATTCTAAACGAACAGTGCGCGGCTTTGCATCCGCATCTTCGTTCACCCCTGACCTCAACCCGGAATATCTGTTCCACGATTCCAGTCGTGACGCTGTTGTCTGGTTTATGGACTCATCAGACCCGCTCTATGTGTTCGGACCGGCTGGCAGCGGCAAAACGAGCCTCATCAAACAGCTTGCCGCGAAACTCAATTCCCCTGTCTTCGATATCACCGGGCATGGTCGGCTAGAGTTCCCCGATATGGTCGGCCACCTGACCGTGGAATATTCCAATATGGCCTTCCAGTACGGCCCACTTGCGCTTGCCATGAAGTTCGGTGGTCTCTTCCTGCTCAACGAAATCGACCTGCTCGATCCGGCGACTGCAGCTGGCTTGAACAGTATCCTGGACGGCGATCCGTTGTGCATCCCTGAGAATGGCGGTGAAGTCATCAAGCCGCATCCTCTGTTTCGATTTGCGGCCACGGCCAACACCAATGGCGGGACAGACGAAACAGGCCTGTACCAAGGAACATTAAGGCAAAACCTCGCCTTCATGGACCGCTTTTGGCTGTGCGAAATCGGATACCCCAAATCCGAGGATGAGCAGGAGTTGCTCCATCGTAAAGGTCCGAATCTCCCCAAGGAAGTGCGTACGAAGATGGTGGAATACGCCAACGAGGTGCGCAAGCTCTTCATGGGTGAGGCGGACGGCAATTACCGCGAAACCATTGAAGTCACCTTCTCGACTCGTACCCTCATCCGATGGGCGGATTTGACCGTCCGATTCCAACCGTTAGCCCGACAGGGCATTCAACCCGTGACCTATGCGCTTGATCGCGCTCTCGCCTATCGCGCCACGCCGGAGACCCGGACGGTGCTACACGAGCTCGCGCAACGCATATTCCCGCAACAAGAGGAGAATAAATCATGATGAATACGGATATTACTATTCTCGACAACCTGATTGCTCTGAATCTCGATGTGAAGATCTGGACGGCACGCAAGAAGCTGACGCATGCCGACTTTGGTGGTGCTGAGTTGCCGCCGGAGGAACTGGCTTCGCTTGGCAGTAAAAAGATTCGCGACCCCAGGGAGTTGCGGATTTTCGGTACATTAAAGGCCCGCGCCGTGAGTCTGTTGGATCGGACCGGCGTCCGTTTTCTGGGCGGCTGGGGTATTCCAGAAGACAAGGCCGATGAGATCGTGGCCGAACTGACTACCATTCGGGACGACTTCCTGAATGCGAAAGAGCAATTCCTTAATCGGTACGATGAGGCCGTCAAAAACTGGATCGTGCAGCATCCTGGCTGGGAAAGCTTGATCGGCTCGTCTTCAGTGAGTGCGGATTATGTCCGTAATCGGTTGGGCTTTAGGTGGCAATTTTTCAAATTGCTGCCGCCTACGGACAATGCCGTAGGGCATGGTCTGCAGGATGAGGTCAATGAGCTTGGCGGCACACTCTTCGATGAGGTTGGCAAGGCTGCTGCCGACACCTGGAAGCGATGCTTCGAGGGCAAAGACAAGGTGACGCACAAGGCGCTTTCCCCTTTGCGTTCCATCCATGGCAAGCTGGCAGGTCTGAGCTTTGTTGAGCCTCGCGTGGTGCCGGTGGTAGATTTGCTGGAGACGGCATTCAACCGTGTGCCCAAGCGCGGGCATATTCAGGGGAGTGCCCTGGTGATGCTGCAAGGCGTTGTCTCGCTGCTTCGTGATCCTACTACGCTTGTTGCTCATGGTCAGAAAATTCTGGATGGCAGGACTCATCCGAAATTCTGGCCGGTCTAGTCGCGGATACGATTCCGCCGATTCCTGAAAAGAAGCCTAGCAAGGCCAAGTTCGTTCCTGAACCGGTGTATCATCAGATCGATAGCCATGGCTTGTGGTGATTGTCATGAAGAACCAATTGCTTATGAAATCGCTCCCAATGGTGGCATCTGTGCTTGGGCGCAAGTATGGCGTGAAAGTCGTCATCGGCGGCAAGGGGGCCTATACTGATGGAAGCATTATCCATCTCCCTGCGCTGCCGTTGGAATGCAACGAAACGCTCATCGGTTTGGCTCGTGGATTTGTAGATCACGAGGCAGCCCATATCCGAGAAACCCGCTTCGATTGGCTGAAACTTGCCAACCTGACGCCTCTTGAGATGCACGTCTGGAATACGTTTGAAGATTGGCGGGTTGAACACCGGCTGGCCCGGTTGTTCCCTGGTTGCCGCCAGAACTTCAATTGGTTGATTCGGCATTTGTTCGGCAATGACTCCGAGCAAACAGATGATCCGGCCATGGCCATTCTCAATTGGCTGTTACTGTCGGTGCGAGCGTGGGATGTACCCTCGTTGGGCGGCCAGCGGGATCAGGTCGGGGCATCTGTCGAAACGGAGTTTCCCGGTCTCATTGCGAGGCTGAATCTGGTTTTGCAAAAGGTGTATGCTTGTTGTGATTCCACGCAGGATTGCATCTTGTACGCAAGAGAGGTCGTTTCTATTCTTAAAGATAAAACGACCTCTCAGCCCCAGCAAAATGGGGGCTCAAAGTCAGAGAGGACAGCCAAAAACGGTGCGCCTGATGGGATACCTTCTAAGGTCTCAAGGCGGCTGCTGGAGTGTCTGCTGAGTATCGATGAAAATGAGCTGCCGTTTGACCTGGGAGACCGGTTGGCCGAGAGCTTGAACAAGGAAACACCGTCTGACTTGAATGAGTCGTTGCGTGTGGCGCAGTTGGGCAACAAGACCACGAAGCCGATAGCACCGGAAGACGCTACTGCAACAAAGCGGGCGTCGATCGCCCTAAGGACGCAACTCCAGGGACTGCTGCAATCATCAGTGCTGAAACGAACCAAAATCGGACGCCATGGCCGACTGGACGCACGACAACTGCACCGATTGTCGGTGGCAGATGCTCGCGTCTTCAGACGTGATGGGCGCAAAGTTGGGATCAACACAGCCGTCCACATCCTGCTTGATTGCTCTGGTTCCATGCGACGCCGCATCAAGCTGACCACTCAGGTTTGCCATGCTGTGGCTACAGCCTTGGCAGCCATCGACGGGATCAACGTCGGCGTTACAGCTTTTCCGGCTGGCACTCCGACGGATGGAGGCAATGGCAACGATAGTGGTCCTACGATCTGCCCAATCCTGAAGCACGGTGAAAGGTTGCATGACAACTTCGCCGTCAGCGCAACAGGATGCACGCCGCTCGGCGAAGCCTTTTGGTGGGTGCTGCAACAGATGATGCCGCTCTCCGAATCGCGAAAGATCGTCTTGCTCCTGACAGACGGTGATCCTGATTCATTCAACGTGGCACTCGATGCCATTGAAGAAGGCAGGCGTTTCGGCGTCGAGATCTACGGTCTGGGCATCCTGTCCGAGGCCATCACCCAACTGCTTCCCCATCACAGCCGTACCATCAACGACCTGCCCGAGTTAGCCCCGGCCATGTTCGGCATGCTGCGGGGTGCGCTCATTAAATAACCTACCACAATCACGAGGAAAACATGGACACTGAGATCCCCAAATGCCCGACCTGTGACAGCTCGATTCACGTCGTATTGGTCAACACCACCCAGAAAATCGGAACGGCGGTTGGAGGAGTCGCCGGTGGAGCTTGTGGATACTACGGCGCGTCCTCTGGCGCAGTCACGGGCGCGGTCATCGGCTCGGTCATTCCGGTCGTAGGTACCGGGCTTGGCCTTCTTGCGGGAGGGCTGGCCGGGGCCTTAGCTGGCTTCTTTGCAGGCTCTGCAGTTGGCAACCAGGTCGGTGAGCATATCGACCGGCATGTCATCTCTGAATATCGCTGCAATCAATGCGGCTCGGAATTCGAAATCTAAACCAAGGAGAAAAACGTGAGAGAATTCTGGACTTTTATCGGCGGAGTGGCTGTGGGCATACTGGCAGTTACCGGCGTCTTTGCTATGGACGAGGATGACAATCCGCGTTCTATTGAGACCGATGAGGACGAAATGGAAGAGGTTGAGGATGAAACCGAAGAAGAAACGGACGACGACGGTAAGCTGACCGTTCGGGCTTCGTAAAGAAAAGAGCTGCAAGCGCATGCTTGCGGCTCTTGCTAGTACGCAGACCGTTTGGTTTGCCCAATGTGGTTAAAAATGCACTCATCAGAATAAAATAAGAAAGGATGTCAATTAATCCATCTGCAAGCAGGTTGCGGCAATAGCCTGTATGCCAGGTAAAATTTACCTAGGGTGGTCCGATATTTTGAGCTACCCCTTTTCCCATTTTGTCGGCTGTTTAGGTCTGTATGCAATCCTAACCACTCTGCTCCCAGGCGTGGTAATCTTAACGAGGCTTTCGCGCAGGTGGGTGCCAAGCTGTGGATTTAGGACTTCAATCCTTTCTTCACATCTCTCCATTGCTACCGCCACAGCGTCTCTAATCTTTTTAAGCTGCGAGTTTCGTACAGCGACATCGTGCTTGTTTTCTTCTACTATCTTTGTGAAGTTTTCGATTTCTATTTCAATAGCATCCATCTCTTGGAAGTCGCCCTTATCCTTTGCACATAAATAGTCTTCTTGCAGCTCTTCAATTTTTTCGGTGTACGACTCAAATGATACAGCCTCACTCTCATGGTCAGACAAGTGACGTTCCGATTTAATTGCCACTAAATCCACTACCCTTGTCGATTGCATTATCTCAAGATATGTCATTTTATCCTGGGAGTTTAGAATTGTTTGAAGGTAGTCCATGCCGCTATAATCTTTAGTGGTAATTTCTTCACCTTGATACTTGATTCTGCACTGCCCATTTTTTCTAATAAAGAGATTGTTGCTCGGAGGAGCATAGGTGGGCTCGGCTTTACCGTTGTCCTCAAGCACTTTCAACAGACCAACTGCCTCTTCTTTGTCAAAGAGCAGATTTAGGATGAAGTCATACAAATATGCACGAACCCCCTGTTGTATGTGAGTGTATTCGGTAGGCGATGAGTACCCTGCAAACCCATCATTCGCATGAAGCGAATATGCAAACACAAGCTCCTCAAAAAGAATGTGCCTTTCTTCATATCCAAGGCTGAGCCCATTCTGTTGGGCGAACTGCTTCGCTGCATTTAGCAAGGCCTTGTTAACTCCACGGAAATAGCGTTTTTCACACTCCATAGAGACGATAATGCCCATGTATGGATCATTAGTGACGAGGACCGTCGCTTCTGCCTGCTTCGTGAAATATCCTATCCGTTTATATGGATATGTTAAGACAACACTTTCTCCACTCTTTATAGCCTTGATTGCTTTTGTTTTTCGACTATCTAATTCAAAAAATAAGACAGGGAACTCGACGCCGATCCCAAAGTCTATTCTGCATTTCCCGTACTGATTATAACTTCTAGGCGGCTCCCTCAGAAGGACTTGCCCCTTTAGAGGGGCTCCTTGTTGCAGCCTCCTCGATTGGGCTTTTGCATAGTCGGGACGTACCTGCTCATAATTCCCTATCACGGCGGGCTCAGCCATTGGCGTTGCCGCAAGTCTAACAATTGGCTTGTGAAGATACGCCTCGATATATGAGCAGGAAAATTCCGGCTTCGCGTGAGTATACATCCGATTTACAGTCAGCCCCGTCTTGGGATTGAACCCCGCAATATGCCCCTGCAAAAAATTAGCGACAAATTGCTGTTGAATCCAGGCGGTTCTGCCTTGCAATATTTCTCTTAAAATCAAATTATTATCTTCATTCATATCAGAAAGAACCTCATGCTCAAGAAGTCATAACACCCCCGGCAAAGCCGGGGGCTTGAGCTTGTGAGCCACTCAAAGTGGCTTTAAGAACCGCCTAAAGGCGGAATTTCAACTGCTCCACCCGCTTGTCTTCATGTTCTTGTTTGCGGATGTATTCCCTTATTACCTTTTCGTCTCGTCCAACCGTGGTCACATAGTAACCACGCGCCCAGAAGCTTTGCCCTGCAAATCCCCTTGCGCGATTTTGGACTTCACGCGCTATGTGTATTGCGCTCTTACCTTTTATATAACCAACTACTTGTGCCACAGAGTATTTGGGAGGAATGGCGATGTACATATGCACATGATCAATGCATAAATGCCCTTCCAAAATCATACATTCACGTTGACGTGCGAGCTTGTGGAACACCTCGCCCAAGTAGTTTTTCAACTTGCCAAACAATACCTTACGCCGACATTTCGGTATCCACACAACATGATACTTGCAGTCCCATTTTGTATGGCATAGGCTTGAATTGCACTTCATAGAGCCTCTCCTCTGCTCACTCTGAGCAGCTCACAAGGAGAGGCTTTATATTACTCCCGCATAAGTCAAACTTTACTGGTCCCCCAGCAGAGCTGGGGGGTTTCTCATTGGACTAAAAAAGTACACTGTCGTTGTGCGACAGATTTTGTCGCCCTTCTCTGAGTAAACAGCATCAACTGTGGGAGAAGGCTAATGACATTCGATATTTTGAGTCAAGAACTTGGGAAGAGACTTTCGACCAAAGAGGTCGCAAGCTTCCTGGGGCTTGATAAAGAAACGGTGCGAAAGCACTTTGAAAAGCTCGGTGGAATTCAGCCCACAGGCCCCAAAGGGCGCATCCTATTCTTTGAAAGAAATGTGGTTGATGCTCTAAGGAGGAATAATGCCCTCAAAAATCAAGAGGAATGGGCGAATTCGTTGGAAAGGGAGGGTTCAAAAGCAAGGAGAAATCAAGACGAAGCTGTTCGACACAAAAACGGACGCTCTCGCTTGGGAAACCAAACAAAGGCAGGTGGACTGGTCAAAGACAGACACGGCCTATTCACTGGGTGAATGGACTCAGGATTATATGGACTTTGCTCGTAAGTTCTCAACAAAAACCTACGGAGAAAAAAGAAAGACGTTCAAGGAATTTTTTGGCGTAAAAAACAGCAAAGGAAAGCCTATGATAGATCCCGCTGCCCCAGTGGAGAGATTGACATCAGGCATTGTTTTGAATGTGCTTCAAGTTCAATATGAAGCCAGATCCGGCTATGCAGCCAATAAGGATAGAAAGAATTTAGTGGCGGCTTGGAATTGGGGAATACGCTATCGCGGCATGCCTCAACCCAACCCCTGCCTAGTAGACAAGTTCCCTGAAGTAAGAACTCCAAGGTATGTCCCGCCAGAAGAAGACTTTTGGAAAATATACCATCTGACTTCTGGACAGGATAAAGTCATGCTCACCGTCTTCCTCCATCTGGGAGCCAGAAGAGGAGAGGTGTTCCGCTTGGCTTGGGAAGACATTGATTTCGGAAGCAATCGTATTCGCCTCGCAACCAGAAAGAGACAAGGAGGAACGCTAGAGTATGACTGGCTTCCTATGACTGAAGAGCTGAAGAAAGAGCTTCTTTGGTGGTGGGAAAATCGCACGTTCAAAGAAAGTGCGTATGTCTTCGTTTGCGAAGAAGACTACAAGTTTTGCCGTGGCCATTTTGGCAACCCTTTTCGGTATCGCCAAAAGTTCATGGAAAGACTGTGCAGAAAAGCCGAGGTAAAACCCTTCGGTTTCCACGGGATAAGACACCTGACAGCTTCCATCCTTTTCAGGCTCGGTCATCCTGTTAGCGTCATTCAGGCGATCCTGCGCCACAAGAGTGCAAGCACGACCGAGAGGTATCTGAAAACCTTGGGACTTGAAGAGACACGATCCGCTTTGGAGTCTTTAAGCGGAAGAGGGGGGAAAGTGATCAAAATGAAAACCGCCCAAAGCGATTAGCTAAGGGCGGTTTAAATATGGAAGTCAGAACAAACCGTTTCCGAAACCGTTTCCGTTCTGACGCGGCAGAAACAAACGTTCTCTAACCGCTTGAAATTCATGGCGTCCCCAAGGGGGTTTGAACCCCTGTTGCCGGCGTGAGAGGCCAGAGTCCTAGACCACTAGACGATGGGGACGCGATGGTGGGTCGTACTGGGTTCGAACCAGTGACTCTCTGATTAAAAGTCAGATACTCTACCAACTGAGTTAACGACCCGCGTTCAAGGAGCGTATGTCTATCCATTTGCTCATTCGGTGTCAAGCATAAATTTTAAACCACCGTATTCTTTTTTATTCGTTCAACTCACTGATATCAAACATTTTATCATTTTTTTCTTGCAAAATACTTCCCAAATGGTATAGTCCCGGGCCTGTCGAAAAAATGAAAATATCCACACAGGAGTAAGAATATGACAAGAAAAGATCGTACTGAAGGAATTTATTCCCGACGCGAAGTACTCGACGAATCGGAACGCAGACAGTACTGCCAGCTTCAGCTCAAGGAACTGCTTGCATACGCGTACAGGTATTCCGAAGACGTCAAGAAGCGCTTTGACCGCGCGCAGTTCAATGTGGAAAAATTCCGCACACTGAACGATATCAAACACATCCCCATTATCAAGAAAAAAGAACTGATCTTCCTCCAATCCATGGGCCCTCGTCTCGGCGGATTGCTCACCAAGGATCTTGGAGAGCTTCAGCGAGTGTTCCTTTCCCCCGGTCCCATCTTCGATCCCGAAGATCGCACTGAGGACTATTGGGGCTGGACAGAGGGTTTCTACGCAGCAGGATTCCGCTCCGGCGACCTTTCCCAGATCACCTTCAACTACCACCTTGCTCCTGCGGGACTCATGTTTGAAGAGCCACTGCGCAATCTGGCCTGCGCCGTCGTTCCTGCCGGACCGGGCAATACCAACTCCCAGATTGAAATCATGCAGAAACTGCGCGTGACCGGCTATGTCGGCACCCCCAGCTACCTCATGCACCTGGCCCAAAAAGCCGAGGAAATGGGCCTTTCCCTGCGCAAGGACCTCTTCCTTGAAGTCGCTTTCGTGACTGGCGAAAAGTTCTCTGAAAAATTGCGCTCTACGCTCGAAAAGAAATTCGACTGCATCATGCGACAGGGATACGGCACCGCAGATGTCGGCTGTATCGGATACGAATGCTTCCACAAAGACGGCCTGCATCTCTCCAACCGCGCCTTTGTTGAAATCTGCCATCCGGATACCGGTATCCCGCTCAAGGATGGCGAGGTCGGCGAAATCGTGGTAACCGCATTCAACAAAACATATCCACTCATCAGGCTCGCCACGGGCGACCTTGGCTACCTGAATCGCGCGCCATGTAGCTGTGGCCGAACGTCCCCACGCCTTGGCGGCATTGTCGGCCGGGTCGATACCACGGCACGCATCAAAGGTATGTTCGTCTACCCCCACCAGGTCGAGCAGGTCATGGCCCGCTTTGAGGAAGTCAAACGCTGGCAGATCGAAGTCACCAACCCAGGTGGTATTGACGAAATGATCCTCTCCATCGAGGCTGGACAATTCCATCAGGAAGATGAAATGCTCCACCTCTTCCGCGAGAAAATCAAACTGCGCCCCATCCTCAAAGTCCTCGCTCCCGGAACCCTGCCCCCGCAAATCCGCCCGATCGAAGACAAACGCACCTGGGATTAACCGCTCAGGCTCCCCCAAAAATCATCCCCGCCCGGCCCGTCCGGACGGGGATTTTTTGGTCTCACAAGTGTGGGTGAGTAATATAGTTTTTAAGTGAGTATTAAAGTTCTTTAGCAAGTAATAAAGTTGTTAATTCAAGCCGTTCTTGACCTGCGCAAATGAGAGCAGGTCGGATGCGGCTTTTTAAATTTGGAGGGCAAGTTTGGCCTGCGAAGGATTGGGATGCTCCCGCCGACAATTCACTGTTTGCATATAGCTCTAGCGCAAAATATATTCCCCCTAATCTATGAGTTAACATTAAACCACCGATAAATATCAATTTGCCAGTTTGTTAAACAACTGTTAGGCACCAAATGATTCATTGGGCGGGCATTCCAGGGGTGGAGCTCCAACCAACTGATTTATCGATAAAAACCAAATCCATCGTGAGGTGGAGACGGAAAGCCACGGGTCTCTTGCGGGAGACAGCCGGGTTGCCGAGCGGAGCGTTGTCACAGCTTCCACTTCCTCTCACGTGCTTTTGATTCGACGATTGTGTGTTGAACACAGGTCTTTTCCTGTGTGCTCGGGGAGGTGCTGGTGCGCGGTTTTCTCTGTTCTACGGCAACGTTTGCCGTTCTGATTGTTCTTATTGTTTGCCCTATGGCTTGGGCTGCTCCTGTCGACGACGCCATTCGTCAACAGCAACAGCTTCAGCGGCAGGAGGAGCAGCGCAGGCTGGAATTGGAGCGGCAGCATCGTGAAGAGCTGCAAAAAGCTCCCACCGGCGAGGATTTACGATTGTCGGAGATCCCGGAGGCGGCTCCTGATGCTCCATGTATGGAGACCAAGTCCATTGAAATTACGGGCGTAACCCTTCTCGATCAAAAAGAGATCGACGCTATTACTGCCAAATACATAGGCCGTTGCCTGACGCTTAACGACGTCAATAATCTCGTCCACGACATCACCAATGCCTATGTGGAAAAGGAATATGTCACCACCCGTGCGGCCATTCCGGAGCAGGATCTCTCCAGCGGACATCTGGTAATCATGGTTGTAGAGGGAAAGGTCGAGGGGATCGAATTCAAAGAGGGGCAGGGCAGCCAGCGGGAGATCAAGGGCGCGTTTCCAGGACTGGCCGGAAAGTATCTGAACCTGAGAGACATTGAACAGGGGCTTGATCAGATCAACCGCCTTCCTTCCAACAATGCATCGATGGAGTTGCTTCCTGGTGGAGAGCAAGGTGCCAGCCGTGTTGTTGTCTCCAACGAGCGTAAAAAGACCTGGCGCGCCTCATTTGGTCTGGATAACACGGGGCAGGATTCTACCGGCCGCAATCAGTATGTCCTTGCCCTTGCTAAGGACAATCTGTTTGGCATTAATGACCTGCTCAACATCACCATCAACGGCGATTCAGACTCTTGGCTGACAGATGAGCATCAGAAGAGCGCCACCTACAACGCCTTCTACTCGGTGCCACTAGGCTACTGGACCTTCTCCGGATCTTTCAGCCACTATAAATACCGCACGGAAGTGACCAGCGGCGGTGCTAACTATCCCTCGGAAGGCGACACAACGACGACATCCCTGAGCGTTGATCGTGTGCTTCACCGTGATCAGAACGGCAAAACATCGCTGAATGTCTCCCTCACCCATCGGGATACGCAGAACTACTTCAATAGCGGACGACTGGTCGCTACCAGTCAGGTTCTTACCTCCATTGGGACCACCCTCGGACATACGCACCGAGTACTCGGCGGTGTAGCAAGCGCACAGGTGGGATACAGCCACGGCCTGCCTCTTTTGGGAGCTAAACGGGATATATCTCCCTCACTCGATACCGCGCGTAATGAGTTCAACAAGTTTGTGTTCAACGGCAGCTTCTTTCGCCCGTTGAAAGTCAAGGATCTCAACCTTTCGTGGAATACCTCCGTCACTGGCCAGTGGGCTCCTCATACCCTTTACAGCGCAGAACAGATCAGCATCGGCAGCCGTTACACCGTCCGGGGCTTTCATGACGACAGCCTGAGCGGTGATATCGGCGCATACATGCGCAACGAACTGACGCTCAATCTGCCGAATATCAAAAAGAAATCGCCGACTGCATCCGACTGGTTGGGCACCATGCAGTTTTATGCCGGATACGACACGGGCGTCATTCGATCCGATCCCAAGGATTTGGAGGAGCGCGGTTCGCTCCAGGGCGCGGTGGTCGGTATGCGCACCAGCGGTGGACGACTGGTCATGGACTTTGCCGTAGCCCGTCCCATCGACGCGCCTGCCTTTTTGCAAAAAGACGACATCGAAATTTACACCTCCATCAAATACTCCTTCTAGCTGCGAGTAATCATCATGCTTGAATCCATCAAACAGCTCTTCATCGCCTTCCTTATCAGTCTCATTCTCTGCCCGCCCTCCATGGTTCACGCCGGGGGCATAACCCCAGACGCCGCTGCACCTGCCGCCAATCAAGCGACCATGGATACTGCCCCCAACGGCGTGGACGTGGTCAACATAGCTGCTCCGGGCGCTAACGGCATGTCCCACAACATGTTCACCGACTTCAATGTCGGTAGCTCGGGTGTCATCATCAACAACGGCGATGCCCCCGGCGTGTCTCAATTGGGCGGTGCGATGGCTCCGAACCCGAATTTCTCGGGCACGGCAGCCACCACCATTCTCAATGAGGTCACCGGGACCGGGCGTTCGTCCATTCAGGGGCATACGGAAATATTCGGTCAGTCAGCCAATTACATCCTGTCCAACCCCAACGGTATTTCCATCAATGGTGGTGGGTTCATCAACACGCCCAAAGCCACCATGACCACGGGTGTGCCGCAGTTCAGTGGCAATACCTTCGTGGGCCTCGATGTTCACAGCGGTGACATCCTCGTGCATGGCGCGGGCATCAACGCCAACAACATCGACGCCTTTGAACTGGTCTCCCGCGTGGCCACTATCAACGCCGATATTCACGCCAAGAGCCTGAGTGTGATCACCGGCCAGAACCGCCACAATCCGGTCTCTGGCACCACGACCACGCTGACAGCGGACAGCACTCCTGCGCCCACCATTTCCATCGATTCCTCCGCCCTTGGTGGCATGTACGCGGGCCGTATCAAGCTCGTGGGAACCGAGGCCGGTGTGGGCGTCAACACGAAGGGGCTGGTGCAGTCCACCCAGCATCTGGAGATGACGGCTGACGGCAAGATTCAGATTACCAACAAGGTCTCCTCGGGCAATACGTTGGCCCTGACCTCGCAGGATTCCATTGATGTCTCCGGTACGGTCAAAGCCTCCGGAACCGCCACACTGTCTGCCCCAACCGTCACCGTGGCCCGTGTTAATCCCACTGATGCGGCTCTGGTCAATGCAAACAAGATCGAGGTGAATACCGGAACCCTCGACAACCAGCGCCTTATGGCGGCGGATACCGAGGTGCTGATCACGGCCACCAATGTCACCAATACCGGCACCATATACTCCGGCGGCACTTCGACCTTCCGCATTGATGACACCCTGTACAACAACGAAGGTACTATCCTCGCTAAAGGCAACGCCGTTCTTGAAGGGACCACTGCAGGCACTCGCATGGCGACCCTGCAGAATGATTCCGGAACCATCGAATCCCTTGAGGGCGGTCTGATCTTCCGTGCGACTACGTTCAATAATAGCAACTCAAAGTTTATATTGGTTGAAGGAGGCGACGAAGGCGGTACTCTTGATGGCGTATTCCAGGCTGGAGACGACAATTGGAAAACGTATGAGCTTTTCAAGCACTATGTTGGCCGGGCTTACGCTGGCCCCTCCGGGTGGACGGCTTACCCTTTGAGCAACATGCACCACCTGAAAATGGACACAACCCCTGACGTCATTTCAGCAGCAGATTTGTCCGCCCATATTGCAGAGCTGGATCTGAAGCTCGCCGAGGATTCGAATTATTTGACATCACAAGGGAAGAATGCGCTGAGAATCGCCAAGCGAGAGCTGGCGAAAGGAATGCTGTATTTTGTTGCGGCCTACGGCCAGACCAATGGCGTAATATTCTCTGAACGAACAGCCACTGATACCGTCACGGGCGAAGATGCAGGGGCATCCATAGCAGCGCATAATTCCATTTTCATTGAGACGGATGCAGGTACCAACAGCGTCAGCACTATTTCATCGACCACAGGCGATATCAACATTATCGCCAAATCTTTCAACAACATAGGGCATGAACTGTTCGAACGCCGTTATGTCACTTGGGGACGCGGTGCCTTCCATTCTCACCGCTCACCGTCTATCGAAAAAAAGGGCGGCGGCACTGTTCAGTATTTATCATCCGTGGGCAATGAATATGGAACTCTGGACGCAGGTAACAAGGTCAGCATCTCTGGCGGCACAGTAACCAACGGCATTACCGAGCGTAATGGCGTTATCGAGGAGCCGGACCCTAACAAACAGCAGCGCAAGGTTTCCTCTGTCACGGATGAAACCAACCTTCTTCCGTCCAATGGCCTGTTCAATCTCAATACCAATCCGGCCCAGAATTACGCCATTGAGACCGACCCGGCCCTGATCGATCTCGATGATTTTTACGGCTCGGAGTACATGATGTCCCGTTTCGGAATGGATCCGAACGACGAAGCCAATAAGCGCATGGGAGATGCCTTTTACGAGACGCGCCTTGTGGCCAAACAGATCAGGAAATTGGCTGCCAAGCGCTTTTTGAGTGAGGAGCGCACTACTGATACCGAAGAGTTCAAACAACTCATGGACAATGCCGTTGATATTAAGGGTGACCTGAACCTCACTCCCGGTATTGCCTTGACTCAGGAGCAGATTTCTTCGCTGACCAAAGACATTGTCTGGCTGGAGAAGCGAACATTAAATGGGCAGGAAGCCCTTGTTCCTGTCGTGTATCTCGGTACAAACAGCATCAAAAAGCTTGCCCGTGGCGGATCGGTCATCATGGGTAAGGACGTGGCGATTAACACCGCGGGCAATACGTCTAATGACGGTCTGATCCAGTCTCAAACACAGGTGACCATCACTGCTGAAAACTTCCTCAACACCGGCACGGTTTCTGGTCAGACTGTCGCGGCGACGACAACTGATTCCATTCGCAATACAGGTGGCACCATCACAGGTGAAACTGTGGCGTTGAAAGCAGACAAGGACGTAGTATTTGCCGCTCAGGTGTTGAATAACAACAATCAAGAGACTTCTTCTCAGTTCGTTGGCAGTCAGGGCAAGGTTCAAGCCACGGGCTCCCTTTCCATCGAAGCCGGCCAGGACATCGGCGTTCTCGGCAGCGAGGTGACAAGCGACAGCGACACCACTTTGGCCGCAGGCCGGAATGTCGCCGTCTCCACAGTCGATCTGGCCACCCAATCCTCGGTATCCGGCGGCAACTACAGCTCCCGCACCAACATCACGCGGCAGCAAGCAAGCACCGTCAAGACAGATGGCAACCTGAACGTGACAGCGGGCAAGGACATCGCCCTCCACGGCAGCCAGATAAACATCGGGGGTGATGCAACCCTCGAGGCCGACAGCAATGTCGCCATCACCGCCGCCACCAACGAAATAGATCTCTACAGCCACGCCGACGACGCCGGTGGCAGCTTCTTCGGCGGCGGCAAGTCCTCCACATTCGAGCAACTGGCCCAGACCAACGCAGCCTCGACCATCAACGCCAAGGGCTCGGTCAGCATTGAGGCTGGGGGCGACGCCAGTGAAGGCAACGCCATCGTCAAGGGAAGCCAGATCAAGGCCACCCAGAATGTGACGATCACTGCCTCAAGGGACATTCAGGCCACAACCAACCAGATTCAAAATAAGATCAAAGTCGAAGAAAAACGTGGCGGATTCATGGGTGCTGAATCCGTGGACATGGTCCAGAAAGAAAACACCACCAACAATCGTCCGGTCTTTGAAGCCGGACAAAAGGTGGCTCTGAACGCCAAGAACGACGTCGTGCTGCAATCCGCCAGCATCAAATCTGGAGACACCACCGAGATCGTAGCCGAAGAAGGCAAGGTCGCGATGCTGGTGACCAAGAACAAGTCTTTTGAACATAAAGTGAAGACCGATATGGGCTTCCTGACCTGGTCGTCCGAGGATAAGGGCAAGATCGACGAAACCGTACTCCATACTCTCATCGAGCCGGGGGCCAGCCTGACTATCACAACGCCCAAGGGCGTCACCGTGGAGTTCAAGGAATCCTCCGGCGATGTTCGCAAGGACGTCGAACTC
This sequence comes from Pseudodesulfovibrio piezophilus C1TLV30, assembly GCF_000341895.1. Classification (NCBI taxonomy): domain Bacteria; kingdom Pseudomonadati; phylum Thermodesulfobacteriota; class Desulfovibrionia; order Desulfovibrionales; family Desulfovibrionaceae; genus Pseudodesulfovibrio; species Pseudodesulfovibrio piezophilus. The sequence continues at coordinate 2,366,407 of NC_020409.1, read as the reverse complement.
CTCGCCAACGCCAAAGGCCTCGAATGGATGGGCGACCTGCTGGAGCGCGACGACGTTGACTGGCAGGCCGTCCAGGAAATTCACGACCAATGGAGCAAATCCGACGGCGGCCTTGGCGCGGGAGGTATGTTGATCATCTCCCTCATTGCATCAGCTGTAACGGCAGGTGCTGCTTCCGGCTTGGCTATGGCGGCCATGGGCATGGAGATGGCTATGGTGAACGGCGTATCCACCATGGTTGTGGCGGGCACGACCACTGCTGCCTCAACAGCACAGATTGCCATGTGTACCGCTCTCACAGCGGCCTTTACCTCCATCGGCACCCAAGCCGTTACTGCCCTCGGCAACGCAGCCGCTGGCGGTGACCTTGGCAAGGGCTTGGCCTCCATCGCCTCCGAGGCAGGACTCAAATCCCTGACCACGGCCATGATCAGCGCGGGTATCGCCAGCGATGTTGCCCAAAACGTCGACTCCATCGCCACCGCAGGCGAAGGCGCATCCGAACTCGACCTCTTCTACTCCGACCTCGCCAACAGCCTTCAGGACAATGTCATCAACGCAGGCATCAACACAGGTGTCGGCACCGCCGTCAACGGCGGAAACCTCGGTGAAAACTTGGTCGCAAACATGCGCGGGGCGGCTGTCTCGACGTTGGGGGCACAAGGGGCAAGCCTGATTGGCACAGCTTACAAAGATCAGGACATCAACAAAGCCACGCAATACATTGCACATGCCGCCCTTGGTGGTGCGCTCGATCTGGCTTCCGGAGGCAACGGGGCATCCGGTGCAATAGGCGCTGTAACTGGCGAACTGATTGGCGACACATTTGTCAGTGCTTGGATCAGCAATAGAATTGAAGACTCAAAAGACATGGACAAATTGTCTGGAGAAGAACTCCAGGCGGAGTTGAATAAGCTAAGCTCGGATATTGCTGAACTGAAACGACACGGTGTCAATGTAGCCCGCCTTGGAGCAGGCATGGCTGCGGCTTTGGCCGGTGGGGATGTTGACATTGCAGCCCAGACCGGCGGTAACGCCGCAGAAAACAACGCTCTCCCACTTGTTCTGGTCATATACGGAGCCTGTGAAGCCGTGGATGCTGGCGTCAAAATGTACAATGCGTACAAGCTCGCAGAAGCAATCCAAGATCAAGACGAAGAAGCCATAAAATACTATAGTACCGAAATATTGATAGATACGGCTGTAGACGCCGCCCCCCTCGGAGCAGTCTTCACCAAGTTCGGCATGTCCAAAATCGGCTTGATGATCGCTGGACTTGGTACGAAGATGGGAGATAATGTTGCTACCGTCCTCACAAAAGTTGACGACATTGCCCAATACGCTGTTAAAAAAGGTAAGCTTCCTGACAATTTCTTAACAAAAGCTGAAGCAAAAAAACTGGGATGGAACCCCAAAAAAGGGAACCTGCATGATGTTGCTCCGGGCAAAAGTATCGGTGGAGACGTTTTCAAAGACAAAGAAGGACTCTTGCCCTCTGCTCCTGGAAGGACTTGGATAGAAGCAGATATCAATGACACTGGAGGCTATAGAGGAACAGTACGACTAGTCATCTCAAATGACGGACTTGTATATAAAACAACAGATCACTATAAAACCTTCAAACAGGTATTAAAATGAGTAGCGTTGAATTAAATGGCAAGAAAATGCGATCTATCCAATCGCTCCACTGGGAATTGAAAAAAAAACTAGATCTACCCGACTATTATGGTGAGAATTTAGATGCTTTGTGGGATTGTTTAACAGGATGGATAGATGTTCCTACGTATATTTCCTGGACAAATGCATCAATTGTTGAAGAATCCATACCTAAATATTATAAGAAAATATTAGATATTTTAAAAGAAGCTGAAGCGGAAGGACTCATAAAACTTTCGATATCTAAATAGAAGAGCTTGCTCCATTCTCTAGAAATTATGGGGACAGCTTCCTAATTACTGAAAAGTTAGGGCGTGTCGACATTTAAGCCAGCCACGCCCTAGCGCTATGCTCAGTAAAGGATTTTATTATTCACCCACAACAAGCCACTATCAAAAAAAAGAGATCGATAACTTTATGATTCTCTTAACTTACTAAAATACATCATAATTATATGGTGACGATTCATATATTCACCACATCGAACCAAAGCCTCTCACTTTTCAAAGTGAGAAGACATTTGATCCTTCCCATGAACGGTCTCAGGTGCTTGAAAAAATGTGAAGAAGGTGAGGAGAGTCGTCTTGCAAGCAAAGCGACATCTGCTCAAAAACGGCGACCAGCCATGATGACATCGGCCAATTCCCGGACCGCCCCGTGCCCGCCTCTGGCTTCTGTCACATAATCTGCAAGCGCACATACGGAAGGGTGCGCGTCTGCCGGAGCAACCTTGAAGCCGCACAAGGTCATGGCTCCGAGATCGTTGATATCATTGCCCATGAATAGTACGGATGCAAAGGCAATTTCTCTGGCAACAACCATTTTCGTGAGCATTGCCGCCTTGTCAGTAACGGCCTGCATGACTGAAATATCAAGTTTTGCGGCACGGGCAGACACCACGGGATTTGTTTCGGTCGAAAGAAGAGTCTGTTCGATGCCAAGTTTTCGGATCATGGAAATACCCAATCCGTCCGACCTGTTGGCAGCAACACTCTCTCCCCCTGCCTGATCCACGAAAACACGGTTATCAGTCAAAACACCGTCGAAGTCATACACGATCAATTTCAGAGCGGGAACCTTGGGCAACCCTCGCTGCCGGAGCATGATCAATTCACCGTCAAGTCCGACGTAGAGTGGTGTTTTCCCGCCAGAATACTTGCTACGCCCTCCCCCGTTTTGTAAGAACGCCGTTTCTGCAGCATCGAGGTCCGGCACGTCCACATGCAGGACCATACAGCCTCCTGTCGGCCCGTCAGACACCTGCTGTAGGCGCAGAGATTGCCCATAGAAGCCCACAAGCAGGTTCTCCCGAGTCCACACATAGCCAAGGCTCTTTTCGTAAAACCTGACTGATTTTTCGAGATTCTTGACCAACAGTGTTACGGTTGAAACAACGGGCATGGCAGCTCCTTGTTTGGTGAAGGGTTCAGAGTGAAGACTAGCCTGACAAATCAAAGCCCGCAAGCGCGGATAAAAATGGCACTTTCCCGAGTGTTGCAGAGAAGAAAACAATTTTGTATAGATTGCAGCTGGTCGGCAGTTCACCAAGGCGTCGCCGCCCCGCAAGGGGAGCTAAACCTGCACTCATTTCTACGATACGACACCTTATCCACGTGCCGGGTCGGAAGTCGGCGACCACCGGCAATCCATACTGCATGGTAGGCGCGAAAGCGAGGATAAGCATGTCCAGAATTCCCCTTCCCTTTTTCGTGAGCGACTTTTCAGCATTCGCAAAGACCTTACGGACCCGTTTAGCTGCGCAGGAGACCCCTGTCAGCCATGTTACAATGCTCAACCTGATAGCCAACGCTGGCGGATATCGCAACTTTCAGCACTTGAAGGCACAGCAGACAACAGACTCTCCTGGCCCGAAGAAGGCTTCACAACCGATGCAGACTCACACGACGCCCCGTCCGAAAAGGATTACGCAGACAACCCGACTTTTCGATACCGAAAATCGATTGATCCGCTGGCCCAAGAAAGACAGCATCCGCTGCCTCTGCCTCTGGGTAATATGGTCGAGAATCCCAGCAAAAACCGTCCTGACAGAACCGGAAATCAACACTCTCCTGAATCAGTGGCATCTGTTCGGAGACCACGCACTCCTTCGACGGGAGCTTGTGGACAGAAACATGGCTGAAAGGACAGAAAATGGGCGGCAATACAGACGCCGGGAGCAGCGCCCCCCCCAAGAAGCCGTCGCTGTATTCGAGCATCTGCGTCGTGGGGGTCCTGGAACGCCTTCCCAACTCTCCTGAGAACATTTCACGGGGAGCCGCAGACCATCGGCTCCCCCCACCCTTTTCCCCAAAAACCACCACGGTCTTAAAACGAGCTACAAGAAAAGCAGGTCTTTCTCCTGCTTTTTTTATCTTCCCAAGTCCAACTCGGCATAATTCTCTTTTAAAATGAGCCGGAAACGCATTTTTTAGTATTTTTCTCAACTTACTCTAGAATGCAAAACAATCAATAAAAGCGAAGAGAACCTTCCTTTATGCACACTTTCTCGTGGGGACTCTTCGATCCGACCGAGTCTTTCCGCTCCTTGCTCCGCAATTTTTTTCGTTTCTCGCACTGCATCATTCGGACTGCAAAGAGAAGAAGCCACCTTTGCCAGGCATGAGTTACTCAAGCACAGGAAAGGGCACCTCTCATGATGAGAGATAGCCAGAATAGTCCGTGATGTCCGTGATGTCCGTGATGTCCGTGATGTCCGTGATGTCCGTGATGTCCGTGATGTCCGTGATGTCCGTGATGTCCGTGATGTCCGTGATGTCCGTGATGTCCGTGATGTCCGTGATGTCCGTGATGTCCGTGATGTCCGTGATGTCCGTGATGTCCGTGATGTGAAAGCTATGCCCTGAGACTGTCGAGCACAAGCTTGAGCTGGGGTTCGATAAACTCCCAGACGACCTGCGGATCGAATTGGGCAGCCTTGAAGCCGATGACGACCAGGCCGGTCATGTAAAAACTGGTAATGGCCCGGACAGCGGTTGTCACATTTGAATCGCGTCTGAGGGAGCCTTCACGCACGCCTTTTTCGAGTATCGACGCAAATTCGATGGAAAGTTCCCAAAGAATATGGTCAAGCATGGACGCCCATGGCTGACGGGCCGCGAGAGCATTTTTAATGAGTAGGACAGACCGATCTCTGTTTTGCGCCAAAAATTCAAGCCGATGGCAAATGATGAATTTGATGGTTTCATCTGCCTGCGCATCTGGAACGTGTGTCAGATAATCACTTTTCAATTTTTCAAGTTCGTGAGACTGGACGGTCATGGCAAGAAGGTCCTTGCTGCCAAACAAAACCTTGATGGCAACCGGATCCACACCGGAAACTTCACCAAGCCGGGCATAGGTGGTTCGCTTGATGCCTTTTTCGGCAAAACATTGGGTGGCTGCCTTGATCACTGCCTCCCGAATGGCTTTGGGCGTCATATCCTTTGTCATCCGTCTCCCTCTATTTTCTAACCCTCACCTTAAGTGTACCCTCATGTCATTCAACTGCACAATAGAGAACTTGGCAGAACTTCATCCTTGATAACTCCCTTCCTACTTCTTGCCATACGCGAATATTCATTTCTGGGTCTATTATTTTAATACCCTGAAATACAAAAGAATACAGAACAAAACAGCCGACTATATACTTAGCTGATAGCCAGCTATATATCTTCAAAGAAGACTCAGGATACCTCTTTTAATGTTTCAAAACATCAAGAATCTCAATATTGGCCGCTTGCCATGCGGGGTATGCCCCGGCGGCGATGCCGAGGAGACAGGAACCAAGGAGGGTTACTAACAGACTCCCAGGTTCAATAATGACTGGCAGGTCGGCAAGAGAACACCCCACGATGACGAGGATGATGGTGATAATGACACCGAAAGCCCCTCCGACAGAGGCCATCAGGCCCGATTCGAAAAGAAACTGTCCGATGATATCACGACGACGTCCCCCCACAGCTCTGCGCACACCGATCTCTACCCTGCGCGAGCGAACCACGAGAATCATGATGGAGAGAATGCCCATGCCACCGACGGCAAAGGAAATGGTCGACGTGATGCCGCCGAGTGTGACCATAAGATCAAGGGCCTGTCGTTGCAGTTTGATGGCATCCTGGGGAGACATGGAGCTGAAATCGTCTTCCTCCCCCTGTGAGATACGATGCCTGTCACGCATGATGGCACGGGCTGAAGCCGCCACCTGATCAAGCCCGGCATCTTTCGAAAGACGGAGAAAAACACCGCTGATCCAATTCTGATTGCTTGCTCGACGCATAAATGTCGTGACCGGCAAAAAGGCATATTCATCCTGGTCTTCACCGGAAATATCCCTCCCTTTCGTCTCCATGACTCCCAAAACACGGAAACTGGCTCTGTAAAGGTACACAGTCTGCCCAATGGCGCTCTGGGCATCGCCAAACAATCTTTCCGCTATTTTTTGCCCGAGCACACAGACCTTGGCCCGATTCTCGACGTCAGCCGTATTGAAAAATCGTCCGTATGCCGGGTAAAAACTCCTGATATTCTGATAATTGGGCATGGTGGCCATAATTTTGGCTGTCACCCCATTTCCGCCACCACGCATTTCCATATTGGTGGAGACATAGGGGGCACCCTCCATCACGGAAGGGACTCCGCCGATGATCGCATTGGCATCGGCCATGGTGAATGTCCTGGTATGACCGGACACCCTGATACTTCCGCTTCTGCGAAAGCGGATTGTCCCGGCCATGACCACATAAAGATTCGGGCCGAGTTTTTCGGTCTCCAGTTCGGCCTGTCGAACCATTATCGATGAGACGTGTTGCACCCCCGTGAAAGCCAGGGCACCGAGAAACACCCCCATCATCGCCAAAATAGCACGCCACTTATGGGCTTTCAGGGATGAGACGGCAATACGAAGATTCAGGGGAAGTGACATGCGGATATCCTCCGGAAAGCAGATGCCATTGGGTCTATTCTCATAGCGGCCGAGTATTAGCTGTGCTCGTAATTCGACCTGTTCCAGGCAGTATTGCCATTGAAAATATGCTGCCACAATCGTTCAAAAGCATGCCCTGTGTTTTTTCTATCGGTCGGATCAGCCTCAATCAGACTCAATGCATATTCGTAAAAGGCTTTAGGCCGCGTCCTGATACGCTCGTCAGTAACGGCAAACAGCCCGGCGGGAGCACGAACGACCAGATTTCGTGGAAACTTGGCATCGAACAATTTTTCGAAAATATCACCGAGTGGAATATCATTGCCCCATCCGGCCCATCGCCCTTCATTCTCTGGATTCCCCAAATTATGGGGACGCCCAAGGCGATCACACTTCAGCTTGAACCAGGCAAACCCTTTGAACGGAATATGGCGATCCACAGACCTTTCTATCATGGACCGCAACATACCAACCGACCCTTTTTTCTGATCATCAATGTGATCAAACGGCCACCCTTGCACAAAGACATTCAACGGAGCTAGCCGGTCATATTCCCTGACAATATGCGCCAGATAGGTATGGCTTTCACGCCCAATGTTTTCAAGAGAAACGGATTCCTGTATAGGTGTGTCGCTTTTGTCATACACAGTGTAAGCATATCCAAGTTCATCAGCCCAACTGATATCCTCTTGGTACCTGGCTATGATCACTCGGACAGTATCACTCATATTCATACCTCTGCCTGTCTCTATTATCTGCAACTGTCAGCAACCCTCAAACCTGCCTCGTGTTTGCACTCGAAAAATCAGCAGAAAAAGAAAACCTCTTTCTGGAGTAAAGAAGGAAATGGTATTCTTATCCATAACACTCACCCAATATCAGCAAAACAGGTTTTCTCAGAAACACTGATCCCAACAACTCCGCTTTTTCAGGCTGCCACTATCTCAAAATACTCAACAAATTCAAATACTCTAATTCATGAAATGATCTTAAAAAAGTATCTGGACGCACCTTTATTGAGCTCTCCCTGCCACAGTACAAAAAAAGGCAAAGCAGCAATAGGCAACTATCCACAACATTTTCAGCGAAATCTTACAAAAAAATTTCCCTGATATGGTTCCTAAAAAAACTTACGGAAGAATAGCATACCTTGGAAGAAGCAATACCCAACTTCATCGCCTGCTTTTGAGTGTCTCACTGTCACAAGTCAAAATAGTCACCCTGAGCACTCGGCCCCTTGAAAAAGAACTCATGGGTAAAACCACTGATCCAGTCGCCTGTCCCCTTTTACATCAAAGAACCTTCTCGGCACAGGTGGAATCGATTTTGGGAAGCAGAATATTTGGCTGAACCGACATTCGAAGCATCTTTTTATTGACCAAGCGAATCAAAAAACACCTCAATTCCATCCAGGAAAGAGTCCACTATTCCCCTTGCTTACTCAAACCCAACGTCTTGATCACAATTGAACATAAAGACACCCAGTCCTCTTTCAATTTTATACCAAACAGCTCTCAATCTTCCTGATCAACATCACTGTATTATCATGCTTTAATTCAATTATTACGAAATATTAGTTGCAATTGTGGTCAGTCCCCATCAGATTACCACCCTTCCCTGAAGCAAGCTGAGTCGAGAGCAATTCAATTACGCGATCCCATCCCCCTTCACTGGAAAAATCTTTGTTTTATTCTGTTTTTTCCATTTCCAGGCAATCGTAACCTGTCAAGGTCAATCCAAGTGACTGAAAGGTATCCAGCCAATTATTTTCAGTGAAAGAGGCCAGTGTTTCCCGCCAGACAGCAGCGATATGAATTGGTTTATATTGTTTCTGAATAACGGGGTCCCCCCCTTGGATACTCCCAGGGCGACACCCTATTTCAACCACTGGCGCACCTTTGCCAACACCAGCTTTTTTCAAAAAAGCAACGAAAGCGGCCGGTGTGTTTTTCAATCTCTCCTCCGGGAATTCCCAGAAGACATCTGTCCAGTTCACTCCATCTGTCTCCCTGTCAAACATCCCGCAGACATTCATGAATTTTGTTTGGCCCTGCCGCTTGCCCAACAGTGATATCTCGGCACACTCCACAGGCTTTCTAACCCATTTTATACCGTATTCACAGGCAAGCTCACCAATCATTCGGGTCAATGTCGGCCATGCATGCACATGGTCATGACTGGTTAGATGTGATGGTTGCACACCAAGGGCGAGAATTCTTTCAATCTGCGATCTCCATTCCCGCTCCACATGCTCATGTTCAAGTCGACCTTCTGCATACAGGGAAAAGAGAGCAGTAGAACTCCCCAGAAAAGCACCGTTTTCATCAACAAGGGAACGAATCTTCTGCCAATCATGAACAGGTCGTCCCCGTATGATATCAAGATGTACCCCGAGGCTTATATCCCTTATTTCTGCTGCTTCCTCAACAGCTTCACCATTTCCGGTGAGAGATGCCGAGGTCATTATTTTTCTTTCCACTAACGCTTTCAAAGCCCGATTCACCGCTGGATGAAGCCCGGCATCATCACCATTCACTATAATTTTCATGGAAACATGGTATCGCGTCCCAATACCAACGTAAAGGCACAGCTCTGATACTGACAGGCTCACGCCCATTCCATAGCGTTCCATGAATGAACACTATTCGCTTTCATCATTCAATATAGTATTCATACAGATAATACCGACCCTTTCTTTCTGCGACTTTCGCAATTACAGCGCCTTTTTACAAAAAGTTTGGCCATGCGTCTGGTGTACAATGTCCACCCAGGCTATCTCTCGATACTGAGGCAACTCTGGCTGACCGACAACATCACTCAAAAAGAATTGCCTGAGCAGATTTTGGTGGAACAGGCAACCCTTTCCAATACCCTGAAAAGAATGGAAAGAGGTGGCTTGATCTTTCGGACTTTGAAGCCCGATGATAAACGGCAACACCTTATCAGGCTGACATCAACCGGACAAACCCTGCAAATCAAGGTTGAAAACGCCCTCTCTGATTTAATGAAAACCGCCAATAAGGGGCTTTCGATCAATGACCGAAGCTATTTCGAAAGAATCATGCAGCAAATAATCACCCATTTGGAGCACGACCAGACCGAACTCGTTATGATTCTCTGCGATGTAATTGAAGAAGACCCTGTTCCCCCTCATCCCTTTCCACACCCTCTCTTCTCTTTCATGGTCTTGACAAATCCCTGACTTTAACGTCCTTCAAGAAACTTCAAGGTTTGTATCTCGCTTAAGAGCTTGTATATCAGAACTTATTTTTTTCACTCTTTCATACTTCCTTCTTTCCCTTTGTCATCCTTTTTTGATTTCCTCCCTTCACACTGCACTAAGAAGCCTCAGATCCCCTATTTCCACTATTTTTTGCCCATTTCATTGAGACATTCCTTTGACTTTTCCTAGACTCATTGAGTGATTTTCTCACTCTTAAAAATAAAAAAATGCCTCTTTTCACCGTTATTTTTCAGAGCAAAATCTGATATACAATTCTCTAACGAACAACAACCTCTTGTAATGGTTTTGTAAGATGTCACATATAGAAAATGTCTAGACTCTGTAGGACAACGTTGTACTTTGTTGACAATCAGTGACTGCTTATGTCAAAGGTTGATCAATGTAAGACTGCTTATGAAATTATGGACAGAAAAGATATTTCTACGCCCCCCACGTTATTAACCGTGCGCGAAGTGGCTGAACTGCTGCGGGTCCACCAAAGGACTGCGTACAGGCTCATCACTGGCGGGAGTATTAGGGCCATAAAGATCGGCAGCCAATGGCGCGTTCCAGAACAAGCGTTATTGGACTTCATAAATTCAGGTTGGCAGGATGCTGTTTCTCGGGACACGGGAAAATCAGGTCCACAACAATATAAACTTCCTTTGGAATAAGGAGCGCAAACATGTCGAAAAAGATGGTAGGCGGAGGCAACGGTACAGACCCCGTCCTCAATGTCAATCTGCCCAATGATTTCGGGGAAGATATGACGGTGAGTGGACAACTCATCGGGGAAGAAATGTATTTTGACGACAAGTCGGGAATGCTAACCATGGAGAAGCTCTACCGTGAAGAGAACGGCAAGCTTGCATATGGGATCATTTCCGCAATCGGTCATGCTCGTGAACGCCGCGCCTACAAGATTGAAGAGCAGGAAGAAAGTTGCATCGCTTCCAATGGCAGCCTCTCTCTGGAATTCTCTTATGATGATCTCTTCGAGTTGTTAGCCATTGCGCTGGAATCCGAGAAAGAAAGTGTCAGTCGGCAAGTCAACGAACAGGTACGTCGCCGACTTGCTGCGAATGAATAACAAACTTTTTCATCGACATGAAAGAAAAGGGAACCAAATGGTTCCCTTTTTTATTCCCTACCTGGCATCAATAGGAAAAAAATAGCTCTTCTGTCCGGTCGATTCCATAACCGTATTCCAGTAGTCGGATTTGGTGTTTAACGACCGCCGCTTCAATGTCACCAGGTCCAATGGTAAATGGACCATGCTTGATTTGAGGTGACTGACGACCATCCCTGTTTTGCCACTCATGGCCGCATGTACAGCTTGTTGCCCGAGGAACCCGCAGTAAACTCTATCACCGGCATTTGCTGGTACGGACCGTATTATATAGCTTGGATCAATGAATTTAAGGGTCGTTTCAATATGTTTTTTTGAGAAATGTCTGCCAATGCGTTCAATGAGCAGCCCGCAAATATCGCCGAGTTTCGGATTCCCAGACTCATCCCTTTCGGTTTTGTCGGCCATGAGATCCTGCCCTGCCCCTTCCGCACAAACGATAAGAGCATGTCTTCGTTCATGAAGTCGCCGTTCCATGGCTTTGAGTAAACCGTTTTCACCTTCGAGACTAAAAGGCTGCTCAGGGACCAACAAGAAATTGACTTCCTGCAAGGCCAAGGTTGCCTGGGCGGCAATGAATCCGGCTTCACGGCCCATGAGTTTCACGAGGCCAATACCCATATCAACACCCGTTGCCTCAACATGGGCACACTGAATCGCTTCTGTCGCCTTTTCGACAGCAGTATCAAATCCAAATGTCCGAGTAATGAAATTGATATCATTGTCGATTGTTTTTGGGACTCCGATGACTGCTATTTTCCGTTTCCTGCGGTCAATCTCCTCCACGATCTTCTTGGCTGCACGCATAGTCCCGTCACCACCAATGGTAAAGAGGATATTGACGTTGAGTCGTTCCAATGAGTCTACAATAGCGACAGGATCTTGTACCCCGCGTGAGGACCCGAGAATTGTCCCGCCAAAATGATGTATATTGGTAACGCTTTGTGGAGTCAGCTCCATGACATCATAGCCATACTCCGGGATAAAGCCCCGCAAACCATTACGAATTCCCAGAACAGTTCGAATCCCATAGTTATAATGGGCTTCGATGACGATCGCCCTGATTACATCATTAATCCCTGGGCACAGCCCACCACACGTCACAATGGCGCATTTGGTTTTTGATGGGTCAAAATAAAGCTTTTCTCTCGGACCGGCCTTTTCGAATTCCATGATGCATGTTTCGTGATCAAGTTCAGTCAGTTCCTCTGAAGTCATGATCAAAGTCTGCGGTTGAGACTCGTCGACGAACCGCGAATAGCGGACAGGAGTCGGAATTTTGGCATGACCAAGTGACATTATTTCTGTATCAAAATGCATCGTATTCTGCTTTATATCCATGGCTGCTCCGAATCTTCAGGCAATAATTCTATGATCATGAGGTGGAACGCCAACTGTCAGGAGATGGGGTAGTATGCTCACCATCAAATGGTCATCATTCTTTCCAGATCGAGACATCTGGTTCCGGCAGTTCATCCACGGCATCATTCAAATCAGATGAGGATGCTGTCGCAGCCCCGACCTGACCGACCACCACTCCGGCAGCGTAATTTGCCAAAGTACAGGCTGTCAAAAGATCCATACCGGCGGAAAGAGCCAAAGCTATCGTCGCTATCACTGTATCCCCTGCTCCTGTCACGTCAAAAACCTTTCGTGCAAAGGTCGGGATATGACGAATAGATTCTGTTCCTTCAAACAAAGCCATTCCATCTCCGCCCATGGTGATGAGCAGATTTTTGCAATCAAGTCTTTCAAAAAGAGCCTCACCAGCACGAATGACCGTTTCACGATCAGCCACGAGAATGCCCGCACCCTCACCAGCTTCCTTGGTGTTGGGTGTCAGCAGATCAACGTTTTTGTAGAGGTCGTAATTCACGGTTTTTGGATCTACCAGAACCAGAGGCCGCCGATCACATTCCTTGATCATATCCATGAACCGATCAATGAACTCGCGACAAATGAAGCCTTTCCCATAGTCCGATAAAATAATGACAGGAAAGTCGTTGATGATGGATTGCAGATATTTGAAGAGTTCTTCGAATTCCCGATCCTGTAGTGGCCTGACAAGTTCCTGGTCAACGCGGACAACTTGCTGGTTACTCGCTATGATTCTTGTTTTTTTCGTAGTTGGCCTTGATGGATCACGAATGAGCTTTGTAGTCAATTGTGCTTCATTGCAGAGTTCTTCAAGCGTATCCCCGGCTTCATCATGTCCGACTGTCGCCACGAGCAATGCTTCCCCGCCTAAGGACGCTATATTTCGAGCGACATTACCAGCCCCTCCGAGTAACGAGGTTTCACTTTCCACACGCACAACAGGGACAGGAGCTTCCGGAGAAATACGATCGACCCCACCAATCATGTAATGGTCGAGCATGAGATCGCCAATGATCATGACTTTGTGCCCTTTCAGGCTTTCGATGGCGCAATGAATTTTTTCAAGAGTCATATGTACCTAACGACCTTTTATCTGATTTATATTTCACGTCTGTCTGTTAAGCTGAGATCGGGAAAATATTCTCATGCAAAACAGTCTTGTCTCACGATCTGCTTATGATTTTCTCAGAAAGAGACCAAACCTACCGCCTGGTCTTACTCTACCTCGACACCAAGCTTGCTTGCCAGTAAACGCAAAGATTCTTCGCTTTCATAGCTCAATGTAATCTTGCCTTTGCCCGTTGAACCGGAAACTTTAACTTTTGTCCCAAGCGCAGTCGCAAAAGCGGACTGCAATGTAACCAACTGCGGATCAATGACCTTGGCACTTGCTTTACTTTCTTTTGGTGCCCCCTGACTCTGTCCAACCTCTTCTGCTCCAGGCAATCTGCCATTCTGTTTCCAAAATGAGACCTGGGCTTCTGCCTGTCGAACAGTCAAGCCATTTTCGACGATGCGCTTATGTAGTTCATCCAGCATTTCAGGATCACTTATCCCCATCAAGGCCCGTCCATGCCCAGCAGAAACACTCCCCTGCTGGATACCCTTTTGCACTTTCTCAGGCAAATTAAGCAGTCGTAATGAGTTTGCTACAGCAGATCGACTTTTCCCGACCTGTCTGGCCAATTCTTCCTGGCTCAAACCAAACTGATTTTGCAACTGTTGATAGCCAAGCGCTTCTTCCACTGAATTGAGATCTTCACGCTGCAAATTTTCAATCAGAGCAATGGCAAGGCTTTCCTGGTCTGTCATTTCCCGAATAAGCGTTGGAATTTCAGCCAACCCAGCAAGTTTAGAAGCCCTTAGTCGTCGTTCTCCAGCAACCAATTCGTATTTCCCGTTACCAAGAGGACGGATGAGAATCGGCTGAAGAACGCCCCGTGTCTTGATTGAAGCACAGAGATCATTCAACCCATCATCCGAAAACTCCCGCCTTGGCTGGTAGGGGTTCGGTGTAATAGCTTCAAGCGGAATGGACCGAACCTCAGCTGAATCCGAGGTTTGTTGCTCATCTTCACGAACACCACCCAAAAGCGCATCCAATCCACGACCAAGGCCTCTATTTCCCATTGCCATAAACCTCACTCCTCTTTCTCATGATATGCACCCTTGCCCAAGCTGGTGGAAGTGCTTATAAAACCCCGAACGAGTAAAACCCACGGAGCGTGTATGTCACAACACATTAATGAACTTTTCGACAAAGACGGCAATCTGATAGGTGCCCTTCTGACTGCTGAAGCCTGGACTCATGTCAGAAAAGAGGTCCTTTCCGCCCTTGGTGTCAAAGAAGAATCGACATCAGATATCCCAAGGGAACCTCTCTCCGACTGGGAGACTCTCAAGCAATATTGGGACTTCTCCTATCCTGTCGATACCAATGTTCACTGTGAACACTGCGGCAACGACACTCTGGATTGGGCAGCAGATGAACCCCGCCGATTCTACCTCACCTCAGCAAACCTTGCCGGGCTTGTCGCCTTCAGGTGTGCCAATTGTCATTCAAAGATCCAGAAAAAACATTTCAAGGACGAGATCAAAGTTGAATGCACGCCTTTTCAACCTGATAAAGACTCGAGCAAAGAAGCCCGATACTAACACTCAAGGCCATTATTTTCATGATCACCTCTGTTCAGAACAGGGGTGATCATATTCTGAGCACAGGCAATCAACTTTGCGCGGTACTGCTTGTCACCACTTCTTGAGCCAGAGCCAAATATGCCTCTGCCCCCTTCGACTTTATATCATAATTGATTACTGGTTTGCCAAAACTCGGCGCTTCTGAAAGGCGAACATTCCTTGGGATGATGGTTTCAAACAGGTGCTGAGGAAATGCTTTGCGCACTTCATGCTTCACCTGCCAGGAAAGTCGATTCCTTGAATCGTACATGGTCAGAACCACTCCGAGCATTTCCAGATTTGTGTTCAACCTTTTACGAACGAGTTCGTAGGTCATGAGCAACTGCGCAATACCCTCCAGGGCGTAATACTCACACTGGAGAGGGACCAATAACTCCGTCGCTGAACACAACGCATTGACTGTCAACAACCCAAGGGACGGCGGACAATCGATAATAATAAAATCATAGTCATCATCAGCGTGTTCCACGAGATCACGCATATAGTATTCCCGCCCGAATTTATCTACCAATTCTATCTCAGCCCCTACAAGATCCTGTGTCCCCGGCAGGATATCGAGAAACGGAATATCTGTTTCATAGATGGCTTTTTTGATGTTTTTTGGTTCAAATAAAACGGTATAAATGTTTTCTCGTTTGTCTCCCGGATAAAATCCCAACCCGCTGGAAGCATTTCCCTGGGGATCACAATCAACCAGAAGCACCTTTTTCTCCATCACTGCCAACGACGCAGCCAGATTAACAGACGTTGTGGTTTTTCCAACGCCGCCCTTCTGATTTGC
Source organism: Pseudodesulfovibrio piezophilus C1TLV30 (assembly GCF_000341895.1). Lineage (NCBI taxonomy): Bacteria > Pseudomonadati > Thermodesulfobacteriota > Desulfovibrionia > Desulfovibrionales > Desulfovibrionaceae > Pseudodesulfovibrio > Pseudodesulfovibrio piezophilus. The sequence continues at coordinate 2,350,623 of NC_020409.1, read as the reverse complement.
TACTACGATTCTTCTTGCCACAGGACCCTCACTTGCTCACATCAGTATGAAGTTCACAACAATGTTTCACGTGAAACATCCACCACTCTCATGAGAATGTTTCACGTGAAACATTTTCAATTGCGTTCATCTGTTCGTAGGCTGAAAAGAAATTGATAGCAAGGTACATACGTAAAAAAGGGCAAAAAAAGAAGAGAACGAAGCAAATTTATGCTCCGTTCCCCATGAATATCTCGTGATCAAAATCAGATCAATCGCAGATGATCACCTATTTACCGTAATAATCCCGATACCAGTCCACAAAGTTTTTGATGCCAACCTCGACAGTCGTATCAGGCTTAAAACCGACGTCGCGAACAAGATCTTCTACGTCTGCTTCCGTAGCCGGAACATCCCCAGGTTGCATTGGCATATAATTGTAGATGGCTTTTTTCCCGACAACTTCTTCTATCACCTCAATATAACGGGAAAGCTCCACAACGCTGTTGTTACCAATATTATAGACACGGTAAGGAACAGAGCTGGTACAGGGATCGTGCGTTACTCCATTCCACTCCGGATTGGGAGTGGCAATATTCCCGGTGACACGAACAATACCTTCGACAATATCATCAACATAGGTAAAGTCCCGACGCATTTTCCCATAGTTAAAGACATTGATCGGTTTTTCTTCGATTATGTTCTTGGTAAAAAGGTAAAGCGCCATATCAGGCCTGCCCCACGGTCCGTAGACTGTAAAAAACCGCAGTCCGGTCGTGGGAAGATCATAAAGGTTGCTATACGAGTGAGCCATCATTTCGCTCGACTTTTTGGTCGCGGCGTAGAGGCTCATGGGGTGATCAACACCTTCATGAGGAGACAGCGGCATGGTTGTGTTCATACCATATACCGAGCTGCTGGAAGCATACACAAGATGCTTCACCTCATTGTGTCTGCATCCTTCAAGCACATTGAGAAACCCGACAATATTCGAATTGATGTATGCCTTGGGATTCTCAATAGAGTAGCGAACCCCTGCCTGAGCAGCCAGATTAACTACATGTGTAAACTTCTCTTCTTTGAAAAGATCGCTCATCGGTTGATCATCCTGAAGATCGATGTTCACATGTCTGAACAAAGAACTTTCTTCAAGGATCGCCAAACGGGCTTTTTTCAAATTAATATCATAATAAGGGTCCAAGTTGTCGAGACCGACGACTTCATGCCCTGCTGCCGTGAACCGCTTTGAGAGGTGAAAGCCGATAAACCCGGCTGCACCAGTAACAAGAATCTTCATCTGAAACATTTATCCCTTGCTGTTGGTTGTACCCTTGAGGGGCATGAGGGCATTCATAATATCGAGTGGGATGGGAATTACCGTCGCACTCTGACCTTCAGAAGCCATTTCTCTCATGGTTTGCAAGTAGCGCAGTTGGAGAGCCGCAGGGTGCTTGCCGATGATCTCGGCGGCGGCTGACAACTTGGTCGATGCCTGGAACTCACCTTCTGCGCCGATAATCTTGGCGCGACGTTCTCTTTCAGCCTCGGCCTGTTTGGCCATGGCACGCTGCATCTCCTGGGGAAGATCGATATATTTGAGTTCGACCGTGGTTACCTTAATGCCCCAAGGATCAGTATGTTCATCAAGAATAGTTTGAATCTCGTTGTTGATCTTCTCCCTTTGGGACAATAAATCATCAAGCTCGACGCCACCACATACGCTACGCAAGGTGGTTTGCGCAAGTTGTGAAGTCCCGAACATATAATCCTCTATTTCGAGAATTGATTTAACGGGATCGAGCACTCGAAAATAAACAACGGCATTCACCTTCACACTGACATTGTCCCGCGTGATCACATCCTGATTCGGGACATCAAGGGTCAAGATACGAAGTGAGACCTTGACCATCTTATCAAGAACCGGCAGCAGAATTATCAACCCCGGCCCTTTGAAACCAATACAACGGCCGAGTCGAAAGACAACTCCCCTTTCATATTCATTCAAGACCCGAAGAGATGAGACCAGAAAAGCAATAATCAGGACAACAATGATCGTTTGTGGAATATACATAATACATCCTCTCTAGAAACCCTTGCACCACAAGGGCTAGCGGTTGATAGGCCCAATTTTAAGCGTTAAACCGTTTATAGACTCAATTCTGACATATGCCCCCACAGAGGGACTAAAAGCTCCTATTACCCCCTTAACGGCCCAAATTTCACCTCTCACCAAAATTTTCCCTTTTCCATCACCCCACTCTATGACTTTCCCAGTCAATCCAACCATACCGGTCTCGCCAAGAGCCCCTTGCTGACGTTTTGAACGCAGCACGAGAAAGGTAACACTCCCAAAGACCAGAACCACACTGAGCACTGCCCAAATGATAGAGGAAAGTGGAATTTGAATGGTTCCGTATTCATCTCGAAAGAGAATCAGTGATCCGATGACCATGGAAACAAGTCCGGCAAGAGTCAACATCCCATAACTGACCACTTTGATCTCGAGAAGAAAAAGCACCAGGGAAAACCCAATCAGTAAAAGTCCGGCGATATTGGTCGGCAAAACAGACATTGCATACAAGGCAAGGACAAGAGATATCCCTCCCACGACACCAGGCAGAAAAGTTCCAGGGTGTGTCAGTTCGATAAACAGACCCAAGATCCCGGCCATGAGAAGTAAATAAGCAATCTGTGGATGTAACAACCACGAAAGGAACCGATATCGAAAGCCTGGATCATACTCTTTGACAGAGATAATCTCTGCCGAAAAATGACGAACACTTCCTTTGAAGGAAAGACCATGCTGACCGAGCTGGTCCAAAAAGGTTTCCACAGTAGGTGCGATAAATTCCACAACTTTCAAATGCAAAGCATCCGCAGCGGAAATGCTGGCACTCTCGGTAACAGAGCGACCATACCATTCACTGTTTCTTCCATGGGCACGGGCCACACTTTGAACAAGACTTGTAAAATCCTGCTGAATCTTTTTTGCCATGGTACCCGGAATATCCCCACCGCCCAATCCCACAGGTGAAGCAGCACCAAGAGTTGTCTGCGGTGCCATTGCAGCCACACTGGAAGCTGCCACCAAAAAAACACCGGCAGACGCTGCATGCGCACCTGAAGGTCCAACCCAAACCGCTACAGGAAGCGGTGCATTGAGCATTGTCTGAACCATTGACCGCATCGAATCTCCCAGCCCGCCAGGTGTATCGAGAACCAAAAGAACAAGATCGTAGCCCAAGTCATTTGCATACCGCAGGGAATCTGAGAGTAGATCGTCCTGAGCCGGACTGATGGCGCCGTTCAGGCGAACCTGTAACACACGAAAGATGGATTCATGCGCCGAAGCAGGGACAGCAAAAAAAACTAAAGAGACAACAAAAAACATCGCCACAGACCATGCTTTCATCTCAACTTCTCCTTACTGTTCTCGCGTTCCCGAATATCAGACACCCAAGTCAGTCACAATATAGCATCAAGTACGGACTTGTGCGAGCAACTCGGTTGAAATCTGCTGATCATGAGGAAGCATCCCCACGAGTTCGGAAAGTGGAGGGACCACAAGAAGTGTCACATGCTCTAGATGAATGACAGTCTGCCCGGCTGCTGCCTGTGGGTACAGGATCTGCAAGGCCTCAGTTCCGAAACAGGCGACATACGGAGTCTTCCATATTTCCCACCCTTTCCAGAACAGTGTCGGATTTGGCTGCAAGGCTCCATTGACCAATGCTGCGCATGGCCAGAAAGCGGCTGTACCGGGTGGCCATTTCAGATGGGTGCCCAAAGTGTTTTTGAGGACCTTACTCCGTCGTGGATCTGAGTGACCGTCAAGGTCAAGCCCAAGCTCCAGGTAGGTGCAGACCACTTTCGGCTCAGGAGCCTTGACGAGAGACAAAAAGCGATCCCATGGTTTTGGGAATTGCACGGTGTTACGTTGGGGCTGCTGAGGGGGAGTGGGAGGAAAAGATGACTGCTGAGAAGAAGCCTGGCTCGCAGGGGTACCGGCTTGAAAAGGGGAAGAGCTCTCTTGGCCGCTTTGAGACACGTTTGGCTTCACAGCTGCACTATGACGAACCGAGCTGTCCTGTTGTCCATGTGTCTTAATGCCCGCTGTATGGAAAGAAGCCCCTGCTGTTTGCACAGCATCCTGAGGAGCGAGTACATACTTGAGACCAGAGTCAACCCAGGGTCGAAACTGTTCAGCTGTCTTTAATCGAGAAGAAGGTGATCCCATAATCGCCAAGCCACTTCAGTTTTGCTCAATTGAGGCCACATCTCGCGTCGCCCCTGTGAGTCAAGAACATACATCTGATTGGTACGAACGGCAAATCCGCTCCCTTCTTTCGAAATGTCATTAGCAGCAATCAAATCCAGATTTTTCGATTGTAATTTCCGCTCGGCTTCCTGTGCGATGTCTGCTGTTTCTGCCGCAAAGCCTATCAACTTCTGCGAAGAATTCTTGTGTGCCCCAAGGGATTGGAGAATATCGGGATTAGGTTGAAATTCCACGGTCAACCCTGAATCTCGGGAATCGGATTTCTTGAATTTCCCCTCGCCAAAAGACACAGGCCTGAAATCTGCTACCGCAGCAGTGGCACAGCCTATATCCATATCAGGCCACAGGTCAGTGGCAGCCTGGTACATCTCAAGTGCGGTATTCACAGGAACAACGGAAATATCCGATGGAAAATCCAGAGCAGTCGGACCGGCAACGACAGTCACCTCCGCTCCGCGCAAATGCGCAGCCATGGCCATACATGCGCCCATGGTGCCACTGGAAGGATTCGACCAAAAACGAACTGCATCCCAGGATTCACGAGTCGGCCCAAGAGTAATGAGAACTTTTTTCCCGGCAAGGTCTTGCGGACTGAGAGCTTTGAGCGTCGCAGTGACAATCTCTTCGACAGGTGCGAGCCGTCCGGTTCCAATATCCCCACAAGCGACATTCCCGGAATCCGGTTCTATACAAATAAAGCCAAAATCCTTTAGAGCCTGCCAATTGCGCTGGGTCACGGGATTTTTCCACATGCGAGGATTCATGGCCGGGGCGACGATCTTGGGTCCGGCAAATGCGAGCGCCTGACAGGCAAGCATCTCATCAGCAAGGCCGATGGACAGTTTCGCAATGGTATTGGCAGAAGCCGGAGCAATGACCATGACATCAGCCACCTGCCCTGGCTCCAGGTGATCAAAGGCAGTCTCACCACTCGTCTCCGGCGCGAACATTTCCGTGTACACGGGAGAAGCACCCAAGGCCTCAAAACTGAGTGGCTGGATAAAACGCGCCGCCGATTCAGTCAGAGTTGCTGAAACAATACAGTCCGCTGATCGACAAGCACGCAAAATATCCAAAGCCTTGAACGCAGCGATAGACCCCGTCACTCCGAGATGAACACGCTTGCCCATGAAACCGGCAAAGCCGTAATGCGTCTGCATTGGTTATTTGCTCTTCTCTACTCCGGCGTCCTTGACCTCCACCGCGATGATGGTCGTCGTGGCGGAACCGAAACTGTCATCAACCTGGATAACGCAGCTTTTGTTGAACTTTTCAAAATTCATGACTGACAACTTTCCGGCTTTATTATTGGAAATCAGGGTCCAGTTGTCTTTCGCCATGTTGTTGAGAAAATACTGCACCAACTCAAGAACCTCGACACGCCCTTTGAACTTCATGATTGCAGCTCGAAATTTCGTATTATCAAGCTTGTAGGAATCTTCCTGTACATAGGAAATTTCCTTTGGAATCAAAATATCATCAAAGTCATAATAATAATCAGGCTCTTCATACTGGGCTTCGTGCGCACCGGCTGAAGCATCGGTGCTACCCGCAGTGGTCCCGGTGGTAGTACAGGCAGCACACAGGCCAATCAACAGAAGTGCCAGAAAAAATTTGCCGAATAATTGCATCATATCCTCCGATAACGTTCTCGCGGTTTCTCTGAATTCATGGTTTGCTTATCAGGAGCGAACCAGAATGAAAAGTCTAAGAAGCTGCTCCCCTGAGCCGCTCTATTTTTTCCTGAAGGTACTTTTCCATTTCGCGTCGATCCTTGCGCAAGCGGACCAACTCGGATTCCAAAATCTGCAATTTCGCCTTGATATCAGAAGTGTCAAAAGTCAGCTTGAGAGAGATTTCTTCGATTTCAGCATCTTTCTGCTCAAGGGCTTTGGTCTGCTCCATAATCTCGTCGAGATTTATCTCATTTCCGGTCGGCAGTTCCTTCATTTTCTTCTGGCTTCTTGCCAGAAGGACAAAAGCTGTCTTGAGTTTCTGGATATCATCTTGCTGTTTGTCAATAATCGTCTTTTGATTGGCGATGACTTCCATACACGAAGCAACTTTGCCAATCACACCGGAAAAAGCATCCGTGATCTCGTTATAGACGACACTGGACTGAACAGGAGCCTGACTGGCAGCTTGACCGACATCAATAGTCCGTGGAAATTCGCTCCGCAGTGCATCCTCTATCTCGGCAGTGACTCGTCCCTCACCATACATGCGGGATATCTTTTCAAAAATAGTCACGCAGTCATCAGGATATTTCGTGACGCGTCCTAATTTCTTGCCGCCAAGAAAATCCTTAAATAGAGAAGCATACCGACGGGCAGTCGGTGCAGGGATTCGGGTAAGTTTGGCTATCTCAGCCACGGAAAGCCAATTCATGTCTATGAAATACCATGATTTCGGCCAATATCAAGCCTAATCCTGCTTTAGAGAATCAATATATATAACATACTGTTTTTACTAATGAAGAAAAATATACCTTTGCCTTGCAAGGTATTGTATGACACACAACATACCAAACAAAAGATACCTATTTATGGAAATACCACCTGATTTTCAGCTCCAAAGCTACTCATATGACCTGCCGGAAGACCGTATAGCTCAGGAACCATCGCAGCAGCGGGATGGTTCACGTTTGCTGGTCCTGGACAAAAAAGACGGCACCCTGACCCCGGCGAATTTTGTCGACATCGCTCAATATCTGCCTGAAGGCGCACTCCTGGTAGCCAATAATTCCCGTGTCATTCCCGCTCGGATATTCGGGAACAAACCCACAGGTGGCCAGGTCGAATTCCTCCTCCTGACTCCCCTGCCTCTCATAACACCAAAAGAGGAAAACGGATGGCAGACCGCGACTGTGGAGGGTTTGCTCCGGGCCTCCAAGACTCCTAAACCGCACACACAAGTAACATTCAGTGAGAATTTTCACCTCATCACCGAGACACCCGGCCCATTTGGTCGATGGCAGGCAGAGTTACGGTGGAAAGGTGACTTGACCACTCTCTTTAAGGAAATGGGTCACCTGCCACTTCCTCCCTATATCAAACGCCCGGATACCGAAGCAGACAAGGAACGCTACCAGACTACGTATTCAGACCAAACCAAAACAGGGTCTGTTGCCGCACCGACTGCCGGGTTGCATTTTACGCCAAAAATTCGCCAAACTCTCATGGACAAGGGATTTGGCTGGGCTGAAGTCACCCTCTATGTTGGGTATGGAACATTCAGCCCTGTTCGATGCGAAGATATCCGCGACCACACAATGCACTCGGAATATATTGAAGTCCCTAAAAAAACCGCCCTCGCCATACGCCAGGCCAAAAAGGAAGGACGGCCTGTCATTTCCATCGGAACCACCAGCGCGCGAACGTTGGAAGGAATGTTTCAGGAATGTGGCGAAATAACGGAATTTCGAGGTGAAACCGATATTTTCATCGCTCCAGGCTATCAATTTCAGGTGATTGATGGAATTTTGACGAACTTCCATTTGCCAGAATCGTCCCTGATCATTATGATCTCGGCTCTTGCTGGAAGAAAAACGATTTTCTCCGCATACGCATGCGCCCTGGAGAATAACTTCCGCTTCTTCAGTTATGGTGACGCGATGCTCATACGATAAACAAGGTCTCTCTCTTTTCATTATCAACACTGGAGTATGTGAATGTCTCGAATCGAAGTCCAGGAAGACAGGTGCAAAGGATGCCTCCTCTGTACCACGGTCTGCCCTGTGGACATCATTGTCCAGTCGGATCGGTTCAACGTCAGCGGCTACAAGGTCGCCGAAGTTCCCGAGGCTGATGCGGACAAATGTATCGGGTGCGCCTCCTGCGCAATGATCTGTCCCGATGTGGCGATCAAAGTCTACAAAACCCCCAAGAAAAAAGGGGGAAAATAAAATGAGCAAACACCCCGAACGTCTTTTCGTCAAAGGCAACGAGGCCATTGCACGTGGTGCCCTGGCTGCCAAATGCAAATGTTTTTTCGGTTACCCCATCACACCGCAAAATGATATCCCGGAGTTCATGTCGTCCGAGATGATCAAGGCCGGCGGTGACTTTGTTCAGGCTGAATCAGAAGTCGCCGCTGCCAACATGCTGTTGGGAGCCGGAGCCGCAGGCATCCGCGCAATGACATCATCTTCCAGTCCGGGCATGTCCCTGAAGCAGGAAGCCATCTCCTACATGGCTGGTTCAGAAGTCCCGGCCGTGATCATCAACGTCAATCGTGGTGGTCCTGGTCTCGGTGACATAGGTCCTGCTCAGGGAGATTATTACCAATCCACACGAGGCGGCGGACATGGCGATTACCGCCACTTCACCCTTGCTCCCGGCAATGTTCAAGAAGCATATGACCTCACCATTCGGGCCTTTGATATTGCCTACGAGCATCGGACCCCGGTCCTGTTGCTGGCAGATGCCATCCTTGGCCAGATGAAAGAACCCATCATCCCCTGGACGCCCGAGGGTGTGGACGAGGAAGCCGGACGAGAGTGGGCTCTTGACGGCCACAAGGGACAGCGTGAAAAACGCCTCATCAAATCCCTGTTCCTTGCCGAAGGAGAACTGGCGGAACAGAATCGCCATCTCCAGGCAAAATATGATTCATGGACAGAGTTGGCTGAAGCCGAACAGTTCGAAACCGAGGACGCCGATATTGTCATCTGCGCATACGGTTCCATCGGACGCATTGCCAAAACCGCTGTCCGTAAATTCCGCAAGGAAGGGAAAAAGGTCGGTCTCTTCAGACCCATCACCCTGTATCCCTTCCCGTCAGCCGATTTACTCACACTGGCTAAACAGGGAAAACGTTTCCTGACAATTGAACACAATCTGGGTCAGATGGTTGATGATGTTCGCCTTGCCATTCGCACGGTTGCCGACTCCGACTTCTACCCCATCTATCCCGGCAACCTGCCCACCCCGGAAGAACTCGAGGCACCGATCCTCACATGCCTGGAGGGGAAATAAATGTCTGACATGAATGAAAAGCTCGTCTTTGACAAACCGGAATCCGTCATTGACCGCCCCACTCACTACTGCCCCGGTTGCCATCATGGCATTGCCCACAGGCTAATCGGCGAACTCATGGATGAACTCGATCTGGCAGGAAAAACACTGATGACCACGTCCATCGGTTGTTCCGTCTTTTTGTATAATTACCTGAACGCCGATGCAGTGGAGGCACCCCACGGGCGCGCTCCGGCTGTAGCAACCGGCGTCAAACGCGCCCGTCCCGATCATTTTGTCTTCACCTATCAAGGTGATGGTGATCTTGCATCCATCGGCATGGCTGAAATCATGCACGCTGCCAATCGCGGTGAAAAGATGTCCGTCATCTTTGTGAACAACACAGTCTATGGCATGACAGGCGGCCAGATGGCTCCCACGACCCTGATCGGACAAAAAACCACGACAACTCCGGCGGGACGTTGCACTACGCATGAAGGTGCCCCCATCCGCATGACCGAAATAATCGCATCTTTGGGCGGTGTGGCCTTTGCCGCGCGTGGTTCACTGGATTGTGTGAAAAATATTCGCCAATCCAAAAAATACCTGAAAAAAGCCTTTGAATTCCAGTTGAACAACACCGGGTTTGGGTTTGTTGAACTCTTGTCCGGCTGCTCCACGAACTGGAAGATGACGCCACTTCAGGCAAATGAACGAATCCAGAATGAAATGATCCCCTACTTTCCTCTTGGTATATACAAGGATGTCTCCGAGGAAGGAGGTGTGTGCTAATGCGCTATATCGACACCATCATCGCCGGATTCGGCGGCCAGGGCGTAATGCTCATCGGCAATCTGCTTGCATACGCCGGTATGAAAGAGGGGCTGAATGTTACCTATATTCCCGTCTATGGTCCTGAGATGCGCGGCGGAACAGCCAACTGCACTGTCGTCCTCTCTGACGAGGATATCGGCTCCCCAATCATCCACAGCCCGAAATCACTCATTGCCATGAACCGCCCTTCACTGGATAAATTCCAACCCCGTGTTGCTGACGGCGGTGTCCATATCATCAATTCCTCACTGATCGACATGGAATTGGCTGATCAGGACCGACTTGATTGCCACGCGGTCCCCTGCAATGAAATAGCAGACCAACTTGGTAATACCCGCATGGCCAACATGGTCGCTATAGGCGCCTATGTGGCAGCAACGCGGATTCTCCCGGTTCAGGCAGTTATCGACTCCCTGAAAAACGTGATATCCGAACGCTACCACAAACTCATTCCCGCCAACACAGAAGCAATTCTGGCCGGTGCCAAAGTAATCAGCTGATCAAGACAACCCTACACTTGTAAAAGGCCCTGCCGGATAATTCCGGCAGGGCCTTTTCGTCGAGACACCATTTTGCGTATTTCCAAAAGATGACTTCCCCATATTCGTTTGAAAAAGCCTCTTACATAGAGAGTTAATTCAACCCCATGTATTTCTGTCAGTTTTCACTGACACACCAAAAGTTCATTGGTGACTCAATATTAATATTCATTCACATGTGTAGACGAATATCACTCCCGTACGATGAAAGAATTTGCAAGGACTGGAATGAACAGTATAAACTGCCTGCATCCAATATCAATGTCTCAATAGATGCTCGCTTGAAGGACCTCCTTCTCACCGCCAATGCATCTATCCCAGAGACAGGGGGACAACTCAGGGAATTTAAAGAACTCATTGATACCGTTGAAGACAGTCACTTTTTAACCAAGGAAAAAACTGCTCACCGTCCAGGAGCGGACAGACTTCATAAAATACTGGGAAAAAGGAAATTCGTGGATTACCAACCGCTACTTCAATCGCTCGGAGCTCTTTGACACAAGTTCGGTCAATACCCTTGGCGAACCCAAGAGGATACGTGAAAAAGATCTCTACATGGTGCTGCTGCATCTCAATACAGCCTGGACACAGGGAATAAGAGCTATACCCGTCCCTCTCTCCAATAAACTCAAAATAACACACCTTGATGTCAAATCGACACACGGTTCACTCATCCAAAAACAGGTGCTCAAAATACAGATTTACCTTCTGCGGGGCATGAATAAGATCATGGGCCTGACTACCTCCGAAGCTGGTTGACACAGACCATGGAAAAACAAGTATGCGCTCTATTCGAAAACATGCACAGTACTCTCGAAACAAGAAAAAAACAGAAGGACAACAAAACACACAATGAAGACATTCTCCTAATACAATATAAAAAAGAAAGCCTGTCGGATATCCGACAGGCTTTCTTTTTTATATTTAGTTCACAGCTTAAAAGCTTGGAATATCATCTACTTTTTCACTCAGCAAGAAATCACCATTCTCAATCCACTGCTTGAGTTTATCAGCCACCTCCAAGGACATGGAATAACTCGTCAGAGGGACAGTCGATGTCTTTTTACCATTGACCTCGATTTCCCCGCTGCGCAGTTCCTCGAAAGTTACACGGCCGAGTTCCCGTGGAATCCCATTGGGATAATCATAGCCGTAATCCTTGATAGGCATAGTGATATCCGCATCTGATGCGCCAGTGAACCATGCCATCTCCTCATTGAGCATAGGAATGGGAATTCCGACACCAAGAGCCAGGGAAACGCCATAGCCGAGCAGGGATTGGGCGCGAACATACCGAGCATCCATTTTCTTGAAATCCCCCTTCAGCATCAGTGTTCCGGACGGATTTTCCGGGATACCCCGCTCATTACGCTGAGGCTTCTGAACATGCTGGGTGCCTTCACCAATGACGTACCCGATACCGCCGCCGAGAAATATCCTGGTGCCCATACCGATGGTTTTGAGATAGGGGTCATTAAACAAGGGAGAAAGCTGCCCTGCCGTCGCAAAATTCGCATTGGAGCAGTTGGACTTAAGCGGTCCCATATATGTGTAAATGGTCCGGCTGGTCAGATTCACCGCGCAATTGTAATTCTGATAGCAGTTACGAGGATTGAGCATGACGGCATTGGGAAGATCGGCCAGCGTGATATCCTTGTCTATCTCTCGACGCGGATAGCAATCAGTGCCGTACCCTTCCCCACGAAGATGAACGGCCTTGCCACGAAGCAGATCTTCCATAACGTGAGCTCCACCGTACGCAAAGCGTCCCGGATGGACCTTGTTAAGGGGATCATCCTCCGAAGCCTCTGTGCACCCCAAATACGCATCCACAGCAGCAATGCCGGAGTAGCAGGGCACATTATTCAACCACATCTTCGAAACTTTCATTACCGGTGGCTGCTGTCCTATATTGAGCAGCAGTCCTGACGAACACATAGGAGAGAAGGTTCCGGTGGTGACGACATCCACTTCCTGTGCCGCCTTGACCTTGCCTTCCTTCTTTACGATGCGGACCATTTCCTCGGCATTGACCACCACGGCCTTGCCTTTTTTGATCCGATCGTTGATCTCCTTGATCGTCTTGTTCACCTGATGTTGTGCCATAGGCCCTCCAATTCGTGCTCTCGCCGTTTTTTCCGTGTTTTTGACGGAATGGGATCATGGACTAAATAGGGGCTGAAATCAACGGATTTCGTCCTTTCGAAAGAGGGCTTCAAGGGTTGGCTTTGAGTATATTTTAATGTATATGGACGAAAGAATTTCTTGATTTTTTCAGACACGAATTTTGACAAAATTATAAAAATTAATCCGGATAGTTGCAAAGCCGTCTTCAAGCAAAAGAAATCAGCGTGAAACAGTCTCTTCGCAAACACCTTCTCCAGACCAATTCCAACGATGACCTCAAGCGGTGGTTCGACCCTCTTCATATCGAATACGAAGAGGAAACCAAACGCATCATCGTGGGATTCCCCCACTCATTCTTCGCCAAATGGTTCGAGAGCGACATTCAAGACAAATTCGAAGCCCAGCTCAACATGTTTCTCGGCAGCGGCTATCTGGTCAGCTATCAGGACAAAAGCGCGGGAGAAAGATCCACGGGAGTTCAGGCTCCCGATGTCGTCAAACGCATCGATTTTCCATTTGGGCAGGAATTTATCTTTGACACTTTCCTGATCAACAAAAAAAACTATTTCCCCATAGCCTCGGCAAAAGAGGTGGCAAAGCAAACGGGTTCCCTTTTCAATCCGTTTATCATTTGCGGCCCTGGCGGTTCGGGGAAGACCCACCTTATCAAATCCGTGGGTAATGAGATCAGCAAGAAGCATGACTACTCGAATATCTTCATGGGGACCATGGATGAACTGAATTCGCTCTATGCCATTCAGTTCAGAGGAGACCCATTCCGAGCCAGAAACCACTTGTTCGAATATGATTTCATGTTCCTTGATGATTTTCAGAAAATACGGGAATACCCGCATTTTCAACAGGAATTAGTTAATATATTCAACCATTTTTATGACAATAAAAAACAAATGGTTCTTGCATGCAGGGATAAGGTTACCAGCTATGACTTTCTTGATGATTCTCTCCAGTCCCGTCTGGGATGGGGACTGATCGTCACCTTGAAAGAACCGGACCTCGAAATCAGGGTTGGGTATATTCAGCGTCAGTGCCGTATCAAGCGACTCGTTTTGAACAAGGAACAAATACTGACCTTGGCGCAACGCTTCACCGATTTCAGATACCTTCAAGGTATTCTGCTGAAATTATTTGCTTTCAAGGAGCTTGTCAAAAAAGAACTGACGCAGAAAGACTTTGAACACATCTTGTCGAACACAGAAGAAAAAGCCACTGATGACCTGACCCCGAAGAAGATTATGAGCGTGGTGAGTGAACATTTTAACATCCGCCTAGGCGATATGACCGGTTCAAAACGGCATCAGCACATCGCCCACGCCCGTCAGGTCGCAATGTTCCTTTGTCGCCAGATGCTCAAGACATCCTACCCTTCCCTTGGCCGTACTTTTGGGGGAAAAGACCATTCGACAGTCCTGTATTCGGTAAAAAAAATCAATCAATTACAGGAAGATAATTACGAATTGAAACAACTGTTGAAAACGTTGAAGACAAAATGTCGCATGACATGATCATAACGCAAAACTGGAGTTTACGGTTCCAAATGTTCTGTATCACAAACATTGAGTGTGCATATTAATACAAGTAATTCAAGCTACTTAAGTTAATAAGGAACAAAGGAACCGAGACTATAAATCTCAATCAAGGAGATATTATTTATGTTTTTGAAAGTGAACAGAGATGAAATTATCGAAGGCCTCCAGAAGTCGGCCAACATTATCCCGGCCAAAACCGGAGCAGCTTTCCTGCGTACCATCTGGCTGCAATGCGAAAATGGAAGCATCAATGTGATGTCCACGGATTCCAATCTCGAATTCATGGGATCATACCCAGCCAGTATCGATGGGGAAGGATTGGCCGGAGTTCAAGGGCGCGCTTTCTATGATCTGGTCAAGCAGTTGCGTTCTGACCAGGGAGAGTTGACGATCCGTACGGATGAAAGTTCGACCAATGTGGTGGTGGAGCAAAAAGCAAGAAAATACAAATTTCCAGTAAATGATCCGGAATGGTTCCAGAAATTCTCCACATTTCCCGAGAAGGGAACCGTCTTCTGGTCAGGTGATTTTTTGCATGAGATTATCGATAAAATCTCATTCTGCATTTCCGATGAAGACTCCATGGAGGCCATTGCCTGCATCTATCTTGTTCCTCGCGAGATCATGGGAGTCAAAAAAGTGGAAGTCTGCGGGCTCAATGGTCACCAGTTCGCCATGTTCAATTTTGTCAACGACGATATCTATTCCATGCTCCCGGAAGAAGGCGTTCTGATCCAGAAAAAATATCTGTCTGAATTGAAAAAATGGCTGACAGCCGATGAAATAGAGCTGGCAATCAGCGACAAACGCCTTTTCTTCCGCACTGGCGACCAGAGAGAAACATTTACTCTGCCCCTGTCCTATTACCAATATCCCAACTACCAGAATTTTCTGGCAAAATTGAATGATGATGATGTTTCCACCCTGGAAGTGAACCGTCATGAAATGGTGGATGCCCTTTCGCGTGTCGCCCTGTTCAACACTGATTCCAATCGCTGCGCCTACTTTAAATTCGACGGGAGCGAAGTTTTAGTCTCGGCCCAAGGTCAAGAGACGGGGACGGCTCAGGAATCCATTGACGCCACCTTCAGCGGCGATATGAAGCGTATTGCGTTCCCTACTCGGAACCTCATAGACATACTCAACCACTTCAATTCCGACACGGTGAAATTCACCCTCACCGGAACCGAAGCTCCCTGCGGCGTTTCCGGTGTTGACGATCGTGACTATAACGTGATCGTGATGCCAATGATGATTCAGGAAGAGACTTACTACACAGAGGAAAATGCTTAGATGAGCGATAATAGCTATAGCGCCGAATCAATTACGGTCCTTGAGGGGTTGGAGGCTGTTCGAAAACGGCCTGCCATGTATATTGGCTCCACAGATATCCGTGGTCTGCACCATTTGGTTTATGAGGTTATCGATAACTCTATCGATGAAGCCATGGCCGGGTTCTGCGATAAGATCAAGGTTACCCTTCACATGGACAATTCTTGCACCGTGACAGATAACGGGCGTGGAATTCCCGTGGATATTCATTCCAAAGAGGGAGTTCCCGCTGTCCAACTGGCCATGACGACTCTCCATGCAGGCGGTAAGTTCGACTCCGATACCTACAAGGTCTCCGGTGGTCTGCATGGTGTCGGTGTGTCGTGTGTCAACGCCCTGTCCGAATTCATGGAAACCACCATCAAACGAAATGATACTGTCTACCGGATGAAGTTTGAACGCGGCAAGGTCGTGGGTGAACTTGAGGAGGTGGGTACTGCCGATTCCACGGGAACCAGCCAGCGTTTTCGGCCTGATGAGGAAATATTTGAAGTCAACCAGTTTGACTACGATGTGCTCAGGAAGCGATTCAAGGAGTTGGCGTATCTTAATTCGGGCCTTGAAATTGAATTCAAGGATGAGCGAAATCCTGAAGCTGAAGCCGAAAGGTTCAAGTTTGACGGTGGAATCAAGCAATACGTCAAGGACATCAACACAAACCAGAATACGATTGGTGAAATCGTCTATGGCGAGGGTGAATCCGAAAACATGGTTGTCGAGTTCGCCTTGCAGTATACTTCGAGCTACAAGGAAAACACCTACACTTTCGCGAATAATATCAGGACAATTGAAGGCGGAACGCACCTTGCCGGTTACAAGACCGCACTGACTCGTGCCATCAATGCATATGTCCAAAACGGTGACCTGCCAAAAAAATTGATCAAGAAATTGACTGGTGATGATGTCCGTGAAGGGCTGACATCGGTTATTTCCGTCAAACTGCCCGAACCACAATTTGAAGGGCAGACCAAGACAAAGCTTGGGAACTCCGAAGCCGCAGGTCTCGTCTCTGGTGTTATTTATGAGAAACTGAATACTTTCTTTGAAGAGAATCCCAAGGAAGCACGCTTCATCATTGAAAAAGTTGTCGATGCCGCCCGAGCCAGGGAAGCAGCCCGTAAGGCTCGTGATCTGGTTCGGCGAAAAGGTGCTCTTTCCGACAACTCTTTGCCTGGTAAACTCGCGGACTGCCAATCAAAAAAACCTGAGGATTCCGAAATCTTCATTGTTGAGGGAGATTCGGCAGGTGGTTCGGCCAAACAGGGCCGAGATCCTAAACACCAGGCTATTCTCCCCTTGCGAGGTAAGATTCTCAATGTTGAGAAAACTCGCATGGACAAAATGCTCGGAAACAAGGAAATCCGCGCCATGATCACGGCGCTGGGAATTGGTATCGGGCAGGATGAAGAGGAAAAGGATTACGAAAAATTACGCTATCACAAAGTCGTTATCATGACAGATGCTGATGTTGACGGCTCGCATATCCGTACCCTGCTCCTGACCTTTTTCTTCAGGCAGTACGAAGAGCTGATCAACCGGGGTAATCTCTATATTGCCCAGCCGCCTCTGTACCGTGCCCACAGGGGCAAGTTTGAGAAATTCATCAAGGATGATATCGAACTGGATGATTTTTTGATGGAAAAAGTCAGTACCGATGTGACCATCAAAACCGAGGCTGGCAAGGTTTTTGTCGGCGAAGAGTTGATGGAGATCATGGAGAAGATTCGATTTATGCGTGGTCGCTTTAACGAAGCAGAGACCGCAGGGATCGAGATAGGTCTATATCAGGCGTTGATGAATTACCCCGAACGGATTGCTTTCAGCCATTTTGAAGACCATGATCCTGAGAAATTCAAAGAGTCATTCCTGGAGGCTGGGTACAAGGTCATCATCGATGTCGAACACGATTACGAGTTAGACAAGGATCGGACTTACATCACCTTTGAAAATTCCAATGGGCATCGTATCCGTCTCGCCATGGAGTTCTTTTATTCCAAGCTCTATAAACGTGGGTACACCACATTCAACGAGTTGAAGGAAACCTGCGGTGGATTTGATTTTGCCTTGCAGTTCAAGGACTCCGAAAGACCGGTCAAAGGGATTTTCTCACTCTATGATACCGTGATTGAGGAGGCTCAGCGTGGCTGGCAGATTCAGCGCTACAAAGGTCTGGGTGAAATGAATCCTGATCAGCTCTGGGAAACCACCATGCATCCTGAAAAAAGGACCATGCTTCAGGTTAATATTGAAGATGCTGCGGCGGCAAATGACATATTCACAGACTTGATGGGTGATAATGTCGAACCACGTCGGTTGTTTATCGAAAAGAACGCCCTTGCAGTACAAGAGTTGGATATCTAATTTCACAAAAAGAAATCGGGAAAAGATCATGCCGATTTTTTTCGATTGTCATTTGAACTGTTCTTTATTGCGTCAAAAGGCAGGGAACAGAAGATATCTTTGAAAAAGGGTCGGGTTGCTCCGATACCACCAGGAGAAACACGAGACGAAACCGGAAACGGAATTCGTGTCTGTATAAATTAGAGAAGCTCCATCATACCGCCATGTTGAATCGGCAATCTGACATATTCTGTCAGGCGGTGTGCAAACACAACGTTTAGGAGATTCTTAAGAATTCGTCATAATGGGTTCTTAAGCCGCCGGAGGCATTTGAATGATTAAAGATACGATTACCATCGAAAGTGAACTCAAGAAAAGTTACCTTGAGTATTCTCTTTCGGTCATTATTGGTCGTGCCATTCCCGATGTACGGGACGGACTGAAACCGGTCCACAGGCGTATTCTTTTCGCCATGCACGATTTAGGAAATTACCATAACCGGGCTTACAAGAAATCCGCGCGAGTGGTCGGTGATGTCATCGGTAAGTACCATCCACATGGTGATTCGGCCGTGTATGATGCATTGGTCCGTATGGCGCAGGATTTTTCCATGCGCGACATGCTGGTCGATGGACAGGGTAACTTCGGTTCGATTGACGGAGATGCCGCAGCTGCCATGCGTTATACGGAAGTTCGCATGGCGCGGTTGTGCTCGGAATTTCTCGGCGATATCGAAAAACAAACCGTTGATTTCAGGCCCAACTACGATAACACCATGCAGGAACCATCTGTCCTGCCGACCAAAGTTCCCAACCTGCTTCTCAATGGAACAACAGGTATTGCGGTTGGTATGGCCACCAATATTCCGCCGCATAACCTTGGCGAACTCATCGACGGAACCGTCCATTTGCTTGATAATCCGGGCTGTACTGTTGAATCGATGATGGAACATGTCAAAGGACCGGATTTTCCGACCGGGGGAATGGTCTATGGCGGACAGGGATTGTATGATGCCTACACCACCGGACGTGGCTCCATCAAGATTCGCGGTGTTGTTGAAGTTGAAGAAGCGAAAAAGGGCAGAAAGGAATCGATTGTCATCAAGGAGATTCCCTTTGCCCTGAATAAGTCCAGCCTGGTGGAAAAAATAGCCGCCCTTGTTCATGAAAAGAAAATTGATGGAATAGCTGATTTGCGAGATGAGTCGGATCGAAACGGTATCCGCATCGTCATGGATCTCAAACGAGGTGCTATTGCCGATATCATCATCAATTCGCTTTACAAATTCACCCCATTGGAAACGAGCTTCGGCATCAACATGATGGCCGTTGTTGGTAAGCGTCCGATGTTGTTGAATTTGAAAGAAGTTTTAAGTTACTTCCTGGATCATCGGCGTGAAGTAATTATTCGCCGTACCAAGTTTGATCTCGACAAGTGCGAGAAGCGTGTTCACATCCTTGAGGGACTTCGTATCGCGCTGGATAATATTGATGAAGTGGTCAAATTGATCCGGGCATCCGGGTCTCCTGACGAAGCTCGTGTTTCTCTTATGGAACGCTTTGAATTGTCAGAAATTCAGGCCAAGGCCATTCTGGATATGCGCTTGCAGAAGCTTACTGGGCTGGAACAAGACAAACTTCTGGAAGAATTGACTGAACTGATGAAGAAAATTGAATACTTCAAGTCTATTCTGGAAAACGAAGATGTCCTCAAGGGGGTTATTCGGGACGAGTTGGTCGAGATCAAGGAAAACTATGCCACACCGCGTAAATCCGAACTGTTGATGGCCAATCCCGATACCATTGATATAGAAGACCTCATTCCTGACGAAGAGACTGTCATCACCTTGTCCAATCGTGGATATATCAAACGGACTCCGCTTTCCAACTACACGGCGCAACGTCGGGGTGGAAAGGGAATTTCTGGAGTTCAGACTGGTGACGGCGACTTTATCCATACCTTCATGCTGACGACAAACCATCAGCATCTGGTGCTTTTTACCAATCAGGGTAAGATGTTCAAAATCAAGGTCCATCAGGTTCCGGAAGGAAGCCGCTACGCCAAAGGTGGACATGTGAATAACCTGCTCCCTCTTGATAAGGACGAGTTTATCGCCACTGCCCTTTCTTTGCGCGAATTCGATGATGACAGGTTCTTCCTGTTCGTTACGCGCAAGGGGATGATCAAGCGTTCCTCCATAGGCTTGTACGGCAACTGCCGCGCTACGGGGATCAAGGCCGTGAATCTGCGTGAGGGGGATGAGTTGATGATGGTTCGGGAGATCGAACCGGATGTTGATTGTATTCTCGCTACTCGTGAAGGGTCAGCCATTCGATTCAATATCAACGATGCGCGGCCACTTGGTCGGGCCACTGCCGGAGTCAAGGGCGTGGCCCTGCGCGGCGATGATGAAGTCGTTTCCTGCGTTGTGACCGGTGACCCTGAGCGTGATCAGTTGTTGACTGTCTCTGAAGGTGGTTTTGGTAAACGGACCGGTATTGATCAATACCGGCAGCAGTCACGAGGCGGAAAGGGAATCCTGAACATGCGTCTGACCAATAAGACCGGCAAGGTCATTGGGGCACGTATGGTGAATGAGTCCGACGATGTTATTCTTCTGACGACTGCCAACAAGATTATCCGCATGTCTGTGGGTGAAATCAGTCAGACACGTGGTCGGGCCACTCAAGGAGTCCGTCTGGTTCGTATGGACAGCAAGAATAAGGTCGCCGGATTTGACCTTGTGATGGATGACGAGGACGAACTCAAGGATAACTCGTAGTTCAGATGAAACGCATACTTATGCTCATATTGCTGGCCACGACGATGCTGTTCGTCGTGGCCTGCTCACGTAACGATTCTCCCGGGCTTCAGGATATAGACAGGGCAAGGGATTCCTATTCCAAGGGATTTTATATGGAGGCGGAAAAGGATTACGAACGGTACCTTCAGGTCGAGCCTCAGGGAAAATTCCGACGCGAAGCCTGGGAAAGATTGAGCACTATCGCCATCACGATCAAAGGCGACTATGACCGTGCAGTCGTCATTCTTGAAGCGATGTATCTCGAGCTTGGTACAGATCCTGATGAGGCGTGGCACATCATGTATCAATTGGGGGATGTCTATGCCCTGTTGGGAAATACGGACAAGGCAATAGAATCCTTTGAAAAGTGCTTAAATCATACTGATGATTCGCCGGAGAAGGCCATCAAGACTCAAATGCGTATGGCCGAAATATATCGTGCCATGGGAAATTATGACATGGTGGCCGCTACCTTGGAAAGCTGTGCGGATTCGGATGTGGACAACAATTCAAAAGCGAACTGCCTGTATGAATTGGCACAGAGTTATAGCTTTATTTCCAACTGGAACCAATCCAGACGATATTTGGAAAAACTGCTGGGGATGCAGAATGTAGACGGAGAAACTCGTGCTTTGGCTGTCTTTCTCTTAGCTGATATCTATGAAAATGAGCGGGATTTCGTCAAGACAAGGGAACTGCTGGAGTCCATTGCCACCAGTTATCCCAATCCGAAAGTTATCGAGTCGAGATTGGCGAATTTACCCTATATTCCGCCACCTGAAATCCCTCCTCATCCGCCCAAAAATTAGAGATAATCTGTCCTATGGCTTTGACTCCATGAGCATGACCAAAATGAATTGTGGAAAGCCCTGAATATTTGAATATTCAGGGCTTTTTCATTTGCCGTCAAGCTGTCATCCGGTGAAAATCTGGAATATAACTATAATATAAAATAAGGCAGTTATAAGTATAAGAGTGGGAAACAAGACCATCAGTCAGTTCTCAAAAATGATTCCCCTCCAGGAGTGAATGGTCAATCGATTGAAAGGGGGAATTGCCAATAGTTGAACCGATAGGTATGGTATTATCATCCTCAGCCCTCTTCATGTTCATGAAATTTCGGAATCTCACGAGAGGAGTGTATGTTGACATGAACGGATCGAAACACACGGCTTCATTTGTGCCTCTGTTTATTGCATCCTTCCTGTGCGCACTTTGCCTTGCTGTTTCGTGTCATGCGCAAGAGGATAAACGCATCCTTTTGCTTAATTCCTACAATATGAATCTTTCCTGGACAGCCAGTGTGACGAATGGAGTCAAGGCGGAACTTTCGGCTCTTGGCCCGTCTGTCAGATTGTATGTGGAGTTCATGGACACCAAGAATTTTCTTGAAGATCGTTACCTTGACCTGCTCAAGCAACAGTACCGGCTAAAATATGGTGATGTTCATTTTGATGCCATAATCACTTCCGATGATGATGCAGCACGTTTTGCCTTGAAATACAGGGATGAGCTGTTTAACAGTGCCCCGATCGTTTTTTGTGGTGTCAACGACATGGCGTTCCCGGCACGTGATGATTTCAAAAATAGTACCGGTGTTTTGGAACTAACTGATATTGCGGGAACATTAGACTCTGCACTGCGTTTGCAACCGAATCTAAAAAATATTTACATCATTACGGATCAGAGTACGACAAGCAGGATAAAACGGAAGGAAATACAGCATATAAGTAAGGATTATGGCGACAGGTTGGGTTTCATATGGCTTGATGACATGTCCATGGACGAAATCAGGAAGACAGTTTCCAACCTTCCGAATAATAGTGCAATCCTGCTGGTGTTGTTCACCAGTGACAGCCATGGCCATACATTCACGTTTACCGAGTCTCTGGTCAGGATATACTCAGTGGCCAACAGCCCCATCTATGGTATGTGGGATTTTTATCTGGGCAATGGAATTGTCGGTGGCATGATCACCTCCGGCCATGTTCAGGGGGAAATGGCAGTGGAATTGGCGGCAGAGATTCTGAACGGGAAAAAGGCGGATGACATCCCGGTCATACTGCAAAGATCCAACCAGTACATGTTTGATTATGCAGTCATGAAACAATTCAATATTAATCCTGATCTGGTACCGGACAACAGTCTCGTCATCAACATGCCGGAATCCATCTACATCAAATACAAATTTGAAGTCTGGACGATTCTCTGTGTTTTCGCGTTGTTGACCGGTGTCATCATCATCCTGCTGATTAATAAAGCCGCCCGTAGGAAGGCGGAACATGAATTGGAAGAGTTGACCCGGTACCAGGAATCTCTCATCGAAGAACGTACACATGAATTGGTCGCACGTTCCAGTCAGCTGGAAAAGGCTAATTACGAGTTGAAAAAGCTGGATACGCTCAAGACAGGTGTTCTGAATACGGTTTCCCATGATCTGCGGACACCTCTGACGTCAGTTCTCGGATTTTGCAAGATAATTGACCGTGATTTCAAGAAATTCTTTTTACCTGTCTGCTCCATGAACGAGAAACTCGGCGAGCGGGGTGACCGGATACGGGATAACTTGGGTATTATAGAAGACGAAGGGGGCAGGCTCATTCGATTGATCAATGATTTCCTCGATCTCTCGAAGATTGAATCCGAAGAGATGGTCTGGAACGATATATCCTTGTCTCCCGCACTGTTCCTGGAACAGATTCGTCCAATACTTCAGGGCTATTTCGTCGATTCGAACGTCTCTTTTGTGTTGCGAATCAAATCAAATCTTCCAAGGATATTCATAGACCGGGATAGACTTCTTCAAGTCCTCACGAATCTGGTTGGTAATGCCGTCAAATTCACTCAGGAAGGGACTGTTTCCGTGATCGCGGATATGACAGAAGGAAGGTGGTTGAGAATCACAGTGGAAGATAGTGGTATCGGTATTCCGCTTGAAGAATTGTCTAATGTTTTTGAAAAATTTTATCAGGTAAATCGTGATTCCGAAGCAGTGGTCATTGATAGGGGCAGTGGAATGGGACTGGCCATCTCGAAACAGATAGTCAATCACTACGGTGGCACACTGAAGGTTTTTAGTGAAAAGGGAAAAGGATCATCGTTTATATTGACAGTTCCACCAGGGAGATAAACATCAATATATGGATTTGTTGCTCTGAGTGTCCTGCTTGAAAAAAGGGCATCAAAAAACGGCACGCTCAAAGGGAGAGGAGAGGTGCCGTTTTTTGCGCTGAACCACTGGCGAAACTGGGGAGAATGCCTGTGGCCCGTTTTGTTGGAAAATTCTAAGTCAGTTGACTCATACCAATGCTGACCAGCACTGACATGCCAATCCAGAGACTGGTCTTGCATAATTCGTTGAACCAGCCACGTCTTTCCGTGGTTGAGTCCTCAGGCTGAACAAGATATACCCAACTGAAAGGTGTTTTGGCCCGGTACATGGTCATTCTCCTTTGGTTTGCCCTTATGTCGACAAGATCACCAGTCTAATACATATCAGCGGTGTCACGGTCCAATAACAATGCGTGAGGGCTGTCATAAGAAATTCCGATTGCTCCCCGAACCTGAATGGAAAGGTTTTTCCCATGGAACTCTACCAATTGAGAACACTCGTTGCCGTGGCTGAGGAAGGAAACTTCACTCGTGCCGGAAAACGTGTTCATGCCACTCAGCCCGCTATTTCAGCCCATATCAAGGCATTGGAGGAAGAACTCGGTGTACGCCTTTTTGATCGTACTCCCCGTGGTGTCGAACTCACGGTAGCCGGAAGTGAGCTTATAGTGGACGCTATTGAAGTTCTCGCTGCTGCGGAAAAACTTCAGGCCAAAGCAGTGACTTTGCACGGTGAAATAGCCGGAAAAATAAGTATAGGTCTGTGTACGGACCCAACTTATCTCAATGTCACCGCCCTGCTTGAGTATATGAGTGAGCGGTTTCCCAAGCTCAATCTCAAGCTTGTTCAGTCACCCTCCGGGGTCATTCTGACGGAGTTGCGGGCCAAGAATATTGATGCCGCTTTTGTCTTCTCCGGCAATCCCTATGGGGATATCCAGGCTATAAAACTGGCTGAACCGGAATATTTCATTGTGGGTGCGGCACAGTGGCAGGATCGCCTTGCTTCGGCCAATGCAACATCTCTGTCGGAATTTACCTGGGTCATGCCCACCAGTCATTGTCCTTTTCGGGAATTGCAACTGAAAATATTCAAGGATCACGCCATCACACCTGCACAGACCATTGGTGCGGATTCCGAAGAAGTCATCCGGCCTCTGGTGGTTCAGGGGAAAGCCCTTGCTCTTGTCCGTGATGATGAGGTGGCCAGTCTTCTGGAGTCCGGGCACTGTGCTGTGTGCACCTCACTGGGCCGCCATCCCGTGGAACTCAATTTCGTGTACCGCAAGGCTCAGGAGGAAGATCCGGCCATTGCAGCACTGATCAATGTGGTGCGTGAGCTTTGGAGTCTTTGATGGAACTGTATCAACTTAAGTCATTCAGAGCCGTGGCCGAAGCTGGAAATCTGACCAAGGCTTCGGCACGTATCCACGCCAGCCAACCGGCTGTCTCAGCGCATATCAAGGCACTGGAGGAAGAACTTGGTCTGCCTCTTTTTGTCCGTACACCACATGGTATGCAGCTGACGGAAATGGGCCAGGGTCTCAAGATCAAGGCAGACTCGATTCTTCAAGCTGCCGACGACATGCTCAACCAGGCCAAAATATATCGTCAGGAGTTGACTGGCGATCTCGTTATCGCGCTCAATACGGATACGGATTTTCTCCGCATAGCCCAACTCGTGACAACGCTTTCAGTCGCTCATCCCAAACTTCGTCTCAAACTCTTTCAGAGCATGTCCGCCGATATTCTCAGGGATGTTCGCGATCGTCGTATCGATGCGGGGTTTTCCTTTTACGACAACCCCTATCCGGAGGTTGTCGCCGTTGCCTTGAAAAAAATTCCTGCCCGGATCATCGCCCCTCTCGCATGGGCTGAACAGGTTGACGGGAAATCCATTGAGGAGCTTGCCGCCATGCCATGGGTCAAGCCCAATGACGAATGCCCTTTCATGAAGGTCATCGATGAACTGTTTGCAGGCACAGGGGTATCTCTTTCCGACAGCATTGAGGCGGATTCAGAAAGTGTCATCCGGGAACTTGTGGCGGCCGGGAAAGGCCTCTCCATTATCAAAGAGAGCGATGCTGAAGCAATGTGTCGTTCCGGGCAGGCCGTGATCTGTGAGACAGGGCCGGAGCTTTCCTTGACCCTTTTCTTTCTTACCCCGAAGTCTCGCGCTACAGATCCGCTTATCAGGGCCATGACTGAATCCGTTGTCTCGGTCTGGGCTGGTGAAGAGGGGTGAAAATCAGGACTTGGTGCGAGTTTTTCCTCTCTTTTCCCCTTGAGAAATAAAAAATATCATGAAAAGATCGGTTGGTTATCGATATTGTTTTTTTATTTGAAATAAAAGGATAAAAAAATCGGTATCGTGACGATAGAACTTGAATCCACGACGTTTTTTAACCGGGTACGTCTGTTCAAGACGCCATCAATGCATCCACCTGTCCAGCCATGATTGAAGCATAAGTATATTCCAGAGCCGGTACTGGTTGTCTCGTTGACCGCTCATATGTTCGTTGAGTTGTCGGGTAATGAGAGCGACATCGAGCATCCCCTGTCGGCGAAGTCGTGTTGGGTCAAGCAGGGAATAAGCCCATTCCTTGAGAGGACCGCGCAGCCATTTGTCAATGGGAATTCCAAAGCCCATCTTGGGACGGTCCATCAGTTCTTTCGGTACAGATCGGTCAAGGATGGTCCGAAGAATATGTTTCCCCTGTTTTTTACGGATCAGCATGGAGACCGGTAATCTCCATGCAAATTCAAGAACCCTGTGGTCGAGATAGGGCGCGCGCGATTCCAGAGAGACTCCCATGGTCGCGCGGTCAACCTTATGCAGTATGTCACCCGTCAGGTAGGTGATGGTATCGAGATACTGCATCTGGCGTGTATAATCGGCAAAGGGAGGCCAGGAATCGGGCAGGTCGATATCTGTGGAAGGTTCCGGGACTCCGAGCAGTTTCGCAGGGTCTGACCAGGTGGAGCAGAGTTGCTTGTAAAGGGCTTCTCGGCTCTCCATGGAGAGGATATCAGCGAGCTTGTGGAGTTTGTGGCCCGGCGTACTGACACGTGATGCCTTGGGGAGTAGATGTCCGAGGGCGGAAAAGAGCGTTTCGTAACTTCCCGGTGAAATCTGCTGAAGTGCACGGGCTGTCAGAGAACGAAGACCTGTCGGGAACCGACTGATTTTATTCCATATGGCCGGTGCCCAAAAATGTCGGTTATACCCGGCAAAGGCTTCGTCTCCACCATCTCCGGTGAGGCAGACCGTGACATGATTTCGTGTGATTTGGGCCACAAGATGGGTGGGGAGTTGGGAGGCGTCGGAAAAGGGTTCGTCATAGAGATCGGGGAGGGTCTCAATCAGATCGAGAACATGGTCCGGGGTGACAAATAGTTCGGTATGGTCTGTGCCGATATGAGCGGCAATCTGTCGGGCACTGGCGGATTCGTCATAGGCGGCATCGTCGAATCCTATGGTGAAACTGCGAATAGGGCGGCATGATTCCTGCTGCATGAGGGCGGTGATCAGGGATGAATCGATACCGCCGGAAAGGAGTGCGCCCAATGGCACATCCGCGAGCATCTGGTTACGAACCGACGAACGCAAAAGTCCTTCAAGCTGATCTGCGGCCTCAGTCTCAGTCCCTGAAAAAGGGGCAGCCTGTGCGTTGATCACGGTCTCGCTCAGGGTCCAGTAAGGGACCGGGGTCAGGTCATGGAGCGCGTCCGCATGAACGGTCAGCAGATGGCCGGGAGAAAGTTTTGCAACACCTGTGTAGATGGAGCGGGGTTCCGGGACATACTGGAAGCGTAGGTACAGAGAGAGGGCTTCCATATCGAGTTCTGGCGAGAATCCGGGATAGGCCCGCAGAGCCTTGAGTTCAGAGCCGAAAACAAGACTGTTTCCGGCCCGGCCATAGTAGAGGGGTTTTTCTCCCATTCTGTCCCGCGCAAGATGCAGAACATGCTGATCCTGGTCCCAGAGGGCAAAGGCGAACATCCCGACAAAACGACTCAGAGCTGTTTCCAAACCCCATACCTGTATGGCAGCAAGCATGACCTCAGTATCAGAACTGCTCCGCCAGGGCAGGAAAGGGCCGCCTGCCGATTCCAGTTCCGTTCGAATTTCCTGAAAATTATAGATTTCGCCGTTGAAAGTAATGGTCAACCGTCCATCGACACTGCGCATGGGCTGGGCACCGCAGTCAGTCAGGTCGATGATGGCGAGGCGGCGATGGGCCAAGGCAACACCGAATTGCGCGTCGGCAAATGTACCGGAGCCATCCGGGCCGCGGTGGTTCAGGGTGTTGGCCATGGTTTCAGACGTGGTCAGGAGTCCCTGCTTGTCGCCGATCATGGCTGGATTGATAAAACCGGTAATGCCGCACATCTCACGCAGATGTCTATCAGCCGGGACCGGGTTTGGGAAGTGCGGATGGTGGGGCTGAATGTGTTCCATTTATTGAAGAGGCTTTGATTCCGAGGTTTTCGCCGTGTGAAGAATTGTTACAATATTGCTTATTCTATTGTGATCAGGTGGAAGCCGATGGTATGAGACAGACTTCCCCTCAACAATGGAGCGAACAGCATGGGAAACGAATCGAAGATCGTGAAATATATTGATCTCAAGGAATTACCGGATTTTTTTCGGAATTTGGCTGATGCTCTGGAGCAAGGGAATTCCGATGAATTTCCCTGTGTCGAGGATTGTATTAAATTCAAGATCAGCGGAAAGAACGAATTCGGGAAGATCTCTGTCAAAGGCAAATTCAAGTCGGGCAAGGAATGCGTGCCTGATGTCGATGGTATGCAATCGGACGGTTCGCCCGCCAAGCCAAAATACAAGAGCCTCAAGAAGCGGATGAAGCAGAGCTTCAGGATGTTGGTCAAGTTGATTCATGACGGGCAGATGCCACCGGATGAAGCTGTGGTTTCATTTCTGGAGGATTCCGCCCTGATGGTGAGCTATCCCGGCTATGGTGATGAATATTATGAGGACTATACCAGAGCATGTGAGGCATTTCGTGAAGCGCATGAATCCGGTGACATGGGCAGAATGCACGAGACGATAGATGTCCTCGTTCATGAAAAGAGTCGCTGTCATGCCAAGTATGACTGAAATACCCAACCGGAAGTGATGGCGATGCAATTGATCAAGCAGGATGATGAAAAGGTGGAGTGCCGGATTTTCCCTGGAGTGGCCTCCGAAGAAGTGAGCGAGGACGATCAGTCCCGGTTCTTTGCCGTGGTTTCCACGGACTTGGAGCCATGGCAGATCGAGCAGGTGGTGACGCCTTCCAATGTGTATGTCCGGCAGGAGGCGCTTCTCGCTGCCCATTGGCATCCGGAGTTTGTCCCCATGGAATACATCCGTAAACGGGTGGACGCCATGTTTCCCAATCGCAAGGAGGAACTGCTGATCCCCACACAACACAATGTGCTTATGAGTTGGGGGGATTACTCTGGCGTGGAAGTGGACTGCTATTCCAGCGGGTTCAACCGCAAAGTGCAGTTGCTGCTGCATTTTTCCAATGATCGTGTGCAGGAGGCCGGAGTGCTCAAGTCCATGCTGGCCCATACGTTCAAATACAGATCAGGTCAGCTCTTCGAGTTTATGCACACTATTACCAGACCTCACGAGGAACGTCTCCACAAGGCGGCCAAGGCCACGGGAGCAGACCGTGAGCTTATCGAGTTTGTTCGGATTAATGTCGCCAAGATAGAGCGGATGCTTGATGATCATTGGAAAGACGTGCCGAGAATGTCTGTCAAAAACAAGTTGCTTCGGAACTGGTTTGATTCCATGCGTCCGGAGCTTGGAGATACCGCCGTGAATCGTGTGCAGGCGTATCTCAAAGCGGTCAAGCAGTTGGTCAAGGCCGAGTTCAATCTTTCCTTTTTCTACCGGGCCAGCGAAGTGATCGAGGAAGTCCGTTCCCTTGGCGGGTGCGTGGTCATTCCGCATCCCGAGGAATTCTGGCCCATCCTGTTACGCAATTATGATGTTGACGGCATCGAGGTCTGGAATCCTCAATCACAGGAATATACTGAATTTCTCATCTCCGTGGTCAATGAGCAGAATCAGAGGCGACGAGGGGGCGAGCGCGAGACGCTTATCTTCATGGGAGACGATTGTCACATGGGCGAGAAGACAAAGCCGGTCAATCAGCAGGATAGTGCCAAGGCGGGCAGGGAGATAGGATTCCAGCCCGCATGGGATGACCTGAGTATCCGCAAGCGACTCATAGTCAACAACATCAGTCGCCGGACCATTATCAAGGAATACAAGGAACGCCTCGCAGGCTAGCCTCTTCAAGGAGAGATGAATGTCAGAAGAAAAATTTGTGTTTGATTCGTTGCAGGATTGCGACACCATCAAGAATTTTCTGGTGTCCCTGACCGATGGTTTTGACAAGGGGAGCATAACCTTGTCCACCAATGGCGATGCTATTGTGCTTAAGCCGGAGGGGTTGCTCAATTTTACTGTCAAAGCCAAAAAAAAGGGGACCGAGACCAAGTTGTCCATTCGGGTAAGCTGGAAGGACTGTACCGGGACCAGGGATGTGAACGAGACACCCTTGAAGGTCAGTTAACACGATGATTACTTTTGAAGGACTGGACGAAAATTTCAAGTTCATGGTTCTTGAAGTCGAAAATCAGGCCCGGTCAACCCGCGCCTTCATGGATTCCCCAACCAGAAAACGCCACTCGAAGATCACGTCCCGCGATGACTACATCGATAATTTGAAAACAATCATCGAAAACAAATGTTATTCCCGTATCCATTCGGATAAATCATTGGATAAGAATCAGTTGAACAAGATACGCGCCATGCAGGTCATGTGTGTGAATCTGGAAAAGATAGCAGACTATTTTGTTAATATAGTCAAGCAGATGAGATATCTCGACGAGCAATCATTCATCCAGAAATATGACTATAACGAGGTCTTTGACATCATCCTCGAACGATTGGCCATTATTTTGGTGGCGTATCACGAGGAAGACATGTCCAAGGCTCTTTTTATCTGCAAGTCCGAACCCATGCTCGATTCGGTCTACAAGGTCCGTTTTGATCGTGTGATGAATGAAATGGGCATGGGGCGGGAAGCTCAAAGTCTGGTCACGGTTCTTTTCATCTTCCGGTATTTCGAGCGGGTGGGTGACGCCCTGCTCAACATTGGTGAAGCGATCATTTTTTCCCTGCTGGGCGAGCGTATCAAGATAGAACAGTTTGACGCATTGCAGCAAACCCTGAGCAAGTCCGGCTTCAGCGATTCTTTTGCGGATATCGATTTCAGGGCCATATGGGGGACCCGCTCAGGGTGTCGCATCGGCAAGGTTGAGCAGCGTGATGATGTGATGGGAGCTGAAGATGTGCGTCAGGGGTCTATTTACAAAGAAGGAAGCCTGGAAAAAATTCGCAAGGAACGGGAATCGATTCAACGCTGGAAACAGACGTTCCCAAATCTGGTGGCTGATATTTACGGATTTCATGAAGATGGCGACAAAGGGGCCATGCTGGTCGAGTTTCTCAACGGGTGTACCCTGGATGAGATAGTCCTTTCAGGGGAGGATGAATTTGCCCGCAATGCCTTGTTCGTTTTCGAGTCAACGGTTTTGGAGACCTGGACTCAGACACTGGACCCGACCCCCATCAAGACGAACTATATCAGGCAGGTCCAGTCCCGATTGGAGGGGGTGCTGCAAACGCACCCCGAATTCTGGCGGACTCCCAAATCACTCGGTCGCTCCGAGGTCGAATCCACCGAGGAACTGCTCAAGCACTGTGCGGTGATAGAAAACGAATTGGAAGCACCTTTTTCAGTCTTCATTCATGGCGATTTTAATATCAATAATGTCGTTTACAATCATGAAGCTCAGCAAGTGCATTATATAGACCTCTACCGGTCGCGTGATTTCGACTACATTCAGGACGCTTCGGTTTTTCTGATCTCGAACTTTCGTATGCCGGTTTTTGATGCCGAACATCGTGGTCGTATCAATCATGTCATTCGGCAGTTCTACCGCTTTGCCAAAGGATTCGCCCAGCAGCATGAGGACGCCACCTTTGAAGCGCGCATGGCCTTTGCCCTGGCCCGTTCATTCTACACTTCCACCCGGTTCGAACTGAACTACAAATTCGCCAAGGAAATGTATAACCGGTCCATGTTCCTGTTGGAAAAGATTCACCATTATCAGGGTGGGCCATGGGAAAAATTTTCTCTGCCCGAAGATGTTCTTTACTTTTAAAACAACCAGCATCAGCCAGTTTCAAGGAGTTATTTCGTGAAAATAGGAGTCATCGGAACCAAAGGCGGCTGGTCGTCGGAAAAGCTCGCCGATACCGTGGCCGACAAGACCGGCGAAGAACGTGTACTTATCGGCATGGAAGATGTCCGTCTCGATCTTCCCTCAGGCAATGCCTACTATAACGGCCACAACCTGAGAGACTTTGACGCACTGATCATCAAGAAAATAGGGTCCAGGTACTCGCCGGACCTGCTCGATAGATTGGAAGTGCTCCGGTATCTTCAGGAGCGCGGGTTGAAGATTTTCAGCTCGGCCTATTCAATTCTCAGAGTGCTCGACCGGTTGAGCTGTACCATCTCCCTGCAACTGGCCGATATTCCCATGCCACCCACCACCATAACCGAAAGTGTGGATCAGGCGCTGGTTGCCATGGCAGAATATGGCGAGGCCGTTTTCAAGCCGCTCTACACTTCCAAGGCGCGGGGAATGTTCATACTGAAGGATGGTCCCGAGGCTCGCAAGGCCATTGAGGCATACAAGGCGGAAAATCCGATCATGTACATCCAGAAGACCATCGAACTGGGCGATCTTGATCTTGGCATCGCTTTTCTTGGCGGCGAATATCTGACCACTTATGCCCGGTGCAAGACCAATGGCGCGTGGAATACCACCACGGAATCCGGTGGAAAATACCGCTCCTATGAACCTTCACCGGATATCATCGAATTGGCCCGCAAGGCACAATCCCGGTTCAACCTGGATTTTACCTGTGTGGATGTAGCCATCACCGATGACGGGCCTTTTGTCTTCGAGGTCTCTGCCTTCGGAGGATTTCGCGGTATACAGGAAACCAGCGGTATCGATGCCGCAGCGCGATATGTTGAATACGTTATGGAGAAATGCAGATGAAGTTGACAGGAAACACCAGAGAAGAGCTGGTCGGCCGGATCAGGAATGACATACCGGCGACGCATACCCTTTTTCTCGATTTCGGCGGGTGTCTCATCCGGGTGGACAGTTCCACTGCGGCCTTGCATGAAGCCTTGGCTGACTATTTCAAGGAGTTTGTCACCACTTCCGGGGCTGCGATGATTACAGTCTCTGCTCACGAGTGTCATACCCTGGCTCTTGATTTTGATTTTTCCGTCAAAACACCGGATCCGGGAAAAACCAAAATCAAGGAAGAATGGGTGGACCTGGCTGACGGCAGAATTGTCCGCAAGAGGCTAACAGGCATGCATTTTATTTTTGGTCAGGGTGAAAATTGCGCCATAGGTCCCTGCCTGGACAATTCCAACCAGGTTATCAACTTCATCAACAACAGATTCATAGAGTGGAAGCTCAACATGGGTGGGTTTCTTGGGCATGCTGCCGGAGTTATTCACAATGAACGCGGAATATCATTGGCTGGTTTTTCCGGTGCGGGGAAGTCCACATTGGCCCTGCATCTGATGAGCAAGGGCACGACTTTTGTCAGTAATGACAGAATCATGGTCGAGGAGAGCGGTGAAGGACTGACCATGTTCGGTGTTGCCAAACAACCACGGATCAACCCTGGAACCGCCTTGAATAATCCAGACCTGAGCCGGATAGTGGAATCTGAACTCCGTGAAGAGTTCCTTGCCATGCCCACGGAGGATTTGTGGCAATTGGAGCATAAATATGATGCTCTTATTGATGAGTGCTACGGTCCGGGCAGGTTTTCCCTGAAAAGCACCATGGATGCTCTCGTCATACTCAACTGGAAGCGGGAGGGCGGTGATATGCGCGTGGCACTGGTCGATCCCCACGACCGTGAGGATCTGCTGCCTGCCTTCATGAAGGGGACGGGCCTGTTCTATCTGCCACAAAATCCGGACCGCCGGGAAGATCCGGGGATCGAGGCATATGCCGACATGCTCTCCCGGACAAACCTTATCGAGATTTCCGGAGGGGTTGATTTTGAAAAGGCCGCTGATATCTGTCTGAAGTATATGGAAACCGGCATACTGTCTTGAGATAGGCAGGGAGTAGCCATGCGGATCAGCGTTACCAGAGAGGTCGAAATCCCCGACCCGTTCAAGCTGGAATTATATCGAAAATCCCCGGAATTGGGACCGAGGATTCTCTTTTTCAGTGGTGGAACCGCCCTCCGCAAAACTTCGCGCGAATTGATCTGTTATACCCATAATTCCATCCACTTGATCACCCCTTTTGATTCCGGGGGCAGTTCAGCTGTCATCCGGGGCGCGTTCGGCATGCCTGCGGTCGGTGATATTCGCAATCGACTCATGGCTTTGGCCGATCAATCAGTGAAGGGCAACCCCGCCATATTTGATCTCTTTGCCCATCGGCTTTCCAAAGAATCCAAACAGGCCGACCTGGAGGCCGAGCTGGAGAGCATGGCAGCGGGAAGACATCCGCTGGTGCGTGCCATTCCCGATCCCATGCGCAAGATCATACGAAATCATTTTCATCAGTTCATGGATATCATGCCGACAGATTTCGATCTCAAGGGAGCCAGTATCGGCAACCTAGTGCTCACGGCAGGGTATCTGCAAAACAGGCGTCAGCTCGATCCGGTCATCTACATATTTTCCAAGCTGGTGCAGGTGTGTGGCATTGTGCGGCCGACGATCAACAAGGACTTGCACCTGGCCGTGCGGCTGGAGGATGGCAATGTCATCGTGGGCCAACATGCCATTACGGGCAAGGAGACAGCTCCTCTCGTCACGCCCATCCGTGATATTTGGTTGACCGATTCCCTAACCAGCCAGGAATCGGTCACGGCATCTGTACGCAACAAGATCAAAGAGCGTATCGCCGAGGCAGACCTCATCTGCTACCCTATTGGAAGCTTCTATTCCAGCGTCGTTGCCAATTTGCTGCCATATGGCGTGGGAGAGGCAGTCGCGGCCAATACATGCCCCAAGGTTTTTGTTCCCAATACCGGCAATGATCCAGAGGCGCAGGGGTTGAGTGTGGCCGATCAGGCTGCTTTGCTCAACACGTATCTGCACCAAAGTGGAGCGCCTGAGCATGGAGTCGGTGTCGAATTCGTGGTAGTTGATACGAAACAGGGGCGTTATCAGGGTGGCCTTGGCCGCAGGGAACTGGAGGCAATGGGATTGAAGGTCATTGATTGTCCACTGGTAACCGAGGCAAGCAGCCCCTTGATTGACGAGCACAACCTGACACGGGTGCTGCTCTCACTGACATAGCGTTTCAACCAGATGAGGAAGGATTCCCATGGAAAAGCAGAAAATCGACGTTAAGATGACCCTGACCTACACTGAGGCAGTCGCCTACATGGAGGCCCTGCTTGAGAGCTTCAAATCCGGTACTATCGTCGTCAGTCGTGATGGTGATCATGTCAGCCTGACTCCGGCGGAAACCGTGGGGATTGAAGTTGAGGCCAAGGTCAAGAAAGGCAAACAGAAATTTTCTTTTGAGCTGACATGGACCGAGGGGAGCAATGGTGATTTCGTCATTGGCGATACAATCCCTAAAGATGATCTGGCTCCGGTCACAAGTCCGGGATCGGAGATGACTGCCGTTCAACCTGCTGCTGTTCCGGCGGAAAAGGTGAGCGCGGTCCCGGCCGAAAGGGTCTCAGCCGAACCGCCGGCAGTGACATCGCCGGTTGCCGGTCCTTCCGCAGAAAAGAAAACCGTGAAAAAAAAGGCTTCTGCCAAAAAATCTCCGGCCAAGAAGACCGCTTCGCGTCACGTTGCGGCCACAAAGCCGAAAAAATGAACATGTGGACGTTCGCGTCCGGAGGAAACAATGACTCAGGAAACCAAGCGAAGTTTCGAATGGAAGGAAGTCTGTGACCTGTTCTGTATTCGTGACGAGGAAAATCTGGAGGATGAAGAACGGGAGAAAATACTTTCGCGAATCAACAAGGTAACGGATGAACATGGACGGGAATACGTGATTCGCAAGATCGCTCTCGTCACCCAATAGGAAAGAGCAATGTCGGAGAGGAGTCCACGGGAGCGCCATGCGAACACTCGTCATTCTTAATCAGAAGGGTGGGGTCGGTAAGACCTCGACAACGGTCAATCTCGGTGCTGGCCTTGCTCGGCAAAAGCAGCGTGTGCTTCTGCTCGATCTCGATCCCCAGGCGCATCTGACGTATTCACTGGGGATCATGGCTCATGAGTTACCACGCACCATGGGAGCCGTGCTGACGGGCGAATGCGCCCTTGCCGACGTTGCTCGCAGGGTTGGGGATCTGGACGTTGTTCCCGCTTCGGTGGCCCTGGCCGGAACCGAAGTGGAGCTGGCTGGAGTCGGGAATCGTGAAACCCGACTCAAGGCGGCTCTTGAGGGTGTTGAGGGGTATGATTTCTGCCTCATGGATTGTCCGCCGAACCTCGGATTACTTTCATTGAATGCGCTCGTGGCGGGAACCGAATTATTGGTTCCGGTTCAACCCGAATTTCTCGCCCTGCAAAGTCTCGGCAAGCTGATGGAAACCGTGGGAGCCATCAGGTCCGGGTGGAATCCGCATCTTGCCCTGGCCGGTATCGTGCTGACCCGATTTCAGCGACAGAAGAAACTGAATCGAGAAATTCAACGCAATATCCGGGACTATTTCAAGGGCGACCTTCTTGAAACGAGTATCCGCGACAACATCTCCCTGGCTGAAGCACCGAGTTTCGGGCAGGACATATTCACCTACAAACCACGCAGCAATGGGGCCGCCGACTATCGGAACCTGGCTCTGGAAGTGCTTCGTCGAGGGAGACCCCATGAGTAGTGACAAGAGGCTCGGAGCCAATCCGTTGAGTTGGGTTGATCCCAATGCCGTTGCCAAACCGGTGGAGATCCCGATCACCGATACGACCGGTCTCACTCCGATTCCGGTCGTCGCAAACGGCGGTTTTTTTCTGCCACCTGATTCCGGTCCCGCCAACAAGGAGAAAATAATGGAAAAGGCCAAGGTCAAGATCAAGGAAACCATGGGAATAGAGCAGGTCGTTACCCACCTCAAAGATTTGACGCACTCATTGGAAAGCGGGCTTATCAGGGTCAGGGATGGAGAACAGACCGTCAGCCTCGGTGTGGCAGAGGAAGTTTTTTTCGAAATGAAACTGAGTCGCAAGAAAGACAAGGCCAAATGCTCAATTGAAATATTTTGGGACGATGATGGGCAGAAGACCAAAGGGTCGTTCACAATATCGGATAAATAAGTTGATAACGATGTCGGAATAAACATGTCTTTAACACCCCGGAACTCTCCGGGGTTTTTTATGATGGGGTATAGAAGAAACGGCCCAGGCCGGAGGTAAAGACAATACAGCCGTACAGGGCGTGTTCCATGGATGTCAGGAGCAGGGATTCGGTTCTGACATACGTCCGCGTGAAGATATATCCTGCCGGGAGGGTGAATGCCACAGCCAGCCAGTTGGCGAACACGATATGCAGAAATGCGAAAGCCAGCGTACTGGCCCAGAGGATCACCGACGATGACGGCAGAATGGATTTGTAGCGGGTGAAGAGAAATGCCCGGTAGATGATCTCCTGCGGGTAGGCGGACAGGAGCGGATACAGAAGCATTACTCCGAGCCACAAGAGTGGACGGCTTCGGGGAAAGCCAAAGAGCAGATATGGGTCGATCATCAGGACGGCAGCCATGCAGATGACGGCGACACAGCCTGATCGGATGAAGATGTTTCGAATTTCTCTTGAATGCCCGCGCAACCCATGTATCAGTTCCCGGTGATTGAAGTCAGGGTGTCGTACAAGATAAATCAGGCTGGCCGCGAAGATGACCAACAGTATAGGGATTCTGGGCAGAGGGATCAGACCCAGGGCATAGGCGAGGGGCAAAGCGCCAAAGAGGGTCAGGAATTCGAGCCAGAGCAGGGATTTCCACTTCATGCAGTGACAATACACACTCACATTTGTTCGCTGCATGACCTGTGTGTGACGATGTGCAAGGCTTGCCCCGACTGTCGGTTTCGCGTATTTGGGCGGAATGACGGCAGGAAAGATACAAGACAGGGCTTCGGAGCCGATTTCGTCCACATCCACGGGCAGGACGGTGAGTCGGGAGTCGGCTCTCGCATCCAGACGTTTTCTTCAGAATCTGGTCTGGGTTGTGGTTATTTGCGGCTTTTTTCTGACAGGACAACTCCTGCGGTACGGCTTCAACCTGCAACAACTCAATCAGATATTGGACGAGACCGACAAATTATATATTTCAGTCCTTGGCCCGGATATCGGGAATTCTCCTTTTGGCAGGCTGCAATTTGCCTATGGAAAACTCGCTGCCACGAATCGCATCGGTCTCGACCCGGTTTCCGTTCTGGCAGCTCTGAGCCGCCCGGCAGTGGAGAGTCTCCGCCTGGAAGGCTTGACGCTGGATGGGAAAAAGGCCAGGGCGCGAGGGTTCTTCGGGCCGAATGTCGAGGAGTTTGACACGTATATTTCCGACCTGACCAACGATGAATACTATCTTTTTTCCCTTGAAAAACGGGAAGAAGTCTTCGGTGGCATTACGTTCAGCCTGATTGTGGAGCCACAATGAAAAAACAGCCTCCGGTATATTTCTGGAGCTTCTGGCCCAGAGAATCGCAAAAGCGATTTTTTCGGATGATTCTTTTGGGGACCATAGTGAGTGTCCTGTCCATTTCTATAGGCCTCAAGCTTTTTTCCGGTTCTTTGGAACAGCGTATTGCTGAGAGCAAGGAACAGTATGGCCGTGTCGTTCCTATCGTACAGGATATCAAAGCATTACGCGCCCAACAGGGTGCGCTGACACATTTGAGTGTGGAAGATGCGACCTGGGCCATCATTGATGATTTGGTCATTGAGAAGAATCTGACCTCCATTCGCTCAACAGTTGTAGATGATGATATAAAAGGCATTCAGGTGACATTCTCGGGGCTTTCTCTCAATAAACTGACCTCTTTCATGGTTGCCCTGCGCGACAGGGCGAGCTTGCAAACGCCCAGTTGTATTCTGACTCGCAACCCGGATGATCCGCGTCTTGCTGACGCGCATTTCGTCTTGGCCCGTTGAGGATTGATCATGGCATCTCCTTTCAAGAAAACATCCTCGCTTCCCGGTCGAATTCTCGCCCGATTTTTTCTCATGTTCTTCGGTTTTGCTCTGGGCATCGCGCTTTTTACGCCGTGGAACAAGCTCTGGTCGTCAGCCCTTGCCTCGTTGGACGAAAGGCTTCCGACCGTGGGACTGCGGTGGGATTCCATTGACAAGGATGGTCCCTTTGGATTTCGTGTTCGCGAACTCAAGGTCACTCTAGCCGATACTCCGGGAAATCTGGCGTTTCATCAAGCCTATGTTTCCATTGGTTTTTCGCCTCTGGCCAAGGTCCGACTCGATACCGGCAGTTCCGAATGCGAATTGAACCTCTTTCAGAATGGCACCTTCGACTTTGAAGGCGACCTTAACCTGACCGCGCTTTTGGGGGGAGCGGATCTCAAGGGTATTCTGCATGTGGCCGGAAATCTTTTCATGCCCGAAGGTGCTATACTTCCCCGGAATGGCTGGGTGGATATCCGCTCGCAGCATCTCATTCTTCCTGATGAAAAGGTTGTTGAGGATCTCGCGTTCACTTCCGAGATCAAGGGACAGGATATGACTATCCGTGATTTTTCCATGGGAAAACCCTTATCAGTCAAGGCTTCAGGAAGAGGGCTGCTCAATCCGGTCGATTTGTACCAGACGTCTTTTGATCTCAAGGGGCAGATGACAGTGGGCAAGAAAACGTTCCCTTATGATATGAAAGGCTCACTGGCGGACGCAGTCTGGTAGACTCTTCAGCATATCGGGCGGATCAATGGTGCTCCCCTTCATCATGAGTGACACCTTTTTATTCCTTCTCTTGCCAAGTAAGGCAATTGTCTTGTAATTTAGATTAACTCTAGACTTGGTGAATTGCTGCGTGCTACTTCCGTTCCCACGCATCTGATGATCGCAAGGAGGAATATTTCATGAAAAAACATCTTTGTACGCTTCTCTCGACCGTGGCCGCGGTTATGGTCGTGTTTTCCCTGGGGGGGTGCTTCCGCAAGCATATAGTTTCATCACCTCCGGCCCAACGACCGGCCCAGTCCGTCAAGGCCGCTCCTCAACAGGCTGTACGACCTGAAGTGGTGGAAGAGACACCCGAGGTCATCGAAGAAACATATGTTGTGGATGCTCCGACCGAGGCCAATGCTCCGGCTCCCAAGGTGGAAGAGAGTGATCTGGCTGAAGAGTCTGTGGGCAAAGTCGAGGAAAAAGTGACAGCTTCGGCAGCGGAAGCTGCCCCGGCCAAAGCCGAAATCACGGCTGAGGTTCGTGAGGAAAAAGAGACTCTCGCTGCTGTCAGTGAGGCGATGGAAGAGACCTCCACAGTCATGACCGGTGGCGCATATTATATCCAGGTGGGTGCTTTTTCCGATTTGGAAAATGCCAATAAAGCCCTGTCCAAGCTTATTGCGGCTGGGTACAAGGGGTCCCAATTAGTCAGGACGGATACAGGGCTTTTTCGTGTCCAGGCCGGAGCCTTTTCAACTCAAGAGGAAGCCGAAGATGCGCTGATGGAATTGCTTTCGAGCTATCCAAAAGGGTTTGTACTTCAAAACACATCGGAATAAATCAGTATTTTATTGTGCCTTTTTGAAGAGGCATAAAAAAAGATCAATCCCGTCACAGGCCTGAGCCAGTGGCGGATTGATCTTTTCTTTTCTGTGCCCACGACACATCGCCGTTCACCGAAGCCGGTCAAGACGGACGATGCGCCACAGCGCGGTATGTCCAGAACCCCTATGCGGGATTCAGTTCAGCGCGGAACTTCCGGGACAGGCGGAAGACGACAACCTTGCGCGGAGGCAGGGTAATGGTCTGGCTTGTCTGCGGGTTGCGTCCCTTGCGAGCGCGCTTGTCGTAGGCTTCGAATTTGCCGAAACCGCTGATGAGAAGAGCGTGATCCTTCTTCACAGCGGTCTTCATGACCTCGAGGATGGACTCGACCAGATCTTTGATCTCGGCGCGATTTCTGTCAGTGCGTTCGTAAATGTAGTCTACGATGCCAGCTTTGGTGAGGGTGCTCATTGATCGCCTCCAAAAAGGGTTTCAAAACTTATTTCAGGAGACCTGCGATGGTTTCCGCAAGCCTGCTCATTTCATCCGGGCTTTCATAACCGGACTGGGGCCAGAGTTTCAGGCCGTCTTCCTTATGCCTCGGAATGAGATGAAAATGCACATGATGAACCAGTTGTCCGGCAGCCTCATGATTGTTCTGCATGAGATTGAGACCGTCGGCTCCAGTGGCTTCCATAACCGCTTTGCCTACCTTGGACAGGGCCTGGGTCAAATCGTTTCCCAGATCAGCCGGGAGATCCATGAGCGTGGGGTAGTGCCCCTTGACAACCACCAGAGCGTGGCCTTCGTTCACGGGTGCGATGTCCAGAAAGGCCAGGCAGGTTTCCGTTTCATAGACCTTGGCGCTTGGTATATCGCCACTGATGATCTTGCAGAAAATGCAATCTGGGTCCTTTGGTATCATCGTCTCTCCTTTCTCTGCTCTTGCCTTTCCATATCATTCGATGCGGAGCAGCGAGCAAAGACTTTCCGATCGTTAGCCTGAGTAATAACCGGGAAATTCAGTTAAATCAAGTCGGTTGGTTCATTTTTCTATAATATTCCCTAATGAGGTGGGCGAGAAAAGTCTAGAATTCCTCTTGAAAATCGGGATGTTGGCCTTAAAGCCTCTTTATTGTAAATGAAAAATAAGTTGATTAGACAAAAAAATCAACTAGTTGTCCGAGGGGGTATATTCGGGAACAAGGCGCATGAGCAGTGAGCGTATGGCGGTGCCATCATAGTCTTCCGAGGCTTTGACAAGGGCATCCACTTCTTTGCTCAGGGTTTGCTGGTCGGCGCAGCAATCTGTTCCGAGGACAAGGATTTTTTCATGTTCGGTGCGAACAATCCCCTCTCCTTCCGTAATCAGTTCCTCAAAAAGCTTTTCGCCTTCCCGCAGACCGGTGAAGATTATCTGAATATCCACATCTGGTTTTTTGCCGGAGAGTCTGATGAGGTCACGGGCCATGTCGGCTATTTTGACCGGGACGCCCATGTCGAGCACAAAGATTTCTCCGCCAGTCCCTGTCTCCCCCATGCTTCCTGCCTGGAGAATGAGTTGGGACGCTTCTGAAATAGACATGAAATAGCGGGTGACATCAGGATGGGTGACCGTGACCGGGCCGCCTGTTTCGATTTGTCGTCTGAATAACGGCACCACCGAGCCGCTGGAACCGACGACATTGCCGAAACGGACCGCCATGAAACGAGTGCCTCTGCCATGCAGGGATTGCATGAGCAGTTCAGTGACACGTTTGGAGGCACCCATGACATTGGTGGGGCGAACAGCCTTGTCAGTGGAGACGACCACGAATCGCTCCACCCCGCTTTCCACAGCAGCATGCATGATCGTCTGCGAGCCGAGGATATTATTGCGGACAGCCTGCCATGGATTTCGTTCCAGCATGGGCACATGCTTATAGGCCGCGGCGTGGAAGACGGTGGATGGAGTGTGGGCTGCAAAGGTGCGTGTCATGAGATCGGTATCGGTGATCGAGCCGAGCACTGTGGTGTAACCGGTGAAGCCGAGGCCATGGTGCAGCTCCATTTGCATCTGGTAAAGATTGTATTCGCTGGAATCCACCAGCACGATATGGCTTGGCTTGAAACGGACGATTTGTCGACAGAGCTCCGACCCGATGGACCCCCCGCAGCCGGTGACCAGGACGGTCTGACCGGACAGGTACGCCAGGATGCGGTCTGTATCAAGCGTAACCGGAGACCGGCCTAGCAGGTCAAGGTAATCGACGTCGCGCAGAGCCTTGATACCCACTTTACCGTCCATGATTTCCGTCATGGCTGGCAGAATTTTGAAGGGAACCCCTGTGGTCTTGCAAGCTTCGGCAATGAGGCGCATTTCCTCGCCGGAAGCGCGGGATACCGCGATGAAGATCTCATCGACCTCGTCCCGTTCAACAAGGGTTTTCATAAGGGCGATATTACCGAGGACCGGCTTTCCGTGAATGGTTCTTCCTCTTTTCCCAGGGTCTTCATCCAGAAAACCAACCAGCGTGTACTGGGCCGGATTGCCGACCAGTTCCCGACCTATCTTTTCAGCCAGACTCCCGGTGCCGACCACGAGAATGGTTTTCCGTTCTGCACTGGGAGCGGTCATGGATTCAGCCTGAGCATAGAAGGCACGGATGGAGAGACGGACTCCGCTGCACAGGACCAGAGTCAGTATCCAGTCGATAACGAAAATGGAGCGCGGGACTCCTGCAAAGGAAAAGCGGAGCACGACAAACGAGATCAGCAGAAGGTTTTGCAGGGTCGTGACCCGGAGCATTTTCCAATAGTCGTCCAGGCTGGTATAGCGCCACATGCCCCGGTACAGGCCGAAGGTAACGAAAACCACTGATTTGAAAATCAGGACATACTTGAGCAATCCTGTAAATTGATGAAAGAAATCCGGTGGGATATCAAAGTCGAAGCGAAAGGAATACGCCATGAAAAGCGCGAGAGTGAAAATGACAAGGTCTGCGAGGAACATGACATAGAAATTGGCATTCCTGAAATTCGGGAGACTCGGTTTCAGTTTCATCGCGCCACACTCTTTATGACCCGTACGATTCGTTCGAGGTCTGCTTCGGTCAAGGCTGATCCCGACGGCAGGCAAAGCCCCTGCTCAAATAATTTTTCACTTACCGGGCCTCCGGTACACGGGACGTTGGTGAAAACCGGTTGCAGGTGCATGGGCTTCCAGACCGGACGTGACTCAATGTTTTCGGCTTCAAGGGCAAGGCGAATGGTTTCGGGGTCCGTGCCGCTTGTTTCATCCACCAGCATGACGGTCAGCCAATGGGTGGACTCTCCATATTCGGCTTCAGGCATGAGCGAGAAGCCGGGGAGAGATTCGAATTCCTTTTGATAAAAACGGTATATTTCGCGCAGTCGGGTCACGAAAGAATCCACCACGGTCATTTGGCCAAGGCCGATGGCGGCCGCAACATTGCTCATGCGATAATTGTATCCGATCGTCGTGTGTTCGTAGTGGGGGGCGTCATCCCGCGCCTGCTGGGAAAGGCGGCGCGCTTCTTCAATGAAATCAAGGTTGTCACTGGCAAGCATGCCGCCGCCGCTGGTGGTGATGATCTTGTTGCCGTTGAAAGAATAGACTGCCGCATCACCACCGCGTCCGGCATGGTTGCCCTTGTATGTCGCACCCACGGCTTCGG
The DNA here is from genome assembly GCF_000341895.1 of Pseudodesulfovibrio piezophilus C1TLV30. Taxonomy (NCBI): domain Bacteria; kingdom Pseudomonadati; phylum Thermodesulfobacteriota; class Desulfovibrionia; order Desulfovibrionales; family Desulfovibrionaceae; genus Pseudodesulfovibrio; species Pseudodesulfovibrio piezophilus. Next base: position 2,306,267 of record NC_020409.1, on the reverse strand, counting down.
CTGCGTCGATAAGCAAGGGAATCTGGTGGTTGTTGCAGATGGTTCGTAGGGCGTCATAATCCGAGCACTGGCCGTACAAGTCGGTGGGGATGACCGCTCCCACCCGTTTTCCCGAGGCATGCACGGTGTTGATTGCTTCCCTGAGCAGGGCGGGGTCCATGTTCCAGGTGGCGGGATCACAGTCCACGAAATGAAGATCCGCTCCCACAAAGGTCACAGGGGTCACCGAACCGATAAAAGTCAGCGTGGAGGCGATGACCACATCTCCGGGACCGACTCCCATTAACCGGAGTGCCAGGTGAATGGCAGCGGTCCCACTGGAGACGCCCAGACAGTGGGCAAATCCGGTCAAACGACAGAATTCCTTTTCAAATCGGGTCAGCTGTGGGCCGACCGGAGCGATATAATTGGATGCGAACGCCTCTTTGATGAACTCCAACTCCTGGCCGCTCATGTGCGGTGGGGAGAGAAATATGCGGTCCTTGGTCACGGTCATGGGTCCTTGTTAATGGTCGGAGTGGAGCACTGTTCGGAGGGCTTCCATAGTGGAAACAACATTGTCCGGAGTTGCCGCCTCGCTGGTCGGTTCGTCTGTTTCGCGCAATTGGCCGGGCATGCGAAGCCTGATGGTTCGCCAGCCGAGCGTTCTGGGTGCGATGAAGTCTTTGACTGGATTGTCGCCGATGTAAACAAGAAATTTGTGTTCAACATCCATGGTTTGAGCAAGTCTTTCGAATCCGGCGGGATTCGGCTTCCATTTATCGCGCCCCAAAGCATCGGTCAGGACGATGGAATCCACCAATGTTTCGAGACCCAGAGCATCCACCTTGGCTTGCTGGGCAGCAAGGGGACCGTCGGAGAGCAGACCAAGGGGCAATCCTTGGTTCCGCAGGTCGATAAGCAGCGTTCGCATGGCCGGAAGAATGGCTATATCCGGTATATGGTTTCGGTAAATGGAAACCAGTTGCGGGATGGATGTTCTTTCGGCCAGACCGGGCATGGTTTCCATCAGAAGGTTGAAGGTATTGCCTCGGATTCCTTCTTGAAACAGGGTCCACAAGGTCTGAAATACAGTGGATTCATCCGCCATGTCGCTGACATGGGTTGCCACGGCCTGGAAGCCGCTTCGGACGTAATCCCGTTCCAGATAGAGTGTGTCGTCCATATCAAAAACAACGCCCTTGATCACCACTGAGGCTCCTGTGTGAAAACTTCTGTATAGGAACGGGTCATGGACAGGCCAACGGTGTATTCGCCCAATCGTGGGGCGACAGGCTCCCCTGCCACCATTTGCATCAGCCAGTGCGGGTATAGTCCCCCTGCTGCGTGTCCCAGCGGAAAGCCCCCGCCGAAGCGCGGGTTGATCTCGAAGAGGACGAATTCGTCATCCGTGAGAAAGGCCTGCATGGTCATGGGACCGATCCCGCCCATGTCACCGATGATGCGGAGCAGGGATTCCAACCATTCATTGAGGCCGGGTTCCTTGATGGTCGTGCCCTGGACAGATTCCCCACCCACGGTCTTGACGCGAATGCGTGGGACAAAGTGAATGGGGCGACCGTCAAAATCGAGGAGGGCGTCGATGGTAATTTCACGCCCTGTGATCCGCTCCTGGATGATGGCGTTTGGCACTTGGTCCAGCATGGTGGAGAGGTCTTTCTTCTCCACGGGGTAGGCATCGAGACTGGCACTGCCGTCGCGTGGTTTGATAAAGAGCTTTTCCGGCAGGTCGGCATTGTCGATTTGGCCGGGTAGCCAAGAGCGGGGAACACGCACGCCCAGATCGCCGAAGACCCGCGAGGTGTTCCATTTATCGCGGCAGGCGGAAATCAGTCTGGGAGAGGAGATCAACAGACGGCATCCCTTGGCGGCAAAGAGTGGTGCGGACTCGGCAAAAACAGTCAGTTCGGTATCAATGGTCGGGACCACGAGCGAAACAGCATGTTTTTCAACAGAGTCGAGTAGAAAAGGAATATAGTTCGTGTCCGTCACACGCGGCAGGCGGATTGCATGGTCGGCCAGATAGAGCGCCGGGGCCAATCCGTCCATATCCCCGGCGTGGACCGAACCTCCGCGAGCATGGGCGGCTTCCTGAAAGAAGCGCAAAAGCGAAGTGCGCCGTCCGGCTGATGTCATGAGTATATTCATCGTCTGTCCAAGGTTTTGATGCGCCAGAGTATTTTCGGGCAGCGTTCGAATTGAGAATTACCAGACTTTGCCGGTCGGTACAATGCGGGACTCCCTTGGCTTCCCATGACTTGCGGCATTGGCTGATTATGGGTAGTTTCCTCACGCGCCGTGCGGTCTTTCGGGTGTTGTGGCAAAGAGCGATTTCGTTGTTGGTCATGAACAGGCCCGGTATCAGCCCGCCGGATTCTTATTTTTCAAGGAGAAAACAATGACTGGAAAAGCGATATTGTTTCCGGGACAGGGGTCTCAGGAAAAAGGCATGGGCAAGGATGTGGCGGAGCACAATGCAGAAGCTCTCGCGCTCTGGAAGTTGGCCGAGTCCGAATCCTGCCTGCCGTTGCGTGAAATCTACTGGGATGGGGAAGCTGAAGATATGGCCGACACACGAGCCTTGCAACCCGCCCTGACCGTGGCCAACCTTTCCCTGTGGCTGACTGTTCGTAACAAGGTGACGCCCGTGGCAACAGCCGGTCACAGTCTGGGAGAATTCGCTGCTCTGGCCGCTGCCGGTGTACTCGGCATGGAGGACGCGATCAAGGCAGTGACCCTTCGCGGCCGTCTCATGGCCGAGGCGGGTCAATCCGGGCATGGTATGGTCGCCATTGTCAAGCTTCCCCAGGGGACGGTTGAAACCATCGTTGAATCCGCCATCCGGGAGACCGGTAGGGAATTGCGTGTGGCCAACTACAATACCCCTGCCCAGTTTGTTATCAGCGGCGAGAAGGAAGCCCTGGACATTGCTTCAGCCCAGGTCAAAGAATCCAAGGGACGTGCCATAGCCCTTGCTGTTTCCGGTGCGTTTCACAGCCCGCTCATTCAGGAGGCGGCTGATGATTTTGCCTGTTTCCTCGAGGGGCTTGCCTGGGAAGCACCCGCCTTTCCTGTTTTTCACAATGCCACTGCCCTTCCTGAGCCTGACGCGGACAGGGTCATGGACGTCATGCAGCGGCAGATGACCTCGTCGGTGCTCTGGATTCAGACTCTTCAGGCCATGTATGGCACCGGCGTACGCGAGTTCATCGAAGTCGGTCCCAAGGGTGTGCTCTCCAAGATGCTCAAGCCCAATCTCAAGGAAATGGGCGATGACTGGACCGGCGTGGCAGTAGGGTCTCTCGAAAAGAGTGAAGCGCTTTAGTCAGGAGAGCATATCATGAGCGGTCTTTACGGTATTATCGGCTGGCCTCTGGGGCATACGATGAGTCCGACTTTGCATAACTGGGGGTTCAGGCAATCAGGGGCAGACGCGGCATATGCAGCCTACCCTCTGGAGCCGGATCAAATCCCTGATTTCATGCGACGGGTTCGGGATGAACCTTTCCTCGGGCTGAGTGTGACCATCCCGCACAAGCGGACGGTGATGGAATTTCTCGACCACATGACTGATCGAGCCGTGCGTGTCGGTGCCGTGAATACTCTGTATTGGGATGAGGGCAAGCTGTGTGGCGAGAACACGGATGTCCTCGGCCTTATTGCTCCTCTGCGTCACATGCAGCCGTTGCCAGCCTCGGCCATGATACTGGGAGCAGGGGGGGCTGCTCGGGCGGCTGTTGTCGGCTTCAAGGAATTGGGCATTGCGGATATCGCCATCGCCAACCGGACAGGGGAGAAAGCCGAGGCGCTTGCCGAGGAATTTTCCATCCGTGCCGTTGCCTGGGAATCCCGTATGGAAGAAGAACCCGCCCTGATTTGCAATACCACGCCGCTTGGTATGTCCGGGACTATGGAAACGTTTTCACCGTGGGATGCGAAACGTTTTCCTGCCGGATGCACAGTGTATGACATTGTTTATAATCCATTGGAAACGAGGCTCCTCAGAGAGGCTGCTGCAGTCGGATGCGGCACAGTGTCCGGGCTGGAAATGTTTCTGCATCAGGGATTGGCCCAGTTCCGTCTCTGGACGGGAAAAGACATGGATGAAGCCGGAGCCAGGGCGCTCTTGCTCTGTGCCCTCGGTCAGGCTCCGGCCTGATCGAAACAGTGTGGGAAGACGCAACTCTTTTTCTTCCTGGCAGCGTCTCTTTCTTGAAGAGATGGACAGTCTTTTGTATGACTTGCTGAAACAGTAATAATGAAGGTGATTGGTATGAAATCGTTCAAATTCGTTCTTTCTTTCACACTGCTGCTGGCGGCGTTTCTTTTCGGACCGGGCATGTCCCTGTCAAAAGCCGTTGCCGCCGGACCGAATCCTGTCGTTATCATGGATACCACGGCGGGCAGGGTCATTGTCATGCTTTATCCCAGCGAAGCGCCGATAACAGTAGAGAATTTCCTGCGCTATGTGGACGCCGGTTTCTATGAGGGGACCATTTTCCACAGGGTCATCAAGGAGGATATTGAGGAGGTCAAGGGAAAGGCTGCCAAAGCCAATGTGATCAATATTGTCCAGGGCGGCGGATTTACCTTTCCTCCTTTGCGTTTAAAGTATCCACTTTGGGCACCTATTGAAAATGAGGACATGTTGGGTTTGCAAAATGACAAGGGAACCATTGCCATGGCCCGTGCCAATGACCCTGATTCGGCAACCTGTCAGTTCTTTTTCAATATGGAAGATAACCCGGCGTTGAACCCGTCAACCATGAATAAAAAATATATTGAACGAAGGAACAACACCAAAACCCGCAGGGGATATTGTGCTTTTGGTAAAGTCATTCGCGGGTGGGATACACTGGTCAAGATTCAAAGCGCCAAAACTACGCAAATGGGAAGATACACCGATGTGCCCGTCAATCCCGTCTATATCAAGAAAATCTATCGCGCCAAATAGCGTGGACGGGGATTGGTTCGGAGCAGGAGCGAGATGTTTCTGATCCGGTCTCGGCCCATCTCCCCGTACGCTGCATAGTATATCAGTTCCTGCGTTCATGAAGATGTGCGCCGGAACTGATTTTTTCGTTTTCAGGCACGAGGGAGAAGTTAGATGGGGCAGGCTTCCTCGGCGCATTCGAGAAAAAGGTCCCAGAGGCTGTCAAGACTGCTGACGACATTGGCCGAGACAATATCCAGGATTTCAGGGGTGAGCTTGAGTCTTTCCGCCACGATATGGGAAGGCGCGTAATTCAGTCCATCCACGCCAAGGCCGACACCGATCATTTTTGCCAGAACATTGCCGATGTGAACCAGGTCAAGCACCAGGCTTTCCTGCCCGAATTCATCAGGGCGGAGATGGTGACGCACAACATCGGTGATTTCTTTGGGAAGCCCCCAGGATTCGAGAACAAGGCCGCCAAGCTCCGCATGATTGATACCGAGAATCTTGTCTTCGGCCTGATCAAAACTCAGGCCGTGCTCCATGGCGAGATCCAGAATGGGGTGGGCATTGACCTGAACATAGGCTCCCAGCAATGTCTTCCCGATACCTGAAAGCAACCCGGCAGTGAAGGTATAATCCGGTGGATTGAGACCGAGAACTGTGCCCAGTTCCTGAGCAGAGAGAGCCACGGTAACGGAATGTTGCAGATGCATGGTGGGAGAGAGGTCATAGCCTTCTATCTTCCTGACAAAGGACGGAGCGACTCCTGTGGAGATAACAAATTGAAGCACCTGGGTCGTTCCGAGTCGCTTGATGGCTTCCTGGCTGGTCCGCATGGCACTGGTGCCGCCGCTGAAGAATGAAGCGTTGACCACCTTGAGCAGATTGGCGGTCAGGCCGGGATCGTATTCGATAATCCGAGCCAATTCATCGAAGTCGGCATCGGGATCACCGAGCAGGGCAGCGGCTTTCTGGGCACAGGACGGAATGGCCACGACCTCGGAAATGCGTTCAAGTATTTCATCGCGTCTTGTCATATCTCCACATCCTCCCCAAATGAACGGACGATCACTCGGCCGGTGTCAAGGTGCAGGAGCAATGTTCTTGGAATTGTCCCGCCGACATTGTTGGCTGTCAGTCTGACTTCATTGCGCTGGAAAAGTTTTTCAAGGGCGGCGAAGTTTCGCGCGCCGGTGTTGAACAGGTTGTCGTTGCGCATGTTCGCCCCGCCAGCGGCCTTGAAGATCAACCGGTTCTTTGCTGCTCCGGCGCTGATAAGCTGCTGGACCATCATCACCACGCCTGTGTTGACGAACATGAATGGATTGTCTCGGGCTTTTTCCCTGGCCGTATTGGATGTGGGAAGCAGACAGTGTACCATGCCTCCGATTCTGGCCTTGGGGTCATAGGCGGTGACACCGAGGCAAGACCCCAGGGAATAGGTGATAATGATGTCCTCGGGATTGGTCGAGAACTTCATGTCTGATATGTTGACGACAAGGGGCTGCATGATCTCTGATGTCGGTATTGTCTATACTATACACTGTTAAGTGCCTTCACCCTACATGCCGGAATCAAAATGCGCCAGTCTTATTCAACGTGATTGTGCAAGTCTCCGGGGAGCTTATTCCGTAATATCGTCAAATTGCATCTTGTAGAGACGGTCATAGAGCGGACATGCAGCGAGTAGCTCGGTATGGGTTCCCGTGGCAATGATGCGTCCGTGTTCCATGACGACGATGACATCGGCCGTCAGGATAGTGGACAGTCGGTGCGCAATGACAATGGATGTCCGGCCCTGCATGAGGTTTTCCAATGCTTCCTGGACCACTCGTTCCGATTCGGTGTCCAGAGCGCTTGTGGCTTCGTCGAGAATAAGCAGGGGCGGATTTTTCATGATGGCGCGGGCAATGGTCAGGCGCTGCTTCTGTCCGCCGGAAATTTTGACTCCGCCCTCTCCGACGATGGTGTCGTACCCTTCAGGCATTTCCATGATGAAATCATGGGCAAAGGCCGCTTTGGCCGCTTTTTCGACTTCAGCCTGGTCATACTCTTCGCGAGCATAGGCGATGTTGGCCTTGATGGTGTCATTAAACAGGAACGTGTCCTGGGATACCAGGCCGAGGCCAAGGCGCAGGCTTGGCAGAGTATAATCCTGCAAAGGCACCCCATTGAGGGTAATGTCCCCCTGCTGCGGGGAATAGAAACGGGGCAGGAGATTGACCAGGGTCGTCTTGCCTGACCCGCTCGGGCCGACAACGGCTACACGCTGCCCTGCTTCGATGGAGAGGGAAACTCCGTCGAGCGCGGCTTTCTGGGCGTTGGGGTAGGAAAAGTGGATGTTGTCGAATTTGAGTTCTGCAAGCGTGCCGTTGAATTCGATATTCCCGGATTCTTCCATGAGAATCTCCGGGGAGTCGAAGATGTCGAAGACGCGTTCGGCTCCGGCCAGACCCTGTTGGATCTGGTTGTTTGACATGTTTATTTTTTTGACAGGTTCATACAGTTGGACCAGGCAGACCAGAAATGCGGTCAGGTCTCCGGGAGTGATAATCCCCGCTATGACACGGGAACCGCCGATCCAGAGTACGGCGGCCCCGGCTCCGGCAGAGACGAAATCCATGACGCGCGAGGAGCTTTCGCTGTAGAATATCTGCCGGATGATGGCATTGCAGAGTTTTTTGTTTTCCACATTGAATCGGAAACTTTCGCGGCACTCGTTGGCAAAGGCCTTGATGACCTTGATACCGGAGAACGATTCTTCCAGGACCACGTTGACCCCGGATAATTCCGACTGCATTTTTCGGCCGTATTTCCTGACCTTCTTGCCGAAGAAAATGATCGGGTACATGGCGATGGGCATGACCACAAGGCTCCAGAAAGCAAGGTAGGCATCCAGATAGATGACTGTCCCGATAAGCCCAAGAAGAGTAAAGACCTGGCGCACGAACATGATCACGCTTGGCAGGCATTGGCGAACGGCGACCACATCACTGACGACACGGCTCATGAGCATGCCTATTTCACTTTCGGCAAAAAAGGGCATGGGGAGGCGGATGATCTTGTCAAAGAGATCCCGGCGCATGTCCTTGAGCACCAGGATACCTGTTGAGTTCATGACGTAGACTTGAAAAAACTGGAGAATGCCTTTCGTGATTATCAGAAAAAGCAGGCCGAAAATACACAGCTTGAGGGTCTCTATGTCGCGGGCAATGAGCACTTCATCGGTGACGTATTTTGTCAACCAACCCAAGGCAGGGGCAATAGGAGCATAGAGAAGCATGGCGACGGTGGCGATCACCACCCGAAGCTTGTAAGAAGAAAAATAGCTGATACTGCGCTTAAGCAGGTACCGATTTCCCATGTAATGCAGTTTCTGATTGCGGGCCAAAATATCTCCTTTGAATGGCGGCGGATTCGAATCTTCGCTTGGTGCCATGCCTTCTGTAAAGAGTTGTGGGCCGAGAGTAAAGCCTGCCCTCTCTCCGCGTCCTGTTGAATTTCTTGCCTTGAGGGGCATTTTGTCCAATACTCACCAGATGAATTTTTCTGAACCAGTGGCTGTTCTTGCCGACATACATGGCAATGCCTACGCCCTCGAAGCCGTTTTTGCCCATGCCCAGGCACAGGGGATCGATCAATTCGTGAATCTGGGAGATTCTTTTTACGGTCCACTGGACCCCGGGAGCACATGGCAGATGCTTGAGCATAGGGACATACCAACCATTCTTGGGAATCAGGATCGTCTCTTGTTGGAGAGTGGTGTTGAATGGCAGAATGTCCCAGCATTTCGCGCCTCGGTCTCTGCTCTGGGGAAAAAGGGAATGAGCTGGTTACGGACGCTTCCGGCTACTCGTCTTCTGGATGGGGATGTCCTGCTCTGCCATGGTACGCCTGGAAACGACTGTCTCTATCTGCTCGAAGAAGTGTCTTCAGGGCATCCTGTCATGCGGGAATGCCGTGATATTTTGAAAGACATCCTGCCTCTCGCCGGGGACTGTTCTCTGGTTCTCGCCGGGCACAGCCACTTTCCCGGCAGTCTCATTTGTGGTGGGCGGACTCTGCTCAATCCCGGAAGCGTCGGTTTACCGGCCTATCAGGATGCAATACCGCCTCATGCCATGGAGTCCGGCTCCCCCCATGCCCGGTATGCCGTAGTCCTGCAGGTCGATTTTGGGTGGGACATCTCGTTTCATGCTGTTGAATATGATTGGCTGGCGGCCTCTGAACTGGCTCGTCAAAATGGACGCGACGATTGGGCCAGATGGCTTTTGACCGGAGTGGCCTGATCCTTGGAGATGTGGATTTTCGCGGTGCAACGCGCAGGATACGAATCAAGAGGCTTGGGAGAAGATCGGAATCGAGGCGTGTCATGGTGTTCGGTTTTGTGACTTCGCGATTCTTCTCTGGACTTTTTTTAGATTTTTCATGAGAATGGGTCGAAACTGTAAGTCTTTGGACGTTTGTCCCTGTGCTGATCGGAGAAGCCAGGGGAGAAGAAAAAGAAGCCCCGGTAACGCCGAGTCATGAAACCGCTTTATTTATTACGACACCATACTGCCCCCGTTTTGTTGCTTCTGGCGCTCGCGGCTCTTTCCCTGTGCGCGACAGATGCCTTGGCCTTGTCTGCGAAATCCTATTTTCTCGACGGCCATTCCGATTTTCATTCGCTCCTCAAAACCCGTACCAAAAAAAAATACCGCTCCAATTGGGAGAAGGTTGAAAGAAAATTTTCCCGATGCCTCAAGGCTGATCCCAATGGTTCCTATGCGCCCAAATCTCTCTATTACATAGGGCGGGTCTATGAGGAACTGGGAAAACAGAGCGGACTCAAGTCTGATTTTCGCCGGGCCGTGGATTACTTCGGCCGTGTGGAGGCTCGCTACCCCCGTCATGGTTGGGCAGATGATTGCCTGTACCGCCGAGCCGATATTTATGCCCGCCGTCTCGGGGAGAAGGGCAACGCCCGACTTGATCTTGCCAAGATCATTGTGGATTTCCCCCGTTCCGATATGCATGGAAAGGCCAAGGAATATCTCAGAAAGCTTGGCGGGTATGAGAAAGCCATTGCCAAGGTCAGTGGGAAAAAAACCAAAATCTCCTCGGCCAGTGCTTCCAGATCGACCAGAAAGAAAAGCAGTCACTCCAGTGGCGGGAAAAGCATTACTCCGGTGAAAGATCCGAGTGGTCTGGCTCATCTGGACACTGTTCGTTTCAAGTCCAGTGACGAGTACACCCGTGTGGTGCTCGAACTCGATGGCCGGGTCAAATATCGCTATCAAGTCCTTGCTCCCAACCCTGCTGTCGGCCGTCCTCACCGTCTGTATGTCGATATACAAGGGTCACGCCTGGGGCATGATGTCACCGCCTCCACGGAAGTTTCGGATGGTATTTTGCGGTCCATTCGTACCGGGCAGTACAATGCCGACACCACTCGTGTTGTCCTCGATTTCCTGTCCATGCAGGAATACAAGATTTTTCCACTGGATAATCCCTACCGCATCGTCATCGACGTCTATTCACCGGAAGAGGGAACCGTTACGGCGAGGAAGGCCCAATCCTCGACTTCACATAAGGTGACCACGCAAAACAGCAAATACCGCCCGCCGAAGGGCAGTAAAAGCCAGGCCGGAGATTTGCTGGAACAGCTGGGCCTGACGGTTAAGACCATCATGATCGACGCAGGTCACGGCGGCAAGGACCCTGGCGCTGTGGCCAATGGTTTGCGTGAGAAGGATCTCAATCTCCGCTTCGCAAAGCTCCTCGGTTCCAAGCTCAAGGAAAAAGGGTTCACAATTCATTATACCCGGACAACGGATGTCTTCATCCCCCTTGAACAACGCACAGCCATCGCCAACGTCAAGAAAGCGGACCTGTTCGTCTCCATCCATTGTAATGCCAGCCGAACCAGCAAAGCGCATGGGCTTGAAACGTATAGCCTCAACCTTGCCAAGAGCAAGGATGCCGTGCGTATCGCAGCCCGAGAGAATGCCGTTGACCCGCGCTCCATTTCCGACCTTCAGTTTATCCTGACCGACCTGATGGTCAATTCCAAGATCAAGGAAAGTCGCGACCTTGCCTCGGATGTGCAGAGCAACACGATTTCCCGTGTTCGTCGTAAATGGCAACTCAAGAACATGGGAACCCGAGAAGCACCTTTTTATGTCCTTATGGGCGCGAAGATGCCTTCCGTGTTGGTGGAACTGGGCTATATCACCAACCCTACCGAGGCCAAACGGCTCAACAGCAAGGCGTACCAGGAGTACCTCGCTCGTGGTATCGTGGATGGCATCCTTGCCTACAAGTCTAAAATCGAACGGTACGCCACGCGCTAAACCCGTTTTCCGCCAACGATCTTCTTGATACTTTCCAAAAGGAGAAATAATCTGAACGTCAGGTTATTTCTCCTTTTGAAATTCATCCACCCACTTCAAGGGCCATATAGTCAGCCCCTCACGTCTTGGGAACGTGAGGGGCTGTTCTTTTCAGGTCCGATGAGGAACTGTTTCTCAACAGTTCCAAGAGTGGCCTGTGGTATTGCTGTCCTTTTCTGGGCCGGGCGGCCCTGGCCGGGGGTCTCCGCGAACCGGCTTACCGGGAAGCTCGGAACGGGAATGAATCGAATACCGTGAGGGCAGTCTCCCTTCATGAGGGGCGGCTTCTTACAGGACTTGCTGCATGTCCAGTTCCAGCCCGGAGTTTTCCATGGCGACCTGATCGCCGAGGATGCAGATATCGCCGTGCGCGGCATTAATGCGAATGGCTTCGGCAAAGTCGCGGAAGTCTTTTTCGGTGGTAGCAAGGGCTTGTTCCCTGACAGTTTGCAGATAGGCGTCATCAAGGTTGGTCAGATGACGGGTCAGAGCTGTGAATCCCTTGGCATCGGGCAACTGGTAGGAATCGATTTCTCCGATGGCCCCGATGATCGATTTTTCCAGTTCATCAGTGGTGATGCTCACTGAGTCGAGGTAGTCGGCTGCTGCGTCAAAGGCCTTGATGGTCGCGGCGACATTCGGGTCACGGTAGGAGACCATGGCCAGTGCTCCGGCGAGACGGTCAATGATGCAGAATGCGCCATAGGCTCCGCCCTGAACGCGAACTTTTTCCCAGAGGTAGCCGGTGCGGATGATCTTGTTGACCACCAGTGCCGATCCTTTGGGGATGAATCCATGGTCAGCGAGACTGACGCCCTTGCCCACATAGTTGACCTGGGCCGGAATGGCGAGGCCTTCGGCCTTGGGTAGATCAAGCAGGGCACGTGTGACCGGAGCTGCTTCCGCATTGGGCAATCCTTCGACAAGGGCGATGATCTCCGGCTCGACAATGGGCAGCAGGTCGTTGTCCGCTGTCACGTTGCAGATGACACCGTTACGCGAGAGCAGCAGGGTGCGCATGGCTTCGAGATCTTTTGCAACACCTCGGAAGTCCTGTTCGATGCGGGTTTCGAGACGACGCAGGAAATCGAGATTGGAGAGACCGGACATGGCTTCTTCCATGGCATGGCCCACATGAGTCCGCGCACGCAGTCGTGTCGCGACAACCTGGTGTCCTGATGGGACAAGACGTTGTTCGGCCCGAGCGCGTGCCTCGGAAACAATCTGCGAAAGACGTTCCTTGTTGTCGAGTTTGGCCGAGGTCAGAATTTCACGGATGATTTCTGTTGTTTCGGCTATCTTGTCACCCGTGGCTTTGGCGCGCAGGAAAAGCTGGGCGGCAGCGTCCCTGGAATCCCGGATGGGAGAGGCAAAGGGGTGGGCCCAGATGCCGCCGGAAGTCCGGGCTATCCACTGGGAAAGGTCAACAAAGGTATGCTTGTCAGTGCCGGATTCGGTCAGGGCGCGTCCGAAAATGCCCGCGTATGGGAGCAGTGTATCGGGCAGGACTGAAAGATCGAAACCGAAATCGAGGTAGGCAATCCCGTTGGTAGGCAGATCATGGTAGAGCAACGACGCTCCGGCCACGTCACGTACTTCCGTCGGGATGATCCTGTTTTCATCAGGCAGGTCGCTCACGGAAAGACGCGGGATGGTCGCCAGTGCCTCCGGTGAGTCGGGAGCGGCCTGAAGCCGGGAGAGTTCCTCAGCATCAGCCATGACCTTTTCAAGCTGTGCTTCAGTCATCGAATCCTTGACCTTTTTGAGACGGCCTGCTTCTTTTTTTGCCATTGTGGCAGACAAGGTGTGATCCGGCTCCAGCAGCACGGTTGAGCGATGCGGATTGTGGAGGAACAAGCGAGCCAGCAGTTCCTCGAAAATCTTGTCGCCACCGTTGATCCAGCCCTTGATATGGTCCAGGGGCTTTTCAAAGGGCAGGAGAGCGAGGGGGTCGCCTTCTGTGCCGTCATCATCGTAGAGCCAGGTGGAGAGCGCCTGGAACATGAGTGACAGGCCGCGTGGGTAAGAGCCTGTGTTGTTCTCTCGCAGGCTGAATTCAACAGAGTTGACGGCTGCTTCAATATCGGCTTGATCGATGCCGCTTTCCACCAGTTCCTTAATGGTATGGAAGATAACGGATTCAGCCTTGATGGCATTGGACGGGTGGATACCTTTGAGACCGATGGAGAAGAACATCTGGCGCATGTCCGCTTCCAGACCGACCCCGGCGAGATCATCACCGAGTCCCGAGTCCATGAGTGCCTTTTTCAGGGGTGAAGACGGCAGTCCAATAAGGATATGTTCCAGCACATGAAGGGCAAGATTCAAGTTCGGGTCAGCGGTTTCTGCCAACAGCCAGTTGACAGTGAACATGCCTTTGGCGAGCCGCTCGGAGGCCGGGTAGGGCTTACGTACCTGGACGGCTTCGGTAAACCGTTTCTGAAGAGGTACCTGTGTGGTGGTGACGTCAATGGCCTCATAGTGTGAAAAGACTTTATCGAGAATCTCCAGTCGTTTTTCCGGGTCGTCATTGCCATAGAAATAAGCGTAGCCATTGGAAGGATGGTAGTGGTCACGGTGAAAGGCCATGAACTGGTCAAAGGTCAGGTCCGGGATGACAAAGGGATCGCCGCCGGAGTCGATGCCGTAGGTCGTGTCCGGGAAAAGCGATTGCTGGGAATGTTCATAAAGCAGGGAGTCAGGAGAAGAGTAGGCACCCTTCATTTCATTATAGACCACACCTTTGTACGTTATGGGCTTGTCCGTTCCTTCCAGTTCATAGTGCCAGCCCTCCTGCTTGAGCGTATTGGGCGTGAGGCGGGGATGGAAGACCGCGTCAAGGTAGACGTCTATGAGATTGTAGAAATCCTGCACATTGGCACTGGCGACGGGGTAGCAGGTCTTGTCAGGAAAAGTCAGGGCGTTGAGAAACGTCTGAAGCGAGCCTTTGAGCAGTTCCACGAACGGCTCCTTGATCGGGTATTTGTCGGATCCGCAGAGGACTGAATGCTCCAGAATGTGAGCCACGCCTGTGGAGTCTTCCGGTGGGGTGCGAAATGAGATGCCGAAAACCTTGTTCTCATCATCATTGATGACTGACAGGACGCGCGCGCCGGTTTTGTCGTGACGGTAGACATGGGCAAGAGACCCCATCTCCGTGATTTCCATTTCCTGTATTTTGGTAAAGCCGTGGCTCATGCATATCTCTCTTTGTTGGTTTGCGTACGGGTCATCCGTCAAAGATAAGGACGGATGGCGACATGGGCAAGTCCAATTGTATACACGACATGGCCGTGTCTTCAAAGGGTGGGTAAAATATATTTTCTCCTTGACGATGAAGAAACGCAAGATTAAAACAATTGAAAACGGGAATCATTCCTAGATTAAAAATCATTCTATTTTCAATAAAGGAGTCATCATGAGTTGCTGCGAACATGAACACGAAGAAGTGCTGCCCGAATTTGCCAAAGTCGGTCAGAAAGTACCCGAGTTTACGCTGGAGGCCTTTGATCCCACCGAAGGTGGCTTTTGTGAGGTGGACCTGGGCGCTTTGAGAAAGGAAGGAAAATGGGCCATTCTCTTTTTCTATCCAGCGGACTTTACTTTTGTCTGCCCCACGGAACTGGCAGACCTCGCCACCAAGCATAAAGAACTCGCCGATCTTGGCGCAGAAGTCATATCCGTTTCAACGGATACCAAATTCACCCATCTCGCATGGAAGAATGATGAACGTCTGCTTGCGGACGTCACATTCAAAATGGCCGCCGATCCCACTGGGGAAGTCTCCCGCTTCTTTGATGTCTGGGATTATGACACCGGACAGGCTCTGCGCGGAACCTTTGTCATCAATCCGGAAGGACTGCTGGTTTCCTCGGAGGTCAATTTCTACAATGTCGGACGTAACGCCGATGAATTATTCCGCAAGATGGATGCGAACAACTACCTCAAGGATCACCCGGATGAAGCCTGCCCGGCCAAATGGACTCCGGGAAGCAAGACCCTGACCCCGAGCGAAAAGCTGGTCGGCAAGGTCTACGAAGCTCTCAACGACTAGTTACGAACGTCACACTCTCGTAGCTCCTGTTGCTTGTAAACGCCCCCGACAGCATGTCTGCCGGGGGCGTGATCTTATGGCTCGCACGGTGAAAAACCCCGTCTTGCAGGGAACGTCACGCTTGCCCTTTGCCATTACATATGTAAATGGAAAGCCCTTACCGCTGCTTTCGCGGAGAATATATATGCAAGGAGCAATACATGGCTACCAATGTTGACGAGATCACGATCAACTATTCCGAAGAGAACCAGCTCATTGTCAAGGAGCTGGACAAAGTCATCCTGTCCAAGGGCGCATGGACCACCATCATTTTTCGCTACCAGGAACTGAACCGCGCCAAGGGTGAATACGGCCCGGAGAAGTTCACCATCCGCCGCTATCAGAAGGTGGACGGAACATATCGCCCCAAGTCGAAGTTCAATATCTCCAGTCAGGCCCAGGCACAGAAGATTGTCGATGCGCTGCATGGCTGGATAGGCTAACAGCCGAAGTCGGAAGGAACGCGTCGCATGGATCATGTCGTGCGCGTTCTTCATTCGATTGTCCGGGATTGATTGTCCCACCGCAGCCTCGTCGCTCTGGGCACGAGGAAAATCGGCACGCGACAGACTCACGAGGTACTCATGTTTCTCGGTTCGCACATGTCCATTGCCGGAGGCCTGCACATGGCCTTCGAGCACATTCGTGCCGTTGACGGCACTGCTCTCCAGATTTTCACACGCAACCAGCGTCAGTGGAAAATTCCGCCTCTCACCAAGTATGATCTTGACCTTTTTGCCGTGGCCCGAGAGCAGTGGGGTGACTACCCACTTGCAGCCCATGATTCCTATCTGATCAATCTCGCTTCTCCCAAGGAAGAGCAGGCAGAGCGGTCCCGTATCGGTTTTGCCAAGGAATTACAGCGTGTGGAAGCGTTGAAAATCCCTTTTTTGGTCACCCATCCCGGTTCGCACCTGGGAGAGGGGGTTTATGCGGGTATCGAGCGCTATGCTGCCGCACTGGATCGTGCCATAGAGGATTCCGGTACAGATGAGGCCCTGGTCCTGCTGGAGACAACGGCCGGACAGGGAACAAACCTCGGTTCCACTTTCGAAGAGCTGGCCGCCATCATCGCAGCCTCTGCGCATGCTGATCGGTTGGGAGTCTGTTACGATACCTGCCATACCTTTGCCGCAGGGTACGACCTTCGCACCCCGGCAGCCTATGCCGCGACTTTCGAGGCCTTTGATCGAATCATCGGCCTGGACCGTCTCCGTTTCTTTCATGTCAATGACACCAAGAACGCCTTTGATTCCCGAAAGGATCGCCATGAACACATCGGAAAGGGCGAAATCGGGCTGGACGGGTTCCGAAATCTGATGCGTGACGAGCGTTTTGCGGATATTCCCAAGACCCTGGAGACGCCCAAGGAAAAGGATCTCAAGGATGACGTGCGTAATTTGAATACCCTGCGAGAACTGGCGGGCAAGGGCTGATCCGGGAGAAGAACGACATGCCAACAAGGCTTGACGCTATCATTTTCGACTTTGACGGCACGCTGGCCGACGTCCCTCTTGATCTGGAGTCCATGAAGACACGTATTGCAGCCCTTGGTGAGGCGTTCATGGACCAGCGTCCTGTTCCCGGCCCGACCCCGGCCCTTGAGTGGCTGGAAGAATTGGTCCAGACGGTGATGCTTCGCGATGAAGCGGAGGGCAAGGAATTTCGTACTCGCGGTCATCTGGTCATCACGGCCATGGAGTTGGACGCTGCCCGGCAGGGCGCTCTTTTTGATTTCACCAGACCTTCGCTGGCGCTGCTTCGGGAACGGGGGATCGGGGCAGGAGTCATTACCCGGAATATTTCCGCTGCCGTCCGGCAGGTTTTTCCCGATATAGAAAGCCTCACACAAGCCTTTATTCCCCGTGAAATCGCAGTTCGCGTCAAACCTGATCCGGTGCACCTCTTTCAGGCCCTGGACTGTCTTGGTGCCGATCCGGCTCGGACATTGATGGTGGGGGATCATCCCATGGATATCCAGACCGCCATCAATGCAGGCACGCTCTCCGGGGCCGTTACAAGCGGCACCGTTGCGGCAGATGTCTTTGCCCCGCTCTCACCAAACTTCATTGCCGATGATGTCGGTGTCCTCATTGAGCAGCTCAACCAGCAGGGATTCCTCTAAATATCTTGCAGAAAGGAATGAGAACAGCTAGCCTTTAACTGAGAATATTTCCTGTTTAGATCGTGGAGGGAGAATCATGACCCCTGAGTACGGCAAGGCGATGACTGCGGAAGAGGCGCGACAGGCAATGGTGAAGGATCCTGAAGTTATTCGGGAAACCACACCGGTGGAGTTGCCTGTAGAGCTGCCACTCCCGGCTGACATTAAGCAGGTTCCGATCCGGGTAGAGCTTCGCGAAGCGGCTACTCTCTATGGTGAGGCCGTCAACTACGCCCATGAGTTCATGAAGGATGTCAGGGAAGGTAAACCGTTCGATTTCAATGATGCTGCTCCACTGGTCAACGGATTCATTGATTCGGTCTTTCGCAATGATTCGGCTGCCGCAGCCATCAGCAAGCTCAGGTCTTTTGACGAATACACATATACCCACTGTATCAACGTTTCCATTCTGGCCGTGATTCTGGGCAGGAAGCTTGGGTATTCCCGTTCCCAATTGGAGTTGGTGGGCATAGCCGGGATGTTTCACGACCTGGGCAAGGCCGCCATTCCCGGATGCATTTTGAACAAGCCGGGCAAGCTCAGTGAACAGGAGATGAACATCATGCGTACCCATCCCCTGCACGGCTACCGGATTCTCAAGGAGCAGAAGGGGATTCCCGAAGCGGTTTTGCGTGGTGCTCTGGAGCACCACGAAAAGCATGATGGCAGCGGGTATCCTCGAGGACTGGAAGGGGATGAGATCAGCGATACGGCACGGTTGCTGGCAGTTGTGGATGTCTACGACGCCCTGACCAGCAAACGGGTGTACAAGGCTCCCCTGCCGCCGGGGCAGGTGCTTGGCATGATGTACCAGTGGCGGGTCACAGACTATCATCCCAATATTGTTGAGCAGTTCATCAAGAGCATGGGTGTTTATCCCGTGGGCAGCTTTGTCCGGCTGACATCGGGAGAGTACGGAGTGGTGCTGGACCATTGTCCCGGCAATCCGCTGAATCCGTCGGTCCGTGTGGCATTTGACAGCCGTATGCGAGCCATCACCATGAGGACCGTGGAGCTTTCCCGAAGCGAGAAGCTTCAGGTGGCGGATGTGATCAATCCCGATGAATACGGCATTGACGTCTTCACGTTGATTCACTGATGTGGCCGCTCCGGAGGGGGCCACAGCCTTCAGACCGAACACAACGACTGATATTTTGTTCAGATAGTCACGATATTGTCATGGAATGGTACTCTTCGTGTGGCTAACGTCGGACTTGACCGGACACCATACCATCATGCCGCAGGCCCTTCAGGGAATGCGGCAAACCTATCCAGAGGATAAAGAATGCAAATGCGTTTCAGAGATTGGAGTCTCAGACTCAAGATATTGATTCCCACATTCGTGCTGGTGGTGATCATTCTCACAACCAGTACGCTTGTCATGACCATGAAAGCCCGGAGCCTTGCGGTGTCCCAGGCAGAGGATATGGCACGGGAAAAAGCCATCAGTCACAGTTTGGAAGTCGGCAAGACGATGAGTCTGGCCATGGCCGTGACCCGTACTTTGGGCGCAGTCTTTGAGAAGGCAACCAATTATCAGGTCATCCCGGACAGGGAGCTGTTGGATTCCATGCTGGTCGAGACACTAAAAAGGCATGAAGAACTGGCCGGGGCATGGTGTACATTCCCCGGCGGACGATTTGATGACCGGGAAGAAGAATACCGCGACACCTACAAGGGGGCGTATCGCAACTGGTATTATCGCGACGGCGGGTCCATAGCGGCCAGCTATGTGGGTGAGGAAAATCTCGAAGGACAGGCATGGTTTGAAACCCCCATGGCGGGCAATGGAGAGACCATCACCGAGCCATACCCCTGGAAGGTCGGCGATAAGACTTTCTGGATCGCTTCCACTGGATTTCCGGTCAAGAAGAACGGCAGGAATATCGGTGTCGTCGGGGTTGATTTTTATCTCAACGATTTACAGAAAGCGGTCAATGCGATCAAGCCGTTCGGGACCGGCTATGCGTATCTGGTCACCAACTCCGGTATGGTCGTGGCGCATCCTGATGGTGATAGGATGGGCAGGAATATCAGGGAATTTCTGGACTCGGATCATCGAGATGCAGTGCTCAGGGCCATCACGAGCGCGCATGAATACTCCTACGTGACCCGATCCCCCGACACGGGAGAGGAATTCTATATCACGCTCGAACCCATTGCCGTGGGCCGTACCACAACCCCATGGAGCCTGGCTGTGGTCGTTCCCATGGACAAGGTCAATGAGCAGGCGGATTCCTTTGCCTGGATTTCTTCACTTATGGGATTGGGAGCTATTCTTGTGCTCTTTGGTGTCCTTATGGTCATAGCCCGCGTCATTACCGGTCCCATTGTTAAGGGAACGGTGTTGGCAAGGGGGCTCGCCAGGGGCGATCTGACACAGGATATTGATGTGCATCAGGCCGATGAGGTCGGCGTACTGGCCGAGTCTTTGCGGAGTATGTCACACCAGCTCAAGGCAGTCATCGGCGGTGTGCAGGCCGCCACGGAGAATGTGGCGTCCGGCAGCGAACAATTGGCCGCATCATCGCAAAGCATGTCACAAGGAGCCACGGAACAGGCTGCCAGTGTCGAGGAGGTTTCTTCCTCCATGGAGCAGATGGCCGCCAATATTCACGGGAATGCGGAGAACGCCGTCAAGACGGAAAAGATAGCCCGGCACGCCGCTCGAAGTGCCGAGGAAAGTGGCAAGTCCGTCGCTCAGGCCATGAGTGCCATGACTGACATCGCCAGCAGAATCTCGGTCATTGAGGAGATCGCACGCCAGACAAATCTTTTGGCGTTGAATGCGGCTATCGAGGCTGCTCGGGCGGGGGAACATGGCAAGGGATTTGCGGTGGTTGCGGCCGAAGTTCGCAAGCTGGCCGAGCGAAGCGGTCATGCGGCGGGAGAAATCAGCGAGTTATCCACGGCTACGGTCAAGGTGGCTCAAGAGGCTGGAGAACGGCTCGGACAATTGGTCCCGGACATTCAGCAGACCGCCCGGCTTATTCAGGAAATCGCCACGGCGAGTAATGAGCAGACCGCAGGAGTCAACCAGATCAACCAGGCGATTCAGCAACTTGACAATGTCATCCAGCAAAATGCGGCAGTTTCTGAAGAAGTTGCTTCTACATCGGAATCTCTGGCCATGGAAGGAGCGCAGCTGCACCAATCCATCAGCTTCTTCAACCTTGGGTACGCACCGGAAAAGGCCGCGCGTCCCCGGAGTGGCGGAAAATCGGTCTCAGTCCAGTCCCAGCGGGGAAAGGAACTTCCGAAGAGCCGGGTCAAGGGGATTGATCTGGATATGGGCACTCGTGATGATGGAGAATTCGAACGGTTTTAAGCGAGGCGGCGAGGCGGGGATTCCGCCTCGCCGTTTTTGTTGCGGCTAAAGATTGATCAGGGTGTATTCTCTGGAGCCAAGCCCGATGGCTTCGGCGTAATCCAGCCCCATGTGTTCGGGCACATGTTCATGAATGGCTGCGAATTTTGACTGTCCGGGCAGGACTCCGAAGGGCAGTTGGCTTGGATACAGAGCCGGGGCATTGTCCACCAGGTCCATGGATGCTTGGTCCACGGCCACGGGGTCGAAGCTGACCAGGATACCGATATCCGGACAGATGGGGGCATCGGTAAATCCGACGCAATCGCAGTCCGGGACCACGTCCATGACAAAATTTACATGCAGGCATGGTTTTGTTTTGGTTTTGAGAACGCCCACCGTGTACTCCATCATTCGCTCCAGGAATTCCTGGATGCCGATTTGCCAGTTGACCTGCAAGGCACTGTGACGGCAGGCCACAAAACATCCGCCACAGCCCACACATTTTTCCGCATTGAGTGCGATCACGCCGGTTTCTTCATCAATGTAGAGCGCTTCGGTTCGGCAGACCTTGACACAGGAACCGCAGGCCGCGCATTTGTCAGGATCGACCGCTGGACCAGTGGAGAAGTGCTGTTGCATTTTTCCCATCTTGCTGGCACATCCCATGCCGAGATTCTTGAGCGCCCCGCCGTATCCCGCCAATTCGTGTCCCTTGAAGTGATTGACTGAGACCAGAAAGTCGGCGTCGGCGATGCCTTTGGCGATGAAGGCTTCATTTATATGCTTGCCTCCCACCGGAACAGCTGCCTCTTCGTTTCCCTTGAGGCCATCGGCGATGATAACCGGAGCACCCATCACGAGAGGGTCCCAGCCGTGCCGTGCTGCACAGAGATGGTGGGAAACGGCCTCACCCCGTTGGCCGACATACAGGGTTGATGCGTCGGTGAGAAACGGCTTGCCGCCGAATTCGGTGATGAAGTCCGCGATGGGCTTGACCCACAGGGGGCGGAGGAATCCGGTGGTCCCCTGTTCTCCAAAGTGGATCTTGATGGCGGCAAGGTCGCCTTCGGTAATAGTTTTATCAACACCAGCAGCCTTGAGCAGGCTCCTCAGTCGAGTGTGAAACGGAGCCTTGTGCGATGCACGCAGGTTCCAGAAATAAACGTTTGATGCCATAATAAAGCCTCCCTCTGATGGTGGTGTCGGTTACAGGCAGGGAGAGTAGCGGAAGACAGTTGATGTTGCAACGATTGTCAGGCATTTTTACGATGTCATTTGAGAACAAGGAGATCATATGCTTCTGAAAGGAAAGAAAGCGCTTGTTTTCGGGGTGGTCAATGACCGTTCCATCGCCTATGGCATAGCGCGGCAATTCAGGGAACACGGGGCACGACTCGCCTTCAGCTATGCGGCTGAGCCTATCAAGCGGCGACTTGACCCTCTTTGCGAGGAACTGGGCGGTGAATTCCTGTTCAAGTGCGATGTCACGGACGACCAGGATATTCAGTCCGGTGTTGATCTGGTCAGTCGCCAATGGGGAGATGTGGATATCCTGGTCCATTCCATCGCCTATGCCAATCGAGACGATCTCAAGGGGCGGTTCATCGATACCAGCCGAGAAGGCTACGGCGTGGCGCTCGATGTCTCTTCCTACTCGCTGGTGGCCTTATGTCGTGCGTACGAGCAGATGCTCAATCCGGGCGGTTCAGTCCTGACCCTTTCCTACTATGGAGCGGGCAAGGTTGTAGCCAATTACAATGCCATGGGTGTTGCCAAAGCGGCCCTTGAGGCGTGCGTTCGGTATTTGTCCGTGGATTTGGGAGCACGGGATGTGCGGATTAATTCCATTTCGGCCGGACCGGTCAAGACCATGGCGGCCAAAGGTATCTCGGGCTTTTCGACCATTCTCGACACGATTGAGAAAAAAGCGCCCCTGCATCGCAATATCACCATTGACGATGTGGGCAAGGCAGCCCTTTATCTTGCCTCGGACCTGTCGTCCGGTACCACGGGAGACGTGCTTTTCGTCGATTCAGGCTATAATATCATGGGTGTCTGATCCGTCCGGTTTTCCGGCATTTGATGACACGTCTGTAGAATGGTTTCGTCTTGCGCGGTTTTTCTCCTTTTTCAGGGAAGCAGGCTGAGTTGGTGTCTATCCTGTTCCGTGCAGGAGTGATTTCCAGCGGCGGGCATCTTCCCAGTTGAATCCGCCGGGCACGCAGGGCCAGATGGAGTTGTTCTGGAAGAGCGGTTCCTGCTCCAGAGGGTAGGGGCTTGCCGCGACCGCTTCATGAAACATGGGACTGCCGGGAATGGGTGTGTAGTGTGCCAGATGAGGGCGAAAGCCAAAGGCCTGGACGTGCCTGATGGCGTCTTCCACATTGGCAGGATTCTGATTCGGCAGCCCGAAGAGAATGTAGACGCCGATGTCGTCCAGATCGAATCCGGCTTCCAGCAGCGTGTTCGCGCCGTCCTTCCACTCCTGTTCGGTCAGCTTCACATCATGACGGTTCTCGAAATCCGTGGTTTCCAGCCCCAGTCGTACTGTGTGCAATCCCGCTTGCTTGAGGCGATGGCAGACATCACGGGTCAGGCTGCGGACATGCATGGCGTTGGGTGTATGCAGTCGCAGGTCCAGTCCTGCTTCGGTTATACGGGTCAGAAGCGGCCAGAGCCATTGATCCGGGTTGACCAGCAGGGCATCATCATAAAAAGCGAAGTCCCGTACGCCTCGTTCGTATTCCGATGCGATGGAAGCGAAAATCCGGTCCGGTTCTCCCTGGGTGAATTTCGGGTACAAGGCATGACTTGCGCAGTAGTCGCAGGTGAAGGGGCAGCCTCGGGAACCGAGGATAGGTGCGTAGTTCGGCTCATTGTATAGGTCCAGGGCCAGTCCCAATCCCGCATTGTCCGGGAGAGGTGGGGCGGGGCGGTGCAACAGGTTCCACAGGGTGTCCCAGTTTGTCCGTTTTTCCATGCTTCCCTGCATGATCAGGTCGGCATCGGCATGGATTCGGGCATGATCTGCGCACAAAGTGGCATAAGTGCCGCCAAGGAGGCGGGGAACATCGGGCCACAATTCGGCAGCCAGGTCCAGCATATGCAGTGAGCCGGGATACCAATAAGTCATGATGGACGTCACCAGGATCGCTTCCGGCGGTGGGTCAAGGGCGGCCAAAGCCTGCCGGACATGATCATGCGGCAGGCCGTAACGGGAATATCGTCTTTCCATGGAAGCCATGGCTGGCGGCAGCGGTAGGGTTTCCTTGGGATATCGGCCAGTGGCATATTGACCGGGTGTCGGCCATGCCACATCTTCCCATGTGCGGTCCATGCAGTCCAGGAGCGCAACCGATGCCCCGGCATTTCGGAGCATATCCAGACAGGCCAGCAGCCCCACCGGGCGCGACCAGACATTGAAGGCCGCAAAGTCGGTTATCCATGGGTTGATACCGAGGATGCGGGGACCGTCATTGTCGGTCCAACAGATATGTGGATGGGAAAGGCGGCGCATGCCGAGTCTACCGATGCAGGAGATTGAGGCCTATGGAAATGGCGAGCAGCACGACAATGGCCACCAGCAGTATGTTCGTGGTCCTGTTGCGCCGTTCGATCCGTTCGGCTTTGGACTTGGTGAACATTCCGGTGATGAAGAAGACGAGACCGAGAATGATGATCAGTTTGAAGAGTATGCCCATATGTCCGATTACGGTTTGATCCAGATGAATCCCGCTTGGCGGCCTGTTGTCCCGGCTGGGGAGGCACAGGCTTTGCGGTGTGAGAAGAAGGTGTCATCCCGCCCCATGGTGCAGAGGTCCATGGAATGGATGTGTTCACTGGGCAATCCGGCGTCCATGAGCTGGTCCCGGGTCAGTCGCCAGAGGTCCATGTGTTTGGAGTCGGGGTCAAAGTAAGGAGCGAATGCAGGGCCGAAGTCAGTCTCGAAATTGATGAATTCCGCAGACGCTGGGCTGAGGCTGGGGCCACGGACGGCAAAGATATCCTTCGGGTCAAGCCCGTATGTCTCACAGAATCGCCGTACTCCTGTTTTGGGAAAATTGAGTTTGTTGCCCCGCCATCCGACGTGAAGACCGGCCACATACCGGCCTGAACGATGTGCCATCAGGATAGGCTGACAGTCTGCGGTCTTGATGACCAGTCCCGTGCCGGGCAAAGCAGTGGCAAGACCATCACCTTCCAGGGTTGCCATGTCTTCCGGGGCGATGGGAGAGGGCTCCACATGCAGGGTGTCACCATGGACCTGTCTGCATTCGCACCAGGCGGTCAGCTCGAAACGCTTGAAAAGCATCCGCCTGTTTTGGCGGACGGCATGGTCATCGTCACCGACCTCGAAGGACAGGTTGGCTGAATCGTGCGGTGGTTCCGAAACCCCGCCCCGACGGGAGGTGAAGGCGCACTGGACCGAAGGAATGCCCAGGAATTCAAAGGGGAAAAAAGCTATGGACGCCATAATTCCTCTTCGGTACAGACAATGTCTACAGGCATGTCCCAGGGTTGGATTGGCAATTCTTCAATAAGTTGAAAGGTATAGCCGACGCCGATTTTAAGCGCGAGCTGCATGTCGGGTGTGGCCAGCAGACGATCGTAATAGCCGCCGCCGAAACCGAGTCGATAGCCGCGCCGATCAAAACAGACTCCGGGGATAATGGCCAGATCAGGGCTGCATTCCTGCACAGACGGGCATTTGTGGGCATCGGGTTCCATGATCGAAAAGGGACCGGGGGTCAGGTCGTCTTCACAGGAAGCACAGGCCAGGTCCATTTCTCCGTACGCATCAGGGCGACAGCGCGGCATCAGCACAGAAACCTGACGCTGCCAGAGTTCCGTGATAAGAGGCCGCACGTCAAGCTCTCCCCGGATAGGCCAGTAGACCAGAATTTCCCTGGCTGTTTTCCACTCGGGAATCTGCCGAAGCAGTTCCATGGCCGCGTTGCTTGCGTCAAGGATCGTTTTCTGCGGCAGAGAGCTTCTTTTGGTCAGGAGCTTCTTGCGGAGTTCTTTTTTATCGACATCAACCATGCTGATGAGCATAGCACGGCGCTGCAGGACAATCCAGCGTAACCGCGTGGGCGGTTCTCCGGCTGGTTCGTTTCCGGTTATCAGGGAAAGAATCGTTGGGCTTCCATCCCGAGAGGCTTTGAAGTCTCGGCGGAACACTGTCCCACGATATCCAGACTTGGTTTTCAGGCCGTCTTGTTCTATCCTGCCTGACGGTCGGGCACCCTTCGTGCCCGTGAAATGACAACCAAGGCTGGAAAGCATGCCCGCGAATATACTGGTTCTCGATGACGAGAAAAACTATCTGCTCATTCTGGAATCCATTCTGGAGGATGAAGGGTACAACGTAACAACGTTGTCCGATCCCGAAATGGGGCTGGCCTACCTGGAGGAATCCGAGGTGGATCTGGTGCTCACCGATATGAAAATGCCGGGCCTGACCGGGCAGGATGTCCTGGCGCATTGCAAAAAGAACTACCCGCATATTCCGGTGCTCATCATGACTGCTTTCGGATCCATCGAAGCCGCAGTGGAGGCCATGCGCATCGGAGCCTTTGATTACATCACCAAGCCGTTCGCCAATGAAGAACTGGTCCTTTCCGTTTCCAAGGCCGAGCAGTACGCTGCGACCCAGCAGGAGAATATCCGGCTCAAGAGGGAGATCAGGGATCGCTACTCCAAGGGTAATATCATCGCGCGCGGCAAAGGTATGCAGCAGGTGCTGGATATGGTGGATCGGGCTGCCCCGAGTCGCTCGACAGTGCTCATTCTCGGAGAATCCGGCACAGGAAAGGAACTTATTGCCCGAGCGCTTCATAATGCTTCTCCCCGTTGTGACGAAGCATTTGTCACGGTCAATTGCATGGCCTTGAATCCCGGGGTGCTCGAATCAGAATTGTTCGGCCATGAAAAAGGGTCGTTTACCGGAGCCACGGCCATGCGCAAGGGGCGCTTTGAACAGGCCAACAAAGGGACGCTCTTTCTTGACGAGATCGGGGAATTGACCCCGGAGTTGCAGGTCAAATTGCTACGCGTGTTGCAGGAACATCAGATAGAGCGTGTCGGCGGGACGGAAACCATGGATGTGGATATCCGTATCGTGGCCGCCACTAACAAGAATTTGCAGGAAGCCGTGTCCAAGGGAGAGTTTCGGGAAGACCTTTTCTACCGGTTGAACGTGGTCTCCATTTTCATGCCGCCATTGCGGGAACGCCGTGAAGATATCCCCCTGCTTGCAGCACATTTTCTGGACAAGTACACCAAGGAAAACCAGGTGGAGATCGGAGGATTTTCGGCTGCGGCCATGGATTATCTGACAGCCTACGAGTGGCCCGGTAATGTCCGGCAGTTGGAAAACGTAGTGGAGCGCTGTACGGTTCTGGCCCGCACCGATACAGTGGATTCTGATGATTTGCCGCCGGAAATCAAGGACGAGGAAGCACAATTCAAATCTGCCGTGGACCTGTTGCCCAGCAAGCTGAATCTGGCTGAAACCATGGACAAGATCGAGGGCGCACTGGTCAAACGCGCTTTGGTTCAGTGCGAATTTGTGCAGGTCAAGGCGGCCGAGATGCTCGGGCTTTCAAAATCGAATCTTCAGTACAAGCTCAAAAAATATGAGCTGGCAGGGAAGGCTCTCTGATGTTTCTCCTTGATGCTCCCTATGTGTCTGAATTTCTGAAGCGAAGCGTCGAGCGGATGGGCGTGTCCGTGTTGGATACCCCCGGAGCGCGCCGTTTGACGGACGGGGCGGATATTCAATTCATCAGTGGTGGTGATTTCTCTTGCCGACTGGCAGCGGGAGAAAGGGTCCTCGCCAATTCAGAGAATGCCCTTGCCCATATCTTTTCCTGCGGCTGTCATGATGATCTTGTCAGGCAGATAACGGTTTGCAAGGACAAGGCCCTGTTTCGGGAAACCGTGGCCGGATTGCACCCGGAATATCGTTTCATGCGGGCCGCTTCCGAGGATTTGGCCGAACTGGATGTTTCCGGGATGCAAACACCCTTTGTGGTCAAACCGGCTCGTGGATTTTTCAGCCTCGGAGTCCATGTGGTCAGGGATCACGCCCTGTGGCCTGAGGTGGTCCGGGCTATCGAGGATGAGCGGTCAGCCATGAATGCAGAGTACCCGGAGGAAGTTGTCAACGCTGACGAGTATATTGTGGAGGCGGGAATCGAGGGGAAGGAATATGCCATTGACGTCTATTATGACGAGCATGGTGATCCTGTGATTACCAATATTCTGCATCACCATTTTCTGTCCGAGGACGATATTTCGGACACCTTGTATTATACCTCGGCAGAGATCATCGAGACTTGGCTTGAACCTTTTACCGAGTATGTCGCACGGGTTGGTCAGGCTTGTGAATTTCGCAACTTCCCCATGCATCTGGAGGTTCGGGTGGATGAACTGGGTCATATCCTGCCCATAGAAGCCAACCCGCTCCGTTTTGCCGGGTGGTGTGTGGCGGACATTACCTGCCATGCCTGGGGCGTGGACCCCTATGAATGTTATTTCAAGAAGATGCGACCGGATTGGCCGTCCCTGCTCAAGAAGCAGCCGGAAAAAGCCTGTGTCATGGTCATCGCCGAAGTTCCCGGTCATATGGATCGCAGGGCGATTACGAAGATCGATTACCATGGATTGAGCACACTCTTTGAAGAAGTGCTCGAATTACGCACAATCGACTACACGCAGTACCCTGTGTTCGCTTTTGCCTTTGCCCGCATGAGTATGGCTGGGCTGGAGCGCCTCAAGGGCGAGCTTGGTGATGATTTCAGCCGATTCATCACCACGGCTTAGATGATCAGAGCAGGCGGTTTTTTGCCGTTGGTTACTTCCGGCGGATCAGCCGTTGTTCACCGGAGGTCAGTCTGTCTGGTCCAGTCTCGCCATCTTCATCATCAGATCATCATCAAGCAGGCGATGCTCGTGCAGCATGGCCTGCGTGAGTTCTTCGCGGGAATGCATGGTCTGCATCTTGTACTTGTTGCCCAGCGCGTTCCCTTCTTCTTTGGCTGAAGTTCGGGATGCCACTCCTGTCCTTTTCTTATGACGGATGGAGAGGTGTCCCTGATAAACCGGGAATTGACCGGTCTTGCAGAGCCGCAGGTCATGTTCCATGTCATCATACTGAGACGGAGAGAGCTGGAGTGCGAAATCACCGGATTCCAGCAGGACCGCAGTCCGAAACAGGTGGCAGCATCCTGTGACCGATGCACAGGGACGCATGATATCCAGTAGCCCGGCATCCAGTGTCTGGATATGCAGGTCGGAGAGTCGGAAGGGATTGGGTGCGGTGCGGGATAAATCAAGAGGCGGGGCGTCCTGATCTCCCAGGAGGTGGGAGTCCGCACTTTGCACAAGAGCCATGTTGGCGTAGTCCGTGACCTTGCATCCCCAGACTCCGGCCTCGGGGTACAAGTGGACGGCCGAGCCGAGGCGGGCGAGCCAATCGGATGGCAGTGCAACATCATCATCAAGGTAGCAGGTGAAGTCGTGGGCAGTGACGGGCGGGTGGTGCATGAGCCAGTTGCGGGCAGCGGGCGCTCCGATATTGACCGGCAGGGAAAGTATCTCGAACCGTTTTGGCCCAAGTTTGGTGGTGAAACGCGGTCGCCATGCTTCAAGGATTTCAGCCGTGTCATCAGTCGATCCGTTATTCAGGGCAAAGATCGAGACCATCGGTAGGTCCGATGCAAAGAGCGAAGCCAGGGTGGCGTCAAGTTCCCCTGCCTTATTCCATGAATAAAGCAGGATGGCTGTGCTCCCGTCGAGGGGCATTTTCTGCGTGTCCCGTTTCGTGATCAGGTCATGAAGGCGAAGGATCAGGGTCGTATTCCACGGGGTCCGGTTCAGGCTCCCGGTCAGAAGAGGCTGGGCCACGGTTGGCTCACCCGATTGCAGCAGGTGCAGTCCCCATGTCACTGCCGAAGAGTTTGGGCCAAATATATCATGAGTTTTCCACGTCGAGGGGATTGATGCCACGGGGGCTTCAGGCAGGAGGTTCATCCGTAGTGCAACATGATCCAGGATAGGTGTCAGTTCTGCCGGGATATTTTCGAGCATGAAACGCACCCATTCCCGGTCATTGTCAATAAGGCCGAAGGTGACCGCCTGTTCCCTCCAGAAGAGGTTCTCCGGCTCTCTCTCTTTTTTTTGTTCGATAAAATTTTTGAGTTTGGCCATATCGCGCTTCATCAGCAGCCGCTCGAAATAGCTTGTATTTTCAGGTTTTCGCCAATGACTGGCCACGGAATTCATGGCATCAGCCGTGGTCTTGGGCAGTCGCGCGCGGAGAGCTTCATGGGCCAGCAGTTCCGTGGCCATTTCGCCATCGAGGGGATTTTCGGAAAATGCGGTTTGCAGGGCATCGGAGATCAGGGGACCGAGTGACGGAATGCCGGACCGGAGGCTCCAGCCCACGATATCCAGCAGATGCCGTTTGCCGGTAAAACCCAGACGCAATTTGGCCTTGAGTTCTTCAGGCAGGGTTCCCCAGAAATGGGTTAGGGATTTAGTCTTTGCATTCTGCATACGGTTTTTCATCCGGCTGGTCTGTGTCGGCGAGAGTGTCCACAGCAAGCGGTTCGCTGCGTTGTTCTCCCATGTAGACGCGCATCAGGTTGTGCCCCTTCTCCTCCGGGGTGAGGAGAGTGCGGACCACAGCACGCCCTCTCTTGCCCATAGTATAGCGCGTTATGGGATCGTCTGCCAGCAGGCGCATTTTTTGGGCAAGGCATTCCACGTCTTCACTGGCGCACAGGAAGCCGTTGACTCCGTCGCGGATTATTTCGGGAATGCCTCCTACCGCAGTGCAGATGCCGGGCAGACCGAGATCGAATCCCTCGATCAGGGTATTGGGAAAGCTCTCCAGCCTGGAGGTGACGCAGATGACATCGGCAAAGCGCATTTCCTCCAGAGTGTCCATATGTGACAGTTCTTCATGGATGGTCAGGCGTTCTTTGAGGGCGGGGGTATACAGCGGAGCGAATCGTTTCTGTCCTTGTGCGGTGATTCCGACGGCGACGAATTCCAGATTGCGGCAGTCAGATGTCTCACAGAGTCGGGACGCGGCCTTGGCAAAGATATCATAGCCTTTTATTTCCGCGACATTACCAACGTAAATGAAGCGTGTCCCCCGTTTCTTTTGTGGCTTGCGTTCGCCGAAATCCGGTCCGCAGTAAGCATTGTAAACCACATTGAGGCGGCGTTTCATAACCCGATGTTTTTTCAGAATTTTGGCGCACTGGACGGAATTGCAGATGACCCCGTTGGAAAGAGCGGTCCAGAGAAAGAAGATGTCATTGGGGCGGGAGATGACTCCTCGATTGATGAAAAGCTTGAATTTCGCTCCCATGAGCTTGGCGATGACGCCCATTTTGTATGCCCGGTTGTGGAAAGTATGGACCACATCAATGGAATTCTCCCGGATGGTCTTTTTCATGAATCGTCCGGCAGAGAGGTAGCTGCTGAAATTGTCGTAGGGAATGATGTTGACATCCAGCCCATCCAGGGCCGGGATAAGCGGCGACTGCGGATGAAGCAGGGCATGGGTGGTGATCCCCATGGAAGTCATGATCTCAATGTTGTTGATCATTTGTCGGCTGCCACCCGAAAGGCGGGTCGAATCCGTGGCATAGAGCACATTCTGCACTTCGGGTCGCTTGGTGTGCAGTTTGAAAAAAAATCGGGCTGCGGGGTCCGAGCCATACATGCGGAGCCGGGCTTGAATCCATTTCCCGGTTTTGGGTCTCCCTACGCCGATGCGATTGAGCCGGAACGGATCCGTTCCTTTGGCATTGACCCATCGTTCCAAGGTAAAGGCTCCGGCGTATCCGGCCTTTTTCAGTTCAGCTTCGGCATCGTCACAGAAGTGTCCCCAGGGCCAGCAGAAAAGTTGTTCCTCCAGCCCGTTCAGTTCTCTCATCCGTTCAATGCTGCGGGCAAAATCCTTGCGGCAGAATGCGAGCCGTTCCGCAGGACTCCGCCGTACAAAACGGGGAGAGTCTGTGCAATTGAGCTGTGGCGTGAATCCATCGTATACGTAGGCGCTGGCATCGTCGAAAGTCGGCCATTGGGGATTGTAACCGGGATAAATGGACCACGCTGGCCAGCGGGCATGTTTTTCCCCCATGAGTGCGGTCGGGCGCAGGGTTCGGAAAATTCCCTGATGACGGCAGCCATGGGAGAAAATCTCCATTCCCTTGTCCACCATGGCCTTGGCTTCTGATTCGTTGATGAACTGGGCATAGTCCTCTTTCTGGAGGGCAGCCTTGAGCGCTTCCGGCATGGTCGTCATGGGTGGGGCATCAGCGAGTGTCCTGACGGAGCCGGGGCGGGTAAAATCCGTGAGCAGAAAGAACGTGCCGGTCATGTCCCGTTTGAGCAGTTCCGGCAGCACATTCAGCCAGTTGGACAGGTGCCCGTCATCGAATGTGAGGACCACGGATTTGGGCGGTGCCTTTTTTTCGCCACGGACCACTGCCATGAGATCCCGGCTGGAGAGAGTGCGGTAGCCTGCGTCCTGAATGGCGTCGAGATGCTCGCAAAAGCGTTCGGGAGTATGCCCGTCAATGTCGCTGACGTTGTGATAGCAAAAGACTGGTATGGATGTTCTGATCATGATTTTCTCGTTTGTGTGAAGCACACGAGACCTATCAGAAGGGAAAGGTCAGGGCAAGGTGGCGGGGTCCGGATTGAAGGGAGCACCGGGTTGTGGCGAGGCAGGGGAGGCCTCCTGTTGATCATGGATAAAAAATCGTTTGTACCCGGAGTCTATCAGATTGAGGTAGGGGTTTTCGATATGAAAAAACGTTATTTCCCGAAAACTGGTAAAATCCAGACTGGGTCGATATTTCCTTTCCCACAACTCCATGAGGGAGCCGTCCTCGTATGCCGCGACCAGACCTTCGTAGACCCGTTGTGCAGCCTTGTTACTGGTCTTATTGGTGAAGAAAAATCGAGGCAGGGGGTAATATAATCCTACATGTCGGTGCAGGACGAAGTTCGGTAGAAACTGATGGGCCTCGAACTCTCCTTTGACCTCGTTGACCCCACGGGAGAGCAGGTCGAAGCGTCCTCTTGCAACCATCGTGAAAAGGCTCTCATAGGAGGGGATGACGATGACGTTGAATCCTGCGTTGGAGAGGATGCCTACGTCGAGCCAGCCGTAGCCCTGTCCGATGGAGAAACCTCGGAGGTTCTCAAGGGAAGTGACTGTGTGAAGTTTCCGGTCGACAAGCTTGGAAACAAAGAACACGCGGTAACTCACTATGCCCAAATCAACAGGAAAGGGAGCATATCCGAGATCTCCGCATAAAGCGTTGCTGGCTGAATGCTTGAACATCGGATTGATGAGTTCTTCTGCCTTGAGCATGGAAATGGCTCTG
Source organism: Pseudodesulfovibrio piezophilus C1TLV30 (assembly GCF_000341895.1). Taxonomy (NCBI): domain Bacteria; kingdom Pseudomonadati; phylum Thermodesulfobacteriota; class Desulfovibrionia; order Desulfovibrionales; family Desulfovibrionaceae; genus Pseudodesulfovibrio; species Pseudodesulfovibrio piezophilus. The sequence continues at coordinate 2,272,971 of NC_020409.1, read as the reverse complement.
GAAAAATTCATTTTCGGACTTGGCACCAGGCGATAGTCACCCCATTTTTTTTTCGTTTTTTCCAGAGCGAGTTTCAAGGCCGCGTTATCATAATCGTAGCGATGGTCCAGGGAGCTTTCCGGGGAACGGTACGTCAGGATCATGGGACCCGAGAAGGCAGGGGAAGACAATACAAGCAGGATGAGAATAAGTAATGCAGACGGGAGAAACCTTTTCATTGTCCACCACAATTTTGTCGTAAGCACGGGGATTCAGAGATGTTTCGATCCCCATTTTGTGAGAGTCTGTCACATGGTATTGCACAAAGCCTAGCGTATTTTCATTTTCATGTCATTGGGGGAGTGTGATAATATGAGGTCGATTCTCCGGACGCCTGCGCCTCTTTTTATCAGGGAGTACGTGGTATCGAAGAGGGTTTATAATAGAACTGTTGGTCGATGTTATCCATAGTCATAGTATGAGAAAATCCGATCAGGGACGATTTTCATGCACGGTTGAAGAGACAGGGGTCCGTTATGACTTTGAGAATGAGTTTGAATATATCCGTTGGCTTGTTGCTACTCATCGGCTTTGGCATGTTCAGTGCCACGGCAGTGATCACCTCTGCACAAAAAAGTGATGGGCTGGTGATTAATTTGGCCGGGCGTCAGCGTATGCTGAGCCAGAAAATGGCCAAGGAAGCACTTTTCTATCTTCAGGAAATACGGGCAGGGCGAGATGCGACTTCCACTGCCGCGCAGGTGAACAAGACTGCCCGTCTTTTTGAAATGACACTCAACGCATTGATCGATTCCGGCCCGGCTCCCATATCCATTGATCCCGAGGGCGAGACAAGGGGTATTCCCCGGGCTTCCAAGTCCGTGAGGGAACAATTGGTACAGGTTCGTGGGCTTTGGGGAGGCTATCGATCCCAGATAGAAGAGATTCTTGCCAATGGGACATTACGGCCGGATTTCATCAAGCAAAGCCTGAATGTACTTTCAAATATGGACAAGGGTGTCGGCATGATGCAGGCGGAGTCCGAGAGTCGGGTTCGGTTGTTATTGGGCACACAGATCGGTGGTATTCTTTTGATGGGTCTTATTTCATTTATCATCTGCCTGATGTTTTACAAAAATATTGTTTTGGCGGTGCGCAGGATTCAGGCTTCCGTGCAAGAGATGGGGTTGGGTGATCTGGACAGGATGAGGCGAAGCGGAACCGACCACGCTCAAAACGAGATAGGGCTGGTTGCCAGGGAACTGGCCGGCATGAGCGAAAGCTTGAGCGAGGTCGTGGGAACTTCCAAAAGGGCTGCGGACAACGTTGCTTCCGGGAGTTCCGAGCTTTCGGATGTCGCATCTCTTCTTGCTCGTGGCACCAGTGAGCAGGGGGAGGCCATAGAGCATATTTCTTCACTTATGGGGACAATTCGAACCACTATTTCAAACACTTCAAAGAATTCAGAACAGACTCGAAGTATTGCTCTCAACGCAGCGGAGAGTGCCAAACAGAGCGGGACATCCGTCAGTACGGCGCTGAGTGCTATCAAGACGATTGCCGACAAGATAACAGTCATCGAGGAAATCGCGCGGCAGACCAATCTGTTGGCATTGAACGCGGCGATTGAGGCAGCCAGGGCCGGGGAGCATGGCAAGGGGTTTGCCGTGGTGGCGGCCGAAGTTCGCAAGCTGGCAGAACGCAGTGGCCGGGCCGCCGGGGAAATCAGTGAACTTTCCGGCAATACGGTTCGTATTTCCGATGAAGCCGAGGAATTGTTGCAGCGGCTGGTTCCCGAGATTGAGCGAACGGCTGAAATGATTGAAGAGATCAACGCGTCAAGCAGAGAGCAGAGCGAAGGGGCCGATCAGGTGGGTGGGGCTATTGAGCGCCTCGACAAAACCATCCAGCAGAATGTCTCCGTGGCCGAGCGTTTGTCCGGAACAGCCGCCCATTTGGTGGAACAGGCCGATGAGTTGCAGCGTGAAATGCAGTTTTTCAAGACCCGACACAGTGCAAACCGTGCGGTGTCTCCACCCTCGGTGGTCAAGGTGGTTCACTCCTCCCCACCTGCCATCGAGGAGTAATGGACAAGGCCGTGTCGTTATCTGGTGAAGGCGGCACGGCTCTTGTCTGTCAGGCAGGCGTTTCTCTCCGGTCCATTGGGGCTCGCCTGTCAGAAAGCGTCCCCCGTCCGTCAGGGCTGAAATCCCAGCCCTCTGTCATGGAAGTTGGGAGGGTTCGGAGCACGGCCCTTTGGGCTTTTTTTATCCATTGCGGCAAACCTCTTTTGAGACCGGTTACCCATGAAGCTCGAATGATTCACGAGGAAAAGAGAGGAAGTGGATTGTGTGCCAAGAGGCCTTGCCTGTGGAGCCTGGCAGATAAAATGTGAGGCGAATCAGGGATCGACTTGTAAACAAGGCAACTTATCGGTAATAGAAGGAATCATGTCGGCTCGAACAGTACTCTTCATTGCGGAACCCCAGTCCGTCACAGCCATATTTCCCACTCTTCAGGAGGCGGGCCTTCAGGCAGGGTTAGCCGATAATATTACTGGTGCGCTTGGATTTATCCGAAAATCCAAACCGTGTCTCGTTTTTTGCCGCCCCTCGTTGCAGGGGTTTGATGCCGCTGTTTTGTTGGAGCATGCAGGCACAACTGAAGGTTTCCCGCCGGTCGTGGTCTTTTCCGCCACGGGAAGTGCCGAGGAAGCGACCCGGTTTCTGGAGCTTGGAGCCCGTGATTTTTGGCTGGAACCACTCGCATGGGAGAAGATCAAGTTGGTACTGCCTCCGAAAGAGCCGGACCCGGAACCTGAGCCGGAGCCTGAATCCAGGCCCAAGCCTGCCTCTCAGGCTGCGAACGCTTCCGGCATGGCCGGAAAGTTTCAGATCATCGGGCGGCACGAGGCCGTGCTTCGAGTTCTCTCGCTAGCCAAACGTGTGGCCAAATCCAAGGCCACGGTGCTTATTTCCGGCGAATCCGGGACAGGTAAGGAAATGTTCGCCCGCTATCTGCACCATAATTCTGACCGGGCAGACAAGGCGTTTGTTGCCATCAACTGTGCGGCCCTGCCTGAGCATTTGCTGGAATCCGAACTGTTCGGACACGAAAAGGGGGCGTTCACCGGGGCCATCAATCGTAAGCTCGGTAAATTCGAGTTGGCCAATGGCGGCACCATCCTGCTGGACGAAATCACCGAAATGGACCTTGGGCTTCAGGCCAAGCTTTTGCGTGTGTTGCAGGAATCGGAATTTGACCGGGTGGGCGGCGTGGAGACTGTCAAGGTGGATGTCCGGGTTCTGGCCACCACGAACCGTGATATCGAAGGGTCGGTTCGGGACAACTCCTTTCGCCAGGATCTCTTTTATCGGCTCAATGTGATCCCGCTCAAACTGCCCGCGCTTGGGGAACGGGGCGATGACGTTCTGCTTCTGGCCGAGTATTTTACCAACAAATTTTCAGCCACCTATGGGCTGGGTCAACTGGCCTTTACCGAGGATGCCAAGCAATGGCTGACCGGGTATGAGTGGCCGGGCAATGTGCGTGAATTGCAGAATCTCATGGAGCGTGCAGTGCTTCTGGCCGGGGAAGGGCCGATTCAGCCCAGACATTTTCTTATGGGGGATGATCAATGGTTCCCGGATGATCTGGCCGGGGTGGATGCGGATCAGCGCGCCGTCAGCGAAGCACCACCGCCTGCTTCTGCTGCGGAAGCTCTTTCTGTCATGCCTATTCATGAGATGGAGAAAAGGCTGATTCTCAAGTCCTTGGAAGAGACCACGGGGAACCGGACCCGCGCAGCCGAATTATTGGGCATTTCTGTGCGTACTCTACGCAACAAGCTGAATGAATACAAAAAACAAGGGCTGGACGTTTAGTCGTTTTCGACCCGGATTCAAGAGAGTCATTCCTTGTTTTCAGGAGTGGCTCGGCGTTGTGCCGTGCAGAAAGAGGGTCGTTTTTTCGAGTCTTCTTGCCGGTGGAGCGAGGTGTTCATGGAGTGATCCTTTGACAAGTCCATGTCCCTTGTGGAAAATACTTTCATGTCATTTTTATCCCAGATAGTAGCCGAGGAACGTATCCGACAGGACATGGAAAAGGGCGGGTTTGACAACCTCGAAGGCATGGGAAAACCGCTGAAGCCGGATGAAGCGCAGCACCTGCCCCCGGAATTGCGTCTGGCTTATCGAATGCTCAAAAGTGGCGGATTTGTCCCTCCGGCCCTGGCCGAAGAGCAGGAGATCAATCGAACGATCGATCTTCTGGCGGGCATGGAGGACGAAGGCGAACGATATCGTCAGATGCACAAGCTGCATGTCATGATCATGAAGATGAACGAAGGGCGCGGGCGGGCGGTCAACCTGGAAGCGTCGGATGACTATTATCGCCGGATTGTGGAAAAGGTCAGGATTGCCGAAGACCGGTTCAAGAAAGATGTTTGAGTTTTTTTGCAAAGCCCTGTAGTCGGCAGCAACGGAATTGACCGGGATAGTCTCAACCAGCAAGGAACAGTATGCACAAGTTTGGAACAGTGGCCCTCATCGGCCCGCCCAATGCGGGGAAAAGCACGCTCATGAATCAATATCTGGGGCAGAAGGTGGCTATTGTGTCACCCCGGCCGCAGACCACCCGCAATCGCATCAGCGGCATTCTGACCAACGAAGACGCACAGATCGTTTTTCTGGATACTCCCGGAATTCATCAGCTGCGTGGCAAGATGAATCGATTCCTGCTGGAATCTGCCTGGAATGCTCTGGCCGGGTCGGATGTTGTCGTCGTGCTTGTGGACGCAGGGCTGTATGCATCCAAGCCGCATTTGCTGGATAAAGAGATCAAGCCGCTGGTCCAGCCTGTGGCCGAGTCCGGTCGGCCCGTGCTGGTGGCGGTGAACAAGATTGACCGGGTCAAGGACAAGCCCGCAATGTTGCCGGTCATGGCAAAGCTCGGGGAGCTCTGGCCCGAGGCCGAATTTATCCCTGTGTCCGCTCTGCGTGGGCAAGGTACTCAGGAGTTGCTGGCCCGTGTGCTCGATTTTCTCCCTGAAGGTGCGCCGATGTTTCCGGAGGATCAGGTCTCCACTGCCCCGGTTCGCTTCATGGCTGCCGAGATTATTCGGGAAAAGCTTTTCTATTCCCTGCGACAGGAACTCCCCTATACAACTGCGGTAGAGATAGAGGCGTGGGACGAACAGTCTCGGCCGGGGATGGCCCTGGTCAACGCGGTCATCTATACCGCCCAGAAAAATCACAAGGGCATGATCATCGGCAAGCAGGGGGCGAATCTCAAGAAGATAGGCTCTGAAGCCCGGCTGGAAATCGCTGAACTGCTCGGCTGCAAGGTGCATCTGGAGTTGTGGGTCAAGGTCCGGGCGGGCTGGACGGAAGATCCGGGATTTCTGCGTGCCATGGGGCTTGGAGAATAATTCCTTTCGTGTCGGACCTGGAAGAAGGAGCGACATCGAATATTTCGTAAAAGGAGAGGGGCTTCAAAACTCGGAGACTCTGCTGATCCATGGTTTTCCATGGTCTGCATGGTCTCCGAGTTTTGGTGCGTCTGGGGTGGTACGTTGATGGTGTGGGAGCCCGTGTTATAACAGGCTTGATTTCCCTCCCGGCTCAGGAGATACTCCTCTATGCCTAAAAAAGGTGAGGGGGGGAGTGTGACGATCTTGCATGCGGTCTTGTATGGTTTTGCAGGAGATGGAGGGACTCTGAAAAAGAGCGTCGCTGTCTGGCTGTTTCTTCTTCTCTTTCTGGTTTCTCAGGCATCGGCCCATGAGTCGGATCATATTACAGTCGCCTTGTTGAGAGAGTATCCTCCTCTTTACATGACAGATCGTGCGGGCAGCCCGGAAGGACTGGCCTTTGAACTCTTCTCTCGGGTCGCCGGGAAACTCGACATGAATTTTGATATCGTGTTTGTCGATGACTGGGACTCGGCGCTCGAAGCTGTTCGGTCCGGGACCGCGGATGTGGTTCCGGGTATTGGTATGAGTGTGTCACGCCAGGCGGAATTTTTCTTTTCAGAACCTTACATCACGACAGGTGTCTTTTGCTTCGTGCATCAGGAGAGCAGTGATATCAGGGAACTGGGGGACTTGAATGGTCGTCCGACCGCTGTTCTTGAAGAATGTGTGAGCAGACTACCAACAGTTGACTGGGAAGGTGTCCCTCTCGTGCCTTCGGACAATCTCGACCAAGCCCTTTTCGATCTGCTCTCAGGCAAGGTGGAAGCTCTGGTTGCCCCGGAGATGGTTGTGGTGGAAAAGATGCGCCATCTCGGATTGGATGGGAAAATAGAGGCCATTGGTCCCAGTCTGATGACAATCCGGCGAGGGTTTCTGTTTCGCAAGGACGAGAGCGTGCTGGCTACTCGCATGAGCGCTGTGCTCACAGGGATTGTTACTTCGCCCGATTTTATCAATGCCCTTGAAAGGTGGCAGTTGCCCAGTCCTCCTTTTTGGGGGAGAGGGGTGGTCGTTGCTGTAGGCTCATTTGTTTTTCTCTCGACCTTTCTTCTGCTTGTGGGATGGCGCTCCCGTTCACTGGCGACACTCACACGAAAGCTGCGGGCGAGCAGGGATGACCAGGTCGAGGCTCTGAAGCAGCTCAGAAGGAGTGAGGAACGTCTCAATCGGGCGCAGGAAATCGCGTCTTTCGGCAGCTTTGAACGAGATTTGAAGACTGGCATAGGGCACTGGTCCCAAGGGTTGCGGATGCTGCTGGGGTATCCCTGCGATGCCGAAACTCCCCCATTTCAAGATTTTGTCGAAAGGATTCACCCGGAAGATCTTGATATGTATCTCGAAGGATTGAATTCACTGAGTCCTGAAACACCTTACCAGATCGTGGAAATTCGCTTCAGGCCTTTTGACAATGGCGAATATCGCTATGCGTACAGTTGGTACTGTTCGGAGTACGATGACAATGGGGTTCCTCTCAAACGGCTTGGTGTCATCCAGGATATTACAGGCAGAAAAAAGATAGAAGCCGAGCTGCATCAGGCCAAGACGCGGGCAGAGGAAGCAAATCGGGCCAAAAGCGAATTTCTGGCCAATATGAGCCACGAACTGAGAACTCCGTTGAACGGGGCCATGGGGATGCTGCAACTGCTCGGTATGGAAGACCTTGATGCCGAGCACCGGGAATATGTGGAAACAGCCCTGACATCATGCCGGAATCTGACCCAACTTCTGAGTGATATTCTTGATCTTTCCAAAGTTGAAGCAGGAAAGATGGAACTCGTTTCCGAGCGTTTTTTTCTCGGTGAAGTCCTTCAGTCCGTGCAGGAGACCTTTGCGTATGTGGCAGAGGAAAAAAAGGTGGCCTTCGAGTTCGAACAGGCTGCCGATGCTCCGGGATGTGTGGAGGGTGATCCTGCCCGGCTGCGTCAGATCCTTTTCAACCTGGTTGGCAATGCGCTCAAGTTTACGAGTCAGGGCTTTGTCCGTGTTGAGGTCTCTCCTGTCTCGGAAATATGTTCGGGAGAGTGCCGGGTGCTCTTCTCAGTGGTCGATACGGGCATTGGTATCGCCGATGACATGATAGACAAGGTCTTTGGAGCATTTACCCAAGTGGATGGTGCGTCTACACGACAATTTCAGGGAACCGGCCTGGGCTTGCATATTGTCAAACGTTTGGCAGAGCTCATGGGTGGACATATCTGTGTGGAAAGCGAGAAAGGGCGGGGGACATCCATCCATTTTGTCCTCACCTTCAAAATGATGGAGTCGGAATCGAATGCTTGCATCCTCAATCCCGTGGAAGCATATGCTCCTTTGGAGCACGGCAGGCATATCCTGGTCGCCGAGGATGAACGAACTAACAGGATAGCCATTTGCAAGTTTCTGGAGCGGCTTGGGCATCATGTTCAATGGGTTGCAGATGGCGAACAGGCATTGCTCAAACTGGCCGAAGATGACTTCGATTTGATTCTCATGGATATTCAGATGCCGAAGCTGAACGGGATCGAAGCGACACGCCGTATCCGTCAAGGGAGCCACCTTGGTCGGAAACAGCATATTCCCATTGTGGCGCTCACGGCCCATGCCATGAGTGGCGATAGGGAACTCTTCCTTCGGGAAGGGATGGATGACTACTTGGCCAAACCTGTGGATATTCAGGAACTGGAGCAGATTTTGGCCCGTCTTCTGGGCAAGAGCGAGACGCTCACGAGATAATTGTCTTGCCTGCCCACACAGGAGAAACTTTCAGAAAGATTTGTTTGTCAAAACAGTTATGATTTGTTTTCTGTTTTGAATCGTTCCCATTCCTCACGGGAAACAGAGCCGTCTTTATTGCTGTCGGCAGTGGCAAAGACAGCCATATCGCCATTGGAAAACGCGACGATGAATTCGCTTTTTGCCATGAAGCCATCACTATTCACATCCAGGGAAGCGAATCGAACGTTGTAATTGGTATTCGATTCGGCCGCCATGGAGGGCGTTGTGAGCAAGGGCATAAAGAGAAACAAAGTGAGTAATAAATATTTCATGGATTTGTATAGGGAGCTGATGTTTAGCCTTCAATAAAGCCGGTCAGCAATTGTATGAATTTTTCCAGGGATTCTTCCTGGCTGTTTCCTTCCGAGGCCTCGGCATGGCATTTGAGCATATACCGTTTGAGGATCAGCTTGTTGGCTGACTGCAGGGCGGATCGAACAGCCCTGACCTGGACGAGAATATCCTCGCATTCCTTGCCGCTTTCAATCATGCGTTGGATGCCACGTACTTGTCCTTCAATGCGTTTCATTCGGGACAGAACATTTTTTTTTATCTGTTCCTGTTCCACTTCATTGCTGTCTTGGTCCATGGTCGTCTCCTCGGATGGCATGGGTTCGGGTGGCTGGCAGAGGATGTTCTATTGCATGCTCTGTCGTCTGTTTTCCCCACAAAAAAGCGGGCAGTGAACACAAAATGAGTCGTCTATGCAGACCCTTTCCCCGGATGAGACATAGGAATATCCTCTGCCTCCCAGGAGTCTGCGGAACACTTCCCCTCACCTTCTCCGGTCTTAATAAACGCCCCGCTTCCCCTCGCCTTTCAGCTCTTCCCTGACGATTTCCACGCATCGAACAGTCCGGTCCGAACAGGCTTGCCCAGTTGATGCGCCCCGATTCGTGCATCATGTACCGTGCAATGTTCGGCGGAGCTTACTGGCACTCTCGATAAACTGCAACTGACCCGGATGACTTATGAGGAAAAATGAAGTTCGCGAGAAAAAGGGTGATATGGGGCTACGCCTTTTTCGTCAAGGAATGGTGTCATTTTCGACTTATGGCGGTACATATGCCCTCTTCTCGAGTCAATCGTCTGTTCCGCAGAGTGGCGATGATCTTCTGCAAACAGACAATGGCGACCCGCCATCAGCCCCTCAGCCTGGCGAGTCGCCCTGTCGCTTTATTCGGGATGCTCTCAGCACCCATGTGATATTCTTGAGATGTTCGTTTGGGACATTTTTGCCAAAGTGTCCGAAGGACTCAGAGTATGCGTCTTTTTTTTGCTTATTCATGCAGCGGTATTGATACCCATGACGGGTATCGACGAGGAAAGACATACCCACCATGGGTATGGGTGTCAAGGAAGGCAGATAAAAGACGGTTTTATTTGGGAGGTCGATACTCTTGGCAGGCAGGAGAGAAGGAGTAATTCATAATTACCAGAGTCGATCGGCAAAGGCGCGATGCAGTCCATGGGATCGGATGAGGTCTGCCGTTTTTTTAATGTCATACGGGATAAAACGCACGGTAACGGCGTGTTTGTCCGTATCATAGAGCACGTATTTGGCGTTGTTGTTTCCATCCCGAGGTTGCCCGACAGCCCCGACATTGATCAGGTGGCGGGTTTCCGGTTCCAGAACGGTCTCTCCTTCCGGAAGGAGAAGAGGACTCGAAGCCTTGCCGTTCTTCGAAGTAAATCGCATCAGGTCATGTGTGTGACCCACAAAACATATCTTCTCGGCATAGGCGGCAAAGACAGTTGCCATGGTGTCCTTGTATTTCCATATATACCGTGTGGCGGAATCCGGGGGGGTGCCATGCACAAAACGGCATCCGTAGGCCACATGGCTTTTGGGGTGGGAGACAAGCCATTCGTAGGTTGCGTCACTGATGGCCTGGCGGGTCCAGCGCAGGGCATCGCGTGCCGGTTGATTGAAACCGTTCAGGTGGTAGATATTGATCAGCCCCTGTTCATGGTTGCCTTGGATAAGCGTCACATTCCTTTTCCGGACCAGATCACAACACTCCTGTGGTTGCGGGCCATATCCAATCAGATCGCCCAGGCAAAAGACATCATCGACGCCGTGTGCATCGATATCGGCAAATACCCGTGACAGGGCTTCCAGGTTGGCATGGGGATCGGACATGACAGCGAGTTTTGGCATGATCGCAGGGTATCCTTTTGCCACAGGGAGAGCAACCGGGCGACGCGCTGCCCGACCAGAGAATTCTCCCTTTGTTGCTCCATATGGCGATTTCGATTCTGAGTTTTTCCAGCCTTCCAGAGGGGGATGTTTTTTCCATACTACTGGCTCCCATTGTTCCTCTATGCCGCCAGTCCGGCTCTCTGCATGACTTCAACGCACATTTCAGCTCGATTGAATGGATAAAGATGGACTCCGGGGGCACCGTTTTCCAGTAGGCTCGATATTTGGTCCGCCGCCATGCCAATACCGTATTCCTTGACCGCGTCATCGCCACCCTTGGCATGGGCTGCTTCGATTGCATGCAGGAATTTTCCCGGAACCGGCGCGTCACACAGTTCCATGACCCGTTTGATTTGGCCCATGCTGCGAACCGGCAGGATAGAAGGAATCACCGGTTTGTTGCACCCCATGGCGGCCAGTCTGTCGATCATATCAAAATAGCGGCGGTTATCAAAAAAAAGTTGTGTCACACCAAATGCAGCACCGGCATCCAGCTTGTGTTTGAGAAACCTGATATCTTCCAGTATTGATTTGGATTCCGGGTGTCCGTCAGGGTATGCAGCCACACCGACTGCCACATCCGGCGCAAGTTCACCTATCCGTTCCACCAGATCCGATGCATACCGTAACCCCTCTGGAGCGGATTCCACGCCTGCCGGGTAGTCGCCACGGACTGCCAGGACATTGCGTATGCCACCAATCTGAATGTTCTCCAGGTGGCGTTTCAAGCCGCTTAATTGTGAATGAACACACGTCACATGTGGCATGACGGTCAGCCCATGTCCTTGCACCAATTCGCATGAAGTCTTGAGCGTTCCCATTGATCCCGACCCTCCGGCACCACAGGTCACTGCCGTGAAAAGCGGGTTCATCGTTTTCATTGTTTCAACCGCATTCCAAAATGCGTTCTGCTCTCTATCCTGTCTCGGTGGTAATAATTCCACTGAAATAAATGGTCGTTCCAACTCTTGTATCATGTCAGGAATATGCATGGGCTCTCTCCTCGGGATCATGTGTGGTTGACTATATAAAAATATCTTGATGTAGTGATATTGCGTAAGGGGAATGTTGTCAATATGAAATAAGATGCTCAGGCTCTTTGATTCATTACACCCTTGCAAAGACGTTGGTGTCTTTAAACCATAATGAGATGAGGTGGAGATTGGGATATCTTCTGTCCGGGAACCGGAACAGTACGGAGGCACACTGGCATGGTCACATTACCCCAAGCCGGAGTGGCATGCAGTTTTCCCCTACAGGGTTTGCAAAGGGGGTGTGCCCCTTTGCCCGCCGGAGGCGAAATCATCTGCCGAATCGCGTCGTAGACGCCTTCTCTCCATTCCCCCCCCATCGGGCATGGTAAAGACGTTGGTATCTTTAAACCACAATGAGATGAGGTGGAGATTGGGATATCTTTTGTCCGGGAACCGGAACAGTACGGAGGCACACTGGCATGGTCATATTACCCCAAGCCGGAGTGGCATGCAGTTTTCCCCTACAGGGTTTGCAAAGGGGGCGTGCTCCTTTGCCCGCCGGAGGCGAAATCATCCGCTGAATCGTGTCGTAGACGCCTTCTCCTTATACTTCCCGTCCGTGCGGACCAGGTCTTCCAGAATCCGGGCGCTTTTTTCACCGCCATCGAGATAAAGCCCGTGAGGCTGGGGAATGCGATCCAGGCCAGAGGTTATGTGTCCGGCCAGGATGGTTGAGTCGAGGTCGTTATCCAGCAACATGGTGACGATGCCGCGGTCCTGGAGCCGGGTGGTGCGCATGCGTTGTTCCCGATTTTGGAGGAAAGGGTACATGAGACCGTAAGTCCCGGTGGCGAGTAGATTCATGGTGGTATTATAGCCGCCAAGGGAGATGGAAAGATCTGCAGCGTCAAGGTAGTCCGGAAATCGTTTGGTAAAGCGTTTGACGGTGATCCAATCGTGATCGGCGGCAATGGCCTGATATTCGGCAAAGTCCTTGTCCGTGGCATAGGGACCGGTAAAAATACAGAGATGGTGCGGATGGGTGCGGTTGACCAGGGGCGACGCAGCGAGGGTTGCCTGAAGCAGGTTGCTGCCGATGTGACCGCCGCCGACACTGGCCACGATCAGGGAGGTGTCGCCAAGAGCAAGCTCCTGCCTGAGCGCTGCTCCGGCTCCGGGCGCAGGTTTGCGGGCCACGTAACCTGTGTAGTGGACAGGGGGGCGGATGCCTTCGACGCCGGGGAAGGTTTCATCAAGGGTGACGAGGGCGGGGTCGGAATGTACGAGCACACAGTCGAAATTGGGATTGAGCATGGCGTGAACGCGGTTGACCTGTCGTTGCATGTCGTCCTTTTCCACAAGGATGTCACGGACGGAGCAGACTGCCTTGCATGGTCCCCATGAGTTGAAGCCAACGCCTTCCAGGATGGGGAGCAGTTCGAATCGGAATTTTTTGCGCCCGAAGGGAAAAAGTTCCACCAGAAATATATCCGGCCTGTATTTCCGCATGATTTCCTTGAACTGTGCCAGGCGGCGGGTCAGCACGTCTTCCACATCCGTCACGCCTTCCTCAAGGGGAATGAAATTCTTGAAGTCCGGAGTCATCATCAGGCCTGGCAGTTGAATATGGGTCATGTGCGCAGGCGGATCAAAGTCCACTTCGGCTCCACCTGTAACCATGATGACCTCGTGGTCCTTGAGTCCCTTGATGATCTCCAGGCTGCGGAAAACATGGCCGACTCCGAGGACGTGCTGACAGTAGAAAACAATACGCATTTAGAGCTCCATGTTTATTTCGCCCAGGGCAAGTTCATTTTCGAAGCTCTCGATTCGGTGGAGACACCCGGGCTTAATGGGAGGAGTGTCATCGGGCATGAAGTCCAGCCCGGATAAGGCGTAAGTCAGGACTTTGAGCACACCGTTGTGGGTGATCACGAGGACTTTTTTCCCGGCATGATCATCTGCGAACTCCAAGAAGGCATCACAGACGCGCATAAGGACTTCATTACGGCTTTCTCCTGCGGGTGGGCGGAATTCGAAACCTTTGTATTCCTGTGTTTTGACTTGCTTGCGAATTTCGGCCAGCTCTGCCTTGGTCAGACCGGTCCATTGTCCCCAATCCTGTTCCATGAGACGGGCATCCGTATGGAGAGGCAGGGTGCCCAGTGCCTCGTTCACGAGATCGGCGGTGAGCGAGGCGCGCAGGAGCGGGCTGGTCAGAATGCAGTCAAACGAGTTGTCAGCAAGAGCTTTCCCCCATTGGCGAGCCATTTCGCGTCCTGTTTCATTGAGTTCCGTATCGGTGTGCCCCTGGATTCGTTTATCCTGGTTCCAGTCGGTCTGGCCGTGTCTCATACAGAAAAAAGTGGTCATTTATATTTTCTCCCGGAGCGCAATGTCTTCCATGATCTGCTCCATCCTTTTGTAATTATTGGCGGCGTTGTGGGATTTTCGTACTGAGGCCATAGCCTGTCTGCCTAGTTGTTCGCGCAACGGGGCGTCCATGACGAGACGTTCAAGGGCTTTGGTAAAGGCCGGGCGTGAAACCGGCGTGATTAGTCCTGAATATTCATGACGAATGACATTGGGTGCGCCTTCATCGTCCGTGGCCACGGCTGGCAGACCACATTGCTGTGCTTCCAGATAGACCATGCCCACGCTTTCCTCAAGGCCGGGAAAGGCAAAAATATCGCCTGCGCTGAACACACCGGGTAAGTCGGCTCTGTCGACCATGCCAAGGAAGGTGACGTTGGTGCCGAGTCGGTCTAGGGCGAGAGGCTCGATTTCATTGCGTCGTGGCCCGTCGCCCGCAATAACGAGTTTTAGATCCAGCCCCGCATCCATGAGTTCCGCGCAACTTTCGATGACCCAGCGAAGCCCTTCGGTCTTGACGCCGTAGCGCATCATGGCCGCAGTCATGATGACCGGGGTTGTGTCAACGTGCCATTGTTGCCGCCACTGCCTGCGGGCTGTCTGGTCACGTCTGAATAGGTCGTCCGGCAGCCCCGGTTTGATGTGGGTGTACCTGTCGTCGGGGAGGTTGAGCTTGGCGCAGCCGCGCAAGTCGTTGACACGGTTGCAGAAGATGTGATCTGCGCGAAGCATGGCGCGCTTGTTCAAGGCATAGCCCGGCCAGGATGCAAGGTGTTTACCCCGGTTTTTGGCATAGGAAGCTTGAAAGAGGCAGTAGGGGATGCCGAGTCGGGCAGAAACCGTTGGGCCGAAAATGTCAGGCACTTTATAGTAGGAACCGTAGGTTAGCCAGCAATCAGCCTGGCGGGCCTGTTCGGTCATGCGACGCATGGCTCTGATGGCGGCAGGCCAGCGGGATGGAGAAGTGGCTATACCTCGTGCCGGGAAGTATTCGACAGGTATGACGGTATGTCCGAAGCCCCGGAAGGTATCGACCAGATCACGGGCAATGGTGACATCACCGGAAACGGATGCGTGGGTTATGGGCTTGAACGGGGTGCAGAATGCGATTTTCACGAAGTGGCTCGGAGGTTGATTGTCTTTGTTCCGGCATACACCAAAGTGGTCGGGAGGTACACTGTGAGGCCCCCCGTTCCGGTGCTTATATCTCGGACCAGACCCGGAAGACATGGTCGATGACCGCGCGCATGACAGGGTCCTGGTCACGCCGCTTGAGGCAGACGAAATGCAGGTCGATGGACAGCCCTTCAAAGGGGATGGCATGGACAATGCCTATGCGGTTGGCGATCATCAGTTCGTTTTCGCGCATGAAGGAGATGCCCCTCCCGGCAGCAACCAGAACGCGGATCACTTCGTCTCCGTCAACTTCCAGAGTGTTGGTCGGTTTGATGCCAAGGGCGTCGAAAAAAGGTGAAATAAGCTTTTGCACCGGGTTGTCACTGGGGTCCATGATCCACGGCAGCTTGGCCAGAGCTTCAATCCCGCCGTCAATGTGCGATTTCCAGATATCGGGAACAGCGACATAGAAGCGGGTCGTTTCCAATCGGACTCCGTGGATGTCCTTGTGATTGGGACCACCAAAGATGAATCCGCAGTCCAATCGGCCTTTGCGAATGGCATCCTGTACGGATGTACTGGCGCTTTGCAATATTTGAAGCGTGATCTTGGGATGTTCCTCTCCCAGGGAATTCAGCAGGGGGACGATCCGCAGATATTCGGCATCGGTATTCAGGCCGAGAGACAGGTCCCCGACCAGTTCGTCCCCCATGCTGCGTGCTTCGAGTCTGAGCTCCCGTTCGGCGTGGAGGACGGTTTCGGCCCGGCGGCAGAGGCGATGACCCGCTTCAGTGAGTTGCATTCCCTTGGGCGTCCTGATGAAAAGGCGGGTCTCTAACTCTTCCTCAAGGGCTTTGATATGCGCGGAAACAGTGGGTTGACTGGCGTGTAACCGCTCGGCAGCCCGTGTCAGATGCCCTTCTTCCGCAACCACCACAAACGTCTTCAACTGATAAAGTTCCATAACTGCCTCATTCTGTTCCCTCTTTGAAACACGATTATCATAACCGATGAAGAACCGTAACACCATCAGAAATTCTGAAGAAGTCGATCGAATTAAACAATTGGATTGATCTTCATTGCTTCCGTAGATGTTCAGTCATGGAAAAGCGTTTGGCGCTGAATGAATTTTTGAATTCGGAAGGAGGAGAATATCATGAGTATGGATTGCGACACCCGTCTGTCAATGATGGCCCTGCGTGAGCACGCTCAGCAGAATCGTGTGCCTCGGCGCATCTCCTCCACACGCCGTATGAGCATGGCTGCCACAGCCACGACTGTGGCTGCTCTGGCTTCCCTTGCCCTGACGCTGTTTACCAGAAGCGCCTAAATATTTCGGAGGCCCAGAGCCTCCACATCAAGCGGGTATTGAACCGCTTCTACCCGGATACATCATCCTTTCCGTCCGGGTAGGAGCGGTTCTTTTTTTGTCTTCGCAATTGATATATGCGTGAACCTGCTGCATTGTAGCGGCAGGAGTTACTATGTATCAGGACCAGTTGAAGATGGATATCGTGAATTCATCCCTCATGCGCAAGGCGGTTTATGACCTTGTTCCGGCAAAGACGTCCCGGATTTTGGACGTTGGTTGCGGGCGTGGCGGGCTTTTGCTCAGGCTGCAACGAGATAAACAGTGTGCAGAACTTTTCGGCGTGGACATGGATCGGGATGCCATCGCCCAGCTTCGTCGGTACATAGACTACGCCGCTGTAGTGGACATAGAGCGCGAGCCGATCCTGCCGGATGAGTTCAAAGGGTATTTCAATCTGATCATCATGCACGACTTTGTCGAGCACCTTTTTGACCCGTGGTTGACGCTGACCAGGGTCAGGGAATTTTTGGCTCCCGGTGGAAAAGCCATCATTTCCACGCCCAATTTCCATTACTGGAAATTGCAATACGAAATTCTGTCCGGCCATTTCCCTTATGGGCATGGGCTTTGGCACGGCGGGCATATTCGCTGGTACACTCCGTCAAGCTTGCTTACCCTTTTGAGCATTGGCGGGTATCAAGTCGATGATTATATGCTTGAACTCCCCGGTGAGGCGAATATCGATCAATTGTCATGTTCAGCCCCTCTCTCCACCGTTCATTATCCTCCGGTCGAACTGCAACCGAATTATCCGGGAAAGCACGTTTATTCCTCTGATTACAGGCGGAATATACGTCCTTATTATCCTGCTTTTTTCGGTATGAAGCTCATTGCTGTCTGTACCAAGGGGACGCTTTTCTGGGAGCCGGTCCCACTGACATATGATTGTGAACGACTTTCGCAATTGACCCTTGCGGTTGAAAATCCTTTCAGCATATTCTGCCCTCCCCCGATGAAGCTTGTCAGACCTCTTGATTTTCCATTTGAATCAGGTATTTAAAATAAAAGTAGTAATTATTATCATTTTTTTCTTGAATACTGACTCAGACTTCGATACATATTGTCTCGAACGAATCAACCAACGTTTTTAAGGAGATCTTATCATGAGCAAGACTTTGGAAAATCTGAAAGCGGCTTTTGCCGGAGAGTCCCAGGCCAACCGTAAATATCTCGCCTATGCCGACAAGGCTGAAAGCGAAGGCAAACCAGGTGTTGCCAAACTGTTCCGCGCTGCCGCTGCTGCCGAGACCATTCATGCCCACGCTCATCTGCGCCTCATGAAAGGCATTGGCTCCACGGAAGAGAATCTCAAGGATGCCATTAGCGGTGAGACTTACGAGTTCAATTCCATGTACCCGGAAATGATGGAAGATGCCAAAGCCGAAGGCGAAAATGCCATTCTGCGCTACTTCGGATTTGCCAATGAAGCCGAGAAAATCCACGCCGAGCTGTACACTGCTGCGCTTGAAGCTGACGATGACAAATTTGCTGATGCAGATTTCTATATCTGTAGCGTCTGTGGACACACTCAGGATGGCGAACCTTCCGACAAATGTCCCATCTGCGGTGCTGCTCCCAAAGCGTACAAGAAAGTCGACTAAACCGACCTTTTTCATGATCTCAAAGCCTCCCCCCGGTCTGATTTTCGGGCAGGGGGGCTTTCTTATGGCCCGCCGGACGATTCCGGCGGGCTGACTTTCGTTTATAACCAGGCGTATGGCAGTGGACTCTAATCCGGCAAACGAGTATCAGGAAACCATGGGTAAGTTTGAAAGAAATCTCAATATGGGGGATCAATGATCCATTATTGCAAGGGCAAGTATCATAGCGGCGGGGTTTCCCTCAATCCGTCAGCCCCGGCTTTTCGTTATGGCACAGGCTTTTTCGAGACAGTCTGTTACAATGGTTTCACTCTCTGTCATCTTGACCTGCATCTTGACCGATTGCTCCATGCCCTGCGTACGTATCGCATCGAATACACGGCTATTGATTTCCCTGCGGTCATCCGTGAGGTGCTCAAGCTCAATGGCCTTGAGCGGGAGTTTGCCCGTGTCAGCATCTTTTACCCTCTTGATGGGAATGATGCCCATCCTGTGGTGCAGGCGGTTCCTTTCAAGCGCAAGCCATACAAGGCTTATCGACTCTGCCTGTGCGAAGAGCGCCATGTGTCCGATCTGAATGCCCAGAAGACGACCAGTTCCATGTTTTTTCATCTTGCTCTCAAGCAGGCCCGTGCCAAAGGGTTTGATGATGCCGCATTGACTGATTTTGATAACACTCTGCTTGAGTCCACCACCGGGGCCATTGTCCTGATGCGTAGCGGAGATTTTCATATGATGGAGAGTCCTTACCGCCTACCATCCACATCATTGGAACTGGCGGAAAAGGTTATTGAAATTCTACCTCGGCGTGTGAATGTCGATGACCTCTGTCAATATCGCCATGCCTATCTTCTCAATTCGATGATCGGTATGCGCCCAATCGTTTCCATCGGCGAGACAGGCTTTGTCCCGGATGAAGAAACCTGTCGGGATGTGACAGCCTTTGTTCTCGACGAACCAATCTAGGCTGGTCTCATTTGTGGGGCGATCGGACAACAAAAGCCCCGATCGCAACCGATCGGGGCTTTTGAAAGTTCTATTCTCTGTTTTTAGCTAGAGACTGGCGGCGGCCTTTTCTACAGACTCCACAAATCCTTGGCGGGCCTTGTGAATCTTGGAGGCGAGTTCTTCATCCTGAAGGGCGAGAATCTGTGCGGCCAGCCACGCTGCGTTTTTCGCGCCGACCTTATCCAAAGCCACGGTGCCGACCGGGAATCCCGGAGGCATCTGTACGGTGGCCATCATGGCATCCATGCCGCCGAAGGCCGAAGCCGTCAGGGGAACGCCAAGGACAGGCTTGATGGTTTGGGCAGCAACCGCTCCGGCCAGGTGCGCGGCCAGTCCGGCTGCACAGATGAAGACCTGACAACCGGTTTCTTCGTACTCCTTGACCAGTCGTGCAGTCCGCTCCGGGGTTCGGTGCGCTGATGAAATGGTGAAAACATGATCCACACCCAGTTCTTTGAACAGGTCGGAACACGGACGCATCTTTTCTTCATCGGAAATGGAACCCATGAAAATGACAACCTGGGGCATTGCTCTCTCCTCAATGTCTCGTGTGATCTTATTTGAGCCGCTTCAAACCTTTGTCAGCAATGTCGCGGCGGTAGTAGCTCTTGTCGAAATGAACTTTTTCCACGGCCTCGTATGCACGCTTCTGAGCATCAGCCAAGCCATCACCCAAGGCGGTCACGCACAGGACGCGGCCTCCTGCTGTCAAAATCTCGCCATCGGCGAAAACTGTCCCGGCCTGAAAGACCTTCACTCCTTCCATGGCATCGGCGGCGTCAAGCCCGGTAACAGGCATTCCTTTTGGGTAGTCGCCGGGGTATCCCTCAGCGGCCATGACAACGCCACACGCCGTCTGTGCAGTAGACGTCACGTCAACCTGATCGAGTTTGCCATCAATGCAGGCAAACATGATCTCCAGCAGATCAGTCTCAAGCCGCATGAGCAGTGGCTGGCACTCCGGGTCGCCAAAGCGAACATTGTACTCCAGTACGGAAGGACCGTCTGCGGTGTATATAAGCCCTGCATACAGCACGCCCTTGAAGGGTTCGCCCTTGGAAGCAAGGTGCCTGAGAATCGGCTTGATGCAGAGTTCGGCGGTTTCTTCGTATTTTTCTTTGGGCAGGATAGGGGCGGGGGAATAGGCTCCCATGCCGCCGGTATTGGGACCGGTGTCGCCTTCAAAGACGGCTTTGTGATCCTGGCTTGATGGCAGTAGTGCGTAGTGCAGACCGTCGCAAAAAGCGAGGAAGGAGGCTTCTTCTCCTGCCAGTGTTTCCTCAATGACGACCCTGTCTCCTGCGGAACCGAAAGCCTTTTTGACCATCATGTTTTCCACTGCCTCAAGGGCTTCTTCCTCAGTTGTTGCCACGATGACTCCCTTGCCCGCTGCCAGACCATCAGCCTTGACAACGATGGGAGCGCCCTGTTTCTTGATGAAAGCGACAGCGGCGTCATATTCGTCAAAGACACGGAACGCGGCCGTGGGTACACCTGCATCGTGCATGACATTCTTGGAAAATGCTTTGGAGCCTTCCAGATTGGCGGCATAAGCACTGGGGCCGAAGCATGGAATACCTTCCTGCCGAAGGGCGTTTTCCAGGCCGAGCACCAGAGGCAGCTCCGGGCCGACAACAACAAGGTCAACCTCTTCATCTCTGGCGAGCGCCACCAGAGCCGGGATATCATCATCCTTGATCGGGAAGTTCTCGCCGATCTGGGCAGTGCCGCCGTTGCCCGGCGCGCACAGGATTCTTTCGACCTTGGGATTAAGCGACAGTTTCCAGCATAATGCGTGTTCACGTCCTCCGCCACCGACAACCAATATCTTCATGGAAAGCCCCCTTGTGTGTTTTGGGATGCTCACGATGTAAGGAAATTCGGCCGAATTATCAAGGAAGATCAGGCTCGATCTCGTGCCGAATAGGCTTCTACCCGTGACATTCAGGCAAAAAAACAGGCCGCTTTCCGGTTGTCGGAAGGTGACCTGTTGGATATCTTTGAAACGTATGACCCGGAATAGAGTCAGATTTTGCTTTTGACCTGCCGGAAAAATTCCTGAAGAAAATGGGGGCTGGTCTGCTTGTTGTTGACGTCCAGTCCATCAAGCAGCACCACAAGGTTGCCACGAGGAGTCGTGGTGGACATGAAGTAGAGCGCATGCGTGTCTCCATCAGGGGCGACCATGGTGAAAATCCAGGTTTCATTTTCCCGTTTCCAGAAGGCCTGAGAATCTCCCGCCTCTTCGGCCTCATGGAGAAGAATCTCCAGGAATCCTGCGAGAGACAGTCGTCCCGGAACTCCAAGGAACTCACCCTGATCATTCATGATAACAATGGGAGTCTCCAGAAAGGCGTCGGATGGGCGCTCCATGTTCGCAGGCATTTCAGTGGTGTCCTTTTCAATAGCATAGGACTTCACTTCGCCTTCCCGATCCGTGACGTTGACAATCTTGCGAGCACGCATTTTCTGTTCTGTGGGCTTTGGTTCGGGCGTTTGTGCTGTGGCAGATTGCGGTCGAGGTTGCTGGGAATTGGCAGACAGAAGTTCGGAGAACATCTCCGTGTTTCGAGTCTCGATTTCGACCAGTCGGGCAACGGCGTCCTCCAGCTTTTGTAAGCGTTGTCCAGCCTTGGCCTGGGCAGTGGCCAGCGAGGCCATTCCCTGCATCATTTGCCCTGCGGTCGCGAAAAATTTTTCCAGGTATTCCTCTGAAACAACACTGTGCGGAGCGGATGGCGTTCGTTGTGCGGATTTTTGCGGAGCCGTTGGGTGTTCTGCAAAGTTCTCTTTCAGGGTTTTTCGTGTTTCGCGCACGGACATGCCTTTTTCAAAACAGTCGCGGATGGCGAGGCAGACATCTCCTGCTTCCTTCTTGAACCGGATGGGTTTGCCACGGGTCAGGACAGGAATAAAGCCGGGAAATTTGCGTCGGTAGCTTTTGATGGTGGTTTCGGAAACCAGGCAGAGGCGGGCCAGGTCCTTATGAGTATAGGTGTCTTGCATGGCGTGTGCTCGCTCGTGGGGTTGTATGAATTTTTTTTCGTGTGGCCAGTTGAACGTCTCTGGGCCATGGCGTGCGTCCGGAGTCCCAGATGCAGGTCGCCTGCTTCAGGCGAGGGGCCATAGCGAGAGCGGAGTGTTTCCGTGTGCCCAATCTGAGACTGATCCGGGTGGGAATGGAACCAAAGGCGAGCCGAATCATGCCGTCCTCCTTGTTCATATCGTCACCAATCGTCACCCTTGTTTTGCAAGGGCAATATGTCAAAAGAAACTTACCGATTTTTATCTTGAAATTGTCCGAAGGTCAAGGAGAGTCGTGCTGACCGCGTGCTCTCAGTTTCCTGGGCGTGGTGTTGGAAGATGCATGGCAATGGCGCTGTGGATTCGGCGCGAAGCATTTTCGTTACCCACAAGGCCGACCCGGACAGTGATTCTGATCACGTTCTCTGCTTTGAGGTCGAGGGATATGTGGACGCGATCACCAGAGAGAACTCCCTCGATGGTGCCGGAGGTCGTTTCCCTGGTTTCCCGTGTGACGGGAATGGACAGGTCGGCACAGGCGTTCAGCGACGCGGCGAAGGCTGTGGGCAGATCGGTTTCATAGTTCCCTTGGGTTTGCCCATCAATATACACATATGTGCCCAGAGCAGCGGCACTGCCTGCGATGACCGCGCCGCATCCGGCCATGCAGGCAAGAAGGACTGCAATCGATATCAGAGAGAAAGAAGCGCGAAGCATCCTCATGGTCACTGATTTTTCAGCGGGTTGAAGTTGATGGCGATGACATCTTTTTTCTTCACCTCAGTGATCTCTGACTGGTAGGAGCCGGGTGGGGTGACGCGAAAAGTGTAGGTGTCGTAGCTGTCATTGCCAAAGTAGAGGGCGGCACTCGTAAATTTCAGTTCTTTTTCGTCCCGTGTCGTAATCACAACGGTGCGTGGTTCTGGGAAGGTGATGGATTTCCATCGGCGCAGGTCTTTTATTCGTGTGAGGCTGATGACTGTGGAGGAGCGGTCATTGAGTTTGCCGGAAAGATAGACGTAATATTTCCCAATGGGTTCCAATTGGGTCAACTCAAGGACTGTTCCATCGACAAGGCGAATATCGCCGAGGGGATCGAGATTGATGGCTTGAACATCGAACGCGTCATCATCTTCCTGATCCGCCTGGGAGGATTGGTCCTGGCTTGTGGCCTGGGTTTCCGTGTCCGAGGTCTCCCCGGCTGGGGTGTCGCCGCCGTCAATGGGGGCGTCCTCTTTTCCGGCGCAGGCCACCAGTGTCAGGAGGAGCAGGAAGGTCAGGAGCAGTGCTGCCGAAGTGGGGATTCGAAATTGGTATCGCATGGGTCTTGTCTATCAGGTAATGGATGGGGAATCCAGCCTCGGGATGCATCTTCCGCGCTTGGATGCACCGGGCAGGAAATCTGGACCATGCTTGAGAGACTCTTTTATGAAAGCAAGAAAACGGATATTTGCAGGATATCCCGGAGTCGGCTACATATCATCGATATTTGAAAATACAATTATCAATATTCACAATGGATTCAACATGATCTCCACCATATCCTGCGCTGCCCTGATGGGCATTGATGCTTTCAAGGTTCAGCTCGAAGTCGACTTTTCCCGTTCCGGCATGCCATGTTTTACCATGGTCGGTCTTGCCGAGGGCGCAGTCAAAGAGTCCAAGGAGCGTGTTTTTTCTGCTCTGAAAAACTGCGGATTCAAGGTGCCTCCGGCTCGTATTACGGTGAATCTCGCTCCTGCCGATGTCCGCAAGGAAGGGTCGGCATATGATTTACCCTTGGCCATCGGTATCTTGTGCGGCATGGGAATCATCGGCAGGGAAGCCGTGCAGGGATGGTTCCTCGCGGGAGAGCTGTCCCTTTCCGGTGAACTGAAACCGGTGCCCGGCGTGTTGCCTTTGGCTCTGGCTGCCCGAGAGGAAGGCGGACGTGGGATCATCGTCCCGGCAGGTAACGGCAGGGAAGGAGCCGTGGTCACTGATCTGGAGGTTTTTGGCGCACAGACATTGTCCGAAGTCGTTTCTCTTCTGTTGGGGGAAAATGTCCCGGAGCCTGCAACCGTGGATATTGATACTCTGTGGAACGAGCGGCAGGATTTTCTTTCCGATTTCGCCGAAGTCAAAGGGCAGGAACATGCCAAGCGCGCCATCGAGATTGCAGCCGCTGGCGGGCATAACCTGTTGTTCATCGGACCTCCCGGTTCCGGTAAGACCATGCTTGCCAAGCGAATTCCTACCATTTTGCCTCCCCTTCATTTTGATGAAGCGCTGGAGGTGACCAAAATTTATTCCGTGGCCGGCCTGTTACCCAAGCAACAGGCATTGATGGTCACCCGCCCTTTCCGAACACCGCATCATACCATATCGGATGTCGGTCTCATCGGTGGGGGGTGTGATTTTTTGAAATTGTTGCGACATTTTGAAATTAGCTGCGACATGTCTTTCCAAATAAGGACAACAGATGATGCCACATGTTTTGAATGTGGCATTTTTCATTAGGAGGATCTAATGCCTTTCGATTTCAACTATGAGTTTGACCGGATACAAAGCAGTGTTGTTTTGAAGAAATCGTTATTCGGGAATGATCGTGATTGGATCGTTTGGTGGTATTCTGGGATCAATAAAAGTAGTAGGGCAAAAAGTCAGCCTTATGTGTGGGTTGCTTTCAAAGAAATAGTCGGCAACCAGGTAAGCGAGGGAGTACTCTACCGTAGAGTCCTGTTAACCAGCCTTGGAAGTCTCCGCTTGGGATCAGTCTGGCGTCATGGGCGATGTCGTAAAATTGCACGTTTTGAAGAGAGAACATTCGAAGTAAACTTTACAAATAACTTTTGGCACACTTCTTTTGATATGGTGGATGGACTGGACTATTGGTACCGCCCATTTGATCAGGGTAAATATCCTTTGCATTTTGAAGGTGACAAAAACATAAACTTGCAATTCAAGGCAATTACGGGAGAGTTGATCTCTATTCCAAGCTTAGAGTTTTTTTCAAGAATGTATGGTGCAAGCGAAGAGGTAAAACGAGTCATAGCAACATATGGAAGAGAAGAATGCAAAAGAAGGTTCTTCAGAGACCTAAAGCAGCCCACTGATGAAAATGTGTGGAAAATCGCAAGACGTAAGAAGTTTCGAAAAAGTGACAACGCATTCCTTGCACACTTATTTTATGATCAACGGACCAAAAGTGCCTCCAAAAAAATCTATTCTCAGATTGAGTCTGGCTATGACAAAGATGCAAAAAAACCAGAGCCAATCTTTATAGAGGTTGATCCTTGGTTTGTTGGTAAAACCAAGCTAATTTTAAGGGGAATATCTTGCGATAATGGTAACGCCTTTCTCGGTCTTCAAATAATGGGCTATGACCTTCCGTTAGGTAAACCGATAGTGTCGTTGTTAATGAATAAATATGGGGAACTTCAGCAAGAGCCAGTAGATGATGATACCGGAGGAAAGGGACGAGTTAAGCTTGAAATCATGACTCCCCCTGATGAAGCGCATATAACAGATGATTCCGAGCCGAACCAAGGAGGGTCAATTGCCGAAATACAAAACCATGAGATGAAGATTGGCAACCCTGGGAGAGTAATTATTGAAGAGGTCGAAGAAGCCAAGGAAAGCGATGTCCAGGATTGGTACGACGATATCACCTCAACAGAGTTCTCAACGGACGAGCCTCAAGGCACAGGTGGCGATATTGGATTTGCATCCATACACAACCCCACTACCATGGAGTCAAAAGGAAAGTTGAGAGATGTTTGGGACGCTTTGCTTTACTTGAAGGAATGTTATCCAGATAAAGTGTCATCGGTGCAGTGGTTTACCATAGAAGATGGTTTCAGCTCTGACGAAGATATTGCCCTGATAGCTATTAAGCCGTTTAGGGATGACGATGAAGTAGAGGCCGCCGTCAGGAGCTGGGTGTTTCTTGATGCAAAGAAGAAAACTTGCCCTCGGGGATTGTTGGTTGTCAGAATAGTTGTGCAAAATGTCCCTATTTATATTGTCGAGATTCAGAGGAGACATGCTGTCGTAATGGGGAATGCTGGTGAATCCACCATTGAAGAAGAGTCACTGACCGGACTCGTTTTTACCTTATATGATCAGAACAATCTTGAGTCTTGGTTAAGGCAGTTACGTGATGAAATTCGTTACGCAAAAGGGGTCTTTAAAAAAGTTAAAGATCTTTGCCCTGGAGAGTCTGATTTTTTCAATCACTCTAAGGCCAAAGATCAAAGCACCCCTGAAGAAGCCTCCGTGAGGAATGCACTGAGAAAAGTAGGTGTGACCCTCTAGCGTGGGCAATTTTTTTAATCATCATCCGTACCTTCGATAACAATATTTAACGCAATAGGATGGTGGTCAGAGTACCGCATCCGGAGTTCTTTGTGCCTATAGGGATTTCCAGGGAAGCTCCCATTTTCTTCGTTCCAGGTCGTTTCCATAGCGGCCACCAAGTCAATTACCTGGAAATGGTTGTTGGCCATCTCGTTGGCGCTATCTTTCACACTGTAAATGACGTGATCGTATGGCTTTGGGCCGTTAGGGTTCGTGTTGGTAGGTGTGCATGCGTCGTTCAGTGAGGCGTATCCTTTCGGTAGGATGGATTTGAGCTCGTCGCAGTCCTCAATATTCATATCCCCAAGAATGACGTAATCCCGTTCTTGACCAGTCTGATTTCCTATCCAGTTAAAGATCGACATGAATTCGTGAGCACGTCGAGCAGTTTTCTTGGCGCTTCCCCCTGGCTGCAGGTGAACCGAAATGAATACAAGGTCGCTACCACCTGCTCTAAATGGGAAAGCATAGGGGACGCGTTCATAGTCGTCATGATTTGACCTGTCCGTAGCAAGGAAGCCGTGAGGCAAATCCTCTGCCGGCATTACTCTGTCAGGCTTGTAGAAGGCCACAAACCATTCGGTTGCGGATGAGTTTTTGTGGATTTCATCACCGGTACCGGTGTCCTCTTCCGAAAGCTTAAAAGAAAAGCCGTGCATGCCCATGATGTCAAAGAACCCTTTGGCTTCTTTATCGGCTTTGAATGGCGTACCATCGGGATATTTACCCGCTATAGGCGGTGCCACGAGCTCTTGAATGAACACAAGGTCGTAGTCAGAAAGCAACTTGGCTAAAGCTTTGTTGTCCTTCTTTTTGAAGTGACCAAGAAATTGGATATTGAAGGAGACAACTTTTAATGGAGCAGCGTCTCCATACGTTCCAGAAAGAAGGAAGGCCAAAGAAAAGGCCAAGGCTAGGGCTACATTCTTAGAAGCTGTTCTCAAAATCATAGGTAAACTCCTTGACGTACCATACTGCTGTATTCACTCAAGGCCAACCTCAAAGGAAAGGGACGACCAAATAGGTGTCGTCCCTTTCCTTTGCCTACCAACGGCGATAGTGCTTGCTCAGAAGCTTAAACAGATACTGGATATCCTGATCTGCGAGTTTTCGCTCATGGTCGAAGCAAGCACGCATTTCCTTCCACGCTTTTCCTTCCAACTTCGGAGTGGGAGCGTTTGGCCAATCCGTAAACGACATGCAGTAGTTCGGATCGATATCGCCGGTTTCGTGGTCGTAGGACGGTTCCCAGAAGTCGCGCATTTCACCCCATTTCTCCTCATGGCGCTTGAAACAACGTTCGCTGTACTTATCTGCGAAGTAGCGCTCGATGAGCAGCTCACAGATGTGCATCAAGTGCAGATCGCGTTCTGCGCCCACGTAATACGGATTACGGCTCAACTCACGCTGCATGAGCACGAGCTTGTGACGGATAACGTTGAACATTCCCCAGGACGTGTAGTGTCGATCGGCCCACACAACGGGAAACCACTGGAACAGATTACGGATACCGAATTTGACCGCACGATACCATTCATCCACCAGCTCCCACGGAGCGGTGAGATAGTACGACCAACGATAGTCAGGCATGACAGACCTCCTATGGTTATAGATTACCTATAGAAATGTCATGTCGTGCCTCCTTGAGTGATGGGGTTGAAATGGTCCTGGTCGCAAAGCAATCAGGCTCTCTTCGTCTTTGTATCAATAAGTAAGCCCAATGTCATTGGTAGGGAGTTACTGGGGCAGCTTCCCTGCGAAGAACTCCCTTACGCGCTGGAGTGCTTCTGCTTCATTGACCGGCCATCCTATGGCCGTGGCCAGGTATTCTTTAGCGTGGGCAACTGCATCTGAAACGGTCAAGCCATGGGCCTTCGCTTGTTGCAGATATTCTTTAGCACGGCCTTTATCAAGAGGATGCACAGCAAAGGGAGCTGTCTGGTGAGCGAAACCACCGCCAATGAGCTTAACCCAATCGACAGATGATGCTGTAGTAGTCATGTCTATACTCCTGTTCTAAATTTGCCACCATTCATAGGGCATCGAGAGGATGCCCAGGTACGGATAGCGACGATCAAAGTCTTTAGCCACCTGTTCTGCGATCTCTACTTCCTTAGCGTGATGGCTAGGCAGGATGCACCATGTCGCAAGCCAATGGTGTTTGCTGCACAGGCCGCAGCCTCCTCGTCGAACATGGTAGGTACTGTGGTACTTCACAAAGAGGCTCAGGCGTCTGAATTCCCGGCAATCACCGTGCAAATGAGATTCACCGATCGTTTGTTCGGAAAGAGGTAGTTCCAGCCCTTCCACAAGCTTTTCAAATTCATTTCTGATAGCTTGCTTTGCTTGGATCTCGTCTTTGTTCTCGATGAGCTTTTGAATCCATCCTGGGCAGTTCAGTTCCATGGCGATATGCTTACTCATTAAAGAACTCCTCAATCATTGCTTCACTGAGTTGGTGCATGCTTAATTCTTTGAATCCCTCAAGAACTATCTCTTGATCAACGGCTCGTTGAGCACAAAGATTAGCTACCCTTTGTGCAACCGAATCCTTTAATTCACCGAGTTTCTTATGTTGTACTGGCTGTCCAGGCTTTCCTTTCCCTGCAGCCGGTATATAAGGATGACTTCCTCCCTCCTTTAATGACTTCAACATGGGGCCATATAAAGCTGAAAGTCGTATATGAGGATATTGCAGGTGTAATGAATCATAGATTCGCATCCCTGAAAGATCCAAGTCTCCCCAAAAAAACAATTTTTGATGTTCAAGTAGAGTCCTAATTTTTGGAGGATTCCCTCGGCGAACCAATGTTTTTAGATGGGGAAGATGGGTTGTGATATTTTCAAGTAAAAGAGTTCCATATCCATCATGGCTCATCGTCAAACCAAACCCATATGTACAGACGTAAGCACAGGAAGCATCACTTTGAATGGCTCTTTCAAAAGAATGTGGATTTTCAATAAGAACAACCGCTTCTGGAGAAGGTGGGCCTGCCACTATCACATATCTAGGTGACCTAGAAAAGCGTTCGACATCTAAGCCGATCGTTTTAAGTAGTGTTGGGCCAAAATCATCGAGCATCTTTGAAGATCCACAAAGAAACCTGGCGCTGGCCTCAAACAATGGGCTTCCTTCTGGTATGTCATCCTGACCTTGAATCAACACTTCAATAGATCTGATAAGCTCGACCATAAAACCATCAGATGCCCCCTTCATTTTGCCAGCAACTCGCTTGTGTGAAAGAGCTTTTTTTGCTTTGGGTGCAAGGGATGATATTGATACAGCTTGCTGCCAGGAATGCACATGCGGCTCAACGGGGAGTGGCTTTAGGTTCAAAGACATTTGGCCAAGAGGCATGCAGTTCATTGAATCCCATTCAACAGCCTCAATTTCCTTCTTGTCGAGTAACGCTTGCATCCCGATTTTGATTGAGACGGTATCAAGACCAGTTGTCCGCATTATTCGGCTTTGGAGCTTGCCGGGATTGAGCTTGGCATTTTTGCCTGCCATCTTCCGAAGGGCTTCTCTTACTATGCTTTCCTTTTTTTGCGTCATCTTGCTTCCGCCTCAACTTCAACGTTATCATCAAACGTTAAGCCAGCTTGCTCGGACTCAAGCGGCACAACTGCAGAATGCCAGACCTCAACACCTGAGGTGTGATCTACTTCCTCTCCATCCTTGTCTATGTCCAAAACTCTCACCCATTTGGAAGAGGATTTATTGGGACGTTTGATGTCCCACTTACGGGCCTCATTATAGCACGGGAACACGTCATAATTATTCACATACCCTCGGTTGTGAATGAATCCGATGAGTTGGAATGAACCAAGACACGACTTTAAGGCACTAAGGCTTTCAGAAATAAGATCATCGTCTGAAAGATTTGAAAGCATGCCATCCAGGAGAATGAAGCTGTGCTCCGCCTGGCTCTTCCTCCTGACGCGGCCACGGGGGCGTTCTTTCAAACGATCGCGATAAATGGCGTACTCGGCCAACCTGACCACCATGAGCAACTGTAGGGCCGTCTTTTGCCCGTCGCTCAGCTTGTTGTCGTCATACAGGCGCTTATTGTGGCCAGCAATTTCAGGGTGCCTGAATTTGATTGAAACATTGATAAAGAAGCCCTTGAAAAGGGTATTACGAACATCGGCCATGAATTGGCTATTATACCCTTTCTCGGCTGTCCTTTTGGCATGCTTGGGAGTGATATTACCGCTTTCCAACTCTAGTTGGAGCTTCGCGTTTTGAAGCTCTACTCTGTCCCTGATTTCTTCCAAAATTGCCATGATGGCCTCATCCGAGGCGACATCAGCTTCCAGGAAGAAGGTCGCACCTTCTTTGTACTTGTTGCAAACACGTCTCAGAAGGCGGAAAGAGTCTTTGGCCTGGGCCGACATGTTTTTCATTCTGACAAGCAGATCTCTCCAAAGATCGTCAAAGATACCTTTCTGGACATCGTAGTGTTCATCCTTCTCTTCGATTTCCCTTCGTTTTTCCTGGATGATTTTGCCGATCATGCCCGGTTGGCTTTTGGCGCTCAACAGGTCATTGGCCATGCCGGTAAGGATTTTTTCTTTATTGTTCTCAACGAACCTATCGCACGCATCTCCAAATGCGTCTTTCTTCGTTATCATCTTATTTTTGGCAGTTTTCGCACGCTCAACTTTGCGTTCTGCTTTGAACGCTTCGAGCGTCGATGCGATTGCTCTTACAAATTCAACCAGGGATTCATAATGTTCTTCATCCACAGCCTTGAAAACACTATCGACGTGCTGCCTAACTGCTTCAATTTCTGGTGAATCTTCTTTCTTGTCCAACGTTTCAATTTCACCAAGCAGGGAAGCAAATGCTTTACGTTGCTTTTGAATTTTCAAGAGTTGGAGATCATACTCCAAAGACTTATTCTTCAACTCTGCATAGGACTTATTAATCACCTCAAGACGATCTTTGATGGATTTGATCTCATCTTCGATTCCAGCACGCTCTTCCTTTAGAGACTCCAAACGCACGAGGAGATCTTCATCTTCCCTTCTTTTGGGTACATACTTTTGAGCCTGATCGTACTCATACTTGAGCAGCAACATCCAATCCGCACGCTCTTCCTTTGTTTGATCACAGCGCTTGACCAGGTCGTCTTTATCATTTCCTTCGCCACAAGCGATGAACGCCGCCAAATCGTCAAAATTGAGCTTGTCCAATCGATTGGCGACGTTTTCTTCCCTTACCTTCAACTCTGCCACACTTTCGGATATCGCAATCAGGGCATCATTGCTCTCTTCGAGAGCTCCGCTATGAGAGTCGAGGACGTCTTTCGTGTTACGGACTCCCAGCTTTGCCTCTTCATAGATAGATTCACTAAAGCCCTTTGCACGGGCAAAGTTTGTTGCAAACGAACTCTCATTTCGAAATTCTTCTTTGAACTTAAAAAGGTTATCCTTTGCAGCATCCACCCGTCCCTGGATGAGCCTCGCTTCTTTATTTATGTCGGCCTCATAGTCAACCAAACGTCCCTCGAACTCTTTCACAGTGCTCTGCAGCTTCTGTGAAGCCGTGCCCATATCCTCATGCAGATTCCCTACTGCAGACTCTATGGCCAAGGAAGAAACTTCCTCGACATCGTGAACACATGAAGCCCGACCCATTTGCAGCTCCAGGAGCCCTGCAAAATCCTTTTCGAATGAGTTGAGCCTTTGGGGGGCTTCCCCCCAATCATCACAAGCATTATCAAATACTTTGGAGACATGGATAAGACGTCTGGCTTTACCGATAACTTCCGAGAAACGTTTTGAGGCTTTCGTCTCGGCATCACTCTCCACAGCGGTCTGTGCTCGAATCAGCGCTTTCGCCAAAGGCGAGGACGGACCAATCTTGAGAGCAAATTCATTTGCGACAGATACGGCTTTACCATATGTGACGATCTTCTTTTCAAGCCTAGCCTTTAATGCCTCACGTTCATCCTTGTTGAGGATGATACCCACCATTTTGCTCTTGTGAGCAAATATGGCATCGGAAAGATTTGAAAGCTCATTGCTTCTTAGGAGCTTTTGAAAACCCTCAAGGAGGAAGACAGGGATAGGATAGTTCTCCCTTTCGAATATATTCGCAATCGCTTGAGCCTCAACCTTGCTCTTAACAACCGGCGCAAAGAGCGTTGCAGAAAGCTGCTCAAGGGCTTCTTCTTTCTGCTCAGTTGAAAGAGTCGGTTCCGCCTCAATAACTTCGAACAGCATCTGAAATTCGGTTTCCTCCTGTACCATGGCCAAGGCTTCGGCCACAACACCGGACGGTGCGCCTTGTTTTGATTTAAGTATATGTAGTTGATCCTTAAACCCTTTGACACAGGCTTCTAAGTCCTCGATACGATTCTCAGTCTTAAGCTGCCATTTATTCAGAAGGTCAAGCTCGGCTTCTGGTGTAGTCTCCTCACCGTACTTAGCTCTGAAAGCCTCAACATCTTTAAGCGCACAAAGGACTTCCTGGAGCGCACTTTCGCTGGTGCAAAGCTCCCTCTGGATGATGTCAGACTGCTCAGTGCACTTTTTAATTAAAGTATAACCCAGGCCAAGGCGCTCTTTCATGTCTTCTTTGAGATACCCCTTATCTTTTTTTGCGTCAGCAAGGACCTTCTCAAGAATCAATTCCTGCTCATTCAATCGATCGCGTATAGTCTCATAGCTTAAGCCCTGAAACACCTCTTGAATACGATCCCAAGCTTCTTTTTGATTTGAGATAACCGAAAGCGCACTCGTAGCCCCATTATAGTCAACAGCTAATTCTGTGACCTTCGAGACGAGACATCCCTTTTCAAGCTCAAGATGTTCAAATGAGGCTTCGTACAAGGCCTTTATGGAGGAAATACGTTCCAGAGTTTCGTTGAGGCTGGTTTTGATCTGAAGAGGATCTGCGTTATTGCCGTATTTATCTCTAAACAACAGCAGGCTTTTTTCATTGTCGCTTATACCACCAATCATCTGATCCAAGCGGCTGACCTCACCATCTAGCTTTTCGAACTTCTTTTGGACGCATTCGCCTGTCCGTCCTGGATCATCGAGTTGGGCTGAATAGAACTCCTCACTCTCACGCATGGCTTCCCAGGCCGCACGAGGTTTGGCCATGCTATCTCGCATGTCCTTTATCGATTGGATATCCTTATTGATTTCTTCAAACTTGTCTTTTCGGGAGTCGAGGCGTGACTTTTCTGTGTTGCCCTGTTTTTCTATGATCGCCATGGATTTTCGATGAGGGCTTGTGTCCATTTTTTTACCAAAATGAGCAAAGGCCATGGTGATTATCTGTTTCAGTTCCTCGCGGCGGTGTAACTCGTTTTGAGGTTGCACCTTAAAAACACTAGCTGGAATCGTATCGATAAAATCCAAAGAGTTGGCCAAAGAGAGATATGAACCAGAAGAGGGGCCACCCTTTTTTGCGGGAGTTTCCTCGTTAATAATTTCAACAACTTGTAGCGACTTTGCATATTCAATTTCAGTGTCGGCAAGTAAGGCAGTAGTCCTGTCTTTTTTGATTTCTAACAACTCATCAATCCCTTGAGGGCGGAGGCATGGGCCTATGCCAGGCCGTATAGCCATATTCATCAACAGTGTTTCTGCGACTTCGTCAGAATGCCCAACCCACTTGGGAACGCCAGGGAGCTCTCGGTGGCTAACAACATCAAGAGCGGCACCAATCTCAGCGACTTTCCCCAGTTTTTTGTGGTAGCTCGCTTTGGATTCTGAATACTCATGCGCCTTCTGGCCAAGCCCCACGAGTCCAGTTTGAAGTTTTTTTAAATCATCAATCCGAGTTTTCGTTTCCCCAAGTTTAATCTTAGCTTGGATCAGCTTCTGAGAACCTTGAACGACTGTGTCCTCAAAGGACTCAACGACCTCTTCGCTGTCGGCATTTCCATCCTTCTTCTCAGAATGCAATCCATCCATAAGCTCCGGAACAATCTGGCTATAAAAAAATGCTTGATCATATCGTTCCACACCCTTTGCCTGAACATCAAACAAGCTTGTGGAATGATCACCAGCTCCTTGGCGCTGGAACTTTTCAAGCATGCGCAATTGGCGTGGACGAATATGGTGTGCGACCTCCTTTCTCCACGCGGCCTCGCTTACAGAATACGCCCCCTCATCGGCACTCTCGATCATCTTCTGTACATCTTCATCCGGCAGCAAGATGTGCCTTCCGTCAACGACATTGCCTAACGGCACATCCGCAATTGTACCTTTGTACTTATAGCGAATGACGTCTCCGGTCCCCTTGTGTCCGCAAATTCCGAAGACCCAGTGTTCGCCCTGAACGCCAACTTGATCCATTGGCAGTATGGCCTGCATGGGCTCTGGGTCGGCAAACGGACGCACAAACTCAATGCGAATATGGCTCATTGTGCTGTCAGGAGGAGACATCCGCTCTTTGGTGTGCAAAACGAAGTCATTTTTCCATCCCAGACAAGCAAGGATAGCTTTCGACAAGGTCGTTTTCCCGATGCCGTTTGTCCCTTTGAATATGGACGAATACCCTCGGAACATTATGACCGAATTTATATAAAACGGTGTCCATTCATCATTTTGATCGCCATTGAGATAGTTGGCAACTTGGGCCAGAAACATTAATGACATCTTAATTCTCCGGAGTGTTGTCCTGCTCTTCAAAAAGGATGGATTCGAGGTCAGATTCGGTTATCTCGTCCTTGGGAACAAGGTAGGCGATTTCACCATCGTAATGTTCATTGACTTCAGCGGCTCCGAGGAGAGTCTGGCTATACGCGTTGTCCTCTTTGCTGAAAGCGATGCAATTCGTTTCTTTGAGGAAATCGAGCAAGTTTGAAACACGCCGATATAGCTGAGTCTCGCTTTCGCTCGTTAGAATTGTCATGATTTCAGTTTTCTGAAAATTCTCTTTTGCAAGCTCGTTAAGCCACTCTTTGATAGCTTCAAAAAGCTGTTCTTTAGTGAAAATGGCATCCACATAGCGCGAGATCTCAGAAGGATGACGACCTATCAGTGTGTAGGTGTAGCTCAGGTAGTGCAAATATATGACGAGAGTCCAAATACAGGTCTCTTTCTTTGTCTCAGGACCAATTGAAAGCCTGGCACGCGCTTCGGCCTCAGAAATCCAAGGGGGCGGATCTCCAGCCAAGGGGTCACGAACAATTGTCCATATCTGCCCACCTTCAGGTATTCCTTTGAACTCATCCCAGCCAAAAACAATGAGCTTGAAGCCATTGAACGCAAAGTAATCCATGAGGAAGGCGCGTTCCTTGTCTGTAATCTGGCGGATCTCAATACTCAGTTCTTTTTCCCCATCCTTGAATCGCTCCCCTTTGGGAATTCTGGTCCTGATTTGACGATGGGTAAACAGCCATCCTGTAAAACGACTAAACAATTCAGCATCTTGAAACACAACTTACCTCTCAGGGGTATATTGAAGGATAAGGTCTTGAAAAATATGCATGTTCTTTTGAATCTTCATTGAGAGCTGCTTTGTACCAAGGGATACGTTGAAATAGCCCTTTGAAAAGCCCATGGTCTGGGCATCAAGAAATGCTCCTTGGAGAATACCCAGGTCACTTACTTTGTCAGAATCAAGTTCTCCTGTTTGAACCAAATCAAATAAGGAGAGCTTTCCTCCAGATGCCAGCTCAAGAAATCTGTCACCGTGCTTCTTTTGGAAAATATCGGCAATGGTAAGCACCTGCTCTGCTACGCCTACATCAAATGTGGCAACAATCCTTGGCTTGACCTTTTTGATCTCGATCGGCTTGATGGCGTCCACAATGGAAGCATGTTCGGTCGTGGGACGATGGAGAAAATTGATTGCAGAGACTGCGACATTTGCGTCTTTGTTCAGCACAAAGACATCTGCAGCAGCAAGGAAGTCTGGGATTGAAAGAGTTCTCTCACCATCTTGCTGGGCACGCACGAGGATATCGCCAAGATTTCGAGAGATAGTTTCGATTAGAGAGTTAATCGTGTGTAGGTTGTTTTTGATTGTCCATTCGATGCCTTCATCTTCCGGCCTCAACTCTATCCAGTCATCAATTAAATCTTGAGTCTCGGGGCTCTGCATATTGTCCAACCCCTTTGACACAGTCTTTTGGATATTACTTACTGTCTTTGCATAGAGGTGGTTGTCATTGTAAAGGGCCTCCTTGACGAGACTGGTAGAAGGCTTTTCAAGAATGGCCCTGACTTGTAAGCTTGCCGATTTGATACTCTGCTTCATGGCAATGCAGAACTTCTCGACTTCCCCGAAATTTCCACGCCCTATTGCCCTCACAATTCGCTCTGCATCCAAGTCAAGATAAATCCAGTCGTCAGCAGCTTCAGATAAAGCCAAAGCCATTCGGCCTTTGACTGAGAGTCGTATGCGCTTGCCTGCAGGGGCACGATCAATAAGAGCTGTATTTCTTATCATGACCCCGTCGCGAACAAAGAAAACTGGGTATGTTTCTGTCAGCTTGGCGATCACGTAATGAAAGTCATCCTCTGAAAATTCAGGAAAATCCTCCCTTAGATCTCTCACGACAACACTCAGAAGAGTATAGGTGCCGGGTGCTTCCTCCTCTGTCGCATCCAGGTACTCCAGGACAGCGGTTCCAGCGTCAAAGAACATTCCTGCAACAGGATTGTCAGTGGACTCCTTACGTCCTCCCTTAACGACTTGAGCTGCTAAGTTCTCTGGAGTTTTTGGAGTGTCGTACAGGTCGACAAGCCGCATGACTGCGACCATTACATCGTTCCAAGCCATCATTAACCCCTAAAACAAACTATGACTATGTTGACTTTTATTAAACACTGTGAGAATGTCTTCTTGTAGTTGATTTAATGAAACCGTTTGAATTTCTAACACACCACTTTTATGACAGTCAAGCATAGCAGTAAATATATGCGTCTTGCATTTTTTGAAGCAAGGCTTTTTTGGCTCGGAAGAGCCAGCAGAAAGGATATGGCCGATTATCTGGGTATCTCTCTAGAACGCGCTTCTGCAGCAATCAGAGAGTACGTCAAGCTTGCGCCTGACAACGCCCACTATGACCCGTCTGATAAAGTTTACAAACCTACTAAGAATTTCAAGCCGATGATCATCAATCCGACGCCGGATCAGGTGTTGGGACATCTTCTGCTTGAAGACGGATTTCTGTCTCCAATGCCTGAAATGATGCGGTTGCCTGTTCCCAAAAGGGCAATTCCGACAGACATCCTCAGAACATTGCTTTCAACCATGGCGGATGATCAGTCTATCGATATCCTGTATCGCTCCATGTCCAGCCCTGAGCCGACCTGGAGGCGTATAACGCCACATGCTTTTGGCCATGACGGGTTCCGTTGGCACGTTCGCGCATATTGTTCTCTGCGTGGAGAGTTCAGGGATTTCGTCCTTGGACGAATCGTAGAAACAGGTGATCGGGGTTACTCGAAGATCGAAGGTCAGACAGATGAGGAATGGGATGAAATTCTTTTTGTCCGGATAGGGTCTCATCCTGATTTGAATGAAAACCAGAGAACTGCCATCGAAATGGATTATGGAATGGAAGACGGAGAAACCGTCTTTGAGGTCCGAAGATCCATGCTCTTTTACGTATTAAAGCAGCTCGGCCTGCACCGGACTGAAGAAGAGCAGAAGAAGATGGAGATACCAGCCTATGAGCAACAGGTTGTGCTGCTCAATACGGGGCTGCTAAAGTTGATCAGGCCAGATCTAGTCTAGTCGAAGCTCTTTGATATCCAACGCACGGCAGCATTGTAGCACCCAAAAGAAGCTGAACGTGCCGCGATGAAGTTTGCCTTTGATGCCCTGGACAGTTTCTTCAACACCGATAACAGCGAGGCGAGAAACAAGTTCATCATAGATGACACCGCTTCTGGCCAGCATATGATAATTCGACGGGAATCGTCCTGTGACTTAAGAACTTTATTATTCAGCCACACTAGCCTGATCCGACACTCTCAATGAAGGAGGCTGGTCACAGTGATCTCAAACAGTTCAGCAAACAACCGCCTGAAAACAAAAGTTTTCATTCGTCACACATCGAACCTAAGCCATATGCATAACGTGCAGCATGGACTAAATTCCAATTAGTTACACATGGCAAAAAAGAAGAAGCGGACACATAACGGACACGAAAACCGTCCAGGCAGAATTCCCACTAGCAGCAATGAAGAGTGCAGTCCTCGACGCGCTTACACCCTTGAGTACCTATAAACGCCCTTAACATTGGCATTAAAGTATCTGCCAACTGAATCCGCATCACGTAATTCTTCAAAAACATGCTCAGGCACATCAAAATACTGGTATATAGAACCATTATTGAACTCTACCTGCATAGTGGAACTATCCTCATCGTACCCTACTGCCGCAAGATTTGAAGACTCTACATTTTCCATTTCCATGATGATCTCCTTCTATTTAACTTTGTCAATTCTTGGATTTTGGGCTCTCCAAGCTTCTACTAATTCGTCATAGCGAGGAGCAGCTTCCATTTTGATTCCCCAGCCACCTGGGTTTTGAGACTCCTCCATGGGGACCTCATCATAAACGACAGGATCTTGGCTATCTGGCCTTCGGTTTTTTGGGGGGGCTTCAATTGTTGTCCTCATAGGCAACTTAACAGCTTCACCCAGTATTATCGCTTCACCTGTTCTCAATATTGGCAGCATCCCTGTTAGCCCATCTAAATTATCTGATAGCGTAGAAGTGATGTGACTTCTATCAGAAGCATTTGATAGCCGGAGGGCAAAAAAAGTTCCGCACTGTGACAATATGGTTGAGTTAATTTCCGAAGGGCGTTGACTAACAATCATCGCTCCAATTCCATATTTTCGCCCTTCTTTCACAATACGCTGTACGACTTTTGAAGCCATTCCTTTTGAGTTGCCATTCAAATAAATGTGAGCTTCTTCCATCACGACTAATAGAGGCCGATGCCTTCCCCCCTGAGACAAGTCTCTAGCCCAGAATAAGGCTTCATATAGTAACCGGAGGAGTGCACCTATAGTTGTTTGCAAAATGTCGGCAGGCACACCAGACAGATCTAGAATAGTTACAGGTCTATCGCTGCCAATCCAATTCATCAAAAGAGTATCCAAATCTTGTACTACGTCACCTTCAGCATTGGGGGTCCAGTCGTCTGGCTTGAAGAGGAAGTTATATCGTGGGATTCTCAACTTGGTCCCAAGTAGCAAAAGCTGTTTCCCAATATTTAAATTACCAGGCAAATAATTAACTTTTACTTCACCTGCCCCAGTAGCAATATTTTTAAAGATTGGAGGAATCCCCTCGGAAGGATTCCCTTTCAATTCAACCCCATTTTCATCTGTTTCGTATGCTAATTTTTCTATCGGCTTACCATCGCCTTCTCGATAGTATGTTCCAAACTGCTCAACAAACAGTTCATACCATAAGTTGTGCAGACTAAACGGGACAGGCGAATCAACACTAAGAGTATCGGCAGACACTCCTTTTCGCGGATGCTTCGTTAAGGACTCAAGTTTATACTTATGGACGCGCTCCATAACGATATTCCGATCCTTTTCATTGTTAAACTCACCGAAACTGATCTCACACAATTCGTCAAAATTAAGTGCCCAAAATGGCACTTGAAGTTCATTCTCTTCCAACCTTGGAGATGTTTCTTTGTTGATTTTATAAATTTGAGCTTTATCCTGAAGCGCTTGGCCATATTCTCCGTGAAGATCTAACATTATTATCCTAGATGATGGATATTTCTCACGGTCAGACAAAGCATTAATAATACTTGCTACAGTCGTAGATTTTCCAGAGCCAGTTGTTCCGGTTACAGCAGAGTGCCTACTGATAAGTTTATTGACATCAATCAATGCTGGAATTGAGTCTGCATTTGAAATATGCCCCACTTTTACAAAATATGGCTTGTCTGGTTGCCCATATATATTTTGCAGTTCATTTTCTGAGACTAAATGGACCTCATCACCAATAGTCGGATACTGAGATAGACCTCGCTGAAAGACCCCATTCCTGGGTCCTTCACCTATAAGTTGAATCGTCATCCACCTATTTCCATGATTTTGAGATTCCAATTGATTCTCTGGGACCGCACTTGCTCCAACCTGACTGACGATTCCAAACAAATCGTTAAAACCTATAGGAATTCGAACAAAGCTGCCTACTTGACTAACCCGATACCCTTGTCCGTCAATGTACACAAACCCAGTCAACGACTCCTTTGACAAAGAGATGCTAACCGTTGTTCCATTCACATCCTGCACATCGCCAAGATAAGTTTCCTTATTTGACATTTTGGCCCCCCGCAGGAGTACCTATTATCCGCTGTAAGAAAGAAGTGAAGACCGCGAAATCCCCAAGTCTCACTTGATACTCTATCCCTTCATCAGTTGCACTTTCTTCGCGGTGAACAAACTCTAGGATTTCATCGTCCTCGTCGTCCTGACCTCGGATCCCACCCCAATCACCATAATTGGTTCCAATAATAGCTTTATCGAATGTCCAGATATTCAAATTGTGTTGGTTTTTTGCCAATCGATATGCCTCTGGATATCTTTCAACACTATCCCCGGCATCTGGTGAAGATTCCATCTCGTACCTGTCAAACATCAATCCAAGTACCATTGCTGTTGGATTTGCTTTTAATGCATTTATGATTGTGTCGTTCAAATGACCGTCATTAAAGGAATAGCCTGAAAGAACTAAGAATGAAGATTTCTTCCGTATAAACCTGTTCAATTGGTCTATCAGTGCCAAATATGGCATCTTGCGACTTTCCTCATATTTTAAATGAGATGGGTAGATCAAATGCGAAGCGTTTTCCTTGATTTCCGAAGATCGATATACTTTTTTCTGACCTTCAAACTCTTCCTGATACCAGTTAATTGAGCCGTGAATTTTCCAAAGTCTAGACCAATGGGTAGGAATCAAAGCGTCCTCAACAGCCCTAAGGTCGAAAAAGGACCGCCTTGCTCCGACAAAACCATCAAAGTACGGAATCTCCAACGCTTCTAAGGTCTGCTCCATCAACAGATCATAGTTTGTGGTAAACAACTCGACTGCGATCTTTCGGTCAATTGATCTTATCCACTTACAAAGGCGATGATATGAGGTCTCTTTTGTGGGTATATCCACGTTAAGTTTTTTAACAATTTCTGCACAAATATCCCGTTCCAAAGACAACAAATCACTTTCACTCAATCCGCGGACCTTACCGCCTTTAGAAACGAGCAGCAGACTTCGAACAAAGCTTAATATATCTTCAATATTATTTGTGTTTTTCTCTGCTTTTACTAACTCATTAGTAAGGACGATATATTTCTCATTCGCCTTCAATTGCTCATTAACAAATGCTGTTAGCCTTTCAACATCTGGTATTATCGGCCATTCATCAGCTGGCATTTCTACAGATAGGGGGCAGCCAGCAGAGATGAAAAAACCTATAGATTCATTGTCTTGTGCCAAAGATTGCCGTAAATATTTTAAATGCCTAATAGGATCATGAGAGTTATTCATCACTTGCTCCGATATTGTTAATGGCTTGATATCAGCCAAATAGAACTATGAACCAACTACTATCGTTTTCATCTTATTGATTTTTTTTAAAAGCTCAGATTTCGCTTAATAGCTTTAGCAAATGATTCGTTGGTATCAATAGATCACAACCCACTTCTCCAACACCACGATCGGTCGCAAGCGTATCAAAAACAATTCTAAGTTCAATACAATTTATCTGATAGAGGTTGGTCTAAAAAACTGGCCCTATTTCTTCGTGAGGATTAAGGTGGTTGGTGCTGTTTTCACAGTGAGGCAAAAAGCCTGTTGCGAATATCCTCAGGAAGCCAATAGTTATGTCCTTTGAACTGAAACGCCAATCCGCCAGACGGATCGGACTTCACAATGTGAAGGTGGGTTTGGCCAATGATGAGTGGTAAGTCGTGAAAATAGGCCAAAGCGACTCCAAGTAATCGCTTCTTGTACTTAAGGCTGTCGTTATGCTCTGCAAGTAATAGTATTAACTCTTCTTTGAGTCTTTTACGCCTTGCGATGGAGGCTCTTTTTGTCGGCGATGGGAGGCGGAGATTTTGTCCAAAGGCTTCGTTTAGGAAGCCGACAAACTTCGAAAGAGCGTTTCGTTGGCCCGGCACTCTATGCAAAAGAGAAAGTATGTCTGATTGATTCGGTATAATTCGATTGTGCCTATTCGCTTCAGACAAGAGTTGTTTCGCTGGTTGCAGTGCCAGTCGCACTGAGCGAAGGGAGATTGCCGATTGATTATAACTCTGATTTAGGATGTCGTGGTACTCGAGTAGAACCTTTTTCACTTTGCCTTCACTGAGTGAATCAAGGATGTTATGAATGAGTCGCTTTTCTGTTGCTT
This sequence comes from Pseudodesulfovibrio piezophilus C1TLV30, assembly GCF_000341895.1. Taxonomy (NCBI): domain Bacteria; kingdom Pseudomonadati; phylum Thermodesulfobacteriota; class Desulfovibrionia; order Desulfovibrionales; family Desulfovibrionaceae; genus Pseudodesulfovibrio; species Pseudodesulfovibrio piezophilus. The sequence continues at coordinate 2,230,389 of NC_020409.1, read as the reverse complement.
CAGCCTTCAACGAGAGGTCGATTTGAATCAAGTCGCTCTCCACCATCCACTTCATCGGTAATAGCTGTCGGCGAAGGTGAGATACATCATAAGCCGTAAGCAGTGACGAATACTCAGGTATTGATTGCCATCTTGATTCGATGTCTTTGAAGAATGGAAGGTAGCGGTGAATGGTCAAGCTTGCCTTTTTGTAGCCAGAATGGCCTCCAAGCCATTTCCCAAAAGTCTCGAAGTGTTCAGCCATTATTTGAGAGTTGAATGCCGCATAGTCCAGTTTTAAACGTTTATAGAGAGTTCCCAGCCAGTAACAGGGCTCACATTTGTCCTTTCTCCCTGCAGGCATTAGCTGCCCACATTTCGGGCAAGGAATCTTTCCGGTTTCGAGGCATGCTTTGCATAAAAAAACACCCAAAGGCGATTCGTAAAGACGCCGATGTCTTCTGCACGATCTGCAAGTGCCGCGGTCATGGTTTGAACATTGTGGGCATACCTGTTCAGTGATTCCAAGCCTAAAAGCCCGAGAGAGCCTCCTGGAGAGTTTGCCGCACCTCGGGCAGGCTCGTGGCTTGCGGAAGTACACAGAGCAGGCATTGCAGACCGGCCCATACCGAGTAACCTTTCCTGTTCTGTATTCATTTTTTCCACACCGTATACACGGCTTTGTGACTTCGCACTTGCGGCATATCGCGGAGGTGTCATCAAGAGGTAGCCGAGCGGATTCACCGCATTTAGGGCAAAGTCGCTTTACAAAGTAGCGTGCATAACATCTTGAGCAGTACCCTTCCCCTTTGTAGCGCCTCGTGAGGGTGTGGACAGATTTGCCACAGATGTCGCATCTAGAGGTGCCCTTCATCCCTTTTGCTCCTTAACTAAGCGCATGATGTGCTTCATTCGCTTTTCGACAAGGTGACGAGGGGTAGGCTTTGGAGGGTAAGATTTTATTGAGCGTTTCCGGTTGCGCAGTAGTGGGTTGTCCGGAAGCCTTTCAAAAATGGGATTGAGAATCCTGGGCAACGCAACACCTTTAGGACACAAGCTTTGTCTACTTGCTTTTGCTTTCAACATGGCTTCTTGAAAAAACTTGGGCCCCTTTTTCATCATGATAGCAACTCCTTTAAATAGCAGCTGTCGGTCATGGATACGCAGTGTCTCAATTCGATCCCTTGGAGGAGCGCAATTGTGGATATCAGTAAGGTTAAAAATGGTTGCCAGTTGTTTGTGGGCATTGGTGGCTGCAACCGTGAATCTTCTAGTCAGTAGTGAAAAGAAATAAGCTAGCTCAAACCATTCTGCTACGCTCAGAGCATGATTTCCAAAGAGGCCGCATCCATTTGTCACAACGCCGTCAGCTACAATTTGGAGGGCAAGGAGATTGGGGTGAGCATCATGGCTTTTCGCTTTTCTTAGATCCACTCCACACTTTGGACAGAGCGTAATTAATCTACTTTCTGCTTTTAGCTGGTGGGGCTGAATAGGGAGATGACACGCGGGACACCTGTCTAACAAGGAGTGTCCGTGTTTTGAGCAGACGGTGTGCCATCCAAACCTCCACTGGATACGGAAAAAGGGCTTATGGTCTTCTTTGAGGCATCGTGGACAGTATTGCTGCCCACTACGTCTACTGCTACCTCGTGCGCCAATGGCGAGAATCCATGGCCAGACAGAGTTGGGTGACAGAGGGGCGGTGATTGATGAAGCTACTGAGTGGAGGGTCGTGAGCTGTAATCTGGCTATTGGAATTCCAGAAAGACGAGACAATGGTGCGAGCCTTTCGAGCGGGGGCCCTCGATCAATGTCTGTTGTCCAGACACGCCATCTAGGCCAAATATCCCATGTCAGAGTCATGGGGTCACAGCCGTTAATAAGGGCGCTTCGTACTAGCCATGAAGAAAAGATTTCATCTGGCTGTATATCGGTCGAAGCCACCCATACGGGATTTACCCTGACAGCTCCCTTATGCCACGAGTAGGTCGTACCCATGTTTTGCCTTCAATAATTGGTTTATCAATTTGCTCTTTGCCGCTTTTGATAGCTTCAGTTGCGCATTCGACCAGAAGGCGGTGCAGGTTCCCTAAGTTCCCGCCAGAAATTGAGTGGAGGGACTGTGCGAGTTCAGGTGTGTGAAGGGTGGATGGTTTTTTCAATGGCAGTATTTTCTCAAAGTCAGTCAAAAGCGTCTGAAATTCTTTGTTTGTTTCCCATAGAGGGAGTGCCAACACGTCAAAACGACTGGCATGTTGTGGGTCTGTGTGAAGTACAGTAACAGCCTCTCGCGTCCCAACCCCCACAACAGGAATCGAAAGCTCGTTGCACAGGAGTTTAATTGCGTTCATAACCTCTCGTTGTTTGATAGGAGTGCCAGTGAGTAAGGAGTGAAATTCATCAATGATCAAAAGACTTACATGACATTCGCGGAACAAGTGGACGACCTGATAACGAAGCTTGGAGGCAGGGTCCGTTGGACGATACGGAGTGAAGAAGCGTTCAAGAATTGAAATGTAAAGGCTCTTCTCATCTGCGGTTGGTGGAGCTTCAGCAAGGATAATGGGTTTAACGGGATCATTGTCTTCGTTGACGTAGCCCTCCCCGCAGAGTTGTTTGAATCGTCTTACGATGGTTGTTTTTCCATTGTTCGGATCACCGACAAGAAGAAGATTGGGCATTCTTGGTCGTTTAGGCTTGTGTAAAAGGCCTTGCAGTGTATCGAGTACTTTTTGGGCTGCCCCATAACCAACCCATCGAGGTAGGTCCATGAATGCAATCCTCTCTTCAGCAGATAAGCCAAGAATGTGCCGAAAGTCTGGATGAATATGTTGTGTGTTTTGTTGAATGCTATTGGTCATCAGGCAATATCTCCAAACCCATCGATGTCGCCATCAACGAAGCTATTATTCGTTTTTGATTTGCTCGGCTTACTGGCCGTTTTTTTGAATGGCGTTGCAGGAGTAATCTTTTTTTCGTGTTCTTTTCGACGTTGGGCTTGACGGCGTGCTTTTTTGGTTTTTTCTTTCGAGACCTCAACCATTTCACGGAGTTCGTTAACCGCGTCTAGCAGGCGATGTTCGTTGACGCTCTTTTCTCCTTCAGCTTTGAGTTTTTTTTGAGCCTGTTGGTACTCGTAAAAACTCATTGGCGGTAGGGAAAGATTAGCAAAGGGGATTCTGAAGTATTGCTTAAGGTCTGGGTCATAGAACCAAACATTGCTGATATCTCTCGGATCACGACGGAAGACGAATTTACGTTTAGTCTTTTTCTTGGGGTCCTTGTAGTTAATCCAAGGTCTTAAGGATTCGGAATAATATTTCAACCCGTCAATAGTTACTCCAAAAGTCTGGATTGTCCTTTTGAAAGAGGGAAGAAAGTCAAGTTGGATAGAAAGCCTGTCCGACGGGCGAGGACGCATTCCTATTCCTGTCTCTTCAGCGTTCCCAAAGATTCCGATTTCCCATTTTCGACTAGGTGACATGCCGATGCCATTGTGCATTTTTTGATGATAATACTTACAGATGAGCACAACCAACCACTTTTCGAGTTCTGACTTGGTCATGGCGGCGTGCTTTTCGGAGTCGTATTCGGCCTTGTGGTGAACAGACGAAAAAGTGGTACCTGGGAGGCCGTGAACATGCTTCATGAAAGTGCCTAACAACCGCTCAATATGGGCACCATACCTGGGGACTTTAACTGGTCGGTAGTCGAGATTAATCGAGTGCATCGCACAAGACTTTTTGAAATTGTCCGATTTGAAATCAGGACCATTGTCAACGTGAATAGTACGGGGTTTGCCCCAGACGGGCCAATCAGCATCGACGCCGTGAAGTGTTAGCCACTCTTCTTTAGGGAGCATCGAGTGGGCAACGCACATGGCCACAGAGGTCCCTGAAGGACTATCAAGCGAAAGGTGATAGCCCGTTACCATTCGAGAATAGACATCAATTGCAAGGGTGAGCCACACACGGTCGATGGGTCTTCTAAATTCGTCATCGACAATGTTAAGATCCACTGGAGTGTGATCAATTTGAACGACAGCCAAAGGGTAGTCTGCGTGAGGGAAGGTGCCAGGAGTTGGAATAAATTTGTTTTTGGCTTTTTCTCTGTACCCACGTCCTCGTAATCGTTCTTTTTCTGTGATCTTTGAAATTCTTGAACGGATGGTGGATGCACTTGGAGCGTTTACTCCAACTTCTCGACATCGACGGCGGACTTCGACGACGGTTTCTTGTGCAGATGGCCTCTGAGGGGTCAGGTAAAAGTCTTTGATGGTCTGTTGGACTACTTCCTCTGCAGCAACAGAGATACGCCCATTACCCTCTTTCCAGCCGCGTCGCCTTGGGATTAAGGCTGAAATAACGCCAAAGCTTTGAAAAGCTCCCAGCCAACGATAAAGCGTCGACGGGTGAACTCCAATCTCTTTAGCTCGTTGAGTTACTCTTTTCCTTCCAGGAGAATCAAACTCAACGATGGGCTTAATTGCCTCGTATCGTTTTTCAGCGATCTTCCAGTCGTCAGATGTTATCTCGTCAATATCTTGGTCAACAGAAATTTGGGTTTCTTGGTCATCGAGAGCTCGCAATTCTCCTATTCGAAGAGGTACACTTCGTCCGCTGTGCACTTCAACGCCAATAACGGATCCAAAATCGAGTATTTCAGAGAGGCGGTATACCTGATCACCACAAGACACTAAGTTGCCAACTCTAAGATCAACCGGAGTTCGTTTAGGCTCGTAGGCTTTTTTCGTTTGGTACTCTGCAATATGTTTAGTCATGTGCGGGCACCCATAGTTCGGTTTGTTCGTTTAAAGGGAGAGACATGTCACAGTCCAGCTTGCGAGTTGCCAATAGGTGCCAAATGTGGCTGAGGCCTTCCGCTTTGTAATTACCCATAAAATGCCGTGCCAAAATGCGATTAACAGGAACGGCACCCTTTGCTTGGACGTTTTGTAAAACCCAGGCTGATTCTTCTGGCGAAAAATTCATCTGACCATAGCGCTCTAAGAAGCGGACATTCTGATAAACTTGGTCCCTAACCCGTGACTCATCGTGGATGTGAAAAATCCATCCTCTCTCTTTGGAGTATCGGTAGGCGGCCTTCCATTTGGTTAGCCATTTATGACGGTTTGTCCGCCAATGATTTTCTGGCTTTACCTCGATAAGTTGTGGACGAATGTGGTGTCCATAGTGTGAGTTGCCCATCCTGTAATAAACGAGGAAGTCTGGAGTGTAGATGTGTGTTTGGCCATTTCGGTCTGTAAAAGGAATTTCACATGGTTGAGGGATTACGTCGAGCACAGAAAGATTGAACTCAAGTCGAATAAGAAAGTCGCGTTCAAGCGAAGACTCAAACTGTACAGAAGACTCTCCTCTGAATACATACACGCCCGAAATACTTCTTCGAGTGGATTTAATCTTACGGACTTGGCGCGGTTGTTCGTCGCATTTATTATAAGTCACATCTAGCTCCGTCGTGCTTAATTGTAGATTTCTGTCGCATTTATTTCAAGAGATCTTTCCGTAAAGAGAGGTTTTCTAGGGGGTGTTGTCGCATCTATTGCAACATATTACAGGGGGCGATACCCTCAGCCAGGCGAGACATCGCTGGCTCATCGGGGAGTCTTATTTCTCGATGAAATGCCGGAGTTCAAGAAACAGGTTCTGGAAGTGCTTCGGCAGCCTTTGGAAGATGGTGAAGTTTCGATTTCTCGCTCACTGATTACCCTGAAATATCCTGCTGATGTGATGTTGGTGGCTGCCATGAATCCGTGTCCGTGCGGGTACCTGTCAGATGAAACTCATATCTGTACGTGTTCGCCGTTAGCCGTACAGCGCTATCGGAGCAGACTTTCCGGGCCGTTGCTCGACAGGATTGATTTGCATGTGGATGTTCCGGCTGTACCGTATGAGGAGCTCAAGAAGACCCGAAGTGATGTGGATTCGGCAACCATGCGCGCCCGTATTCTCGATGCCCGGGAAATGCAGTCGACCCGGTACGCAGACGAACGGATAACACTGAATGCCGAATTGACCGGATCTGCTCTGGAGAAACATTGCGTTTTGAAAGAGGAAGGGCATGATTTCCTGAAACAGGCCGTGGAAACCTTGGGACTTTCCGCTCGAGCCTATACTCGTGTCTTAAGGATCGCCCGGACTATCGCAGACCTTGAAAAGACAGCCTCTCTCTCTGTCGATCACCTGGCGGAGGCCATCAATTATCGAACCATGGATCGACAAGGGAATGTTTGATCTCCTGGCGTCAGGGGTGCTATAACAGAAATATGGTTTTTATAAGGTTCTATTTCTTTTTTGTTATCTCTGCTTTTGCACTCCTTTTTTCAACGGCCAGTGCCGGTGAAATCAGAGCAGTCATTTCCACCAGCCCGGCCTGGGAAAGCTTTACAAATCGGGATGGAACCGGATTGTATCATGAAATTCTGCGGGAAGTTTTCAACCTGTATGATGTCCCGGTACGCCATATTTATTCAAAGTCCATTCGTTCCATAGCACTGCTTGAATCCGGTCAGGCCGATGTGATGACCTGTTCCGGGACCGAAACACCGGCTTTGGTAACAGCCCGTTATCCTTTGTATCAGAGTATGTTTTACGTTTTTTTCAAGAAAAAACGAATCGGAACATGGCATGGTCTGGAGACCCTGTGGGGAAAGGAGATTTTGAGTCAGGCCACGTATTATACTGAAAAGGATTTTCCGGTCCCCGTGCGCATCAAGATGGTCATTGATGGGATTCAGGCTCTGGGTATGATTCTCATGGATCGTTCGGATTTCTATGTGGATGACATGATCCTGATCAAGCAGTCCATGGCCGGGACCATGATTCCGTTTGCCATGAATGACTATGCCATAGAACCGGCCGGGACTCGTTCCTATTATCCTTTGTTCAGCAATTCCGATCGAGGCAGAACCCTCTGTTCGATGTTTGAGGAGGGACTGCTGCGGCTTCACCGGACTGGGAAACTCAAACCGATCTTTGATCGGTGGTTTCGGGAATATCCCGACTATGATGGCTTGAGCGGCTCGGTTCACTCTGGGCATTGACGCCGTGTGGGGCTGGTATTCTGGACAATCCATGGTGGCGAGTGTATTTCATGGCACTGACGTGGCATTGCTCCGAGAGTTTTTCCCTTTGATGTCGGCATCTGGGAAGATGTGAGGAGCATTCCTTTCACAGCCACAGTCCGTTTTTGTTTTCCCAACCCCGACGTCTGCTGCATCGGGCCGACCGGAAAAGGATTCTTCATGTTTGGTATCCACGATCTTGCCTTGTTCATCATCTCCGGGCTGTTGCTCAATATCACGCCTGGGCAGGATGTCGCATATATTGTCAGTCGGAGTGCCGGCCATGGTTGGAAGATCGGGATTGTCGCTGCATTGGGTGTTGGCACCGGATGCTTTGTCCATGTCTTTTCTGCCGCCCTTGGTTTGTCCGCCATCCTGGCGACTTCGGCCACGGCATTCACTGTGGTCAAATTCATCGGGGCAGGCTATCTGGTCTGGGTTGGGCTTGCCATGTGGCGAAGAGCAGGCTCCGGGCAGCAAAAAATTTCTGTCAACTGTCGAGCTTCCTTGCGAAAAGTCTACACACAGGGATTCCTCACAAATGCCTTGAATCCCAAAGTCGCCCTCTTCTTTCTGGCCTTTCTTCCACAATTCGTCATGACGGAAGCTCCCTCGAAACCCCTGGCATTTCTCATACTGGGCATCCTGTTCACCTTCAATGCCGTCTTGATCAATCTCATATGGGCCTGGGTCGGCGCCCGTGCGGCGAGCTTCTTTCAAGGGGGTGGCAAATACGTTGGATGGATCAAACGTTCTGCCGGAACACTCTTCATCGCGCTCGGTGTTCGGCTGGCTTGTACCAAATCCGTCTGATTCATTCTTTCACGACACAATCCCGCTTTGTGCGAAGGCATATCGGACGAGCTTCCCACTCCCATTTTTCCTGATTGAAAGGGGAACTGGTTACGATCGCTCCTGCTGCCATTGGCAGAATCGAATCAGCATGAGAAAGCCCCGGTTTCGGGGCATGAAACCGGGGCTGACGGGGGTTTGGAGGTTTGAGGAGAGTGTGAGGGTTGTGATTCTTTCATCTATGCAGGTTTGCAGGAGTACCGCTTGGGGGAGAGACCTTTTCCTTGTTTTCTAAGGGATTGTATGGCCTTGGAGAGCTCTTTGCTTCGGCTCCGAGGACGTGTGCAATATCTCCTGGGCGTACAGGCTTACCTACTGCTTTCATGGCTGTGAAAACCAAGTTCTGCATTGGAAAATCCATAATATACTTTCTCTAATGCTATTAGTAATTATTAGTATTAATTTCTGTTTGTCAACCTCAAAAGAACCTTGCACTCGATAATCATGGGCTTTTCTGCTTGGTGTTCAAGCATGGTCCCTGCTGGCTATTCTTCCTCATCCTGGGTTATAGGCAGTGTATAGGAGTGTTCTCCGAGCTTGACCTTGGGCTGTTTGGACTTATGTAGCGGAATGCCCTCCTTTTGACACGTTTCCTTCACATTTCGGGAGCCAGGAAAACATGACCAGAGAGACTACCATGACGCAGGAAGATTTGTCCCTTGAGCTCTCCGAGCTGCGAGGTCGCCTTGCTCGAAGTGAAGCCGCATTGGCGGAACATATGCAAATGCGGGCCAGGGAGAGCGCCATCTGCATCGACGAGATCGAACAGCTCCGTCAGGCTCGGGAAACCATGGGACTGGCCAACCTGATAGTGGAAAAATCCCCGGCAGTATTATTTCGCCGTAATGCCGATGATGAAGCCGGGATCGTGTATGTCTCGGAAAATATCAGCCAGTGGGGATATGCCGCCTCGGATTTAATGGGTGGCATTGTCACCTTCAAGGATATGATTGTTGATGCTGACCAGGCCCGTATGCGGGACGAATTGCAGAAATATCGTGACCTCGATCTGGAAGAGTACACGCAGGAATATCGTATTCGAACGGCCGATGGGGAGGTGCGGTGGGTTTCGGATGAGACCTCGGTCATTCGGAATGAACAGGGGCGATTGCTCTATAATCAAGGTGTGCTCATCGACATAACCCGACGCAAGGAAGCAGAAGAAGCACTTTCATATAGTGAGTATAAATTTCGCCGTATCATCGAAGGTGCCGGAGAAGGCTACATGCTGCTTGATGAGGAACTGGTGATCAAGGAAGTCAATGACGCCTACTGCCGGATGCTTGGCCGTGAACGGGAAGAGCTGGTGGGCAGACGGCCGCACGATTACGCCACGCCGCAGTACAGGCTCTTTCTGGAACGCAACAGGGAACAGTTGCTCAAGCTTGAATACAGGCGTTTTGAGGGAAGCGTCTTTCATAAGGATGGTCATGCCATTCCCATATTGGTCAATGCCAATACGCTCCGTGACCAGCACGGCACTTTTCTGGGCAATGTCGCCTTTGTCGCTGATATTACGGAACAGAAAAAGGCCATAGAGTTGGCGGGGGAGGTGCAAAAAAGTCTACTGCCGGATTCTGCGCCGCATATTCCCGGACTCGATATTGCCGGTTCTTCCATTGCCAGTGAAATAGCGGGTGGAGATTATTTTGATTATCTGGAAGGGCTGGATCCGGAGCATCCGTCTCTTTCCGTGGCTGTGGGAGATATTTCCGGCCATGGTGTGGATGCGGCGCTGCTGATGACTTCGGCGCGGGGATTCCTGCGCATGCGGGCTTCACAGCCGGGGAGTCCTGCCCAGATCGTGACCGAAATGAATCGTCAACTTGCCTCGGATCTGGATGGTTCAGGTCGATTCATGACATTGTTCTATTTGAATCTGGACCCTGAAAAGCAATCAGCCCGCTGGGTCCGGGCCGGACATGACCCTGCCATGATTTATTGTCCGGTGCTTGATGTCTTTACCGAGCTTGGTGGTGAAGGAACCGGGCTGCCCCTGGGAGTCACCCGTGAATCGCACTATGATGAACAGGCCAATGAATTGCACCCCGGTCAGATCATCGCCATTGGCACAGATGGCATATGGGAAGCCAGAAATCGAAAAGGTGAGATGTTTGGCAAGGATCGATTCAAGAAAGTTGTGCGTGATCATGCCGGATATAGTGCTCAGGAAATTATGGACGCGGTGTTCAAGGCGGTCAGCGATTTTTCGGGTGGTACCAAGGCTGAAGACGATATCACGCTGGTCATTGTCAAATATGGATTTGACGATTAGATGCATCTGCCTTCTGCCAAGGAAACGTCTTTTTCGATCCGGGCAGAGGGTAAACTCCTGGAAATGAGCCTCAGTGTCCCACTTCTTTTCGCATGGCAAAGCCTGAACGCTCATCAGCGCGTTCGTTTCATGTGAAGAATTTTTCGCTCAGGAATCCGGTGTCTCAAAGATGGCAGGACGCAAATGCAATGACTCTGCTTTGAGCACAAAAATACATCCTGATCTGCGGGAAGCGATCACAAAGACTTTCTCTCTGCACATATCAGAAGAAAAGACGGCCTCTCCGCGCAGGGAAAAGTGCCCCCGAAGAGCCTGTTGTGAGACCTGACGGCAGGAAGATGAAAATCATTCATCCTTCAAGAAAATATCCCTTATACGATAACAGTGCCAAAATTCCTGGCACTCGGCCTTACAAGGAGCATTTCCGCTGCGCGCACAGGAAGACAGCATCAGACCAGACGAGGGTCGGGCTTTTCCCGGTTCCCAAGGGAGAACCTGCTTTGTGTGACCGTATCCGGGGATGCCGGAAACGGGCCGTGCGCTCTAATACCGAGGTCTTGGTGCGCGCGGTTTTGCTTCGTTGACCTTGAGTGTCCGTCCACCCATGTCGAATCCGTCAAGGGCTTCAATGGCTGAAAGGGCTTGTCTGTCATCCATCTCGACAAATCCGAAGCCACGAAAGCGTCCGGTTTCGCGGTCGTCAACGAGTTTGACGGAATTGACATCGCCATGAGCGGCGAACAGGTCACGGACATCGTCTTCTGAGGCACTAAAAGGAATGTTGCCAACGTAAATGCTCTTCATCTCAAAAAGGCTCCAACTCAAAAGGGATTCTGGTAGCGGGGAGAGGACTTGAACCTCTGGCCTTCGGGTTATGAGCCCGACGAGCTACCAACTGCTCCACCCCGCGCCGATACGCACCGTTACTCTCGACAGGCACACCGCATGTTGAAAGACGGATTACCGTCCGAATTACTTTATGCATAGTTTTTCGTCAACCCATTATCGAATAGACGAGGGGTACTTTTTTGAGGAAGGTGGCAGAGGGACGGAAGAAGGGGTGAGAAAGTCCCATTGTTTTTTGCGGAGCCAGGAATACGAGCGGATGCCGTGGACCATTTCAGCCAGCCGGGTCGAGGAAGAATTGACAAACAGGCTGAGTGAGGCAGTCCCGGTGCAGCGCATGGCAGTAAAGAGAAGCCAGCGCAGCTTGTCCGACGCCTTGAGTTCCGGGATGATCTGCCGATGCATTTTGCGCAGGTAAAGAGGGCCGGGATGTGCTTGCCTGGGCCATGCTTCAGCAATGGCCTCCCCGGCATAGAGACCGGAACACAAGGCAAAGAAGATTCCTTCACCCAGCAGGGGCTCCACGAATCCTCCGGCATCTCCTGCCAGGAGTGCGTTGCCGAAAACTGGGGTGTGCAGATAGTTTCCATAGGGGAGAGGGTGCCCATGAAGCGTTGGAATGGTATTTGATTTAATCTTGAGAAAATCTAGATATTCTTTAAATATTTGTAAAAATGACTCTTTTTTGTTCCTGAGCCCACACATCCCAACAATGACCCGATCCTGGTTGGGGAAAACCCATCCATATCCTGCATTGAGGAATCCGATATACAGTTCCGGGAAGGCCACTGTTCTGGGGAAGTCAGCGAGGTCCAGGGAAATTTCTATGGTCGGTGCCATGTGCCGCCGAAACCGTTTTCGGTCGTGATCGGGGAAGGCGGCACGAACCATCGAGTTTGCGCCGTCCGCACCAATGACAAAGTGTCCTTGCAGGACTGTTCCGCCCTCAAGGGTCACTGTCCCCTGTTCGGGGTCACACGACAAGACGCGAGCCTCCTCCCTGATTTCTGCCCCGGCTTTTTCTGTCAGCTTCAGCAGGTGGGCATCAAAGACTGTGCGGTCGGTGAAATGAAATGGGAATGGGCTTTTCCCTTCGGAGATGGTGTTCGAAAACGTTCGGATGGCATAGTGGTCAGAGACGAAATTAATGATCCCTTGCCTGGTCAGGGAGTCGATGGTTTCTCCATGAACCGCTTCCAACAATTTAATGGATTTCCAGGTCAGTAGGCCGCCGCAGAGTTTTTTTCGCGGGAATCTGGCCCGGTCGAGCATGAGCACACTGCGTCCGCTCCGGGCAAGGATTGTCCCTGCCGTTGCTCCGGACGGGCCGCACCCGCAAATGATGACATCAAATTGTTTTCCCATACAATCCCATTGGTTGGTCTATTCCTGTACACTGAGAAGCGCAGTATCCGCAAGGGGAACGCGCACAGGACTGGGAAAATGGAAAAATCAGATTTAAAAGATTAGTGAAATCAGGGAGCAGAGAGAGTCTGTCTCATGGAAAAGCTTCGGGTGATTACATGGTATTGACCAGAGAGTTGACTTTTTTCCCGTCCTTGATCAATTTTTTGTAAGCGCTGATATCCTTGTTGAATTTGGCGATGATATCCTGCACGAGGTGCTTGCGTGTGGTGCGCCGTACCGGAGTGGATATGCGCGCTCCGTCCTGCATGACCATGTGGATTTCAAATAGGATCTGGCTGGTGTCGGTAAGTTTTTTGTACCTGTCCTGAACCGAGCACTCTATATGGGTGGTGTCGATGATCCTGGTATGGCGCTTGATGAGGCGCAGAAGGGCATCCACCTCTTCTTCGGAGTAGTCTCTTCGGCCGAGGTCTCCGGTAAATGTCAGTTTTTTCGAAGCTGTTCGGCTGAAAACGGATTCGCCGCTGCGCATGATGTCGAGATTGAAGAACACCAGCATGACAGCAAGGGCAAATAGGATGAGAAGGATATTTCGTATTTTCTCGTTGTTCTTGTTTTTTCTTGCAGCCATGATGCCTCGTTGTTTCTATGGGGGCACCTTCGGGTGCGAATGAGCGCCTTGGTCGTATAGGAGCTGGTCTGCGTGATTACAATTCCCGGCGACATGCCAGCGGCATGCGCCAGCCCGTGCCGAAGGAGCGGGGAGTCAACTTGATACCTGGGGCTGCCTGACGCCGTTTGAACTCCGCGAACCGGACCAATCCCAGTATCTTGTCGACTACTTCCGGTGAAAATCCCGCGTCCACGATCGCATCTCGTGAACAGTGCTTTTCAATATGCAGGGCGAGGATAGCGTCGAGGACGTCATAGGGCGGCAGGGAGTCCTGGTCCATTTGGTCGGGGCGAAGCTCTGCGGAGGGCGGTTTGGTGATGATCGCCTCAGGGATGAAGGGGCCGATATGGTCGTTGTACCATCTCGCGAGGGCAAAGACTCCTGTTTTGTCCACATCCGATATGACCGCGAAACCGCCGGACATGTCGCCGTAGATGGTACAGTACCCCACGGCCAGCTCACTCTTGTTGCCCGTGGTCAGCAACAGTGCCCTGTATTTGTTGGACAGGGCCATGAGCAGATTGCCCCGGATGCGTGATTGGATATTCTCTTCCGTGGTATCCGGCCCGTACCCAGCGAATGGTTCGGCCAGGGTCTCGGTAAATCGCTCCATGATCGGCTCGATGGGCAGGGTCACTGTCTCCATGCCGAGATTTTTCGCCAGTTCCAGAGAATCGTCAATGCTGCCTCGACTGGAATAGGGGGATGGCATGAGGACGCAGGTAACATTCTCAGCGCCCAGCGCCTCGGCAGCGACCACAGCCGTGACAGCGGAATCAATGCCACCGGATAGGCCGACAACACTTTTGGAAAAACCGCTCTTGCGCACGTAGTCACGGGTCCCCATCACCAGAGAGTGCCATGTCTCGGATTCGCGGGAAAAATCATCGTCCGTGATTGTGTTGTCCGTGTCGTCTGTTTCCACAAGGAAAACCTGTTCTGCAAAGCCTGCTGCGCGGGCCATGAGCGAGCCATCCGGTCTGAACGCACAGGACCTGCCATCAAAGACGAGATCGTCATTGCCGCCGGTCTGATTGGCATAGATGACCTGTGTGGCGTACTTTCGGGCGACTGCGCCGAGCATTTTTTCGCGCAGGGCCTGCTTGCCGAGTGAAATGGGCGAAGCCGAAAGATTGATGATCATCTGCGGATTGTGTGTGGCCATGGCCTCCTGAGGGTCTCGCGCATAGGTTCGATTGTCCCAGAAGTCTTTATCGTTCCATGAATCCTCGCAGATCGTCACCCCAATGACCGTCCCGTTGAAGCGGATAATGTTCGCTTCGGAATCTCCCACCGGGGCCGGTTCGAAATAGCGGGCTTCGTCAAAGACATCGTAGGTGGGAAGCAAAGTCTTGCGAATGACCTTTTTGATGTTTCCGTCCCGGCACCACATGGCACAGTTGTAGACAGGCTTGCCCTGCCCCGACGTATTGCGTTCCACACACCCGAGCAGCAGCGGCATATCGGGCAGGTCGTGAGCCAGGGTCTCTGCGGCCTGACGCGTTTTGGCCACAAAACCGTCATAGAGAAGCAGGTCTCTCGGGGGATAGCCGGTCAGGGCCAGTTCGGATGTCACGCAAAGGTCCGCCCCCAGGTTTGCAGCCCGCTGGGCTGCTTCCAGGATGCGTGACGCATTGCCTTCTATATCCCCTACCACAGGATTGAGTTGCAGGATGGCGACTTTCATCTGGTTTTGATACGCCAAAGCAGGAAGACGGGCAACCGTAGAAGCTTGCTTTTCTTTGCAGAACCGACCACCCCCTTGACATGAAATGGTCAGGAGGTCATTTTCCGAGGGGTAGGAAACGGTCCTGTTCCCATATGTGAACATCCCATGAACGAGTGAAAGCTCCTATCGCATGATATGACAGGGTTTTAATGGAAAACAGTAAAATTGCGGCATTGGTGGAACTCGGTATTCTGTGCCGGGGTGAAGATGTCTCGACCCATGGTAACGGGGCGGCCGATCATGGTCCTCATGCCTTTTCCCGGCACAACCAGGTGTCGTTGTATGAGAATCCAAAATATCGATTTCCCTTTCAGAATCCCGAAAAACCGGCTTATCTGCATTTTGACGGGGAAATCACGGTCGGTGAAGCCCTAGACAAGACCCGGTTCACGGTTTTCCTGGGGAGTGCCGATTCCGAGGAGCTTGACCGCTGTCTGGACAAGCCCGACACCATCGTACTCGTCTTTGAACCCGATGACCGAGTGCTTGTGGAGTATCTCGACCGTGCCCAGCTTTCTCGTCTGAACAGAGGTGGAGTCTTCTTTTTCACCGGGGCACCGTATTCTTTTAATCCCGCTTTGCAGGAGATGCTGCCCAAGGAGCTTTTCGAGCAGGGAACGCCGGTCTTTTTTCAGACGGAGCGGATTCGTGAACTCTATGGGAAATGGGCCGCGAAGGTCATAGAGTATATAGAAATACTCCATTATAGGCACGTCATCTATCCGGTGGGGAGCCAGTTTTTTTTGCGCTCCATTCCTTTTCGTCCCATCAAGCGGGATTTGATGTTCGATCAGCAGTTACATGTGTATGAAAACCTCATCGCATACCAGACCTGCCAAGGTGTGATGCATCTGGAGAACGCACTCAAGGGATTTCCGGCCATTCTGGTGGCAGCCGGACCGGACCTGAACGAGAAACTGGAATATATCCGGGCGAATCGTAACCGCGCCGTGATCATTTGTGTGAATAACGCGGTCAAGCCCATGGTCGAGGCAAAGATCAAACCACACTTTGTCGTTATCAATGATGCGTCCACGGCATCGGGCGAGGTCTTCAAAAACATCCCCAGGATTCACGAGACGATCCTTGTCGGGCACCTTTTTTCCGATCTCGGCGGAGACCGCTTCCGTCAGAAGTACCTGTTTGGCGATTATTTACCTGTGCTATTTGGCGACAAGGGTGATCTGGAGTTGCATGGCTCGGTGATTTCCACGGCTTTTTCCCTGGCCTGTTTGCTTGGATGTGACAAATGCATTTTCGTGGGAGCCCAGCTCTCGTCTCCCAACCCATGGGGATTGGATTATGCGAAGGGGACCATGAATTTTCGCGATAACGGCTCTCTTTCCGGAGAGACCTCCCGATTCCCTCATCTCTATCCGGTCCATACGGAGCAGGGTGTCACCAGTTATACAACATTGAACTTTCGGGACGCCGCCCTTTGGCTGGCTGAAGTCATTCGTCTGTCAGGAATCGAGTGCATCAATACGTCGAAAAGCAGCATCCTGTATGGGCAGGGGATTCGCTACGAAAGTGAGCCGGAGTTGCCAGATGCCAGAGTCACGAGGGAAGTGGCTGACCTTTTTCGTACCGCTCCTCCCGAAGTACGACCCGACATGGTGCTTCCCTTCATCAATAATGAGAAGGTCAACTGGTCCACCGTCAGGAATCTGAGTGCCGGGGTTTTGCAGGAAGCGGATGAAGTGGTTCTGACCCGAGGTTTTGCTGCTTTGCTTGAGTTTGACAAGAATAATATTTCCTATCTCGTCGAACGCTACCAATCTTTTGACAACAGGTATTTTTACGGCAAGGTTTTTCTCGAAGACAATGTGGCTCGGGTCGAGGGCCTTCGGTATTATTTCGATCATGTCAGGCGGATGAGTGATGAATTTCTGATGTTGCTCACCAGGGCGGAGAAAGGGTGTCGGCGGCTGTCTCGCGGCGTCACTCCCTGAAGCCCGGCAGCAACAGTGTCCGGGCCGCTGGCCCGATCTTGAATAGACGTGGGGAAAACGAATGCGTGAACCAGTTGTTTCGGTCGTGACCACCTGCTTTCGGGGAATGCCCTATCTTAGGGAATGCATTGAAAGTGTGCAGGCGCAGGATTGGCCTCATGTGGAGCATATACTCCAGGATGCCGGGTCTGATGACGGCACTGGCGAATATCTTGCCTCCCTTAATCATGGGAATCTTTTCTGGCGCTCTGAGCCGGATAGTGGAGAATATGAGGGGTTGAACCGGGCTTTGCAGCGTGTGACCGGTGATATTCTCATAGTTTTGAACGGGGATGACGCCCTGCTGCCTCATGCCTGCTCGTGGGCGGTAAAACATTTTGCCGCGCACCCGGAAGCCGCTGTCATCTATGGTGACGAGCATATTGTCGATGGTGAGAGCCTCCATATCTCGGACTTCATCGCCCCTGACTACGATCTGGAACAATTGCTTTGTGTGGAAATCGTGCCGCCGGCTCAAGCTGCCTTTATCAGTTGCGAGAAATTTCGCGAGGTCGGTTTTCATGTGGACGAATCCATGACCGACTGCGGGGATTATGAGATGTGGGTTCGTCTGGCTTGTCGATTCCCCTTTGTCCACATACCGGAGTTCGTCACCATGTATCGTTGGCACGACAACAAAAGTCGTCGCCCGGACGAAGTTGTCAACCATGTGAGCGCCAAGCAATACGTCCTCGACCGGTTTTTTTCGGAAGCCGGTAATATGGCTCGTTACGGCCATCTCCATGACCGTGCCCTGGCAGGATTGATGCTCTGGGGATCAGAGAGCTGCTTCTGGATGGGAGCCCATGACGCGGCGCGGGAATATCTGGTACAGGCGTTGGCTCATGCACCCGAACCGCAGAAGTTCTACAAATATTTCATGAAAACAGTGGATGATCGACCCGATTTTATTCGGGTTCTTGCCGAATTCGGCTCACCGGATCTGCTTGCTGCGGCGCCCGAGGACTTTGCCCACGCACTTGGCTGAGCCTTGGGAGGGGCTTCCCTGAACAGCGAATTATGCCCCTGAAAGCAAATATCCTTTCGGGGGCATGTTTTTGTTGTCAAATCACAAAAAGAATCAGAGGTACTCGATGGGATCGAGATAGAAATCCTGCTTGGCAAGCTCCTCCTGCCAGATGACCCGGTCATTTGGCAGGACGTCATCACCATATTCGGAACCAAAGTAAAGTCCTTGGCTGTCATTGTGAAAACCGCCGTGAGGCCAGCCCATTTCGCGCTGTTCAGCGTGTGACCAGACCTTGTGATCCGCGTCTTTCCCCAGTTCAGGGACGCGCATGATCCGGTAATGCTGGTCATGCAGGAAATGCTTCGGGATGTATGCGGAATTGCCTGTCAGGTTGACCTTGTCGGACTGAAAGCAGGTGGCGGCCTCTCGATCCATGTAATACATGCGCACCGCATTGTTCATAATCGTGTAAAAGTTGAGAGGGGGCGTGGCGGTGCCCAGAATCAGAAGCGGCTTTTTGGTGTCGGCGAGCCGTTCCTGCCCCACGAAATGCATGAATTTTTCCGCATCAACTCCCTTCGGAGTCACGGTGACCCAGTCGCCGAACCGGGTGCTGACCGGTGCCCGAACCACCGGAGGTCTCCCCTCGGCGATCATCTGTGCTTTGGCAAAATCCTCAGGGGTGTCGATGTCAACGCTTTCAATATGGTCCACCTGCATGGTGTAGAGGCGTTCAGCCGCGCTGATGCCGTATTGCATCCATCTGTTATCATAGCAGTTCCGGTGTGAGAAGACATAGGTAGAGTTGGAGGAGGGGCAGAACATGGGGTGGAGCCGGAAGACCCGCTTGACGCCTGCTTCATGGGGGTAATAGTAATCCATTGAAGCATACTGACGGCTGCTTTTGGAGAGCACGCGCCAGGGATAGCGTGTCTGTATGGCGTAGGCAGCTTCTCTCAGTTGTTCCACTTTTCTGAATGGATAAGTCGGCATGAACAGGCCAAAGTATTCATAGTCGTTGCCTGAGAGGTAGTGCTCGATAACCCCGGAAAGAGGGGCATCGTCGTGTGCCAATGAATCGGGACGATCCAGAACCCGAACAGTGTCGCCCGGATAGTATTCGTTGACGACTCTGGCGACTTCGCCACTTTCGGTGGAGACTGTGATGGTGTCGAAGACAGCTGATTGGAGCAGAGTATCAATGGTCCAGCAGATCAGCGGACGGTCTCCCAGCATCTTGATATTCTTTTTCTTGATTCGTTTGGATCCGTTTCGGGCGGGGATCAGTGCTCCAATTTTCATTGTGCTTCTCCGTGAGGTGCTTTTCCTGCCGGGTCATACGGGGTGCGGCAGATATCGAGGATCGTCTGTAATTCGGATACTTCCTCGGATTTTTGAAAGCGTTTGAGTGCTGCTTGAGCACGCAAGTATCTACTTTTGAATATTATTTTTCTCTTAAGAGCATGCCGCCATTTTTCGAATTTGCGGGCAATGGTGCCTGGAAGGGCCGTGCCTTCGCCTTTTCCTTTGACCCTGATCAGCCGTGACAGATAGCGGGCGATGAATAACCGTTTGAATTCGGCATGGGCCGTTGCGTAGGGAATATTCTGAGCCTCGGCTATTTCCCGTGTGACATAGGGGACCAGTTTACTCATTTCCTCGGACCACCCCGGACGGGTCATCCAGTCGAGGATGCTCGGGTCCTTTTCATAGATGGCATGGGCTTCACTGCCGATGGCGTTGGTCTGTTTCAGTCCATAGAGATGCTTCCCATGGTGGGTTTTCCCTTGAGCCAGCAGGCCGAAATCATCGAACATCAGAGGAAGCCACGTTTCCCTGGCATTGATGTGCCGCAGGTAGCTGAACCGTTTGCGGGCCTGGGCCGTGCGTTGGACAGTTGTCAGGGCACAACAATATTTGTCACACTGCTGGGCCAAACGGGTATAGACGTTGTCAGCGTTTCTCGACGGTACATTGTAATGTTCCGAAAAATAGAATTCCATGTCGCCATAGGCATTCTGACCATTTTTTCCGGGAATGGTGAAATCAAGGATCTCCCCTCTCGCCGCCATGTAGTCAGGATTTTTTTCCAGAAATCGCAGGCTGCGCAGAATACCGGATGGCAGGAAAAAGTCATCATCAGCAACAATGAGCACATAGGGGGTTTCCACTTTATCCAGTGAAAGGGAGATACGCTCCATGAATCCGCCGTAATCATCCGGTGTCTCGTACTTCTGATGTTCCACATGCAGCCCTTGAAAATGTTCCGGGCAGGCGAAAAAATCCGAGTTCTGGGCGCCCTGGCTTCCATCGGCGACCAGGATTCTCCATGGAAACGAAAATGTTCTCGCCTGCTGAAACCATCGGCGCATGAAGTGAATTCGGTCGCGGATAGGGAGTATGAGTGTCAGTTGGTCATGCATGAGTGGTTATCCTTGTCGCTCCGCTTCACTATACAGCACGGTGCATTGGCCGCACATGGGGATCGTGCTCTTGACTCCGTTTACATGCATTTTTCTCAGGTGCTGCATCCTGGGCGAGTTGAAGACGGCAATGGGATCGGTTTCGGATACATTGCCTACTGCGATGTCTGCATTGAGGAAATCTTCACAACAGAGGGGCACCGTACCATCCGCCAGAATAATCATCTGGTTGAAGATGTGATGGCAGGGACTTTTTTCTATGGTTTCATCGCGTTGGGAGACTCCCAGAACGTTTTCTTTGGAGTCGACGGCCCCACCCCAGGTGTGGATGTTGTAACTCAGGAGCAGATCGTTCCGGTCCGCAGAGAGACGGGCATTCCAGTATTGCTCGAATGGTTGCCATTGATCCCGGTTGCACTCTTGGCGAATGAAACGAACAACAAAACGAGTCGGAAAATTCCCTTGATCGCGCATGGCGATGATTCGCTCGGCATTGGCGACGACACGTTCGAAGCAAACCCCTCGGCGGATACCTTCATGGGTTGGTGCATCAATACCGTCGATGCTGAATATGACTGTTTCTATGCCGGTGTCGAGCAGTTCCTTCGCCATGTGCTCAGTCAGCAGGTCCGCGTTGGTCGAGATGGCCATACCGGTGAAGCCCTGCTGCTTGGCATAGCGGATACGCGCCATGATATCCGGGTCGAGTAGTGGTTCGCCCAGGGCGAAGAGGTCCAGTTTCTGAATCTGGGTGCGATGGGGTTTGAGGGAGTCGATGATATGTCGAAACAGAGGTTCCTTCATCACTCCCTTTCGTCGCTTGCTGGGTTGGTCAATGATGCACATGGTGCAGTGCGCATTGCAGCCGAAGAGTGTCTCGATATTGACGTGACTTGGGATCAGGACCTCATCATTCCATTCTATTTTGGGGAGAGTGCCGTTCATTGTTGACCCGGGGATCGTTCCCGATCGGTTTGTATCGTTTTTTTCGGTTGTTCGATGGCGACCATGGTTTCATAGACCTGTCCGCCACGGTGGACGAGAATGGTACCGCTCTTTTCCAGTGTGTTCACAGCTTCATCCACCCGCCCGACGATGACCTCGCGGGAGTGGAAGGGCAGCCCCATGGTTTCGATGCGCGTATGTGGGAACCGTTCGTAGGCATGGACGGCTACTTCATCGAAAAAGCGGGCCGTGAAGGCCACGGTGGCCCGGTCTTCTTCTTCTGTTGAAGTCGGATAGCCGATGATCAGGTCCGTACGCAGGAAAATATCGGGACGGAGTTCCCGCAGACGCAGGAAGAAGTCTTCCAGTTCAAGGACGACGGGAGCGCGATTCATTATTTCAAGCAGACGCGGGCTGGTGGTCTGAATCAGTGTCTGGAAATCCTTGATCCGGTCATCGGTCAGCAGATCGAGAAGCGCTTCACTATAGAGGGCGACCCAGTCGGGGTTGATCTGGGCCAGATGCAGCTTGACCGGAAAATCAAGGATGGCGCGGAGAAGCTCCACGTAAGTCCCCTCGCCCGTATCCGTTCCCCATGATCCGGTGTCGTTTCCGGTCAGCACGATGGTGTGCGCGCCGTTTTTAACGAGCGTTTCACATTGATCAAGGAGAGTTTGCATGGGAACACTTTTCAAGGGGCCGATGCCGAGTTTGTGCGGGCAGTGGGGGCAATCCGAGGAACACCCAGTCTGTAGCAGGACAAACTGTTTGCCCGGATCGTATATGCGGTATTCTTCCTGAAGCCGGAACTCGGTGGATGGCGGAATCGCATCCAGTTCCACCACCGGGTTGGTAACGAAATCAGTCAGTCGTTTCCATTGCGGCGAAGCAATGACATGATCCACTCCCAGTGCCTTGGCCTGTTCCGGGGAAACCGTGGTCAGGCAGCCGAAGAGGACTGTTTCTCCGGCCCCTTCATTCACCACGCTCCTGGCGATGTTCAGTGCTTCTTCCTCCAGACTGTGGAAGGCTGCGCAACATCCGGCAATGGCGAGATCGGCATCGGCGGCGCTTCGAACAAGTTGCCAACCGTTGGCATCGTAATAGCTGGCCACTCGACTCAGGATCAGCTTGTAGGCGGTGCAGGTGTTGTCATCAATAAAGTATTTTTTCATCTGATCCTCAAGCTATGCAAGTCACATCCGTTTTGACACCCATGGCTTCAAGCATCCGTGATATCTCATCGGTATACACCGGGTTCATCACCACGACTCTACCCGGTTCAATGACCGAGGTCAGGACATCGGGCGGGCAGACTTCAAGTCCGGTGCCGGGCAGGAACAACCCCTGCTTCTTCCGGTCCACGTCAATGACCCTTTTGACTTGTCCCAGTGTGGAATCAGGCAGGGAGGCGGTCAAAAGCACCCCTTTGCCTGATGCGCCCCAGATTGAGACAGGGCCATGGGAAAATAATTCATGCAATAAACGTTCTTGTGCTGTGTCCATTGCGGAAAAAATCGTTTCTTCAGAAGGTGTAATTTGTCGTATTATGCTTGAATTGTTCCTTTTAAATATTGATATCAGATACTGTCCCCCATATCCTCGCTGAAAAGAATACTCGGAAAAACCAAGCTCGTTCATTAAATTGACGAGTGATTCGTGTCTGAAATAATTGCAGTGCTCATAGGTCAGGTCATAGGGGGCATGGTGGTCAAGAATCCATTGCAGGTCAGGGACTTCAATGGCGACCATGCTTGACTCCAGACTCGGTGCGGACAGCAGTTCCCGGAGGAAAAGCCCGGGAGTGGGGATGTGCTCCAGGACGTGACGCAGAACCAGGGCGTCGTATCGTTCCTCACGGCTCTCCGGTGCGAAGCATGTTCCATGCAGTTCCATGCCGTTCGGGCATGGAGGGTGTGTGGGCAGGGCTGGGTCGTAGCCGCAAACATCCATCCCCTTCTCATGCAGGTACCGTAGGAATTGGCCATCGCCACAGCCTATCTCCAGGACTCTGCCGGGGTGTCCGGCTTTTCGGGGCAGACTTGCCGCGATGAAATCCGCGGTTTCAGCCAGGTGAGCCTGATAGGCGGGGGAATCATTGCGACTGCTGTTGTAGTCTTTGTCATATCTGACGAGAGCGTCATCAAAATCGTGATTGAAGACAAAGCCGCAGCTTCGGCACAACGCCAGTGCAACACGCCCCAGAGGGGCGGCCAGTGCCTGTTCTCGTGTGGCATGGAGACGATTATTCAGCGCGGGAGTCCGTTCCCGGACCCAGAGGTCTCGGATAATATCGCTTCCGTGGCAACAGGGGCATCCCATATGGGTGGTATGGCATGTGGGCGTCGTCATACGTCGTCTCCGGGCTAGTCGCTCAGGTGGATGATCTTGCTGCCCTGCGGTTCGAAATTGAAGGGTGTTTCCTTGAGATGGGAGAGAGCCTGTCGCACGGATGCCTGTTTTTCCTCGTCGCAGTAGAAGAGCAGAAATCCGCCACCGCCAGCACCCAGAATCTTACCTCCGATGGCTCCGGCGTCCATGGCTCGTTGGTAATCCTCATCGATGGATGTGCATGAAATGGTGGAGGCCAGGTTGCGCTTGCACATCCAGCCCGCATGAAGAATCTCGCCGACCCGATCGAATTCATTGGCCACGAGGCTTTCCCGCATTACCCGCGCCAGTCCGACCATTTTGTCGAGAAAAGTCTTATTGTCCCTGATGTTCCCTTTTTGCTCAGCAAGTATGTCAGAGGAAATCCGTACCAATCCGGTGAAGAACATCATCAGCTTGCCTTGCAATGCGGCTTTGGTCTGTCTGGTAAAGATGACCGGGTCCACAAACACGCTTTCATCCTGATTGAATTGGATGGTGTTGATGCCGCCGTAGGCCGCGATATATTGATCCTGCTTGCCGATGGGGTGGCCAAGAATTTCGATTTCGATCTGGCATGCTTCACGGGCTAGTCGTTCGGCCGAGACATGCATGCCCTTGAAGGCGTAGAGCGCATTGAGCACCCCCACGGCCAGGCTGCTGGACGAGCCAAGTCCGATGCCTGCATTTCCGATGGGAATGTCACCCATGTAGACAACTTCCACACCATGGCTGATGCCGACAATCTTGAGCGCTTCGCGAATGATGTTGTGCTTCAGGTCGTCCACGCAATCCACTATTTCGGTGGTGGAGTAGCTGACCCGTATCTTGTCGTCGAACATTTTATTGACGGTGATGTATATATAGCGGTCGATGGCAGTGCTCAGGACGATGCCGGGAGTCTGTTGATAGTAGACCGAGAGGTCTGAGCCGCCGCCAGCAAAGCTGACCCGCATGGGGGTCCGTGAAATGATCATGACGTATGCCGCCTTTGTTTGACATAGTGGGCTATGCCGTTTTCCAGATTCAGCTCGGGATGCCAGCCCGTGGCCTCGCCGAGCCGGGTACAGTCTGCCCGGAAGGGATCGTGGTCGGTCTCGACAGGAATCGGATCATAGAGCGGAGCGGATATGCCGAGGGCTTTGCGTGCAGTCTCTGCCATACGCCACACTGCGGTGGCCTCGCCTGATCCGACGTTATATGCGCCGTTTGGCGGAGGCGTGTCCAGCACCATGGCAAAAGCGCGGGCGACATCCGAGACATGGATGAAATCCTGCATGGCCTGCGGCGATCGGATATCCGGTTGTTCCCCGCGTGACAGGGTATCAACCACATGGGGCAGAAGGGACCTGTGTCGTTGGCCTGGTCCGTAAACGAAAAAAAGGCGCAGCCAGTGAAATCGACTGTCCGACGCGGTGGCGAGTCCGTTCCCCATGAAAAACGCGGCATTCTTGGCCGCCTGAAACGGTGCGTCATGGGCCAGGGGAGCGTCCTCCGCTGTTTTCCCGGTCGGGGCGGCGTATTCCCAACAACTGCCGGAACTCACTATATGGTCGACCTCTGCCCGGTTGGCGGCCTCGAACAGTCGCAGGGAAGCATCGAGATTTCGACGGGACATGGCATAGGAATAATCGGGCAATCCTTCCCATGCCAGATGAACCAGGGCATCGGGACGGCTGGATTCCATGAGCCGTGTGACAGCTTCCCCGGAGTTCAGGTCCGCTCGTATCATGGGACTGGCGGCAGTGCCCACGGTGTGCCGGAAAACACCGATGACCTCATGCCCGTGCCCGAGAAGCAGGGGGATGAGGTGGCTCCCTATGAATCCGGTTGCTCCGGTCACCAGAATCCGCATGGTTAAAAGTCCTTTCGTGCCCAATCATATGGAATTTCACCCGAATGGGGATCAATCCTGCGATATTTGAGAGAGGGGTCGTGGGCATGGGATGCCACGTTGCACATCAGTGACCATGGCTTGGCCATGCCCTTGGAGCCATTGGCGATGCCGGGCGGCACGTGAACCATGCAGTAGTTGTCGTCGCCAAAATATATCTCCTGCAATGCCCCTTTGGTCGGGGATTCCTTGCGCAGGTCATAGAGCACCAGTTTGATCATGCCGGTCAGACAGATGTAGTTCAGCTCCAATGTTTCATGGGCGTGCCAGCCGTTGACGACCCCGGCGTACAACCGTTTGAAGTAGACTTCTCCCATGTGGCTCAGGGCATTGTCGTCACGCACGCCGTGCATGATGGTGCCTCGCTCGTCCGGAATGCGGCGCAGGGGGCGGATGATCACGCCATCGATGGCGCAGGTCTGGTCAGTCACGGCACACCTCGTCTGCTGTGGTCATGGTGGGGGGAAAAGGCAGGGGCGCCAGTATCTTTCCCGTAAATCCGTATGTGTCTCGCAGGATTCCCGCGATCTCTTCCAGAAAGTTCCAGGCCAGTATGACCACGGTATCAGGTATGGATTCCATGGCCGTGTCCGGGGCAACGATGGGGATGCGATTCCCGGCGGTCAACAAACCGTGCTTCAAGGGGCTTTGGTCGGCTATGACCGGGAGCATGTCCGGGCCGATGCCGCAAAAGTTGAGTAGGGTGGAGCTGCGAGCCGAAGCACCGTATCCGATGAGGACATGACCTCTGTCCAGCGCATCATGGATCATGTCCACGAGGTGGTCCCGGTGGTCGATGGCTGTGGCGGCAAACTGGTTCCAGCTCGTCAATTCATTGGTGGCGCAGTCTGCTTCGGCTTTGGCAAAGGCGTCGAGCTGATGCGAGCGAGGGCGTTTTTCAAGGGAGGCGTAGACCACGATGGACCCGCCGCTGATGGGGCTGCTTTCGAGATCAAAGGCGAACATACCGTGTCGGGCCAGGAGGGCTTCGAAGCTTTTTAGTGTGAAATAACACAAGTGTTCGTGATAAATGGAGTCGTAGTGTAGGTTTTCCAGGATTTCTTTTGCGTAGTGCACCTCCGCCGCCAGGATTCCGCCGCCCTCCAGACAGACCCGCAGGCCTTCGGCAAAGTCGTGCAGATTCGCCACATGGGGAATGACGTTGCGGGCAAAGACGATGTCCGGGTGGCCGTGTTCGGTCACGACCTCGCGGGCCACGGTCTCGCCGAAGAAATCGCACCGGGTGGGAATACCCTGTTCATTGGCGGCCTTGACAATATTGTTGGCCGGATCAATGCCGAGAACCCTGCTTCCCGCTTCTTGAAAAGGTCTGAGAAAGGTGCCGTCATTGCTGGCCACTTCCACAATGAAACTGCCCTTTGGAGCCAGAGGCGTTTCGGTGCGATGGATTCGTTCAAAAGCACGGTCTCGAAAAAGCCGTGCATAGCTCTGGGCTGTGGCCGATGTCCCGGTTACCCAGACATACTGGGAGAAAAGCTCCTCGGGATCAGCGGTGTGATTCAGTTGGACCAGGCCGCATTCAGGGCAGAATGACAGGGAGAGTGGGTATCGGGCGTCCGGTTCAGCAGTGCCCGGAGAGACCAATCCGTTGGCCAAGGGCAGGTCTCCGAGGTCGAAAAACGGGGTGATATCCGAACACTCACATCCACGGCAGTGGGTAATGGCATCCACAGGGTTACTCCTTCCAGCGCAGGTTGCTGTCCAATTGGCCTTGTGAAATAAGATTTTTCAGACGCATCAGGCGAATGCATTTTTCGCCGCGAAAATCCTCTTCGGTCAGGGAGACACGCTTGAATAGTTCGACGAGTTCCTGCCCTCCCCGGTCCAGCCCCCATTCGGGCATGAAGTGTCCCTTGAGTTCGGTCAGAATGCGATTGAACCCCACTCGATAGGTGCGAGAATCGACATGTTCTCCCGTGAAGACGAGGTCACTGCCCGGCACGGCCCGTTGAGCGGCTTCGGCCAGATCGCGCACGGTGAAGTTACCGTTTTCGATGCCCACGTTGAAAGCGCGTCCTGCCACTGTTTCACGCGGGGCAGTCAGACCGGAAATAAAGGCCGAACAAACGTCGCGGATGTGGATGACCGGTCGCCATGGGGTGCCGTCGCTCATGATTTCCACCCGGTTGGTGGTGTGCGCGCAGGCCACGAGGTTGTTGAAAACGATATCGCACCGCAGTCTGGGGCTGGCTCCGAAGACCGTGGAGGGGCGAAAAAAAGTCGTCAGGAACCGGTCATCCACCATATCGCGCAGTTCGCATTCGGCGCGCCATTTGGTCTTGGCATATGCGGTTACCGGATTTTTTTCGGAGTCGTCTTCGTCCAATTCCACACTGGTGTCGGAAACACCGTACATGCTCTGGGATGACGCATAGACGAATCGACTGGCTCCGGCTGTGCGGGCGCAGTCGGCCACGCGCATGGTCGCGGTGTAGTTGATTGCTTCGGTGATAGATGGATCGAATTCGCCCAGCGGATCGTTGGAGAGAGACGCGAGGTGGATCACGGCGTCCACGCCCTCGAAATCGGCAGGTTCCACATCTCGCACATCCTTGCGCACCTGTTTGTCGACCCCGGAGGCGAAAGGATAAAGTTGGCAGGTTTCATCGTAGAATTCGGTATCGAGTCCGTGGACGGTATAGCCCAGGTCGGACAGGATCGGGGTCAGTACCGTGCCGATGTAGCCGAGGTTGCCGGTGACAAGAACGGTCTTGATGTCATTGGTGGTGGTCATCGTTTCTCATGTGGGTTGCGGTTGCTTTCCAGAAGGTGGCGAGCCACCTCGATCAGAGGTATATCGTCCGTGACTAGGATGGAAGGGCATCCGGCTCGGAGCCCGGCTTCCATATCCCTTTCGTCGTCGCCGATGAACACGGCTTTTTGCAAATTCAGGTCAAATTCCCGTTGGGCGGTGAAAAGCATACCCGGCGCGGGCTTACGACAGGAACATCCCTCATCCCATCCGTGGGGGCAGTAATAGATGGCGTCGATGTTTGCCCCGATGTCGCGCAGGTCTGCCAGCATGGTGGCATGGACCCGTTCCAAATCGTCTTCGGTCATGACACCTCGGGCGATTCCGGCCTGGTTGGTAATCAGAAAGATCAGGTACCCGGCATCGGTGAACAGTTTGACGGCCTCACGTGAGCCGGGAATCCACTGGAACTGCTCCGGTGTGGTCACATAGCAGGCGCGAGGTTGTTTGACGTTGAGCACTCCGTCCCTATCCAGAATGATGGCGCGGGGGTGTGCGAAAAAGCGTTCCGTCTGCGGCAGGCGCTCATGGCTGCCGATACTGTAGTACCGATGGCCGGTCAGAAACCCTCCCAACCTGCGTTCTTCGATTAATGCGGGATAGGCGCAGGCCTCGAAATTGACATTCTCTTCAGGCAGGGCATCCACGACATTTCTGGCGACGATGGCGTAGCCTATGTCCACGCCTTCGAGATCCTCTGCCTGCCGGGTCTTGTCGTATGTTTCGACCATGTGATCTGCATCGAGCCGAAGATTGTCCTTCGTGTAGCCGTCGTCATTGGCATAGACCGTGATCTGGCAGCGTGTGTTGCTCTGCTTGTACTGGTGCCACATGGCGCTCACGTCCACGGGGAGAAAATTGTCGCAGTACATGAGCAGGAAATGGTCATCAAGCATGGGGCGGGCAAGCTTGAGGCGCCGGCCGGTGTCATTGTTCACATCCGAGATCGAATAGGTCACCTCCAGTCCGAATCGACTGCCGTCGCCCACGTGGTCCATGATGATGTCTGGAAGATACCCGAGCAGCAGAAGGACGCGGGAAATCCCTTGGTCCCTGACCTGTTCCAAGAGCCGGTCAAGAAAAGGTCGGCCACACACGGGAATCATTGGCTTGGGGTTGTTCTCGGTAAACGGACGCAAACGGGTACCAAGTCCCCCGGCAAGAATGACCGCTTGGGACAATTCATGGCCTGTGTTGTCGCCTGGCTGATATCGAGTAGTGTATCTTATTGTCATCTTTTACAATAAATCATTTGGTCTTAAAATGTTCCGGGGTGAAGCTCAAGAGCTTGGCACAGGTGTGATTTGGTGCAAATTATAGGCCATCCTGCGCTCCTTGTTGTACTTCGTTGTGGTGAATCACGATATATCACTTATTTACTACTTGAACAATTTTAAAAAAAGAACATATCGAGTCCTGGCTTGGAAATCCAATGAGAACGGGTTGAATCTCTTTTTTTCAACAAGGAAGCTTCTGAGAAAAAAAGGACAAACCATTTACTTGTTGATTAATCGGTATGTCTGTCCAATGACTTTAGAGCACGGAGAATCTTCTGTCCGTCCATAAAGGTTCTCCGTGAGATTGTGGCGTTGGAAAGGGACTTTTCTTTCACATGGAGCCGTACGTGCACGGACAGGAACCTCGGGTGTGCAGCGCGTTTGCCCTGGTCTCGTGGCTTTTGGGACGATGAAATATGCCCTCGCCCGATTGGTTGCTGGCCTGATACTCATTGTGGCAGAAGCAGGCTTGTGATGTTCTGCCGTGGTTCTGTGTTTACTCTTGAACTCTCTTGAATCTATATGGTCTCAAAACGAGAGATGCCACGTAGGGATAATTGCAATTTCCCCAGTGTTCGTTGTGCCAGGTCATAGGTGTTGCTGTACCAGGATGGGGGTGTTTCTGGGTGGTCGCTGAACAGGCGTCGGCGCAGCTTCATATCCAGCCCGCCCAGTCTGCGTATGGAATTTTCGACCATGGCTGTCATGGCTCCTGAGGAATTGGTTCGGGCTTCCCTGTATCCTGTGTCAAATTGTCGTTTTAGATCCAGGAGCTCTTCATCACTCATGTCTGACAGGTTGACCGAGATATCCACAAAGGAATTGAAGCGGTCGAACAGGTCCTGCTGGTCCTTTATCAGTCCTTTTTCCAGTGCATAGTCACAGAGCCCCGAGCCAGGGAAAGGCGTGGCAATCGTCGAGGAGAGTTGAATATGTTTGTGCAGTTTGCACAGGTCCTGCATCAGGGCTATGGAAGCGTCTCCATCCTCGCGGGTTTCTGAAATCTGGCCGAACATGAAATTGCCTGAAGCGAAAATGCCGTTTTCCGCCAACCGTCGGACTCCATCCCTGATCTGATCCACGGTGATGCGTTTGTCCATGATGTCGAGGATTCGTTGACTGCCGGATTCGATGCCGAGAGCCATGATGCGCAATCCGGTCCGTTTCATTTCTCTCAGCAGGTGATCGTCTATTTTGCTGAGAACATCGAAGCGGCAGGTGATGCGGTAATCAACCTTGCGGTCCAGGCCGCTGACCAATTCCACGAGCTTTTCGGCCCGCTTCGGCGTGGCCAGCACCAGATCATCGCTGAACATGAGCATATTGCCGTCAAACCGCTTCAACCATTCTTGTGCTTCCTGCATCATGTCTTCGATACGGCGGTATCGGATACGGCTGTGATGGTAGCAGAAATTGCATCGGAAAGGACATCCCCGCCCTCCGTGGATGGAGATGACCCGATCGTCGTATCGCCACTGCGGTTGCGGGTTATTGACGAAAACCTTACCGACCTGGAGCCATTGTTCTTCCGGGAAAAGTTCAAAGGGAATCTCGGGCAGTTCGGTCAGATCCTTGATGTATTCCCCCGGACCCGTATTGATGAAATTCAGCTCATTTCTGACAACCATACCGCTGACTGAGGCCGGGTCTTTGCCATCGCGCAGGGCGCGGGCCAGATTGGTCATGGTCAGTTCTCCCTCACCGATGACACCCATGTCCGCTCCGGTTATCTGGAGTGCGAATTCCGGGGTGGGCGAGACCATCTGCCCACCTATGACGATGGGGAAATCTCGTCCGCCCGTGTCCATCAATTCTATGAGCCGTTTGATAGGCAAGAGTTCGGGATAGAGATTGCCAAGGCCGACCATGAGTGGTTTTCGCGCTAGTATCTCCTTGACGAATTTCGGAAAATCCGCCTGCAATCCAGGGCGGAAAAGCACTTCCACGACAAATCCCGCTTCCTTGAGCGCTCCTGCAAGGTACGCATAGGAAAACGGAAAGGTATATGACAGCTCATGGCTGATGAGCAGGACCGGGCCGTTCTTGTGTGTCGTGGAATGCATCGGCTTCCTTGGGTTAGGGGTGTGTGAGCAGAATCATGGAATCGCGTTCCAGGAGGCCCATATCCGGTTTTTTCACGGTCCACCCGGCCTCTTCGGCCAGACGGGTCATGGTTGACCGGGAATTCCTCGGCCACCAGATTTCATCATCTTCCATATCGCGAAAAACAGCCGGTATGTGGCGGGATTGCGGCCAGCCCAGTGCATCGAGCTTTTCCCAGTCCGCATATTGATGGACGGCTGTCGCACCGGAAGCGGCTCTGGCAAAGGAGGCTTTGAGTACCTGGGCTATCAGGTCCGTATTACAATGGCACAGGACACCGAATGACCAGATGAAATCGAACATGCCGTTCTCAAACTCCCGCAGAGAGTTGTCTGTGACCTGTGTGCAGATGAGTCTGCCGTTGTACTCTTCGGGTTTGAGCCATGGAGTGACATCTTGAAAATCGGCAGTGTGGAGCGTGCCTTTGGGAAGATGTGTCAGCAGGGCACGGGACCAGGAACCGCCACCGGGACCGATCTCCAGAACAGTGGAATCCTCGCGCATATGTGGCAGAACCGCCTTGGTAAAGACTGTTCTGTAGCAGCCGCCGATGCGGGATTCTTCGGTGGCCCGGACTTTTCCGGGAGTTTCAGCCAGGACATCACCGGAGTCGTATCCGTAGTCGAATTCCTGTTTGAGCCAGTCTATGGTGGGCATTCTTCATAACTCCTTCGTGTGCGTTGCGTCTGTTGTCCGCCTGATGCGGCGGGAGAGGCGGGGGGTGTTTAGTCCCTTCTGTTCCGCCTTGCAAAATGCTTCATGCGCCCTGTCCGGTGCGCTCTTCTCCTGAACCAGCCCGGACCAGTATGCGAGCCAGGGGTCTTCCCGCCACGCGCTGGCCCAGTGCAGGATGCCGCCGGACCATCGTGACGCCATGAGCGGACTGGCATTGGCAATGGCGGTATCCGCTTGCTCCATGTCGCCGGGAGTCAATCCCGCGCTGATACGGAAAATCGTATCATTTTCTCCGAGGGAGTCCATGAATCGCTCAAATCCCGTTGCCGGATCGATTCCGTTTCCGAGGCCGCTCCGGCTCTGTTTCGGCCGGGCCATCAATGATTGGCAGACTCTCTCCATGTTTTTGAATGTATTTTCCGCCCCAAATTCAGTCTGTGCCTTGCGTCGGGCATTGGTTCCCAATCGGAGGCGTTCGGCCGGGTCGTCATGGAGTTGTTCCAGGGCCAGAGCATAGTCTGCCTCATTCTCCACGACCAGCCCGTTGATCCCATGATCCACCAGCAGACGGACGCCGCCATGAGGGAAGACTACGGGAGGAACACCGCAATACATGGCTTCCTGCAAATTTAGTTCGGCTGCGGCATAGGTATCGTGACACAGGGGGTAGCCGTAGACATCAAGGCTGGCAAAAACATCGGCCACGGAATCCACAAACCCCCGAATCTCGAAAGCCTCCGGGCATGCTGTCTCCGCCGCCTGCGCTCGGAGTTGCTCCAGTTCCCCGTCGCCGCAAACGATGAACCGGGCATCTTCAAGGCGGGCCTTGCTGCTCATGGATATATAGTTCGGATGCATCTTGTGGCTGGCGGCTGTTCCAACGTAGCCGACAGTGAACCCCGAATGCGGTTGTGGTTGTACGGCCTTGAGAGGATCGAATTCGGCTCCGGCCAGCACCATGTGCAGGTCGGTGCCGCTCCAGGTGTCCTGCATGGCTTCCAGGGTCACCGGGCTGCAGCCGATTGCGATATCAGGGAGGGCAAGCAATGATCTGGTAACGACCTGGGGCGCACTGGTCCCGCCGACGTGAATCCAGAGAGCGAGTCGTATGGGGGGCAGGGGCGCACGGAGGAATGTGTCCATCTCCGGACTGTTCCACCAGTGGACGAGGACGATATCGAATGCGTCTGCAAGCGTGGCAAAGTGGCTTGGAGAGGTGACATCGTGGACCGGAACGCCGAGTGCCCGCGCTGTTTCGGCATGGGCGGGGTCGGACGGCACCAGCGAGGCAATGGCATGGCGCTGACCAGCTTCCACGGCACGTCGGGCCAGGCCAAGCATGGCTGTTGCGGCTCCGCCTCGGGAATACCCGCGTATGACATGCAGAATATCGGGCACGGTTACTCCTTGCGCAGCCAGACACCGCCGCCTCCCTTGATGGGACGCAGTTCCGGGGTCTGTCTGCTGATGGCGAAAAATTCATCGACGGCTTTGGTACAGCCGTCCCAGTATCCATAATCGTCGAGGATCACAGCCCCGCCTGTGCCCACGGTGTCAAAACAGGTCATGAGGATATACCGCATGGATTCATACCAATCGGCGTCACCGTGCAGCAAAGCCAGCGTTGTCATGTCTTGTTTGACCAAAGGCAGCGTCTCCTGAAAGAGACCTTCATTGATTCTGACCATATCCAACACACCAAGATGATTGCAGATGGTGCGCAGGGATTCGGTGGGAGCGGCGCAGGTTCCCGCTCCCCAGCCCGTGGCGTCGGCGGGGGTCCCGGTGTGTAGACAATCGAGAGAGCATGGATCGGGCATCCCCGAGAATGTGTCAAAGGCGTGAACCGTTCGCGGGCGGCTGGAGTGGTTTCTGATCACGGCGGCGAGCATGGCTGTGGAGCCTCCGCCCGCCACGCCGAATTCGGCAAAGTCACCGGGAATATCATGCGCACATACCTCTTTTGCCCGGAGGTAGAGATTGTAGAGTCGATTGACCGGGAGCATGGTATACGGGCGAATTTTGGCCAGAAGAGGCTCGAATTCCGAGTCTTCGTGGGTAATCTCTCGGCTCATGTCTCCGGGGAGGTTCTTCAATGCCTCGCAGGCCACGGCATTGTCAGGGAAAAACCGCAGCTCTTCCAGCAGAGATTCATGGGCCTGGGCATATTCTCCCATGGCCAGGAAACAATCTGCGCGGAGCACATCCAGCCCCTGGCGCGGTTCCCGCAATCTTTTGGCTTCGATCAGTTCGTCAAGGGCGGTCCGGGGATGCCCGTCGCGGAGAAGGGTGCGGGCCTTGTCTATATGGTCATCAAGATGGCTCATGTGCGGTCCCTCATGGTGAGTCGTTTCTCAACCATCCCTGCCAACTGCGCGGCGCGGTCGGCATAGGTGTGGTCGGTGATGGTCCTTTGATGCCCATTGTGCGCCAGTTCCTGCCGCCCGGCAGTGTCCGAAAGGAGTCCGTGCAGAGCATTGACACATGAGTGGACGGAATCATAGGTGGCGATTTCCCTGCCGGGAATGAAGAAGTCGTCGATATTCGGAGCGTGGTGGGTGAGCAAGCATGCTTCCATCCCGGTGGCTTCGTACTGGCGCATGTTGTTGGCATATCCCTCGGCCCATGGCGCATGGGCGTTCAGGACAATCTTGGCTCGCTTGAGTGTGGCAAACATATCCAGACCCCAGAGAGGTTCTTTGAGCCGTTCGCGAATGGGCGAATCCGGGGCCAATCCATCCCTGTCGGTATACCCGATGCATTCAAAGCTGACATCCGATCCCAGTCCCTGGATAACCTGCTCCAGAAAAAGGGTGCGCGGCATGTGTTGTTCGCAGAAGCCACCGATGAAAACAACGTCATGGTCACGGTCCATCCGGGGCAGTCTTTCTTCGATGCGGGGGTCGAATCCCAGCGGGAGCAGATCGGCCTTCAGGCCCATGGATCGAAATCGTTCCACATAGTTGGGGAGAGAGGAGAGCATGAGGTCAAATGGGTGCAGCGATCTGTCTTCACGCAAAGGATAGGCGCATTGTCCGATGTAAAGACGGGTCAGAGACTTGAGTTGCTCCATGATCTCGGGCGGGAAGTCATAGACCGGAATTTGAAACAGGGCATCAGGGTGTACAGCTTCGATCTGCCGAAGCATCACTTCCATGAGCCATGCGGTGGTATCCTGTCGTGTGGAAAATCTTTCGACCAGGTCTGGTGCGTATTCCCGGCACCACGTCAATTGAAGAATTTCATTGTTCCAGATGATATCAGTGGCTTCATGCCCTTGTGCGCGCAGCCCGTGGCTGTAGAAATCCGCTGTACCGAAGGAGGCGACATGGATCGTTTCGAGTTGCTCTGCATAAGGCATGTCCCGCAAGTCGGGATTGGCTCGGTAAAGAGACTCGATGAAGGGGATGTAATTGAATGTCAGTATGACGAATGTCATGATTGTTCCTTGCTTTTGCTTTCCATGGTCAGGAGATACTGCATGGCTTCATTGACAACGCGGGAACACCTGTTGTTGTCTCCGTGGTGATTGAAACGGCGACAGACGCGCTGTCGTGACTCGCTGAATTCGTCCGCGCCATTGAGTATCTGGTCGAGATGTCTGAGTGTCTCCGGCCAGTCGTGAGCCTGGGGACCGGGGGTAATCTCGTTGTAGTCGAACCTGAATTTCCGTGTAGACTCCATCTCCTTGATATCAAAAGGCGTGAAAATCACCGGGCGGTCAAGGAGTAGGAAATCGAAATAGATGGATGAAAAATCCGTTATCAGGACATCCGTGGATCGCATGAAGTCGAAGACGTCCGCCAACGGGTCGTCATGGGCTGCCAGATGCATGAAGGAGCTGTTTTCGAAGTGTTCTGCCGATGCCGCGTCCGCAAAAGGTTGCAGGGGGTGGAGCTTGAGAACGAACAGGGCATTGTGCTTTTCCATAAGGGCTTCCATGGCATGGAAATCAAAGCCATAGGGACCGAAGAGTCCATATTCGACGACAGGTTTTCCTTTGCCGTCCCATTGCGGTGGTCTGCGATGTGTGGGCACGTAGAGGACCAGTTTATCAAATCCGTATCGTTGCTTGAGATGTTTGACTGCCGGGGCGATGTCCGTTCGGGCAAGGCTGTCAGCCCGAGGGTAGCCCGTGAGTCGAAAATCAAAGACCTTCGGGTCACCAAGGTGTTGCTTTGTCAGGAATTCTTCGGAAGCAAGGGTCACGAAAGCGTATTCTTCCCCAAGATATTTGAGGTCGTTCTCCATCATGGGGGTGCCGTGCCAGAGTTGGACCACGGGGCATCCATAGAGCAGAAACCAGTTCACATCCCGATATGAGACGTTCACAAACGATATGCCCGCCATGAACTGCGCCGTGTAGCCGCCGATGCTGTGGGACATGCGCGCATCCAGTCCTTGTGCCCGCAGGTGGTGCCGTATGGCCGGGTCGCGCGTCAGCCAGACCGCGTGGATATCTGGCCTATGCCGATTGACATATTCGAAAAGGTGCTTCGAGTTTTCGTCATAGCGGAATCTTTCCCTCGCGCCGAAGACCCACAGCTTCTGAGAGCGAGTGTGGCTCAGGCAGATTCTTTTCAGCAATCTGAACCAGTATATTCTGGTCCATTTTATGAGGAAGTGGACAAGAGGCATTACAGGACCGGCCTTGTGAAACAGGTGGAGAGAAATACTTCGAGATTCAGGAGCATCCAGACTTTTAGGGCATCCTTGTGGGGAGTCCGAGGACCGAGGTTGGCGACGAGTTTCTTCATGTTTTTCATCTCATAGAGACCTCGCTGTCGTGCTTCTTGCGAGAGCAGGATTTCTGAAGCCTTGTCTTTGAGGTCGCCTCCGGCCCATTGATCAAGCGGGACCGGGAATCCCTGCTTTTTTCGATACAGAATGTCATGGGGAAGAAGTTTCGATGCCGATTTTTTCAGGATGTACTTGGGTATATCGAGGTGTTCGGAGATATCATCGGCTGCCAGCAGTTTCCCGGCCTGCTCTGCCTCGGGAGATTTCCAGCGTAACTTGTGGTGCGAAGGCACGCTGAAGGCGAATTCCACCAACCGATGGTCCAGGAAGGGAACACGGGCTTCAACCGAAGTCGCCATGGTGGAGGAATCCACGCGGCGCAACAGCCCCTCAAGGTGTATTTTGGTGAAGGCATAAGCGATGTTGTTGGCGTAGTCGTCCCCGGCTGTCCGAAAGAGACGGGAAAAGGTCTTTCGGTGCATGACCTCAGCGGATCGGACCACATCCTTATCGAGCAGGCGCTGTTGTTCGCACAAGGGAACATAGCGGTATTTGGCAAGAAAATGGTCGAGCTTGGACGGGAATATCGCCTGGCCGTAGGCGGCGGTCAGTGCGGCAGTGAGTTGGCTGGCTTCCTGCGGTGGATATTCGCCGTTCTCCAGAGCGACCATCCGTTGGTAGTCGAAAGCCGAGCGGAAAATCCGGCCGTATCCCCAGAAGAGTTCATCCGCGCCTTCCCCGGAAAGCACAACGGTGATGTGGCGTTTGAGCTCTGCGGACATCCTGTTCAACGGGATTTCGTTGGGCACGGAAAGGGGTGCGTCCTTGAGTCGGATCAGTCTTTCCATGTCTTCCATGTAGGCAGTGCTTCCCAGAAGTATTTCGTGGTGCGTCGTCCCGGCCTGTTCCGCAACCATGCGGGCATAGGGAAATTCGTTGTACCCGTCTTCGGTAAATCCGATGGTGAAAGTGGAGACGGGATCAGAGGACAGTCCGGCCATGATCGTGGCGATGGCGCTGGAATCGACTCCCCCGGAAAGATATGCGCCCACGGGCACGTCCGAGATCATTCGATAGCGTATGGAAGAGGTCAGCAGTTCACGAAGTCTGTCCGCATAAAAGGCCTCTCCCTTGTCATCACGCTGTTCTTCGATGCATTGTGCGCAATCCCACCACTGGATTGTGTGGAGTCTTTCCTTGTCAAAGGTCAGGATGTGGCCGGGACGCAGGGAATGGATACCCTGATAAAAGGTGTCCTGTTCTAGGGGTTGGCGAAAGGAAAGGTACGAGGCCGCAGCCCGTTCATTGAATGCGGGCATGCCATCCAGCATGGCAAGGATGGATTTGATTTCCGAGGCAAAATAGAGCGTCTCTCCATGGCGCGAATAATAGAGTGGTTTGATGCCCAGCCTGTCTCGAGCCAGGACGACTTTTCCCGAAGCGGTATCGAGTACGGCAAAGGCGAACATGCCCTGCATCATCTCCAGACAATCCGTTCCCCATTCTTCATAGGCGTGCAGCAGAACCTCGGTATCACTTTCGCGGCAGAAGCGGTGGCCCAGCCCGTGCAGTCGCGATCGGATTTCCTTGAAATTGTATATCTCGCCATTGAAAACGAGGCAGAACCGCCCGTCTTCGGTACACATAGGCTGTGCGGAACGGTCATTTAGGTCAATGATGGAAAGCCGTCTGTGCCCGAGGGCGTGGCGAGGGCCCCAATGCACGCCGGAACCATCTGGCCCCCTGTGCCTTTGCAGGTTCAGGGCGCGGCGAAACCGTTCGCGATCAATTGAGAGAGCCTGGCTGGCTACTATGCCGAGAAATCCGCACATGAAGCAGGCCTAGAGCGTGTTGTCGCGCAGTTTGAGCAGCACTTCATTGATCAGGGTGGAGGAAGTCGTTTTGGTATAGGGCAGATAGACGATCTTCACGCCTTTTTGCTTGAACTCCGTTTCGTATCCTTCCCATTTTTCTGTTGCGTGCCAATCATCGCCCACGAACATGATGTCGAATTTAAGTTTGTCCCAGGCTTTCATTTTATCCATATCTTCCTGTGGGACAACTGTGTCCACGTAGTCGATGCTATGCACTATTTCCATGCGTTCGTGAAATGGGATCACCGCTCGTTTGTTTTTGTAAGCGACCAATTCATCGGTGGTCACGCCGACGATGAGCCGGTCGCACAGGGCCTTGGCCTTGCGCAGCAGGTTCAGGTGCCCGACATGAAACAGATCGAAAACTCCGGTGGTATATCCGATGATGATGTCTTTTTCGTTCATGTGAAATGCTCCTGATTACGGGTGATCGGTTCCGGAAACCCTAAACCCTGTCAACCGGATTGACGCCGCAACAGCGGGTGCAGGCCGGAAAACAGAAATCACTTTCGGTGAGTTGACGGCGGAAATCATTGGCCTTGTGGCCATGGAAAATAGCAGCCAGGGGTTGAGTCGAGGCATTCCCCAGCTGATAGCCGTTGAAACATCTGATGTGGAAAAAACATTCGCCGGCCGTGTTGACGGCCATGGCGACGAACGGGGTCAGGCAGGTATGCCATGACTCGTGTTTGTCTCCATTTTCGGTGTAGTAGGAACGGAGTTCATCGGCCGAGGTAAAGGGGGGCTTGAAGCCTATGCTGTCTATGTTTCTGGGTTTCCAGTCTCGCAGCTCGGAGAGTTGGCGGGCGAGGTCGTCGAAATCAATGGCGTCAAAATCGAGCACATCCCCCTCGGTGGACGCGGATTGCTCGATTTTCGGATAACAGGCGTTATGCCGGGCCTGCATCGGACCGGAGACATAGTCGAGACCCTGCACCTTGAACATGTCAATACGGACGCCGAGGTCATCGAGAATGGATGCCAACTCGGTCAGGGTTGGGGCGGTGCGGTTGAAAATGGTCGTGTTGATGACGAGTTCCACATCCGGTCGCAGGGCGCGAATCGCCTGAAGTCCCTTGAGCGCGGCACGAAAAAATCCCGGACCTCTGATGGCGTCATGGACGGCTTCGGGGCCATCCAATGAGATCTGGATGTTGTCGATGTACGGGGCTATCTCCGCAGCCCGTTTTTCCAGTAACAGTCCGTTGGTTGTCAGAAAGACCGCGTGTCCCCGCTCTTTTGCCGCCCGGAGCATCTCCGGCAGGTGCGGGGTCAGGAGCGGTTCTGTCATCACGAAATAGACGTTGCACCGGGGAGTGCGCTCTGTCACCAGGGGATCATCAAGGAGCTTTTCCAGCAGGGCAAGGCTCATGTATCTGGG
The DNA here is from genome assembly GCF_000341895.1 of Pseudodesulfovibrio piezophilus C1TLV30. Lineage (NCBI taxonomy): Bacteria > Pseudomonadati > Thermodesulfobacteriota > Desulfovibrionia > Desulfovibrionales > Desulfovibrionaceae > Pseudodesulfovibrio > Pseudodesulfovibrio piezophilus. The sequence goes on along the minus strand of NC_020409.1, from coordinate 2,190,164 downwards.
TGCACCAACAAGCGGTCGGGCAATGCCTATATCCGACTCCCGGCCCACATCACACATGAGACAATGGGCGTTGCATATGGCATTGGCATAGATGATCAGATGCGTCAGCTCTGTCTGGGGGGCACTGGTTTGAGTGGGTGTCACGGGTGTCTCTCCTCGGCTTGGTGCCGGTTAATCCTTCAGGCAGCGCAGATAACCGTGCGGGGCCATGGATATGATCAGCTTGGCTTCCATTTCCCGGTCGACTTCGAACCGGCCATTTTCCTTGAGAAACTGTTTGACGGCGGTCATGGGGTTGTCTCCTTTGCCCCATGGTCGGTCATTGACCAGCGCGTCGGGAAGATTTTCAACAATGGTGTCGAAGACCACAAGGTAATCGTCCTTATGTGTCAGCGGTGAATAGAGGCGGAGTTCCTGGAGGACATGGTCATGGGTGTGATTGGAATCCAGAATGACCAGCACCCGCTTGTCCTTGGCCATGGCCGTCACCTGATTGACCACGGAAAGATCCGTGGAGCTTCCCTCGATCAGCGTGATATGCTCGTACATAGGGTGCTCTTCCAGGGCGAGCCTGTTATGCGGGCGGATATCGATATCGATGCCCACCACATGCCCTTTCCCCATCAGGCGGCACATGGAGGCGTAAAAAACACTGGACCCGCCGTGGGCCACGCCGGTCTCGACGATCAGGTCCGGCTGCATGCGGAAGATGATTTCCTGCATGGCAAGAATGTCTTCGGCATGTTGAATGATCGGGCGGCCCATCCAGTCGAAATTGAACGTATACTTATGGGGAATGGAGCGTTCCACAAAATCCTGGCCGGTCTTGCGCAGGAGAGCATCCTGTTCAAGGGAAGCGAGGCTGTTTTTTCTGTCATCGTAAAAGGCTTTCAAAGAATCACTCACGGTATCTCCTCGTGTTGCCTGGTGTTTTCAATGCATTCTTCGGGGTTCTGATATTCACGGGTGGGCAGACCTTTGGTGCGGGCGTATTCGGCGGCTCCCTCGAAGACTTGGAGGGTGGAATCCGCTCGGATTGCCTGTGGGAGATCCAGTGTCGCCTGAGCGTATATGCCGCAGTTGAATGCCCATTTGGCGTATTTGTCTGCCGAGGCTCCCGGTTTGAGCGGATGACTGAAGTCGTGCTCGATATGAAGCATGTGAAAGGTTTGGGGAGGAATGAGGATTCGTCTCCAGCCAGCGGCCCCGGCCCGGACAACGAGCCAGGAATCCATGGATCCGGCCGTGAGCAGGAAAGGTGGAAAGGGAATGAATGCTTGCCGTGCTTCTTCGGTATGCATGGCAAAGAGGTCAAGCGCGGTCCATTCTTCAGGGACAGCCTCCGCCAGGGCTGTTTCGAATTGGTCCGGCGTGTCGAGCAATCCCGTATACTCCCAGTTGTGCCGGGGCATGCTGTACAAGGAGGCCGGTTCGGCGTGGTGGGCCAACCAGTTCAGGATACCGGGTTGTAGGATGATATCGCCGTTAATGTAGATGAAGAGATCGGTGTCGCAGTCGGTGAGACAGGCTTCGAATAGAGCCTTGAAACTGCGCTGTGGACCGGTGAAAAGATAGTGGTGGACCCATGGCGTGATCACGGTCCCATATCCATGTCTTTCGGCATGGTCGAGGGTGGCGGTCTCGTCATCCCAGCAGGCGAATTTGACTTTGAGACCATCAAGCCCCTGCCATGCGAGCGCGTTGAGAACAGTCTGGTTTCGTTCCAGCCATTCTCCTGCAAAGGGCCGGAATCCCACATATACGGTGATGCTCTTTCCTCTGGAGCGGGTCATATCAATTTTTCTCCGGTTTGCGGGCGTGGATGCCCATGAACCAGCCGATGTTTTCTGGTCCCATGAGCAGGGACATGGGTTTGGTCAAAGGGGTCCGTCTATCGTAGCAGGTGAGATATTTGGTGATGCTCTCAAGGGTGGTGCCACGGCTTTCGAACATGGCACGGGCTTCGGCCTCGGTGTATGCCTTGGACCCTTTGCTTTCCATGTGATGATCCATGACCCAGTTGAGGGATTTCCACGGTTTGCCCTTGAGTGCCGCCATTTTCCACCAGCGGTACAGGGCCACTGGAGAATGGCGATTGTAAATCATGACTTTGATTTCCCCACCGGGGCGGACAGTGCGGATCAATTCCGAAAGGGCCGCACCCGTATCCGGGGTGTGATGAATGACACCCCAGGAGTAGACGAGATCAAAGGTCCCGTCATCAAAGGGAAGATGTTCGCAGTCGGCCACGCCGAGCGACGCGGCCTTCAGCCCGTAGGCATCAAGACGGGTGGTGGTGTGTGCAATCGCAGCCGGGGTCAGATCGACGCCATGCGCTTCGGCACCGCATCGCACCCATTGCAGAAAGTCGGTTCCGGCTCCGACTCCCACTTCGAGCACTTTTTTCCCGCGATAACGGGAAAATTGAGCAAAGGCATGCAACTCGGGTTCGTTGCAGTATTTGTAGTGCTCTATTTCCTCGAAGTATTCCCGCGAAAGCGGATCACTGGTCGCATGGGTCGAGCAGCAGACGGTCTCATTCCAATATTCGTATACCTGCCGCTTCTCGGCGGTCATGGGCATGTCCTTGCAGTCCGAGCGCATAACTGTGCCTCTATTCCCAGAAGTTGAGGACTATCCCGTCCTCGGCCAGGAGGGAGTGCCAGCCGGTTTCCATGAACTCGGGCCATGGCGTCAGAATTGCGGCAACGTGGGCTTCGCGGACGCATTCTTCAAGGGAATCAACGCGTTTCCACGGTCCAGTCTCATTGGCCAGGGGGTCGTGGACCACCAATTCCAGGTCTGGATATTTGCGGGCCAACCTTCGGGCTATCTCCACCGCCTGCGATTCCTCGGTCAGATAGGTGAACGGCTTGTACGCCTGCCCGAGGAGGGCGATCCGATTGCCGTGTTTTGCCGCCGCACTGGCGAGAGCGCGGCAAATACGTTCGGGCTGGGCCTTGTTGATATCCACCACGGCTTGTTGCAAGCCTGTGTCTCCTTCGACACTTCCGACAAAATTGATAAAGGCTTCATTGTCACGAGGAAAGCATGGGCCGCCAAAACCAAGACCGGGTTTGATGTATTTGGCCCCAATTCTGGTGTCGTTTCCAAGTATTTCCGTTATGGCTGATGCGTCGGCTCCGGGGGTTTGCTCGCAGATGGCGGCGAGGTTATTGGCGAAGCTGATCTTCATGGTGCAATAGCAATTGATGGAAAGTTTGGCGATTTCCGCATTGAGGACCGAGGTCCGGGCTATGTGCGGGCCGTTATCACAGGTGGCGCGGTAGATGGTTTCCAGCTCCGCTCCGGTCCGATCGTCGGACTGGCCTATGAGGACCACGTCGGGATTGATAAAATTGCGGATAACCGAGCCGATGGCGATGAATTCCGGGTTGTAGGCATAGCCGATGTCAGTGCCGACCCGTTTACCCGTGGCTTCTTCAAGCAGGGGGATGAGTTTCTGATCGCCGGATCCGGGCATGACTGTGGAGACCACATCCACCAGATACCACTCTTCTCGTGCTGCAAGGGCCGGTCCCATGCTCTTGATGACCCGTGACAGATATTTGTTGCTGAAGGCTCCCCCGGCCTGGGAAGGAGTCGGGACAATGATAAAGCAGACATCGGAATTTTCAACGGCTTCGGTTATGCTCGTGGTAAAGTGGAGCTTTCCGTTGACCTCGGTCAGCAGTTCAGCCAGACCGTCTTCGAAGAAAGTGATGTGCCCCATGTTTAAATGGTCCACATGGTCGCATGAGACATCCATGCCGATGACGTCGTATCCGGCGCGGGCAAAGCAGGCTGCCGTGCATAATCCCAATTTGCCCAACCCTATGACGGCCAGTCGTTTAGCGCTCATCCTCTGCCTCCGTCCGCGAAAGATGGTTTCTCGCCCGTTGTGCGCACTCTTTGCTCTCCCTCAGGAGGTTCTCATAGCCGTTGTCCCGCCAGTTGGCAGTTTCACCTTCACCGCTTTTTTCATGAATACGCGTGCAGTAGAGCACCTTGGGTACCCGTTTGAATAGTGCCCCTGCTTCGGCCAGGCGAAGCATGAAGTCATAGTCATTGGCATTTCTGAAATCCGTGGAATAAAAGCCGAGCCGGTCATGCCATTCCCGACGGTACAGGCGGCAGACTCCGAGGTGAAACCACTGGGCAAAACATGCAGCGAAATCATAATCAGGTTTTTCAAGGTGGTGCAGAATGTGTCCCTGGTCGTTGACCACGAACATGTCCGCATAGGCCACATCCACCCCGGTCTCCAGTGCAGGGACCAATTCGGATAAGGCGTTGGGCAAGAGGTAGTCATCGCCCACCAGATACATGCAGTACGTCCCTGTGGCCTTCTGGAATCCTTCGTTATAGGCTGCGGTGCCACCGATATTTTCGGTGCTGTCCAGAACGGTTATGGACCGATTTTGTGGGTACGCGATTTTGGGTAGCCGTACCACGGTGCCATCCTCGGCCATATGACTGACAGGGTCCACATGTTCGGTTTTCACTGTGTTCAGATAATCCCGAATGATATCGCTGGTCCCGTCCGTGGATCCGAAGTTCGAGATGATGATCTCGATTTCCGGGTAGTCCTGGAACATCACGCTGTCGAGGGCCTGGCGCAAATAGTGCCCCTGGTTGTAAGTGGGCACTATCACGCTGACGAGGGGGGCTTTCCCTCCATTCATTGGCTATGCTCCGGTTCCGTTTTTTTCCACCTGTTCCAGAATCCAACTGTAGGTCTTTTCCAGCCCGTCACGCAGGGGGCGGGAGGGCCTCCAGCCGATCTTCTGTTCAATGAGGGTGTTTTCCGAATTGCGTCCGCGAACGCCAAGGGGACCGTCTATATGTTTGATGGTCAATTTCTTGCCCGCGATATCCATGGCCATTTCAGCCAGTTGATTGATGGTGACCATTTCATCGGAGCCTATGTTGACCGGCTCGCAGTGATCCGAGGCCATGAGGCGAAGCATGCCGTCTATGCATTCCTGTACATGCAGGAAGGAGCGGGTCTGTTCGCCATCGCCCCATATTTCAATCTCACCGCCATCAGGCGTCTCGGCCACCTTGCGGCAGATGGCTGCCGGGGATTTCTCCCGACCACCGGTCCAGGCTCCTTCTTCCCCAAAAATATTGTGAAAACGTGCGATGCGGACGGAGAGCCCCTTGTTGCGCATGAATGACATGTACATCCGTTCGCTGAAAAGCTTTTCCCAGCCATATTCGCTATCGGGATCGGCTGGATAGGCCGTATCTTCGCGGCAGTCCGGTGCATCCGGCTTAAGCTGGTTGCGCAGGGGATAGATGCAGGCCGAAGAGGAATAGAAAATTTTGCCGCACTGCGCCTTGGCCGCTGCATAGGCCATATTCAGATTGACCATGGCAGAATTGTGCATGATGTCGGCATCATTATCACCGACAAAGACGTACCCCGCCCCGCCCATATCTGCGGCCAGTTGGTAGACTTCGTCGAATTGACGATCCATTAACTGCTCGCAGACCACGGGGTCCCGCAGGTCTCCGATCACAAAATCATCTGCCTTGGTCTCGCAGAATTCGTGCTCCACGATATCCACCCCGCGAACCCAGAATCCATTCTCTTTCAATCGACCTATCAGGTGGTTGCCGATAAAGCCGCCAGCCCCGCATACCAATGCACTTTTCATTGTAAGACTCCAGTTTGATATGATTTTAGCGATTGCCGCGTTTATTCAGTGAGTTATGCATCGAGTCGGAAAATGTGAACATGAAGACATTCATTTGCAATCATCATGCCGCTCTCCGAGGGGTGCTCAGATCACTGGAAAGCCCTTGTGATAGAGCGATTTGCCTGTTTTTACGCATTGGTGAGACTACGTATTGCGTCAATAAACTGTCAACAGTATTCTTGGCACTTTTGGTATTGCAAACGGGCAAACCATTCACTTAGTGTTTAATCGGTCGAAGCGAGTGGAACTTTAGCTCTGCCATGAAAGAAGCATACTTTGCCTTTGGCAGTGCCGGGAAAGTTGTGCCGACAGCCGTGCACTAGGGGGGCTTTGTCGGAACTGGTCTGTATGACTTGAATGTTTGCCCACATATGTGGAAGACTCTGCGTGGAAGAACGGCTATTCAATTGGGCATGTCCTGCCTTGGAGCATTTTGTGCATGCGAGGCTGCACCGGACTGGCCGGAATGCACGGGCTGCGAGCGCGGCGGAAAATGAAGCCTATGGAGGGTTCTTGAAAATGAATTGGGCAAAAACCGTGGAATGCCTGAGTGAATGCCTTGCCGGACTCCAGATATTTGATGACACCGGACAGCTGGTGGATGTTGAAATCGGCTTCGGAAGATTATGCAGAATCTCCTCGGTCCTCAAGGAACGAGGCGGCACCATTTTCCTGGTCGGCAATGGTGCGAGTGCGTCCATGGCCAGCCATGTGGCTGCCGATCTGGCAAAAAACGCTCATATCAGAACCGAAGTTTTTTCTGATCTCGCCTTGATAACAGCCGTGGCCAACGATATCAGCTATGATGAGGTCTTCGCGGAACCCCTCAGACGGCGTATGCAGCCCGGTGACATGCTGGTCTGCATTTCCAGTTCCGGCAATTCACCCAATGTGCTTAATGCTGCTGCGGAAGCCCGTGTTTTGGGCGGGGATGTGATCACTTTGTCAGCCATGGATACGGGGAATAAGCTCCGTAGCTCCGGGGGACTCAATTTTTATATTCCCGGTGACACGTATGGTCTGGCCGAGTCTGCCCACGCAGCCGTGCTGCATCACTGGATAGACACGATGGTTGAAGGATGTGCCTCTTCGTAGGGAAGAGAATCGTTCAGAGACGGGTGGCGGGGACTGCCTACCGGAAGGGGCGAACAGGTTCCCTTTTATGCAATGCGATCTTTTCACAGGACAAATCATGACACAGAACATCCTTGTTACCGGCGGTGCCGGATTTATCGGGAGCCATACATGCAAGGCGCTGGCCGCACGAGGCTATACTCCCATTGCTTTGGACAATCTTTCCAATGGTCATGAATGGGCCGTCAAATGGGGACCGTTGATCAAGGGGGATATCAGTGATCGCGCTCTGCTTGACAGGATCTTCAAGGAATACAATCCTGCCGGGGTCATTCATTTTGCCGCGTTCATCGAAGTCGGCATCTCGGTCAGGAATCCCGGAAGTTTTTACCGGAATAATACGTGTGGTACACTAACCGTGCTTGAAGCCATGCGCGATCATGGTTGTGAACGGTTTGTTTTTTCCTCCACCGCTGCCGTTTACGGCATGCCTCATGAGATACCACTGACCGAGACCCACCCACAGTGGCCCATCAATCCGTATGGCTGGTCAAAATTCATGGTGGAGCGGATGCTTGAAGATTTTTCCTCTGCCCATGGATTGCGTTTTTGCGCCTTGCGCTATTTCAATGCTGCCGGGGCTGACCCGGAATGTGAAATAGGTGAAGCGCATGATCCTGAATCCCATCTCATCCCGCTGGTGCTTCGTGCAGCACGTCACCCGGAAAAACCTATCACTGTTTTCGGCACGGACTATGACACGCCGGATGGGACCTGCATCCGAGATTATATTCATGTCAACGATTTGGCCGACGCGCATATCCGCGCCCTCGATTATCTGGCCGGGAACGATTCGGTCGCCATCAATCTCGGCACCGGTACCGGGAATTCAGTGCAGGAAATCATTGAGGCCGCGCGCGAAGTTACGGGTGCAGCCATTGAGCCGAATCTTGGTATCCGTCGTGCCGGGGATCCACCCCGTCTGGTGGCTGATCGTGCATTGGCTCGGGAAAAATTGGGTTGGGAACCGCATTATACCGGCATCATTGAAACCATCCGCCATGCCTGGCAGTGGATGAACCGGGCTTAGTCGACGGTCATGCAGCACAAAATCCTGTTCTCCCACCCTGAGCCTGAGCCTATTCCAGGGGCCATCTGGCCGGTTTTCCTTCCTTTTGCCGGTTGTCCATATCGGTGCGTCTATTGTGCCCAGGATAAACAGACAGGCAAGGCCGAGGCTGAGTTGGCTGGTGCTCTTCATTCCTTGAAGCAGGATCTCGAAGAAGCCTTGAGTGAAGGAAGAGGGCCGTATGAACTTGCGTTTTATGGGGGTACTTTTACTGCGATGCCAGCCCCCTGGCCCGAAGCATTCCTTGCTGTTGCCGAGCATTATCGGAACCGTGGGCTGATCTCCCATGTTCGTTGCTCCACACGGCCGGATTGTGTGGATGAAGACTCTTTGGCCCAATTGCGTACTCAGGGGCTGGACATGGTGGAGTTGGGCATCCAGTCCTTTGACGACGCAGTTCTTGCCCAGTCCGGGCGTGGGTATAGTGGTGACAGGGCCATGCAGGCGTGTTCACAGGTCCGTAGCGCGGGGTTGCGCCTCGGTATTCAACTCCTGCCTGGGCTGCCTGGAGATCGTCCCGGTGTTTTTCTGCATGACGCACAGGTCTCGGCATCGCTGAAGCCGGATGTGGCTCGTGTCTACCCCTGCCTCGTCATTCGGGATACTCCCCTGGCGACCCTTTGGGAACACGGCGAATTCCACCCATGGCACCTGGAGAGGGCAAAAGAGGAATTGGCCGCTGCCTTGCTTCTTTTTTGGGAAAAAGGGGTTCGGGTCATTCGCCTCGGCCTGCCGCCGGAAGGGAGCCTCGCCGAGCATATCCTCGCTGGGCCATGGCATCCGGCCCTCGGGCAGTCGGCGCGTGGTCGTGCTCTCTATGAGCTTATCCGAATCCAAATAAACGAACTTGGCTCTCATTCATCCCTTTGTCTTGACGTTCCCCGACGGTATCAAGGGGAGTTGATGGGCCACGCCAATGAGCTTGCTTCCCGATACATTGATCTTGGGCTTTCCAAGAAAAATATTCGATACGCAACGATCCGCGACTTTTGCCTCTCCCCTTCCTGAGTTTGATGTTTTCGAAAATCAGAAGCTCCCGGCAAGGGATAAAAAGTGTTGTTTGTACATACAAATAGAAGGGAAGACGTGAGGGCAGTGGTGCAGGGTTTTGTGGGCAAAGAGGGGGGGCGAGAGAATTTGAATGGAAGAGACTTACCCGAAAGGGCCGCAGGATGAGTTGGTTGTTGGGAATAGCTCAACCTGCTTGGATGCCGGGGTAAAATTTTTGATTCGGTCGCCTTGGGTGAGTTTATTTCTTTTGCTCATCAGTCAGGTATTCCTGGTGCTTTGCGGATCTTTTAATCCGTGGCCAAGCCTGTCAGGTCTCCCGAGTCCAGACCGAGTTCCTCGGCTTTGAGCACGCGTCGCATGATCTTGCCTGAACGGGTTTTGGGGAGAGATTCCCGGAATTCGATGGATTTGATGACTGCCACAGGACCAAGCTCGTTCCAGAGCGTCTTCTTGAGGTCTTTTATGAGATCGTCGTCGGGGGTGATACCATGGTTGAGAAGGATGAAAGCTTTGGCGGACTCTCCCTTGATACGGTCGGGTATGCCGATCACCGCACATTCGCAGACGGCGTGGTGGGTTCCGAATGCCGCTTCAAGTTCTGCGGAGCCGATACGGTGTCCGGCGATGTTGATGACGTCATCTGCACGGCCCTGAATCCAGATATATCCATCCTCGTCCTTTCGGGCGACGTCGCCAGCGTAGTAGACGCCGGGAATCTGTTGCCAGTATTGTTTATACTGGTCATCATCGTTCCACAGACCTGTCATCATGGCGGGCCAGGGTTGGGAGATGACGAGCAGGCCTCCCTTGCCGGGCGGGACAGGGGTGCCGTTTCTGTCCACCACATCGGCAACGATTCCGGGCAGCGGTTTGGTCACTGATCCGGGTTTGAGCAGGGAGATGGGCATGGGGGAAATCATGAACATACCGGTTTCGGTCTGCCACCATGTATCGAGCACGGGGCATTCCGAGCGGCCGATATTTCTGTAGAGCCAGGTCCACGCTTCCGGGGAAATGGGTTCGCCGACGGAGCCGAGCAGGCGCAGACTGGAGAGATCGTGGGTCTTGGGGTACTGGGCACCGAAGCGCATGAGCATGCGGATCATGGTCGGTGCGGTATAAAAAATGGTTACGCCGTATTTTGCCACAATAGCCCAAAGCCGGTCGGCTTGGGGGTAGTTGGGGTGCCCTTCGTACATGACTGAAGTGGTCCCGGCCATGAGCGGACCGTAGACTCCGGCAGAGTGTCCGGTGACCCAGCCGGGATCAGCGGTGCACCAGAAGATGTCGGTGGGTTTGATGTCGAAAACCGTGGTCAGGGTCCGGTGGACACCGACCATGTAGCCCGCGTGAGAGTGTATGACCCCTTTGGGTTTTCCTGTGGTGCCGGAGGTATAGAGCAGGAAAAGAGGGTCGTCCGCATCCATTACTTCAGTCGGAGCTTCGTTGCTTTCCTGGCGGATGAGTTCATCATAATAAAAGTCTCGTCCGTCGATCATGTCCAGTGCGATGTTGCAGCGCCGGACAACAACCATGGATTCCACACAGTCGGTACAGGCTCCGACCAGTGCTTGATCCGCTGTTTCCTTGAGACTGGAGATCTGGCCGTTTCGGTAAAATCCATCCGCTGTTATCAGAAGCTTAGCCTGTGCGTCGTTTATTCGTTGGCGCAGTGCCTTGGCTGAAAATCCGGCAAAGACCACGGAGTGTATTGCACCTATCTTTGCGGCAGCCAGCATGGCTATGACGGTTTCAGGGAGGGGTGACATGTAGATAACCACCCGATCACCTTTGCGAATACCAAGGGATCGCAGGGCGTTGGCAAAGCGATTCACTTCCCGGTAGAGTTCAAAATAGGTATATTTGCGGGTATCGCCCGGTTCGCCTTCCCATATAAGGGCGAGTTTGTTCTTGTTGGCCGTCTCTATGTGTCGGTCCAGGGCATTGTAGACGATATTGCAGCGCGCTCCCACGAACCATTTGTAAAAGGGGGCGTCCTTGTCATCAAGCACCTGGTCCCATTTCTTGAACCAATCCAGTTCATCGGCCGCTTCCTCCCAATAGCCGAGCGGGTCCATGCGAGCGGATGTCCTGGCGGCTTCCAGCTCTTGCGGATTGACGTTGGCCTCGATAACCAACTGCGGGAGCGGGCGGAAAACCCTCTCCTCCTGTAGCAAGTTGTCAAGCGCTCCTGATTGATCCATTCTTTCCTCCTCGCCGTCGCAGGCTCCCGTCATTCTTGGGCCTGATCCGGTGGCCGTCTGGGTGATCCAGTCGTCGGCGGTCTGCATTGCACATGCGGTCCAGCGAGTCTTTTCTTAACAGGTTTATGCCGCAATACCCGCCATATTCGGTCAGCGGTTATCGTGGCAGGGTAAACGGCTACAAGCCGATGATCTTTTTCAATTCAGCGATCCTGCGTCGACTGATCGGCAGCTCGATACGTGTCCGGCCCGCAGTGCGCAACATGAAGTTCGAGCCGGGCATACTGGCGATTTCTGTGACCATGTCCAAATTGACAAGGTACTTGCGATGGACGCGAAAAAAACGGTGTGGTCCCAGTCTGTCTTCCAGATTCTTCAGTCTGTGGGACGAGAGAAATTTCTGATTGGCGGTATGGACATAGGAATAATCCTCGAATGCTTCCACGAAGATGATCTGGTCGTAGGGGATGAGGATGGTGCGTCCATCTTGAGTCACAGCCAGTTTGTCTATTTCGGGCCTGCGCCTGGCTGTCTGGTCCCAGGCTGTCTTGAGGGCCGCCAGAAAGGAATCCTGCTCTTCTTCCGGCAGGGGCAGTTTGACAGTCAGCGCATCTTCCCCCTGATCTATCGGTACAGCCTCAGATTGGTAGCTGGCAGGGACGGGCACTTCCCGGAATCGCTGTTTGAAGTGCTGAAGGCGGTCCACCGTGCGGGCCATACGGCCCGGTGCGGGTGGCCAGAGCAGGTAATCGGTCGCACCCAGTTCAAATGCGGCATAGGCCTTGGTTTCCGAGTCGGAAATAAAAATCAGCGCGGGTTTGTGTTTTCGGCCAGCGAGCATCTGCGCCATCTCAATGCCGGAAATATCACCCGGTAACCGGGTGCCCACGAAAAAAACGCCATAAGGAATCGCTTCCAGCAGTTCCAAAGCCTCGAAAGCTGTGATGGCCTCACCGAGCACCTGGAGGAACGGGACGTCTTCCAGCGCGTCACGCAGGGCGGTACGGACCTCGGAGTCCGGGTGGATGAGCAACGTCTTCAGCTTGGGCATGGTCTATGGTGCCTGGAGTTTTACCGACGGGAAAAACCTCGATTCTTGATCATTTCGTACCGTCATTTTCAGTGTGGCGCAAGGCTTGGTTGTTGATCGGTCGATCAGTTTTTCCTGGTTCGAGTTGGTGCGGCAAAGGCACCCCCTGTACAAAAAAGGCGAGGCCGGGTACACCGTTGTCATGATGGTAAAAGTTGATCGTCTGTCCCACAACTTTGGCGCATACTGGGCTCTCAAGGATATCTCCTTTACTTTGGGCAAAGGTGAGTTCCTGTTTTTGACAGGACATTCCGGCGCGGGCAAAACAACTTTGCTGCGCCTTCTTTACGGTGCCCTGCCTGTTTCTCGCGGCCGGGCCACGGTTGCCGGAGTCCATCTCAATAATATCAAAAAGCGGCATGTCCCGCTCCTGCGACGCAAGGTCGGCGTTGTCTTTCAGGATTTCAAGATCCTTCCCAGGAAAACCGTGTTCGACAATGTGGCCATGGCCCTTGAGGTTCGCGGCATGGCACGGACGCACCTTGAGCGACGGGTCCGGGCGATTATCCGGGCCATGGGGCTTGAGACGAAAAGCTACTCCATTTGCGAGCGGCTTTCCGGTGGGGAGCAGCAGCGTGTGGCCATTGCCCGGTCCATGGTCGCCAATCCGGAACTGATTCTTGCAGATGAACCGACCGGGAATCTCGATTTTGATCTGACCATGCATCTGATGGAAATTTTCAAGCAGTTCCATACCTACGGAACATCGGTCATCATGGCGACCCACAGCCGTGAAGTTCTTGAATGTGTTCCCGAAGCACGAATCCTTCATCTCGAAGACGGGCGTATCGTTTCCGGGTGCAATGCCGACGGCACGGTGTTCGGCCAAAGCCCGACGGATGAGGATTGTCCTGACGACATGGGCGATGATCTGCTGAGTGAAACCTCCCTCGGCCCGGCTGATTATGACGAGGACGACGAGGAGACACTGTGATAGGCCAATTTGTTCGACTCACCGGCCGTGGTCTCGCGGATTTCGCCCTGCATCCGGTTGCTCAATTACTGACCCTCGTGGCCGTGGGCATGGTTACCTTGTTGACGGGCCTGATTCTTTTGGGGCTGCACAATGTGAATCTGGAATTATTGAAATCCCGCGGTCAGGCAGAGTTTCAGATGTATTGGAAAATGGGCTTGAGCGCTGAAGAGGTTCACACGGATTGGGAGACTCTCCGGGCCATGGATCATCTGGATTCCTTCACGACATATACACCGGAAAGCGCTTTGACCGAACTGACCTCAACCTTGGGGGAAACCGGTGATTTCGCCTGGCTGGCCAAAGAAAACCCGCTCCCCTATTCCGGGCTTGCCTCGTTCAAGGTGCCGCCCGATGCCCAGGCAGACGGGTGGGCTTCAGCGTTGCTGACAAGAATCAAGGGGCTTCCCGGTGTGGAAAAGGTCAACTACACGCCGTTTCAGGCAGACCTTGCGCAGGGGTGGATGACCCTTGCCGGGGCAATTATATGGCCTATTCTGGGATTTCTTGCCTTGATTGTTTCCCTTGTTGTGCACAATACAATCAAGCTTTCGCTCATGACTCGTATGGATGAGGTAGAGATCCTTTCCCTTGTCGGAGCGCGGCCCGGCTATATCCGATGGCCGCTTCTTACCGGCGGATTCATTCAGGGAGTACTTGGCTCTGGACTGGGACTTGGTTTGTTGGCCCTTGTTCATTCCTTGACTGCCGATGCCCTTAACTATCCGCCTTTTTTTATAGAGATCGCATTTTTGCCGTTCGATCAGCTCGTCATGCTTGGCGGGGCCGTGACCTTTGTCGCCATGGCCAGTAGTTGGGTTGCGGTGAAATAGGCACAGGGGGGAGTCTGTTAAACAATGAGAAAGCAGACCCTGTTTTCAGGCAAGACGTTTTTCATAACTGTTGATGAATGAAAGAAATTCCCAGGAAACAATGGTTTCCTGGGAATTTCTTTGGAAAATATTTTTTCATGGTATCTCTCCTTTTCGCCAAAGGTGAGAATAGGATTCTCACGGCTAGAGCCCTTGAGATACCGGAGACGAAATTGCCTGACAATCACATTGCAAGCGGTTTTCTTTTTTGTTTTCTTAACATCCATGAAAACTGTCCTGGTTTTCATGGGAGTCTCCCTTTTTAGTGTCTGGTCAAAGTATCGGATACTTTGACCACCAGCGTCGTCTGTCATGGCTACAGAACAGGTGACGCCTCGATCGATCCCATATCAGGATGGCTTTGCCTCCCGGCCTCGCTTCCCATTGGCTTACTGGGCTGAGATCTGGTCCACTTTCGGTTTGGAGATGACCACGGTGTTACGCCCGTTGTGCTTGGCTTCGTATAAAGCCTTGTCAGCTTTTATGAGCAGGTCGTCATCTTTGGTCAATGCTCCGGCTTCCACCGAAGCAACTCCGATAGAGGCTGTCACGGCAAAGTCATGCCCGTCAAAATGGAATTCGCAGGACTGGATGGCTTCGCGAACCCGTTCAGCCAAGGCCCAGGCGTCCCTTTCCGTGGTGTGCGGCAGCAGGACTACGAACTCTTCTCCGCCATAGCGGGCTGCGAGATCAGTGCCGCGAAATGTTTCAGTGAGAATCTCGCCGACCTTGCACAGGACCATGTCTCCGGCCTTGTGCCCATAGGTGTCATTGACCTGCTTGAAATGGTCGAGATCGACCATGAGCAGCGAAAGATCATGATTGTAACGGCGGCGACGCTTGATTTCGTATATGAGGCGTTCGTCGAATGTGTGTCGGTTGTAGATGCGGGTGAGTCCATCCCGGTCGGCGCGGAGCTTGACTTCCTTGAACATGAGCGCATTCCGCAAGGCGAGGCCGAGATGGTTGACGGCTGAACGAAAGGTTTCCACCTGGTCCTTGCCGAGGTGATAATCCGGTTCGCACAGCAGAGCGAGACACCCGAAAGTATCCTGCCCGGCGGTCAGGGGCAGGGTGACAAGACGACCGCTTTTGGGTGTCAGGGTATATTCCTGCCTTCGAGCCGGGTCGGTGTGGACGACTTGGAATCCATTGACCGGGCCACTTCCCATGTCAGCGGCAGAAGCCATGATATGCTCGACCCACATGCTTTCCACCTCGGGAGGCATGGTGCCGTTGAGAAATATTTCCACATCCGTGACCTCGGAATCAAGCTGATGCGTCCAGAATCCGGCGTGCAGCTGCTTGACCGGCAGGACCAGGCTCAGGGTTTCCTTGGCATTCAAGAGAATGGTCGTGGCATCCAGACTTTCGGTCGCCGAGGCCAGAATCTTGTTGAGAAACATCAGCTGATCGGTCTTTCGGGCGAGCAATTCCCTTTCAAGGAGAATTTCCTCGGTCATACGGTAGATGTCCGAGTACATCGAGGTCACTTCCTTGGCACGAAACACGGCGTCCTGCACCTTGGGCCGGGTCAGCGGGGTGCGGACAACTGTCAGAAATCCTTCTGCAAGCACAGTATCCATCTCCAGGGGGGTGTCGTTAATATCTTGAATGAGTATACGCTGGGTGGAATCCTGGCTGCGGTATTCTTCGCGGCGGAATTCCGGCATTTCAGCCCAGACAGACCATGGAATCCAGGCTGCCGAGGGTTTCTCATTCTGATTGAGTTCCTTGGTCCAGGGAAACGCTCCGGCAGGGTAGTTGCGAATGTAGAATCCGGGACCAACGCCCATCTCGACCTGCTTTTTGAGCTGTTCGCTCAATCCCAGGCCCCACATGAGTTCAGGGCGTTTTCCCCGCTTGATCATTTTCTTCTGCATATTTCCTGCTCCTTGAAGAGTCAAAATGCTGACGCATAACCCGCCTGCATCGGGAGAACAGCAAGATAAGGGCCAAGACTCCTCTGGTGAGATAAAATAATGGGGGATTCGTGAGAGTGGGAAATCAGGGACCTTGTTTTATTGAGTATTTGTACAAGAGATTTTTTCATGCGGGAAATTGAGCCGGGAAATATCTGCCCATTGCCTAATGCCAAATTCATTGACAAATGGGGCAATACGGTTTTGAGCTAGACTCATGTCACACTCAAAACGCATTTGGGGGACTCTCGATCCCTTCTTCGAACCTGGGCCTGTACTGGGGCGCAAGGTGGCCAACGTCAAATTCCTCGGCGCGTTGCTCAAGCTCGACCTGTTTGATGAGTACCATTTTTTCCTGGCCGACAGGAGGCAGGGCAATGCCCTTCGGGAGCATCTGCAAAAGGTGGTGCCCGAGTTGCTTGAAGATGGCCGGATTGCTCTTTTTGACCGACGCGAATTGCCGGGCTGCATCGCCCGGACCCCTTATCATTGCTTTCATCTTTCGGATTGCATCACCAGTCAACCCCACATGGCGCGAATGCGGAATAAGTACAGTCGTGCCTTTTTCCCGGTGACAGGGACGATTCACTCCCTGAGTTATGCGGATTTCGGCGGTGCGTTCCTGCGGCATCTCTGGCCGGGCAATACGGCTCGGGACGCTATTGTCTGCTCCTCCCGGCCCGGTCAGGTTGCGGTCGAGAATTTTTTTGAATGGTTACGGGAGTCCTATTCCCTGGATGTGTCCCATTTTCCCGCTCCGGGTCTGGCGCATATTCCTCTGGGGGTGGAGAGTGATGTCTTGACGCCCGGAGAGCCGTCGAAAGAGCACGCGGAAGACGGCGGGACGATTCGTCTTCTGGTGTTTGGCCGGATATCGCATCACTCCAAGATGGACCTTCTTCCTCTGGTGCGCGCCCTGCACCGTCTCTTTGCCAATGGGCTTGACCCGGCTTCCGTGGAATTAGTGCTGGCGGGCTGGGCTGCGGATGAAGATGATTTTATCCCCACCCTCAAAGACTATGTGGCAAATGCGGGAGTGTGTATGTCACTTCGGCTTCGTCCCACAGAGGCCGAGAAGGTCGAACTGTTTCGCAGTGCGGATATTTTTGTTTCCGTGGCCGATAATCCGCAGGAGACTTTCGGCATCACTCTGGTGGAAGCCGGGGCATTCGGTTTGCCCGTGGTTGCCTCGGATTATGATGGCTACCGTGATATCATCATTGATGGGGAAACCGGTCTCCTGGTGGAAACCATCGGGCCGGATGCCACACCGGATGTGGATGTGCTTGCACCTGTGACCTTTGACAACCAGTATCATCTGCTATTGGCCCAGCGTACTGTGGTCGAAATCCCGGCACTGGCGCATGCCCTCAGGATGCTCATCGAATCCGCGAGTCTGCGCCGGAGCATGGGGGACGCCGCCCGTCAGCGAATAGAGAAGCATTTTTCCTGGCCGGTTGTGGTGCGGCAGTATGCTGCCTTGTGGGAAGAACTGTGGAAAAGGCCGGTGGAAGAAGAGCCGTTTCGCGATATTCCTCATCCCCAGGCTCTCCCCTACGGACGGATTTTCGGGCATTATACCAGCCGTTCCCTTTCCCCGGACATGGTGGTGCGGGCGGGCCGGACGGGAGAAGCGTTTTACCGGGGCAAGGATTTTCCCACCCTGTATTCGGGGATGTCCATGATCATCGATCCCGAATTGACTAAAAAACTGGTTTTTCTTGCCCGTAAACCCGTTGACACTGGCTCATTGATACGCAAATTTATGGAAGTGGAACCAACTCTTGATAAAAATTCCGCACACTATCATGTGCTCTGGTCTCTCAAACATGACATATTGGAAAGAGACCGGGACTAATATAACCCCATACTGCCGGAGGCGACATGAAAGCTCTCAGGGCGGCACGAATGGAACGCTGCATAGGCTGCCATTCCTGCTCATTGGCCTGTTCGAGACAGGTTCATAAATTCCTCTCCTGGAACAAGGCGGGCATCCGCATATCATCGGCAGGCGGCCTGTCCACCGGATTTGAGGCTCGACTCTGCCTGGCCTGTGACCCTGCCCCCTGTGCCAAGGCGTGCCCCACAGGCGCGTTGAGTCAGCGCAGGGACGGCGGAGTGCTGCAAAAAAAGAAGCTCTGTATCCGATGTGGCGAGTGTGCCAAGGCGTGCCCCGTGGACGCCATCTTCCTCGATCATGAGGTCAACCCCTATGTCTGCATCCATTGTGGCCGTTGTGTGGAATTCTGTCCGCACGATTGCCTGGTCATGGTTGATCTGCCCGATAAAAGCGGTGGAAAGGGAGATTCGGATGATTAGAGACACTTTCCGCATCATGATGGTCAACCTGACAACAGGCAAAACAAACATCATTGAACGTCCGGGCCGTGGCGAATACCTCGGCGGCACCGGTCTCGCGGCACGCTTGTTCGAGGAGTTCGGTTCCATTGATGAGAATTGGGACCACCCGTCGCAGCCGGTGATTTTCACCATCGGGCCGCTGACAGGGTATTATCCACTCATGAGCAAGACCTGCTGTGCGTTCCGTTCACCCTACCATAATGAATATACCGAGAGTTACGCTGGCGGGAAATCCGCCCTGTCCCTTCGGTTTGCCGATCTGGACGCTCTGGTGGTGGTCGGCAAGGCCAAACGACTGACGGCCCTGTGCGTCGGCTCTCGTCGGGTGGAGACTCGTGACGTGGAGTATATGCGCGGTTTTGATGCCCTGCACACCGGGCGAGTCCTGCGAAAGATATTCCCCGGCTCGGGGCGTCGTTCGATCATGCGTATCGGCCCGGCCGGTGAGAATCTGTCGGCCTATGCCTGTATCAATGTCGATACCTTTCGCCATTTTGGGCGGATGGGGGGCGGAACCGCCATGGGAGTCAAGAATCTCAAGGCGATCTGCGTCCTGGGGGACCGGGGATTCGCTCTGCCGGAAAACAAGGACTATCCCAAGCTCTACAAACATATTTTCCAGCAGCTGACCACGACGGAAATGATGGCCAAATATCACGGCTTGGGTACAGCGGTGAACATCAATCCTCTCAATGGACTGAAGAGCCTGCCATGGAAGAATCTGCAACAGACGAGCAGTCCAGATGCCGAGAAGATTTCCGGTGAGCGTTTTGCCGATGACACGCTCCTGCGCAATGCGGCCTGTGCCGGATGCCCTGTGGGGTGTATCCATGTCGGCTTTGTGCGCGAGCAGTTTCAGGCGAATAACCAGTATCTCTATCGTCAGGTGGGATATGATTATGAGCCTATATTTTCCTGCGGCGGTATGCTGGAAGTGACGGATGCCCCTCAGGTGCTTCGCATTCTCGATGTTATTGAAAAAGAAGGGCTGGATAACATGTCTTCGGGCGTGGCTCTTGCCTGGGCCACGGAAGCGCTGGAGAAGGGCGTGATCAGCGAGGAAGAAACGCTGGTGAAGCTGGCCTGGGGAGATGTGGATGCCTACATGCAGGCCGTGGAATATATCAGCCGTCCGCCCAATGATTTCTATAAGCTCCTGTCTCAGGGAACACTCAAATGTGCACACCATTATGGCGGTGAGGATTTTGCCTGTGTCCTTGGTCAGGAAATGGCAGGATACGCCACGGGCGAGGTCTTTTTCGTGTCCGAAGCTCTTGGCTTCCGTCATGCGCATCTGGATGCCGGAGGGTATTCCTATGACCAGAAACACGAAGATAAAGACGTCACCAAGGCTCTCGACTTCCTTGTCAATGATGCCCGTGATCGTATTGTGCTCAATTGTATGGTCGGGTGTCTCTTTTCTCGCGGCGTCTACAATGATGCCCTGCTTGCCGAGGCCATGGATGCGGTGGGATATGGAAGCTTGAATGGCGATATGGCCGAGATCGGCGATCGGGTTCAACGGCTTCGGTGGCGACTACGCCTTGCCATGGGGTACAATCCGGCTGGGGTCAAGATTCCCAAACGGTACAAGGAAGTGACCACCTGGAAAGGGCCGATAGACGAAAACTATCTGGAAGCGCTCCGCATCGGATATGCCCATCGGATCATGGAAATGGGTGCTCCGATGGAAGAGAAATCATAAAAAAACAAAGAGAATGTAAAAAAGGACTTGCCAAGCTTCTCTGGTTTAGCTAAATACACCTCCTCACCGGCGCTCAGGTAGCTCAGTCGGTAGAGCAGGGGACTGAAAATCCCCGTGTCGGCAGTTCAATTCTGTCCCTGAGCACCATTGAAGATCAGGCCCTTACGTCAATATGACGCAAGGGCTTTTTCTTTTTGGGGCTGTTTCTTGTCTCTACATATCCGTCCCACTTTTCTAATAGACGCCATCATGCTGTTTGAGCGTGCAAGAGAACGTTTCCTGTCCCTGTCTCAACGGGTGTTCAGAGTGATAAATTCTGCCATTTTTTATTTTGTGTTGACTGAAAATAAATTGAGAGCACAGGGCATTGTGAGGGAGCGTCGGATGGAAGGACGTTAGGTGATGAACTCCATGGGGATGTTTTCAGATGCCAGCCTCCTGTGAAATGCGTTCCAGATGTTCCCTTCGCCCTTGAGGGGTTTGGTGAGATGGATTTGATCGGGCTTGTAGAGGCGGATCAGATCAAGGGCTGCCTGTTCGGGAACGACATTTTCAAAGATCCTGAGGCTCCAGGGGATGCTGGCTGTGCGGCAGCGCATGAGGCCTTGGGCCAGTTTTCTGAACAGGGAGCCTTTGAAGCGTTCGTGGTGGCCGCTGGGAAGGCTGTTGGGTATCAGGCCGACAAAGAGAAAAATGGCTGGAGTCCGGTTTGCCAGAGCCAGACAGGAATCGAAAAGGGGAACAGCGTGGTCGTCGTCCTTGACAAAGGCCATGATCTTCTGCCGTTCGGCTGCTGATGAGGGCAGGGGGGATGAAGGAATGGCATTGGCCGGGGGGCTGGAGGTGCCTGTCACGCGAGTGAGTATGGACTGTGCTTCCTGTATGGTGGGTCTGGCAGCGGGGAGAGAGGAGAGGCAAGCGGTCGTCAGATTTAGTATCTCCGGCGGCAGGCCGGTGATTCTGGGGAAGGAATCAGGAGAAAAGAAGGCCGGAAAGACTGGGCGTATTGTTCGCTTGAGGATATTGAAGGGCGGGCGGTTCGTGAGCATCAGCCGGAGAGTCGCTCCAAAGGAATAGATGTCTTCTTCCCTGCCATTATCCGCACCTTGAAGAGCTTGTGGAGAGGCATATCCGGGGTCGTGAACAGGGATGGGAGAATCGCCCCACAAGTCATCCCAGCCGTCTCGACAAGCGTGACCGAAATCGGCAAGGAAGACATCATTGTCACCCACCAGTATTGATGATGGCGTTATTCCCCTGTGGGCAATGCCTGATGCATGAAGCGTCGAGATTCTCCCGGCCAGCACACTCGCTGTCCTGATTCGAGTTTCCATTGACGGCTGCGAAACCTGCAACCAGCTCAGGAGGGGAATCCCTTCGGGGAGCGGTGAGATGAGGCCTCCGCGCCACTCCTCGGCAGGCCATGTGTAACCGGGGGTTTGCGGTATATCGATAAATCGGGTCTCGTTTTGCCAGCGCAGAAAGGCATTGGTGTTGAGGCTATAGAACTGCTTGAGCAGAAAAGGTCTGGAGCGTCTTCGCCCGAGATAGTGCAGAGCGTCGCGGCTCTGGTCCAACTGTCCGGCTATGCGGATGTCATGGACGGCATCCCCGGCCTTGAGCGGCGTGGGCAGGCTTGCACGAAGGGCGATGTTTTCCAATGCGCTCCACATGGTGTTCTCCAAGAGAATCGGAGCGTTATTCCATTCAAGGTTGGGCGAGGCTCCGGAACATGGTTCTGACAGAACTGGGACCATACAGCAACTCGACCGGAGTGCCAACCTCAAGGTGTTTTGGTGGGGAAGAAAACGCGATCTCCCGGAACTCGGGGGCTGTGAGTTCCGGGAGAGAGTCAGAATCCGGGTTGGCTTTGGACGTCGGGTTCCCGGTATTCGCCCCGGTCGTGACGCTTGCAGGTTGCATACACGATCGACATGATGGTGGTAAGGAGGAGTGATGACCATATGACGGGCGAAGACCAGTCTATATCCAGCCACCAGTCGCCGGACGCATCGTCAATGACGCTCAGAAAAACACCAGGCCAGTCATTCATAAGGCCCAGGTACTGATAAAGAAAGAGCGGACATGCAGTGAGATACAAGAGCGCGCCGAAGCTGACAAAAAAGTGGCGAAACATGTTTTTGAGCATGGGATTCTCCTAGGTTCCGTAGTAGAACCAGCCCACGCCCAGAATGACGGTGAGCAGGCATTCGAGCACGGTCAACTTGAACATGAAGCCGCTGATCCTGCGCTGGGTCGGGTTCATGGTCAGCATGACTTTGTCCATGAAGAAGCGCCAGAATCGGTGCTTGATGGAATTGGATTCGTGCAGACGGTAATATTCACGCAGACTGGGCAGCCAATATTGCATGGTGCGAGCCGCGTCTTCCGCAGTCAAGGGCGATCCTTCAGGTGTGTCCGTGTGAAATGACAGGGCAGTGTCGGTTCCGTTTCCACAGGCCCGGGCAGAGAGAGTCAGGCCGACTTCCGGGAATTCGGCCCTGAATATCCCTGCTTCAAGGGAAAGCGTGGGAGCGGTATGGAACTCGGTTTCCACCAGCACGTCTTCAACAGGAAAACCGATGGCCGAATCTTTTTCAATATGCCAATGCGGATTAAGGCGCATCAGGGTCTTGCCGGTGAGTTTTTCCCAGAAGGAAGTATTCCAGGGAAGACTGGTTTCCATCCATATATCCTGTCTGGGCAGTTCCTCGGCCGAGGTCTGGACGCGGTCCCGGCGATCAATAGTCTCAGTTGCTGATGTCATGGTGCCACCACCAGTGGGCAGGGCATCTGCGGATGCAGACGCTTGTTTTCGAAACGGTCTCTGAATCCCGGAGCCTGAACTTTTTGCCAGGCTCCCATTATCGCCACGTCCGCGTTGACCTTGGCAGCGGCTTCGGCCAGGACGTCTTCAAGTTTTCCTCCCTTGCTGAGGAAATCGATCTCCACACCGGCGAAGTCGTCTTTCAATCGAGTCCAGACTGCGTTGATTTCCTTGGCGATTTCTCCGGCGACATATGACCCGAAGGTATTTCGTGTGGCCGAGGTGTTCAGCCAGTCATCGCAGGTCATGTCGCCCCATGCCTCATTGATGATGGAGAGTACCGTGACTCGTGCGCCGTAGAGACCGGCCCATGCCTTGGTTAGTTGTTCGGCTTTACGTGCGCCGGGTGTGCCATGGGTGGCGAGGAGGATATGCTTCATTGCAACAGCTCGTATTCGTTCTGCCGCAAGGGGATATTTCCCCTTGCGGCAGAGGCGTTTATTCTCTTGGTTAGGCCATCCACTTGGTGAACAGGAGGACCAGGAAGGTGACCACCAGGACAAAGCCCAGGGCGGTCAGGTCTTCATTTTTTTCAGAGGCGAAGACGGACAGGGCGCGTTCTTCGTTCTGTTCCTGATCTTTTTCATTCAGTTCGCATTTGACTTCTGGTTGATCCATTTTTTTCTCCTTGTGAGTAGAGGACAGTGTCCCTGATTAGCGAAGGACGACGTCCTTGACGAAGTACATGACCACGATGAAGGACAGGGACGCTTTGGCAACACCGGAGATACCACCCATGATCAGCGGCCAGCCGCCAGCCTGGGCAATGGATTTGCGGGTGATCTGCATACCCAGACCGATGAGACCGTACGCGAAGAACCAGATCATGGCGTCGGTCAGGGCGACGACGGTCTTGGATTTCTTGTGGACCTGCTTCACGGCGTGGGAGAGAGCTGTGGAAACGTCCTTGGGCACAACCAGTTCGCCTCCCTTGGCGCGGGCAATGATTGATTCCAGACCGGACAGCCTCTGGCGCGCTGTGGCGTCGAACTTGGCCTTGTCTTCGCGGTCCTCAAAGTCTCCTGCCAGCTGATGCTGCATGATCAGGTTATCAAGTGCGGCTTGTTCTTCCGGATGCAGACCGGCAATACCTGCTGTTGCAGCAGCCTTGACAGTCGTCAACTCCTCGGGGGTGATTTCCGTACGTTGGTTGTAGCTGAAGTCGAGGTACTTGCCCTTGTAGTGATCGGCGGGTGAGAACAGACCAAATGAAGAGAGCAGGAAAAGCAGCAGGAAACCGAGAATGAAGATCGGGAATTTATCGATAACGATTTCCTTGAAGGATATCTTCTGTCCCGAGCTTTTGCCATACCACGTTGCCAGCACCAGGACGATGACGGGGAGGAACAGGACACGGGTGATATTGAAGATTTCACCGACTTTAAGCGTCTTGATGTCCACGGCATTGAAGGCGAGGCAGGCGGCGGCGACCTGAGCAGAGTTCAAAATGCCGGTACCGGCCCATGCGCCGAACTGAGTGGCATTCATGCCAGCCAGCTTGCCTATGGTCGGGAAGGCGAACATGCACAGAATACCGAAGCCGAGGATGGTGCCGATGGTGTAGGCCATTTCAGAGCATTTTGCCTTGACCACAGGCGCACAGGCAACGGTGGCGGAGACGCCGCAGACACCCATACCCGCAGACAGGACACCGGTCATGGACTTGGGTTGCTTGAAAAGCTTGCCCAGGAACAGTACGAAGAAGACCGTGCCGAGTACAAAGAAGCCGATGAGCCAGACTGAGACCATGCCGAGTTTGGCCAGTTCAGCGAAAGAGTACCGTGCTCCCAGCAGGATAACGCCCATCTTCAGGACAAAACGGGCAGTCTTGACACCTGCGGCGGCAAATGCCGGGATCCCCCAACTGTTGGTGATGATGATGCCGACGATGATGCCGAGCACAACGTAGTTCAGGTTCATGACCTTGTAGATCGAGAAACCGAACATCGGGACCATGGATTGGCTCATCATCTTGACCATAGGCTCCGCAAACCAGCGGATGCTCATGGCCAATGCCAGGACGAACAGGACGCCGGGGATGGTCTCCAGCACAAATGTGTCAAGATTCGTCATGGGTTTTCCCATGCGTGTCTGGCGCATGAGTGCGGTGATGACACCGATGCCGCCGCCGATGAAACTGAGAGTTTCCATCAGCTCCATTGCCTTGTGGACCTTAAAGGTGGTCAAAAGACCGGTGAGCACTCCGGATGCAACGAGAGCGCCGTAGACCAACAGAATTCCACTGATGATCCAGACTGGGGTGTTGTCGGGACGTCCGACACTAACTTGAGCCATACCAAACCTCTCCTTTGGGTTGTTATTACGGTGGAGTCGGTCCCTCTAAGGCAAAGGGTGTGCCAAAAGTGACTAAAATGTTATCTACTTGAAATAAAAGGACTTACTGTGGATGGACAAAACAGAAGTTGCTAACTCGACTTAGCAGTCAGCAACCCGCAGTTTGCGCTTTTCGTGTGTGATGTCATCTGTTTGGTAAAATGGAATAAAGTGAGGTATGGTCGGTTTCTGCGTCGGTCGGCGGCGTCCAGGTATATTTTCATGACAGGGGCACCATGCCCGGAGTGACACATGAGTGTTTTCGGACCGAAGAATCTTCAGGCCAAATTCCTTATGGGATTGGGAGCGATAGTTCTGTTGCTTGGTGTCTTTTTTGCGTCGAGCCTGTATTTTCATCTCAGTTCCCTGCTGGATTCACAGGTGAGGGACAAGGCGGACCTGGTTTTCAGTCAGGTCACGAGTGTGCAGAGCTACGTGCGGGAAATCCTCAGACCCAAGATGTACAGCACGCTGCCGGAGGGAGAGTTTGTCATTGAGGCCATGTCCTCTTCCTATATTTCACGGGCAATCATGGATCGGCTCAATGTGGCTCATTCGGAATACTATTATCGGCGGGTTGCCGATAATGCCAGGAATCCTCTGTTTGAGACCAATACGAATGAGCGGGAACTTCTGGAGTATTTCAAGAGCCACCCCGGAGAAGCCTTCTGGGAAGGGAATCGTGAAGTGGAGGGGCGGGATTATTTTGTCAAGGCGCGCCCTGTGGTTTTTGGCGCATCCTGTCTGAGCTGTCACGGCGTCCCTGAGGATGCTCCGCCTGTCCTCCTGGAGCGGTATGGCACCGAGCGGGGGTTTGGTCATACTCTGGGTGAGGTGGCAGGTCTGGTGGTTGTCGGCGTGCCGCTGGAAGGAGCGTTAAGTAAGATACGCGAAGCCACGGCCGGATATGCTCTCCTCTATGGCGGTGGCATGGTTCTTTTTTATGCTCTGGTCCAGATGTTTTTCAATCGGGTGGTCATGAGCAAACTTCGTCGGGTTACGGATCGGTTTCGAATACTCTTTCAGGAAGAGGCGGAATTGGGGCTTATCGAAAAGCTGGAACAGGGGGACGAAATCGAGGAAGTGGTGCAGGGACTTGAGGAATTGGGAGACCATATTCATGGAATGCACTATCAACTGAGGCAGCATTCGGAAAATTTGGAACAGATGGTCGAGGTCCGAACCGGGGAATTGAAATTCGAGGCCGAGGAACGCCGGGCAGATGTCGGCCTGTTTGTTCAGCTGCTGGACGGATTGAACAAGAGCAATTCCCGACGCCAGATGTGGGAGTATTCTTTGCCTCTCGTGGTCAAGCGTTTTCGGGCACGCGAGGCAGGTTTTATTTGTATGCTCGCCTCGCAGACATATTATACATGGCCGGAGGGAACGGCTAAACCGGATCTGCCTACCGGTTGGAAGGAGATCTTGACCGAGGTCAAACCGTACTATCAACCCGGCAGGGCCTATATTCCCGTTGCGGCGTCAGATTGTTCATCCGAAGGTATCCTCTGTCTGAAGTGGGATGAAGGTGCCCGGATTACGGAGCAGGATCGTAATGTCCTGCGCGCCTTGGGCCAACAACTGGGTATTGCCATGGAAAACCTGGCCGCCTTGCACAACCTGGTTCGGCAAAAGGACATGCTTCAGGTCATTGTCGAAGGTATCAGTGATCCCCTGCTGCTCATGGATGGCGCATGCAGTGTGGTTCTGGCCAACGAGGCCGCCCGTGCCCTGTCAGGTTCCTTCGGCGGCAGGCTGGACGATGTCTCCTGTTCTGCCCTGTTCGAAAATGGTGGTGTCTTCGGACATTGTCCGCTTCATACGGCCTTGGAATTGGGCGAAACACT
This sequence comes from Pseudodesulfovibrio piezophilus C1TLV30, assembly GCF_000341895.1. NCBI lineage: Bacteria > Pseudomonadati > Thermodesulfobacteriota > Desulfovibrionia > Desulfovibrionales > Desulfovibrionaceae > Pseudodesulfovibrio > Pseudodesulfovibrio piezophilus. The sequence continues at coordinate 2,163,110 of NC_020409.1, read as the reverse complement.
TTCCCGCGAAGTGAAAGTCGAGGATGGCAGGGCTTTTTCCGTAAACGTTTTCCCGGTTGCCGAGGGAACTGCTGAGGAGGGGCGCGGCGTGGTCTATGTCCGTGATGTCACGCAGGAAAAGCAGATGCTCGCTTCCATGCAGCAGAGTGAAAAGTTGGCAACGGTTGGACAGTTGGCAGCAGGCTTGGCCCATGAAATCAACAATCCATTGGGGGTCATCAAGTGCTATGCTGAATTGATCAAGGATGGAGAGTCAAGCGAGACGCTGTCCAGTGATGTTGATGTGATCATCAAGCATGCGACCCAGGCTGAAAACGTCTTGCAGGATCTTTTGAACTTTGCCCGACCCAAACAAAACCTTCCGGGGAGAGTGGATATGGGGAGAGTCATCGAGAATGCGGTCAATATCTTCCGTGTCCAGGCTGAAAAAAAGGGGGTTTCCGTACATCGATCCATGGTTGAAGGAATCCCGTCCATCGCAGTCAATGAACAGTCCGTGGAGCAGATTTTGGCAAACCTTCTCAAAAATAGTCTTGATGCCGTGGAGTCGGACACCGGGCGTATTGATGTCTCGGCAGACTATGATTCATCGGCAGATATAATTATCCTCAGTGTGTCGGACAACGGTCCGGGCATTCGGGAAGCGGATCAGGGCAAGGTGTTCGACCCATTTTTTTCCACCAAGGAAGTGGGCAAGGGAACCGGCCTCGGATTGGCTGTCGTCTATGGACTAGCCCATGAATTGGGAGGAACCATTGAGGTGAAGAATCTCAGTGGCGCGGTCTTCACACTTCGCCTTCCGGTCAACCGTTCGGACAAAGGGAGCATGTGATGACACAGAAAGTAGGAATCCTGCTCGTTGATGACGAAGTCGATTTTGCCGTTGGATTGGCGCGTTTATTGAGCCGTCGTTTTCCTGATGAACGAATCAAGGCCGTCTCTTCCGCTGCTGAAGCTCTGTCTCTTTTACAGTCTGATTCTTTCGGGCTGATGCTGTCGGACCTGAATATGCCAGGCATGGATGGAGTGGAATTATTGCGGCGGGCCAAGGCTATGCAGCCCGAGCTAGGCGTGATCATGCTTACGGCTTACGGGACAGTCAAAACCGCAGTGGATGCGCTCAAGGTCGGCGCGTATGATTTCCTGACAAAACCCGTTGCCCCGGAGAACTTGTTCCTCACGGTGGAACGGGGGCTTGAGCGCGCTCGTCTACTGGGTGAAAACTCGCGTTTGCAGGACTTGCTGGAAAGGCAGTGCGGTTCCAATGAATTGGTGGGAGACAGTCTTCCTCTGCGCCGCTTGAAGGATGGAGTCCAGGCCGTGGCCGGGTCCGATTATACGGTCCTGATCAGGGGCGAATCCGGTACGGGCAAGGAGTTGGTCGCCCAGACGATTCATCAACTGAGCGGGAGGAGAAACAGCCCCTTGCTCACTGTCAATTGTCCCGCTATCCCGGACCAGTTGCTGGAAAGCGAATTGTTCGGGCATGTAAAAGGGGCATTTACCGGCGCGGACCGCGACCGCAAGGGGATTTTTGTTTCTGCTGATGGCGGGACGTTGTTGTTGGACGAAATAGGGGATATTTCTCCGGGGATCCAGACCAAGTTGCTCCGCGCGCTCCAGGAGGGTGAAATCCGGCCCGTGGGGTCCAGCCGGACCATTCCCGTAGATGTCCGTATCCTCGCTTCCACCAACCAGCCTCTGGAGGATAAGATCAAGGACGGCTCTTTCCGGGAAGACCTATACTATCGTCTCAATGTATTGAACATCAATGTCCCGGCCCTACGAGAGCGGTGCGATGACATTGTCATCCTTGCCCGTCATTTTTTAACTCTTTCCTGTGAAGAGATGAAGGTCAAACCCAAAAGCATGACCCCGGAGGCCGTGGCATATTTGACGACAAAAAGCTGGCCGGGCAATGTTCGGGAGCTCCAGAATTTTGTACGGCGTCTTGCCGTGTTCTCCTCCGGTGAATTGCTTGATCTGCCCCACTTGCGTCTGGTGGAAGGGCTGGATGGAAACCATTGTAACACTGCTTCGGGCCTGGCTCCATATAAGGATGCCAAAGAGAAAGTGGTCGATAATTTCACTCGAACCTATGTCGAGGAATTGCTCACCCAATCCGGGGGAAATGTCTCGGCAGCGGCCCGGCACAGCGGTTTGTCCAGAGTGGCTTTGCAGAAGATTCTCAAGCGGTTGAATATCGAGGCCGGAGCTTTTAAGTAGCATGGTCTGGAGACGGACCTCTCTTTTCCGGATTTTCCGTTTTGTGATGGCGGTTGCTTTGACCTTCTCATCATATCCGACCGGATCGGAAATAATAATATCTCCCGGATATCAGGAGCGTATCCTACGCTATGATGTGGTTTCAACTTATGAAATGGAGGAGACATGTTCCGCAAGGTTCTGCTTTTCACCACGGCGGCAGTGACTGCCGTCATCGTCACCGTGGCGTCGGCCTATACAGTGCCGGATACTGTGGTTCTGAAACGACCGGATGATAACAAACCCCTGGCCGCCTGGATTACCAAAGTCAAATTCCCGCATGGTTTTCATGCCATCAGGGTTCCCTGTCAGAAATGTCACCACAAGGAGAGCGACAAAACTCTGGGAGAATTTGTGCCGTGCAGACAATGTCATAGCTCTGATGACCCCGATGACCAGACAGGATTTTACCGGGCCTGGCATTCCGATGGACCGCCAAGTTGTCTGGGGTGTCATACCCTGATGCGGTCTCAGGGTGGCAAGAATCCGGTGGGCTGTACTTCTGCCTGCCACAAGCCAAGCTAGCCGAAAGGAGGCTCGCATGCCAAGTGCGAACAAATTCGACTCTTTGAAAATGATGGCTGGTGACAAGAAGCCGAGCCGTCGTGAATTCATGAAATTCTGTGGTGTCATGGCCACTTTTCTCGGTATGGGACCGGCCTTTGTGCCACAGATAGCTCACGCCCTGACTACCAAGAAGCGTCCTTCGGTGGTCTACCTGCACTGTGCCGAATGTACCGGATGCACCGAAGGACTGCTCCGGGCATATGAACCGTATTTTGATGAAATCATCATGAGTACCATTTCGCTGGATTATTGCGAAACGGTTATGGCTGCGGCAGGGACGGCCGCGCATCATGCTCTGGAAAAGGCACTCGACAACCCGGAAGGGTTTATCTGCGTCATCGAGGGTGGTATTCCCACCCGGCATGGTGGCGAATACGGCAAAGTCGGTGGGGAAACCATGTTTCAGCTTTGCGCCCGAGTAGCGTCCAAGGCTCAGGCCACCATCGCCATGGGGTCGTGCGCCTGTTTCGGCGGTGTGCAGTCGGCCAAGCCGAATCCTTCGGGAGCCAAGGGGGTCAACGACGCCCTGAAAGCCGTGGGAGTTGAGGCCATCAACATAGCGGGCTGCCCGCCCAATCCCATGAATTTCGTGGGAACCGTGGTCCACCTGCTGACCAAGGGCATGCCCAAGCTCGACACCTGGAATCGCCCGAAAATATTCTTCGGTGACACAGTTCATGCACATTGCCCCCGTCAGGAGCATTTCAACAAGGGTGAGTTCGCCATGAGTTTCGACAGCCCCGAGGCCAAGAAAGGGTGGTGCTTGTACCAATTGGGCTGCAAAGGGCCGTATACTTATAATAATTGCCCCACGGCACTGTTCAATCAGGTCAACTGGCCCGTACAGGCCGGTGCCCCCTGTATCGGATGCAGCGAACCCAACTTCTGGGACGACTATTCGCCCTTCTTCTCACCTATTCTGGACGGTCCCAAAAGCTAACCCGCGCTGTCCGAAAGGAGGAAATTCCATATGAGTCAGACCACAGCAACCAGCACCCGAAAACGGCTGATCGTTGATCCGGTGACGCGGATCGAAGGTCACCTCAAAATCGAGGTGGAGCTTGATAACGACCATGTCAAGAATGCCTGGGTCAGCACCCAGCTTTTTCGCGGCATTGAAACCATCCTCAAAGGCAGACCTCCCGAGGATGCTCCGCTGTTCACCCAGCGGACCTGCGGGGTGTGTACCAATACTCATGCCCTGACGAGTATTCGCGCCATTGAGGATGCCCTGGATCTCACAGTGCCTCCTCTGGCGCAATTGATGCGTCACTTGATCCTTTCCGCTCTCATTGTTCATGATCATCTTGTTCACTACTACCACCTGCACGGGCTGGACTGGATTGACATGGCTGCCGCAACCAAAGCCGACCCGGCCAAGGCGGGCAGACTGGTGGGGCAGACCAGCAAACGTGGCGATAACCCGGCCGAGCTCTATATCATGCAGAAGAGGTTGAAGGATTTCGTGGCTTCCGGCCAACTTGGCTTTCTGGAAAATGCGTATTTCCTTGGCGGTAACACGGCATACCGTTTTACGCCCGAAGAAAATCTGATCATGACGTATCATTATTTTGAGGGCTTGCGTGTACAGCTCAAGCTGGCTCGGGCCATGGCTTTGTTTGCAGGAAAGAATCCCCATGCGCAGTCCATGGTGGTGGGTGGCATGTCATGCTACGATTCACTCAGGCCGGAAGTCATCGGGCATTTTCGCGAAATATGGGAAGAGGTTCTGGAATTCGCCGAGAATGCCATGATGCCGGATATCCTGCTCATGACCCAGCGGTATCCCGAAGCTCTCGGATATGGGAAAACGTCCAATTTCATGGCGTTCAGTGATTTCCATGATCCGTCATCAGGGCAGGACCCCTATTTCAAATCCGGGGTTCTCTGGGGCAATGATCTGGGAAAACATGACAAGATGGATATCAATAATATCGCGGAACATGTCTCCCGAAGTTGGTACAAGGGGGATGAGGCGCTCAAGCCCTATGACGGCAAGACCGAACCGAATTACACAAGCTATGAGGACAAGGAAAAGTATTCGTGGTCCAAGGCTCCAAGATACAAGACAGAACCTATGGAGACAGGCCCCCTGGCTCGCCGCGCCCTTGCCTATGCCAAGGGCGAAAAAGAAACGAAAACCATGCTCGATGATTTCTTTTCCGCTGCCAACATGAAGCCGGATCAGCTCTTTTCCACCATGGGACGGACCATCAGTCGAGTGGTGGAAACCACCATGCTTACCCGACGCATGAAAGGGTGGATTGATGAAACTGAAGAGCGAATCAAATCCGGCGATGATTCGATTTACAAGAAATACACGATGCCGGATACGGCCAGAGGCGTCGGATTGTGTTGCGTGACTCGCGGTGCCCTTTCACACTGGATCAGTATCAAGGACAGCAAGATCGAAAATATCCAGCTCGTAGTGCCATCTACCTGGAATCTCGGCCCCCGTTGTGCCGAGGGCAAACTCAGCCCGGCAGAGCAGTCTCTCATTGGCTGTCCCTGTCCTGACCCGGATCGGCCGGTGGAAATCCTCCGTACCATCCACTCATTTGACCCCTGTATCGCCTGCTCGGTCCATCTTGTTGATAACCGGGATGGTTCCAGCAGAAAGTTCAAGGTTCTCTAAGGCACGACATCTCTCAAAGGAAAAGTCGGACAAGCTTTCTGCTTGCCCGACTTTTTTTTATGGAAAAGAGACGGTTAGTAATTCAGAACCAGTGTGTCAGGCTGCGTCACGGCTGTCATGCCGCCGCCTTTTTGTGCTACAACGCCTTGCATGAGGTCTGCGTTCTCCATGCCACCCACATTTTTCATGCACATGGGGCAGGCCAGGACCGAGCCTCCGTCTTTCATAAAGGATTCCAGCATGGCTCTGATGCTCTTGCCATTGGGATATAGAGGGGATGGCATTTCCTTATTGACGAGATTGACTCCGTACACATTGAAAAAGATGGTGGCATCCAACCCCTTGTTAATCATCGCCGCATGGGTAAACTCAATGGCCATCGCCGCTCTGTTAACGTCGTCGGTTGCGACCATTGTCACGATGTGTTTGGGTGTCCCGGCCAATGCTGCCGAGCACAGCAGGCAAAAGGAAACAAGGGCAAGAATGAGAGTGAAACGAAAGGATTTCATGGGTATTCCTCTGTTGGTCAAAAGTTTGAATAATCGCTGAACACATCCCGTTGAACACACTGTTGCAAAGGATTTTTATGAGTTTAGGACAATCGTACACCGTTGGTTGATTTTCGGGTATTAGAAAACTGTCACACCTGTATTGCTGCCTGGTGCCGAATCTGCCGGGCAGGAGGCATAAAACTTTGACAGCGAGAAAACAGCCAAAACAATTCACTTTACCAGAGAGTTTGGCGTGAGCCATATCGGGGATATTCTTCGTGATCAAAGGCACTATCTCTTCCTTGCCGGCAACGTGCACTCTTTTCTTGACCTTCTTCCTGATTCAAGGTCCAACAGGGGCACACTTTAACCCAGTATGAATATATGAATGACAAATATATCGGCATTATAGGGAAGGAACTTTCTCTCAAGAACCATCATGTCGCAGCAGTTGTTACGCTCCTGGACGAAGGGGGGACCGTGCCCTTCATCGCGCGGTATCGTAAAGAGGCGACCGGAACCATGGATGAAGTGGCTGTGGCCGCAGTTCGTGATCGCTTGGAGAGCCTGCTCGAGCTGGATAAACGGCGTGAGGCCATTCTTTCCTCTCTGGGCGAGCGTGATTTGCTGACCCCGGAACTCAAACAGGCGGTGGAGCAGGCCCGGGACAAGGCGCAGTTGGAAGACATCTATCTCCCTCACCGGCCGAAGCGAAGGACTCGTGGGGCCATGGCCAGGGAACGCGGTCTCGAACCGCTCGCCCTTCTGCTCCTTGCCCAGAAAGGGAGCGATCCTCATCATGAAGCAACTCGATTTATCAGTGATGACAAGGACAATCCGGAGCGGAGTGTCCCGGACACGGATGCGGCGCTGGCTGGTGCGCGAGATATTATCGCTGAAAATATCAGTGAGAATTCCAAGGCTCGGCAGGCCATGCGAGCACTTTTTGTCAAACGAGGCCGTTTTGTCTCGCGTGTTGCCAAGGGTAAGGAAGAGGCCGGGGCCACTTATCGGGACTGGTTCGAATGGGATGAACCTCTGGCTCGGATTCCGGGACATCGTGCGCTGGCGATGTTTCGGGGCGAAAATGAGAAATTTTTGAAGCTCTCTCTTCGTCCTCCCGAAGAGGAGGCAACTGGTTTGCTGCGAAATTCCGTTGTCCGGGGCATCGGTGCGGACGCACGGCTGGTCGCTGAAGCCATGGATGATTGCTACAAACGGCTCCTTGGGCCTTCACTGGAGAATGAAGTGCGGGCCGAGGTCAAGAGACGGGCGGATGAAGAGGCCATCAGTGTTTTCGCGTCCAACCTGCGGGAGTTATTGCTGGCTGCTCCTCTTGGACAGAAGCGGGTATTGGCGCTGGACCCCGGCTTCAGGACCGGTGCGAAACTCACCGTCCTTGATGCTCAGGGAGCACTCAAGGAGTACACGACCATATTTCCGGTGGGATCGAAGAAACAGCAGGAGGATGCCGCTGCGACGCTTCGCACGCTCTGTGGCCGTTATACCATTGAGGCCATAGCCATAGGCAACGGTACAGCGGGGCGGGAAACCGAGGCCTTTGTCCGTACCCTTGATCTCTCTATTCCAGCAGTACTGGTCAATGAGTCCGGGGCATCAATTTATTCTGCATCGGAGGTGGCTCGCCGGGAGTTTCCTGATTTGGACCTGACCGTGAGAGGCTCTGCCTCCATCGGCCGTAGACTCATGGACCCATTGGCCGAGTTGGTCAAAATTGACCCCAAGTCCATCGGGGTGGGCCAATATCAGCATGATGTCGATCAGGGTGCTCTCAAGAAGCGGCTTGATCAGGTCGTGGAGAGTTGTGTCAACTCGGTGGGCGTTGATCTGAACACGGCGAGTGCGGAACTCCTGGCTCATGTCTCTGGTTTGGGCCCGGTTCTGGCAGGCAATATTGTCGCCCATCGAGACGAGCATGGCCCTTTTACTTCGCGGAAAGCGTTGCTCAAAGTCAAACGGCTCGGTCCCAAGGCCTTTGAGCAGGCAGCGGGTTTTTTACGTGTGCATGGCAAGGAACCTCTGGATGCCAGTGCCGTCCACCCGGAGCGGTATGCCCTGGTCAAGAATATGGCCAGGGATGCCGGGTGTTCTGTCAGGGAACTGATGGACGAACCGGAGGCCCGTACCCGAATCAGCATGGATTCTTACGTTTCCGAAGAAGTAGGGCTCCCTACATTGCGTGATATCATGGCAGAGCTTTCCAGGCCGGGGCGGGACCCGCGCGCCGAATTTTCCGCTTTTTCCTTTACCGAGGGAATCAACGATATCGCTGACCTGCATGAAGGCATGAGGCTGCCCGGCATTGTGACCAATGTGACCAAGTTCGGTGCATTCGTGGACGTCGGTGTCCACCGGGACGGGCTGGTTCATATCAGTCAGCTTGCGGATCGGTTCGTACGTGATCCTTCGGAAGTGGTCGCTCCGGGACGTGAAGTTGTCGTGACGGTCATCGGCCTGGACCAGAAAAGGGGTCGGATCAATCTGAGTATGAAATCAGGGCTGAACGGAGACTAACGGAAAAGGCCGAGGACTTCGATGCCATCACCTTTTCTGACACAGCCGCTCTGGAGAACCCTGCCGAAGATGCCTTCCTTGGGCATGATGCAGGAGCCGACTTCCCGGCGGATGGCGCAGCCGTTGTGGCAGGTCTTGCCTATCTGTGTGATCTCTATGAGTGCGTCTCCCACAGCGACACGCATGCCTGGCGTCAACCGGGAGGCGATGATGCCGGTGGTGGTGATGTTTTCGGCAAAGTCACCGGCCTTAAGGCTTGCCAGTGCTTTTTTCATATCTTCGATACATTCGAGAGCCAAGAGGCTGACTTGACGTTCACTTCCGCCGTGGGCGTCATTCTCCACGCCGAAATCCTCCCGGAGCCATATTTCGCTGACTTCGTGTTTTTTCTCGCCTTTGCGGTCGCTGATATTCACTGCTTGGACAGTTCCCATATATTTACCTCCACACTCCATATCGGGTGCTCTGTTTTTTAAATTCCGACTAAACTAGTATGGTTTATTCGTCCAGCATTATTCGTGCTCATAGCAAATATATTTTCCTCTGCCGCCACTTGCGAAATGGTCCGGGCTGGGCTACGGTTTCGCCTTGTCTGGTTCAAAACTGTTGCATGGGATCCCAACTCTATATGATAATTCGATTTTTTCTTGCCACTCTGTTTGTTCTACTGGCCTCAATCCCGGTCAATGCCGGTGATACCGACTATCTTGCCCTGCTGGCTGAAGATTCCGAGATCAAGGCTATCGCGGAAGTCGTCAGTATCAAGGTCGTGAGCAATAATTCCGATGGCACCTTCAAACAGGTGACCTTCAAGAAACTGTACGGCGTGACGCCTTTCATCCCGCAGGAATTCGTGGGCGGCTGCAAGACCATGGAAGCTCGCTGGCAGAGGCGGTTGCCGGATACCGTGTATTTCAATCCTCGCCGAGGTCAGAAAGTGTACGTGACGGTGACGACCAATGAAGGGGCCATCACCAGCTATACGCTCCTGACCCGGCAGCTTGAGGCCGCGCTCAAACAGAATCCTCGGAGCGTTGCCTACAGCAAGGGCCGGGCGAACGTTCTCCCTCAGGATCAATAAGAGTGTAGGGGGGGCGCTTCCCTGCGCCTTTTCCCCTCCGTGGTGTTTCATGACCATGATGCGTGACACTTTGTCATGGCGCACGATGCTTATGTAAATATGGGCCGAAACGATTTTCGAGACTTGGAAGAGGGCGGTTGAGAGAGAAAAGAAAAGGCCGGTTCAGCAGATGCTGAACCGGCCTTTTTTCAGGTCCTGAGTGCGTCCGGATTATGCTTCGACGGGCTTGCCGACGAAGCGGACGATAAGCGCGGTGATCAGAAGTCCCACTGGCAGTGTGATGAGAACTGGCATGCCAAGTCCTGCGGGAATGTATCCTGCGAAGATGGCGATAAAAGCCACGGTCACGGCGTAGACGAGCTGTGTCTTGACGTGATCGATATGATCGCAGGCCGCTCCCATGGAAGAGAGGATCGTGGTGTCGGAGATAGGTGAGCAGTGGTCACCGAAGATCGCTCCGGTGAGGACTGCCCCGACATTGAGAATGACGAAGTTCGGGTCCGGATTCAGTGCAAAGGAAAGAGGGATGGCAAGGGGCATCAGGATGCCCATGGTGCCGTAGGACGTTCCGGTTGCGAAGGATATTATGGAACCGAGGATGAAGATTATCGAAGGGAGCAGGAAAGGCGGCAGTGTCTCCGAAAGAATGGAAACGAGATACGTGGCAGTGCCCAGCTCCTTGATGACACCGGACAGTGACCATGCCAGGAGCAGGATCACAGCAGTGATATTCATGGATTTGACGCCGGTGACCCAAGTCTCGATGGCTTCCTTGATGGGCATGACCCGTTTGATAACGGCCATGAAGATGGCAACGAGACTGGCGATAAGCGCAGCCTGGAAAAGGACCACGGAAGCATCGGATGCTCCGAAGCAGGTGCGCATGGAGGTGAAGCTGGTCGGGGAAGCATCAATGGCGGCAATGAGAGCCGGGTCTTCAAGGGCGTGGTAGCCATTGAAGTAAAAACCGAGAAAAGCGGCAACGATGAGTGTGCCGATGGGCAGAATGGCGCTCCAGACAGAAGGGACGACATGGGATGCGGGAGTGAGGCTGGCCGATTCTTCGGCAGCCATCGGAGTGGCGGTATCTGCCAGTACCTTGCCTTCCTTGCGGGCGCGGACTTCGGCGGTATGCATGGGGCCGAAATCACGCATGAACCAGATGCAGAAGAGGATGAACATCAGGATGTAGATGTTGTAGAACCGAAATGGGATGGTCTCGACGAAAACACCATAGGCATTGGCCTGCACTCCGATCATCTGGTATCCGTCACGGATGAGTCCGACTTCATAGGCGACCCAGGTGGAGATCAGGGCAATGCCCGCAATCGGTGCGGCTGTGGCATCGATGATGAAAGCAAGTTTTTCCCGCGAAACTTTCATGGTATCGGTCACAGGACGCATGATCGGGCCAACGGTGAGGGAGTTGGCATAGTCATCGAAAAAGATAAAAAGTCCCATGATCCAGGTGGCGAGCTGTGAACTGCGGGGTGTTTTTGCCCACTTGGCCAGTGACTCGGCAATGGCTTGCGCGCCGCCCATTTTCGAAACCAGGGCGATGAGTCCGCCGATGGCGAGAACTTGAAGGACGATGCCCGCATTCCATGTGTCTGCAAGAGAGAACAGAATTTCGGTGGAGAGACGCATGAACCCGTCCAGCACGGCGGAGTATATGTCCCACCCACGCAGATCAAGCATGAAACAGCCTGAGAAGACGCCCAGAAAAAGGGAGAGTACGACATTTTTGCTGATGAAAGCGAGAAGAATGGCGACCAGGGGCGGTATCAGTGTCAGCATTCCGAAGGCTTGCGCATTGGCGGCTCCCTTGGCCGAATCCGCCGCCAGGGCCGGGGCTGCCGACATGGCCATGAGGGTCATGATGATCAGACTGGTTACAGTGATAATGGGACACTTTTTCATGAAAAATCCTTGTGGAAGTCGCGGTTAAACAGAAAAACATTCGCCAGAGTACAAAATTGTATGACAAAATTGTGTGCAGCGGCGGGCACAGGAATAGTCCATATGTGCAGTCTTGTCGAGCCGAGGGGAAATGCGTGGAGTTCAAAGCAAAAGAAAAGGCTTGTACCTGAAGGACAAGCCGATTTCAGTCGGGCCGATCCGGGGGGATGGGCCGGGGGAGAACGAGGGTTATTTACTAACCCAGAGGGCGGTGTGTTCAAGCTGTCGCATCAGGTTGACTGTCACTGAACTGGGAAAAATTCCCTGCACGGAAGATTGGGCATGAGCGCCGTGCTTGCCAACACCGACAGCCGTATGATGTCCTTCCTTGACTTCTTTGGTGATTGCCTTGACCACATTTCGGGCGGTGACCATTTTGAGTTCTATACGATCTTCGGCAATGCCGTGTTCATCGAGAATGGCCAGTCCTTCATCAAAAATACGGGCACTGCGGGCGGATTCAAACCCTTGCTGGGCAACATGAAACAGGGTGAGAGTATGTTCCTCTTCGGCCAGCATATGGGCGGCATGATCGACCATGCGTAGAGAGGCCTTGGACCCGTCCATGGCCAATAAGACATCCTGGAGTGGCGTGTCAGGCGGCCGTTTGCAGATCCAGATGGGGAAGTCTATGTCGCTCCAGAGCATCTTGTGGCACACCGAGTTCGTGAAGAGATCTTCGAACCAGGAAAAGCCTTTGCGTCCCAGGAGCAGAGCATCATACATTCCCTTGTGCGCTTCGTCGATGAGTTCGCGTACAGTGCCTTTTTGGGAGTGGACGACTTTGGTTCTGACGTTTTCACCCGAGCATCCCGCGACATCCTGAATCCATTGTTTGGCATCAGTAAGAGCTTTTTCTCCTTTGTGTTTTGAATGTTTGACAAATTCATCAAAGCCGGACCCACGAGGCACAATTTTGCTTTCGTCCACTTCCCAGCTGGGTTTGAGTGGCGTGACATAGAAGAGAGTCAACTTGAGATCGCAGAATGCCGTAAATGTTTTCTTGAGAAAGCGAAGGTTGTAGGACGCGGCGCGATCATCCCCAATGGCGAGCAACAGTTCTTTTTCCATGAAAGACTCCTTATTGTTGATGACAATACGCGAAAAAACATGAAGATGACAAGACCGTGTGTGTACTTGTTCTTTGCGGGGGGGGCTGATACATCATGAGAGCATATGGAACATACTGATTTCAAATGGCCTTGGGTCCGGTGCGCATTGCTCCTCGGGCTGGCCTTCATCCTCTTCCCGGCTTCGGGTCAGGCCCAGACCCTGAGCCTGATGGCACCGACCATTGCCAATGATAACGGGGTTCTGACCGCGAACTTTGGCGTGACGGTCGTGGAAAAGCCCATTCTCAAGGGAGAGTTGGAGGATGGGGCAGACCTGGAACTCAAATGCGTCGTGAAGCTGTTTGAAGTCCACGACTACTGGCTCGATTCCACGGTTTCCTCGGCGGAGTTCAGAAGCACGCTCAGCTTTGATCGGCTGAACAAGGAGTATGTGATGACCTTGCCGGGTCGGTCACTGCCCCTGCGGGACAAGAATATCGAAGAACTGCTCCGCAAAGGATGGAGTTCCATCAAAACCGACCTCGGGCCATGGAGTGTCTTACAGAAAGGTGAACGGTACAGCCTGCGACTGATTACCACCATGAACGAAAAGGACGCGCCGGAAGGACTGTCCCGATTCATTTATTTTTGGTCATGGGATGCCGGAGTGGATAACACCTTTCACCTCAATTTCACTTTTTAGGGTATTTTCATGACCCCTGATCCCATTCGCATTTCTTCCAGTTCCCATAGGGAGAAACGTCGGCGCAAGTGGGAATATATCCTCGCGCTGGTCTTTCTTGTTATCCTGCTCAGTCTGACCTGGGCCGAACTCAAATATCTGAGCGGTGATTATTATCTCATTCTCAACCTGCTCATTCTCAATGTTGTCCTGCTGCTGGCCATGCTTTTTTATGTGGCGCGCAATGCGGTCCGGCTCATGTTGGAACGCCGTCGGCGGGTACTTGGCTCCAAGCTCAGAACACGGCTGGTCCTTGCTTTTATATCTCTGTCGCTTATCCCCACGGCTCTCATCTATCTGGTTTCGGTCAAGTTCGTTCAGACCTCGGTGGACTATTGGTTCAAGGGACAGGTCGAAGAATCCATGGAGCAGGCCCTGGAACTGGGGCGTGCTTTTTACGGTTCGGCACAGGATAGGCTCGAGCGTCGTGGATCAAACATGATCGGTGAGATCGTCCAGTCCAAGTTTGCCTGGGGTGGCAAGGGCATGGATAATTATCTCAAGAAGAAATTCAGCGAATATGATCTGAGTCTGGTCGGTGTCATCACTCCTGAAGGGAATGAACAGAATACCCACGCCACGCAACAGTGGGAGCAAGCCTGGCCGGAAATCAAGGAAAAGATAGATTGGCAGTCTCTCAAGACTGATCCCCGTTCCTGGACTACCATCATTCCCAAGCCGGGGAGTGACCTCGTACTCGGTGTCTCACCCGTTGATGAAGGGAGAACCGGGTATCTCGTCATTGGTGAAACCGTAGGTGAGGGGTTGCTTCATCGGCTTGACCAGATCGTGCGCGGCCTTGATGAGTATAAAAAACTCAAGGACCGGAAGTACCCGTGGAAGATGAACCTGTACCTGACGCTCGGGATCATGGCCATGCTCATCATTCTCGGGGCAATCTGGTTCGGCTTTCGGCTGGCCAAGGAGTTGTCCGCTCCGGTCCAGGCGCTCGCCATGGGAACAGAACGAATCGGGCGGGGTGATCTTTCCGTGCGTCTGGAGGATAGGTCTGATGATGAACTCGGTTTTTTGGTCCAGTCCTTCAACCGTATGGCCGAGGATTTGGAACAAAGCCAGGAATCCGTTCAGCAGGCCAATGAACGGCTTGCGCAGCAGAATCAGGAGTTGGAGCGGCGCGGTCGTTATATTGAAGCGGTGCTGAACAATATCACATCCGGCGTGATCTCCATGGATGCCGAAGGTCGCATCGGAACGGTGAATACCGCAGCCGAAGATATCCTTGGTGTGCCGGGGGTGCTGCTTATCGGCAAGAAGCCATCCGACCTGCTTTCCGGAGAGTTTGCCGACATGATGAGCCAGGCGTTGACCCAGGTTTCGGCGAATCCGGGAGCCTTGTGGCAGCGGCAACTCGATCTGCCTGTTCGTGACCGGGCTATCAAGGTCTTGATCAATGTGGTCTCGCTCCAGATCGTGGGTGGACGTGAGGCCGGACATGTGGCTGTTTTCGAGGATATTACCGAGCTGGAAAAGATCCAGCGTCTTGCGGCCTGGCGTGAAGTTGCCCGTCGTATCGCCCATGAGATCAAAAACCCGCTCACGCCTATCAAACTTTCGGCCCAGCGTCTCCAACGCAAGTACGGGGATGGAATAGGTGAAGCGGTTTTCGATGATTGCACAGGACTTATTGTCAAGCAGGTGGAGCGGTTGCAGAATATGGTCACCGAGTTCTCGGCCTATGCCAAGTTGCCGGAGGTGCAGCCCCGGCCTGACCAGATCGGCCCCATACTGACAGAGGTCACCGGCATGTTTGAAAATACCCATCGAGAGATCGGGTGGGATCTGGAATTCCTGACACCGATCGAAAAATTCCCCTTTGATCGGGAAGCGATTCGAAAAGTGCTCATCAACCTGCTGACCAATGCGGCTGAAGCACTCAAGGATGTCTATGACGCTCAGGTCATGATCACTGCCTTTCATGATCGTGCTGCCGGGTTGGTTTCCATAACCGTGGCAGATAATGGCTCCGGGTTGCCCAAGGATTCCTCACGCCTCTTCGAACCGTATTATACGGAGAAAAAAGGTGGAACAGGTCTTGGCCTGACTATTGTTCGCTCCATTATTTCCGACCACCGTGGACAGGTGCGTGCCAAGCCGAACTCGCCTCATGGAACGGTCTTCATGATTGAATTGCCGGATTCCTGATCGCAGGGGTGGTCCATTTCTCTTTTCACTGCTGCTTCCTTGTGTCTTTTCCCTGATGCAGAGAAGCGTGTTCCTCCATTGTGACGTCTTTGAGAGAAGTGTCGATTGCATTCACTGCCTGCTGGTATAAGCCTTTGTGTCGTGGTATGCTGGCCTCTATGAAAACTGTTTGATTTGAGGGGGCAGCATATGCGGGCAATAGTCGCCGGAGGAACCGGCTTCATCGGGCGGGCACTCATAGATGAATTGCGGGATAACGAGTGGGAAATAGTGGTCCTGTCTCGGACTCCCGGCAAGGTGGCGGAGGTGTTCGGGGCCGGTGTCATCGGTATGCGATGGGACAACAGGGACTGGCCGGATATCCTTGACAAGGATACCGTGATCGTCAATCTGGCCGGGGAAAGTATCGCGGGTGGCCGCTGGACCGAAGCCAGAAAGAAGCGGATTTTGGAGAGTCGTGTACACGCCGGGCAACGGATAGTGGAGGCTGTCAGACTTGCCGACTCGCTGCCGGGTGCTCTGATTCAAGCATCGGCTGTGGGATATTACGGAATACGGGAAAGCTCGACAGTGGATGAACGAAATGGTCCCGGCGAGGGATTTCTGGCTGAAGTCGCTCGGCAATGGGAACAGTCCACCGCTGTTCTGGAAGAGATGGGGGTGCGTCGGGCCGTGATTCGAACGGGTGTGGTCCTTGGAGACGGGGGTGCCCTCAAACAGATGCTACCCGCATTCAAATTGTTCATGGGCGGTCCTCCCGGCTCAGGTTTGCAAGGGGTTTCGTGGATCCACATGGCGGATGAAGTTGGTGCCATTCGTTTTCTGATGGAGAATGGAGAAACGAGCGGCATATTTAATCTGACGGCTCCCAATCCAGTGCAGTTCAGGAAATTCGCTCGACTTCTTGGCGAGACGCTGGGGCGCCCTTATTCTCTCAATGCTCCGGCTTTCGCCCTTCGGTTCTTGTTCGGTGAAATGGCCGACGAGGTCTTGCTTTCCGGGCAGCTTGCGTTGCCTTCACGGTTGCAGGAAGCGGGGTATGCCTTCCGCTTTCCGGAGCTGGAAGCTGCCCTGGCGGATCTGCTTGTGTAAGCATCTGCTTGAATCGTTCGCCACACTCCTTTAGAAGAGTCCGAGAACGTCACATCCATCACTGCACGCGGAGAGACAATGAGCGGACAAATCCTGATTATAGATGACGAAGAAGGCATTCGGTTTTCCCTGCGGGGTATTCTTGAAGATGAAGGGCATGAAGTCGTGGAGGCCGAGTCCGGCGAAGAAGGACTGGAGCTTCTGGGGACAGATATCCCGGATATGGTTTTTCTTGATATCTGGTTGCCCGGTATGGACGGGTTGGAAGTTCTCGGGACTATATCGGAACAGTACAAGGGGCTTCCGGTAATCATGATCTCCGGTCATGGGACCATTGAAACAGCGGTCAAGGCACTCAAGAAGGGAGCCTTTGATTTTATCGAAAAACCGCTCTCTTTAGAGAAAGTGGTCGTGACAAGTCGAAATGCCCTGGAATTTTCACGGCTACGTCAGGAAAATCTTGCACTTAAAACGCGGATTGATTCCGAGCAGCCTGTTAGTCTGACAGGGCGGTCCCGCGCTATTGTCGATCTCAATAACGTGATTTCCCGAGTGGCCCCCACTGATTCCTGGGTGCTCATCACCGGGGAGAATGGAACGGGAAAGGAAATCGTGGCGCGTTCCATTCACAATCTGTCCGGGCGGAGTGAGAAGCCGCTGGTCGCGGTCAATTGTGCGGCTATCCCTGAAGAATTGATTGAAAGTGAATTGTTCGGCCATGAAAAAGGAGCGTTTACCGGCGCGGAAAAGGCACAGGCAGGTAAATTCGAATTGGCTGACGGCGGTATTCTCTTTCTCGATGAAATTGGTGACATGAGTCTGAAAACACAAGCAAAGATCTTGCGGATTCTTCAGGAGCAGAGTTTCGAACATGTTGGCGGGAGGAAAACTATCAAGGTTGATGTCCGGGTCATCGCAGCGACCAACAAGAATCTTTTGAACGAGATAGAGGCGGGTAACTTTCGTGAAGATCTTTATTACCGGCTCAAGGTCTTTCCCCTTGAATTGCCACCTCTTCGAGAGCGTAACGAGGATGTTCCACTCCTGATTAAGGATTTCATGGAATCGCTCATGCGGCAGCATGGGTTCAAGCCCATAGCCTTTGATGACGCAGCCACCGAGATTCTCAGAAATTATCCGTGGCCAGGCAATGTTCGCGAGCTCAAGAACTTTGTCGAACGCATGTTTATCATGTACGCTGGAGAGACGGTTTCGCCGGATCGTCTGCCACCGGAATTTCAGGGTGCTGCACCGACAGCTTCCAGAGATAGGGAGGTGTCGGAGAGCAGGGAGACGGTGGTGGAAATGGACTTTGAAGCGCTTATTGCCGAAGGACCAAATGACTTGAAGAAGGCTCGTGCTGATTTTGAGGCACGGTTTCTGGAAGCGAAATTGCGGGATTGCGATGGGAATATTTCACAACTCGCCAAGGCTGTGGGGTTGGAGCGCAGTTCCTTGTACCGTAAACTCAAGGCGTACAAAATCCAGATAGACTAGCAGCCGCTCTCGCAGTGAGTGTGTTTATATGACACGTGTGTCTGTCGTTGATTTGCCCTGCGCTATTTACAGTACACACCAAGATGGTAATACTTCTCTGACAAGGAGGCTGCGCTGTTGGCCATATCCGTGTAGTGAGATCGTATGGAATGGAACCCGGAAAAATATGAGCAGTGGTTTGACACGCCGCAGGGCCAGTTTGCCCTCGAAAGAGAGGTACAACTGTTGCAATCTGTCGTGGCGGGGTGGCCGCGGCGTGGGCGAAAACTTCTCGAAATCGGATGTGGAACCGGTCTTTTTCTGGAGATGCTCTATCAGATGGGGTTTGATGTCAGTGGTCTTGATGCTAGTCAGGATATGGTCGCGGCAGCCCGTCAACGGTTTCGGAATCGGGCGGAGTTGTACCATGGCAATGGCGAATTGCTCCCCTTTGCAGAAAACGAGTTTGATTATGCCTTTCTCTGGTCTGTGCTCGAATTTACCGCTGACCCTGCCGCCATGCTCCAGGAAGCTGCCCGCGTGGCTGAAAAAGGGATTCTCATAGGCTTCCTCAACAAAAATTCGCTTTATTATGCCATGAATGTGCGTGGCTCCAAGAGTACCTTGGACCGGGGATCATGGCATACGTGGTGCGAAATGCAGGATTTGATCAAGGAATCCACCGGGTTTCGACCCACTCTGGCACGCTCTGTCTTACCCGGTCCTCTTACGACATGGAAACAGACTGGCTTGGGGAAACGCCTGAATTGTTGCCTCTGCCCTCCGTTTGTGGGGGCGTTTTGTGCGGTTCGGGTGGATTTTGTGAACATGAAACCCCTCAATCCCCTTTTTGCCTGGAAGCAAGCGCCGGAAATGGGGTAGTCGATTACTTTTCTTTTACCTGACTTTCTCATTTCGGAAAGAAGCTTCTCGGAATGAGGCGGTTGGTAAAGAGCTTTCTCTTAAAGAAAACGAAGCATTCAACTCAACAGGAAGCGTGTTCAGTTGACTAGGGAACTGGCAAGGGCGCTGCTTTCCTGTCAGGGAACGGCTGCTTCTGTCCTGTCTTCGGTCTCATGATTCCGTATGCTTTTGTTTGCGTGTGCCTGCATAAAGCTCGTATTCAAGCAGGCGGCATTCGATTTTCGCATTGAAAAAGATACGTCGGCTTTTGGTCCTGAGACCGACTCGTTTGGCAAGGGTGGAATTGCCGGTAAAGATATATCCGGTTTTGCCGCCGCATTCCTGCTTGAAAAAGTCTCCTATGCGAGCATAAACAGCTTCCAATGCCTTCTCCTCGCCGAGTCGTTCGCCATATTCCGGGTTGAGCATAACGATACCCGGTCCCTCGGGGACATCTGTTTCGGCACAGTCGCATGTCCCAAATTCGATGAAATCACCCACTCCTGCGATACGAGCGTTGTCCCTGGCGGCTTCCACGGCTTCTGGATCGTGGTCGGTGGCGATGATGCGTCCCTTGATCTCAGGGTTTTCAGCATCTTCAGCTGCATTGATGAGGGCTTCCCATGCCTGTTCATCATACCCGTTGATCTGCATGAAGGCGAAGGACTCGCGGAGTAAGCCGGGTGCGCCGTTCATGGCCATGAGGGCGGCCTCAATGGCCAGGGTTCCGGCTCCGCACATGGGGGCGATGAAATGCTCTCCCTCGGCGGCTCTGGCAGGCCAATCCGAAGCAAGAATACAGGCTGCGGCCAATGTTTCCTGCATGGGAGCGGTATGGGGACGTTTTCGGTATCCACGGCGGGGCAGGGGATCACCGGTGGTATCGAGATACAGCGTTGCCTGGCGTCCTCGCCAGTGCAGGAAGAGGCAGACCCCTTTTGTTTCCGGACCGGAGTCCGGGCGGGAATTGAACAGTTTCATGAATCGATCCGCAATGGCATCCTTGACGCGCAGGCCCGCAAAACGGGAGTCGTTGACCTCGGTATCACGGATGGAGGCATCAACCCTGAAATAGCCGTCTTTGGGAATATAGTCTTCCCATGGCATCGCAGCGACCTGCTGGTAAAGCTCATCAGGTCCGGCAGCCGTACAGTATTTCAGCTCGAAGAGAACGCGGTGGCCTGTACGAACCCAGAGGTTGAGCCGCATGCAGTCCATCAGGGTCCCCTGGACCATGACTCCGGCATCCAAAAGGTGCGTTTCCTTGAAACCGAGGGTTTTGAGTTCGGCTTCGAGGTATTCGGGTATCCCTTTGGGGCAGGTGATGAGAATGGATGACTTGGTGTTGAATATGGACATGATTTCTCGTTTTTATCGTTAAAGGGGACGTACATCCCATTCCGTGGCGGAATCAGTATCAGCAGCGGTCGGGATTGTTGTGCCGTCCTGTGTCTCGGTCAATGTGCCGGGAAGGGATGGCCCTGTCTGTGCCAGGATCAGGCCGAGACCGATGCTGATGCCCATGGCCGGATCATACAGCAGAGGAGTCGTCATGCCCTGAGCAAACAGGGCGGCGGTCAGTCCTGCTCCCATGCGGTTGAGTCGGCGCAGGAGACCGAAAAATATACACGCAAGCAAGGCCAGCGGGGGGAATATTCCCCATGCCGTGGTGATCCGTAGCCAGAATGACGGTATCTGATGCAGGAAGATCCCTGCGCTGGCAGAGTGCCCTGTGGCGGCTTCCCATATGGAATCCATGCTCATGGGAACCTGGACGGGGAGGGCCGATGGAATGGCGAATCCGGTGAGCAACAGGCTCGGGTCGATACTCAGCATGCGCAAGGCTTCCATCCAGAGCCAGTAATCGGCATAGCGGATAGCATCCGATGCTGTTGTGGGAAAAAGAAACGTAGCACAAATGAGAAAGAGGCAGAGGATCGTGAACAGGATGCGGAACAGGAGACGGCCACGTCCGAAACAAAGAATGACCCATCCGGCTGCAAATAATCCGGTTCGCGAGAAGCAGCTCAGGAGCCCGAGCATGACGATGACACGCCACCAGTGGCGTCCCTGGTCCGGCTCCACGAATCCCCCCTCGTTCTGGCCGGGTTTGAGGCCCGCGCACAGGGAGACCAATAGAAGCCCTGCCAGTATGTCGGCATTCCCTATCCAGCGCACTGTGGGAATAGCTCCATACAGGATCAACTCCATGACACAATCCATCAGACACAGCATGCCGAGAATTGCCCCGAATCGCTGGAAGTCGGCCCGATCAGGAAGGCCGCAGGTTTTTGCCCAGAGCAGACTGAAAAGGAGAAAGACAAGTGGAGTCAGCTCCATGATATAGGGGATGAACAGGGCAAATCGCATGGGAACTCTCGGCGCATAGCTGAAGAGAGCCAGGACAAACAGTGAAATTGCGAGGCCCTTTGCCGGTGCTTTTTCCCACCATAAAGCATCTGGTTTCGGTTGAAAGACCGCACAAAGGAGTCCGAGAAAGGCAAGTATCATCCATGGCATGATCACCGAAAAGGCGACTCTGGATTCCTCGGTCAGATTTATCCAGAGGAGTACCAATGGAACGGCGACGTAGGCCACGGCAAGAGGAACTGTTGTCAGTTTGCCGTGTGTGGGAAAAGATGTTGTGAAACGAGCCATACAGGTCGTGAGATACCTCTTTGTCGCACGGACGTAAAGGAAGCGTTCCCTTCAACTTCCTGATTCTTGATGCTTTGAGGCGGTCTCTGCCAGGGCTGGGAGTCCTGTTAGCTTTGCGTGGAGTCGCTTTCGGAGGTCTCGTGCGTCTTGAGTATGCCTCCAGTCTTCTCATACCAGCGAAGAAAAGCATCTACACACGTCGGGCAGAGTTGCTTACCGCGTTCTTCGAGGATAATGTCATACGCGACACGGCTGGGCATGGAATCGCGGTATGGACGTTCCGAGGTCACGGCCTCAAAGACATCGGCAACTGCTATGATTCGGGCCTTAAGCGGTATCTCTTCACCTTTCAGTCCTTCGGGATAGCCGTTGCCGTCCCATCGCTCATGGTGGGACTGTGTGACTTCCAGAATGTCGTGCAGACTCTTGATGGGGCGAAGAATGTTGGTCACAACGCTGGAATGACCCTTGATATGCTCGAATTCTCCGTCGTCAAGGCTGTCTTTTTTGAGAAGGACATTGTCGCGCACACCGATTTTCCCGAGATCGTGGAGTTGCCCTGTCAGCTTCAGTCGTTCGACCTGGCTCGACGAGAACCCCATTTCCTTGCCCAGCTCCATGGCGATACATGCGACTCTTTCGGAGTGACCGCGAGTCAGACTGTCGCGGGCTTCAAGTGCCTGGACCAGGCTGGCAATGGCCGCCAGGGTCAATTGATGTTCCATCCGCAGACGTTCTTTTTCTTCCAGGAGAAGGCGGAAATTGGAGGAGAATATTTCTTCGATGACAATGGAGAGTTGAGCAACGGAGAATGGTTTGATCAGAAACGTAGCCGCCCCTTCGCGCATAAGGCGTCGCATGAGGGGCTTGTCACTCAGGGAGGACATGATCACCACCGGGACCGAATTGTGGACCTCGGATTGTTTGATCGCCCGGCAAAGCTCTGCGCCGTCCATTTCAGGCATCATCAGATCAGTAATCACCAGATTCGGGTCAAAGTCGGGGAGTCGTTCAAGCGCTTCCCGGCCGTTGGTGGCTGTTTCCACAATGAAGCCCTCTTCCTTGAGACCGGACTCCAGGAAAAGGCGCACACTGGCAGAATCGTCAACCACGAGAATCCGACTGCCGGTCAGAAAGCTTTTGGCGTTGAGGATATCCTTGATGCGGACGATGTTGTCTTCAATATTGCCGCCCTTGGCGAGATAGGCATCTGCACCGACCCGAAATCCCTCTTCAACGTGGTCGTCACTGTCCCGCGACGACAGGACAATAATCGGAATATGGGAGGTCTTGAATTCGTTCTTAAGCCTTTTGCACAGCTCATATCCATCCATTTTTGGCATGTCGATGTCGGTGATGACGAGGTCAAAGCTTCCATCGACCGCCTTGCTCAAGGCGTCTTCGCCATTCACCGCCAGAGTGACGGAGAATCCTGCTTCCATCAGGTGTTTTTCCAAGGCATAGCGAACGGAGTGGGAGTCATCGACAACGAGAATATGAGGGGGTGAAGCACCTTCCGGTGCATTCGTGGTGTGGGTAGTCATGATCTGAAGCTCTCTCCTGGGAAGCACCATGGGGTAAAACCATGCGTGAGACAATTATATTGATTCACCGAGGCCACCGTACTACCATCCGTCGCTGTGGACAATCCCGTTAATCACTATGTCACCGCTTTGCTCGACAGTGAGCGTATGGCGCATCAAGTGGCACATCATCGCCTTATCAAGGGAACTGATTCCCGCTACGCCGAGCCTCGCCGTCCGTGGTCCGGCGCGATGCGGGGGGCACTTTCCCTGCTCGGTATCGAGACGTTGTATTCCCATCAGGCAGAGGCTGCCGACTCTGTTCGGGCCGGACGTCACGTGGTTGTGGCGACGCCCACGGCGAGTGGCAAGACCCTGACCTATAATCTGCCGGTCATGGAACACTGCATGGCCGACCCCGAAGTCAAGGCGCTCTATTTATTTCCCCTCAAGGCGTTGGCTCAGGATCAACTCAAGGGATTCAATGAACTGGCGGCCCTGCTGCCCGAAGACCGTCGGCCGAATGCAGCTATCTATGACGGTGATACCACACCGCATTTTCGTAAGAAAATCCGAAACTCGCCACCCAATGTGATTCTTTCCAACCCGGAG
The DNA here is from genome assembly GCF_000341895.1 of Pseudodesulfovibrio piezophilus C1TLV30. Taxonomy (NCBI): domain Bacteria; kingdom Pseudomonadati; phylum Thermodesulfobacteriota; class Desulfovibrionia; order Desulfovibrionales; family Desulfovibrionaceae; genus Pseudodesulfovibrio; species Pseudodesulfovibrio piezophilus. The sequence continues at coordinate 2,139,356 of NC_020409.1, read as the reverse complement.
ATGGTGCATCTCTCCATGTTACCCCATCACGCAGCGTGGGCGGAATTTCTGGCCGGGCTGAGTTATATCGTCGTGGATGAGGTTCATACGTATCGAGGTGTCATGGGGTCGCACATGGCCATGGTTTTCCGGCGGTTGCTCCGGCTGTGCGAATATTACGGAGCGCGTCCGACATTTATTTTCTGTTCGGCCACCATCGGCAATCCGGTGGAGTTATGCCATATGCTGACAGGTCTTGATGTCCATCCCATTCTCGAATCCGGGGCTGCCCGTGGTGGGCGGCACATGGTTTTCCTGAATCCGGATGGGTCTCCTGCCCAAGTGGCTATTCAGCTTCTTCAGGCGGCGCTGGCCCGTGATCTGCGAACCATTGTCTATTGCCAGTCGCGCAAGCTGACCGAGCTTATCGCCATGTGGGCCACGGAACGTAGCGGGCGATTTAAGAGCCGGATATCCGCGTATCGGGCCGGATTTCTTCCTGAAGAACGGCGCGAGATCGAGACGCGCATGGCTGACGGCGATCTGTTGGCGGTCATCTCCACATCGGCTCTGGAATTGGGGATCGATATCGGTGGGCTGGATGTCTGCATCATGGTCGGCTATCCGGGATCGGTCATGGCGACACAGCAACGGGGCGGGCGAGTTGGTCGGAGTCAGCAGGAATCCGTGGTCGCACTCGTGGCTCAAGAAGATGCTCTGGACCAATATTTCATGCGCAACCCCGAGGACTTTTTTGCTCGTCCTCCTGAATCGGCCATGCTCAATCCATACAATCCGGTGGTCATGGATCGGCATCTCATCTGCGCCGCTGTGGAACTGACCATGCGGCGCGGTGAAACCTTCCTCCGGGAAGACGCCGTGGCGCAAAGGGTGGAAGAGTTGGTAGCTCACGGGCATCTTTATGAAGTGGTCGATGACCAGCCGGGGCACCCTGCGGAGATCGTTTCTCATCGCAAGCGGCCTCATCGGGATGTGGACCTGCGCGGAGCTGGTCAATCTCTGCACATCGAGGACAATACCGGCGGTGCCGGGGGCAAGGCTCCGGTCATTGGGACCATCGATGAACATCGAGCTTTCCGGGAGGCGCATCCCGGTGCGGTCTATCTGCATCGAGGTGCCACGTATGTGGTGGATGATCTCGACCTCGGAGCTAAGGCGGTACGCACTCATCGGCAACGCGTGGGGTATTATACGAAACCGCGTGGCAACAAGAATACTGAAATTCTCGAAGTACTCGGACAGAAGGCATGTTTCGGCACCCGAGTCTATTTTGGCAGGGTCAAGGTGACCGATCAGATCACCGGATATGAAAAACGGTCGGTGCGTGGTGGGAAGTTGTTGGGAATTACTCCTCTGGACCTGCCTCCTCTGGTGTTCGAAACCGAGTCCATCTGGTTTGAGATAGGGCACGATGTTCGCCGTCGTTGTGAAGAGGAATTCATGCATTTCATGGGTGGGATTCATGCTTTTGAACATGCGGCCATCGGCATGCTTCCCCTGATGGTCATGACTGATCGCAATGATCTCGGTGGTATTTCCACCCCCATGCATCCGCAGGTGGAAGGTCCGGCGGTTTTCATTTATGATGGGATGCCAGGCGGGGCGGGCTTGTCCCGACAGGCCTATGACAAGGCTGACGAATTGATACAGACGACCCTGCGAACCATCGAGGACTGTTCATGCGAGCTGGGTTGCCCGTCCTGTGTCCACTCGCCAAAGTGTGGTTCCGGTAACCGGCCCATCGATAAACGCGCCGCTCAATTCGTTTTGGAAGCGATCCTGTCCGGTGACCCAAAAACGATAGAACCCAAGGAGATTGACGTGAATCTTCCCGGTATTGACCTCAAGAAGCCTGCCCCGGCCCGCTACGGTGTCCTTGATATTGAAACCCGCTACTCGGCCGAAGATGTAGGGGGATGGAACCGGGCTGATCGCATGGGGGTCTCCGTTGCCTGTCTGTATGACTCCGATGGGGAAACCATGCATGATTATGAACAGGACAGGATGGATGATCTTGTTGACCATCTCAAGCAGTTTGACCTTGTCATCGGGTTCAATCATGTCAAATTCGACTATGCCGTGCTTGGCGGTCTGCATCCGTTCAATTTTCGCGGGCTGCCCAATCTCGACCTGTTGGTAGAGGTCCATAATCGCTTGGGCTATCGGCTCAAGTTGGACAATATAGCCCAAGCCACTCTTGATGTGGGGAAATCCGCCGACGGGTTGATGGCTTTGGCCTGGTGGAAGGAAGGACGACTGGATTTGATCACTGAGTACTGCCGCCAGGATGTGGCAGTGACGCGGGATGTTTACCTCTACGGCCGTGAGCATGGCCATATCTTTTTCACGAACAAGGCCGGTCAAAAAGTGAAACTTCCCATTGACTGGTAACCAGGGTTTTCTTTGCAGAATGTTCGTCTGGCCTGTGGCCTTGATTGCGCTTGTTTTTGATTCTTCAGACATGGAAATACCCCCGAGAATTGATGTTCTCGAGGGTCTTTCCAATTATTGATTCGGCTGGTTAGAGAATAGGCAGATACTTGTCCAGTTCATACTCCGTGACCTGTGTGCGGTATTCATCCCACTCGGCAATCTTGTTTTCCACCAGAGCCGTATGCAGGTGCTCTCCGAGAACTTCCTTCATGAAGTCGGATTTTTTCAGGTTCATGGCCGCTTCATGCAGAGATCCCGGCAAAGCCTTAATCCTGTTTCGTTTGAGCTGGCGATCATTCATGGCGAAGATGTCGTCTTCAACCGGGTCTGCCAGCTTGTAGTTTTCTTCCATTCCCCTGAGACCGGCTGCAAGCTGGACTGCGAAGCAGAGATAGGGGTTGGCAGCCGGGTCCGGGCAACGCAATTCCATGCGAGTGGCTGCTTCCTTGCCTGGTTTGTACATGGGGACGCGGACCAGGGCAGAGCGGTTGCGTCTGGCCCAGGCAATATACACAGGGGCTTCATAACCGGGGACGAGGCGTTTGTAGGAATTGACCCACTGGTTGGTCACGGCCACGAACTCGGGGGCGTGTTTCAGTATTCCCGCTATGTAGGATTTGCCTTCGGCAGAGAGGTGGTACTCGTCAGAAGCGTCATAAAAGACGTTTTTGCCGTTCTTGAACAGGGATTGATGCACATGCATGCCGGACCCGTTTTCACCGAAAATGGGCTTGGGCATGAAGGTCGCATAACAGCCGTGTTTCCGAGCAGTCTCCTTGACCACGACACGGTATGTCATGGCTGTGTCGGCCATTTTCATGCCTTCCTGATAGCGCAGGTCGATTTCGTGTTGAGACGGCGCAACTTCGTGGTGGGAGTATTCCACCTGAATGCCCATGGCATCCAGGGCGAAGATAATGTCGCGTCGGATATTGTTGCCCAAATCAAGAGGTGGTGCGTCGAAGTAACCGCCTGCGTCGAGAATTTCGGTGTCCTGATCATCGGCAAACAGGAAAAATTCAAGCTCGGGGCCGACATAGAAAGTATAGCCTTTTTCGGCAGCCTGTCCCATGACCTTTTTCAGGACGAAACGGGAATCGGCCTCGAACGGCGAACCGTCGGGGTTGACGACATCGCAGAACATGCGTGCCACTGGTTTTTCGCTGGGTCGCCAGGAACATATCTGAAATGTGGTCGGGTCGGGCATGGCAACCATATCGGATTCATCGATTCGGCAGAAGCCGAGAATGGAAGACCCATCAAATCCCATGCCTTCCTCGAAGGATGCCTCAAGTTCGTTCGGGGTAATCTGGAAGCTTTTCAGGGTCCCGAGGATATCCAGGAACCAGTACTGGATGAAGCTGACATCGTAGTCTTTGACGGCTTTCATCACATCATCGGCGTTCTTGCAGTTGAATACCGGAATGCTCATATCTTTCCTCCAAATAAAATTAGGGGTTTTCGGCAAGAGAAGTCACGCGGTCGGTCGTGACACCGTTCTTTCATAAATGGAAACAGAAAGAATGTACACGTATTGACATGAAGCTCACAAGAGAAACGACCCGAAAGATATGAAAGTGGTGGTGTGTCATCCTCGAGAGCCTGTCACGAAAACAATGTCCCCTGGCTTTCACAGTAGGGAAAAGCCTTGGAGGGTAGTCTGGAGGTGCCGGACGGACCTGGCAGAAAAGCGGGGAATCATGCGTGAAACCCCGCCGGTGAGCTACTTGACGACCAGAACAGGGAGAGGAGTAGTGTGGAGCACCTTGTGGGTCGTTGAGCCGACAATCAGACCTTCAAGGTCGGACTTGCCCTTGGACCCCATGACAATGAGGTCGCATTTTTCAACTTTGGCTACATTGTCAACGACTTCCGCAACTTCTCCGCCGATGATCAGGTCCACGAAGTCGATGCCGTCGGCATCAAGTTGGGTACGGTATTGTTCCATGAGGGTCTCTGCCCCCTGGGTCAGGTAGTCAAGCAGGTCATCCGCATTGGGTTTTCCAAGTCCCACGGGGACCGGCCTTCGGATATGCAGCAGAACGATGGAGGCATTCTTGTCCTTGGCCAGACTGATGGCCATGGTCACGGCCGAGTCAGAGTGCTTGGAACCGTCAACGGGAACAAGGATTCTGGAGATGTTCATGAGCTTTCCTCCTTTTTTCCCGGAGCATCGGTGCCCATGAATTCTTCCATGGTGGCGTGTCCGGGCTGGCAGACGTCCTCTCTTTTGAAAACAGAGCCGATGGTCAACCAAATGATCTTGATATCCAGTGTAACTGATTGGTGGTCTATGTACCAGACATCATATTCAAATTTTTGTTCCCATGAGAGGGCATTGCGTCCGTTGATCTGTGCCCACCCGGTAATGCCCGGGCGAACTTCGTGCCGACGGGCCTGGAACGGGGTGTACCGGTCCAGGTAATGCATGAGCAGGGGGCGTGGTCCGACAAGGGACATCTCCCCCCTGAGCACATTGAGAAGCTCCGGTAATTCATCAAGCGATGTAGAGCGCAGGAATCGCCCGAAGGGGGTTAACCTGTCACAATCAGGCAACGGAACACCGTCCGGACCGGAAAGATCGCGCATGGTGCGAAACTTGATGATTTCGAAAGGCTTGCCGTGGCGTCCCGGACGTATCTGACGAAAGAACACCGGACTGCCGAGCCGGATGCGGACCAGCAGCGCAACCAATACCATGAACGGCCAGAATATGATCAGGGCGAGGAGGGTGATTCCGAGATCAAGGCATCGTTTCATAGCAGGCCCATGAAGGATAATATGGAGTCGTTGACCAGATTCACGTCGTATTTTTTTTCGGCCAAGGCACGGCTCGCCGCCCCCATGGGACCGCACAGCGCGGGGTCTGTTATGAAACGTTCCATGGCCTGACCCAATGCTTCATCATCTTTTGGCGGCACCAGAAATCCGTTTTTCCCTTCAAGAACGGTTTCGCGACAGCCCGGAGTCTTGGTGGTGATGATCGGGCGGCCCATACTCATGGCTTCCAGTATCGAGCGGGGGGTTCCTTCCCGGTAATAGCTGGCGAGCACATATGTTGAGGCGTTGGCTATTTCCGGCCGGACGTCTTCCACCCCCGGACAGATTTCCATGCCCTGCTGACGCCATGTTTCGATTTCGGCTGGCGGAATGGTATCCGCTCCTTCTTCCTGAGGCCCGACCAAACGGAATGTGGCCTCCGGGTGACGTGTTTTCAGGCGTATGGCGGCGCGAGCATATTCTCGAATCCCTTTTGTCCCGAGGAGTCGGGAGAGGCAGAGGAAGTGTGGGGTTTCAGGGAGAGGAGCTGGTGCATATTCCTCAAGGTCCACCCCGGATCCGCCCACGACTGTGGTGGCGGCATGGCTCGGCAGGACTTTGAGCTTGTGGAAAAAGGTTTCATCATCAGGGTTTTGAAAGATGACTCCATCGCATGAGCGCAAACCGGAGCGATACATCCCCTTGGCTATGTTGAACAGCACACGCCGTTTCAGACCACTGTCCTCGGTGAAGGCGTAACCCAGTCCCGTGACCATGGCGAAGACCTTTTTGGGGTGTCCGACCCAGGCCATGCGAGCTGCGAGGGAGCCGTAGACAATGGGCTTGAAAGTATACGAGAGAACCATGTCCGGCTTGATGCGGTAGAGGACCTGCTTGAGATGGAGCAGGGAGCCAAGGTCAGAGAATGGGTTGAACCCGCGACGGTCAAGGGGGATCATGGAGTACTCCACTCCCATGGCATCGAGCTGTGGAGTGACATCGGGCATGTGAAAAGGGGCCAGAGCGTGGACCGTATGCCCCAATGAGACAAGCCGTTTCAGCAGTGGACCTCGGAAATTTATGAGCGACGGAGCATATCCGCCGATGACGACTATTTTCATGTTCAACCGTGGGTTATGATGTTTATCGCCCTTTCCTAACAAAAAGAGAGGCGGTTTGGGAACAGGGAAGCCATTTATAACCTGGTGCGTCTTTACAGGAAGTCGGGGGGACCGTTAATAAGGGGATGTGGAGGTGGAATTATGACATCTCGGGAGTTCTTATATGGGATCATGGGAAGACGACGGTGTTTGCGGATTCTTTGTATACTTGGCAGCGGTCTGCTTTCCGGTGTCGGATTTCCCGTGCAAAGCGAGGCAAAGGTGAAGAAATCTCGCGTTGTTCTCATCAAGACGGAAAACCGCAGGCAGGGGATAGAACAGGCCATGGCCGAGTTCGACCTCTCCTCCTACGCAGGGAAAAAAATCGCTCTCAAGGCGAACTATAACAGCAGTGACCCGTTTCCAGCCTCAACCCATCCCGAGGCATTGCAGACGGTGCTGGAAGTATTGGGAAATGCCAGTTGCGGTCCCATTGTGTTGGCAGAGCGGAGCGGCATGGGGACGACTCGGGCCGTTTTGGAAGACCTCGGTGTTTTCAGGATATGCGAGGAACACGGTGTTGAAGTCGTGGTCATGGAGACGTTGAAAGAAGCTGACTATATTCAGTTTCAACCGGAGGCCAGTCATTGGCGGCGGGGCTTTTTGCTTGCCCTTCCTTTTTCCTGGGCGGACAAGGTCGTCCAGATATGTTGCCTGAAGACCCATCAGTTCGGTGGTGATTTTACCATGTCGCTCAAAAACGGTGTGGGGGCCATTGCCAAATATGATCCGGCGGATGGTTACAACTATATGCAGGAATTGCACGGGTCTCCGAAGCAGCGAACTCTTGTTGCCGAGATCAGTCAGGCTTTTCACAGTGATATTATCATTATGGATGGTACAAAGGCATTTGTCACCGGGGGACCGCATACTGGGCGTGAAGTTGCTCCCGGCGTCATTGTGGCAGGGACAGACCCGGTGGCCGTGGATGCGGTAGGTGTGGCAATCCTGCGGCTGTATGGAACGACCCCGGCGGTTTCTCGCGGGAAAATTTTTGAGCAGGAGCAGATTCGGCGAGCTGCGGAGTTGGGGATCGGCATTGCAAGCGCCGCACAGATTGAGCTTGTTCCCAAAGGGGCAGGAAGTCAGGATTTTGCGGATAAAATCAGGAAAATCATGATGGAAGGGTAGGGTTTTGGGATTCCTTGGACAGCGTGATAGAACGGTTTATCAAGACAATACGGCCTCACATCCAGGATGCGAGGCCGTATTGTCTTGGACGGGAAAGGACGGTTTATGCTTCTTTGCCTGGTGCTGCAAGCGTACCCAGTTCGGCGAGCCTGCGGTTGACTCTATGATAGAGAGAGTTTGTAGGATATTTTCCGTGTCTATTTGGTTTTCCGCATCGCATGCCTGTGAGGATAAGCATTGCTTCCTCAATGGTCTTGACCGGGAATATGGTGAATTTCCCTTCGGCAACAGCCTGGACCACCTCATCCTTGAGCATTAGATTGACCACGTTGTCGGCAGGGAGAATCACTCCCTGATTTCCTGTGAGTTTCCTGCGACGGCAGACTTCGAAAAACCCTTCGATTTTACGGTTGACACCGCCGACGGCCATGACTGCACCGGATTGGGAAACTGCTCCGGTAAAGGCATAGGAAAGGTTGATCGGCACACCTGACAACGCCGAGAGGAGGGATGCCAACTCCGCTCCTGATGCGGAGTCTCCGTCAATGCCGCCGTAGGATTGTTCGAAGCAGAGTGAGCCGGTGAGGACGATGGGTTTGTCTTGGGCGAACAGACGTACCAGATAGGATTTGATGATCATCATGCCTTTGGTATGGATCGGGCCACCCATCTGCGCTTCGCGTTCCAAATCAAGAATGCCGCCGTGTCCGACACCCACTGTGCAGGAAATCTGATGTGGCAAACCGAATTCATAGTCGCCGAATTGAGTGACGGACAGACCGTTTGCGCGTCCCACAGCTTCGCCCGAGGTTTCCACCTTGATGACCTGCCGGTCATAGTCGGTCATGAACTCTTCTTCGTAGAGATTGACACGATAGTCCTTGGCATAAACGGCATCGGCCAATTCAGGCAGGCCGACAGTGTTTTTGCCAGCCATACGGGCCATGGCAGACGCTTCGATCATACGTTCGCGAATCAGGGGGACATAGAGTGAAATCCGCTTCTGGTCTTCAACCAGGCGGGAAGCGAAATCCACCAGACCGGCCAAGGCTTCACGGGTAAATGGCAGGGTTTTGGCTTCGCGAGCCGTTTGCCCTATGACGTATAGGTAGCTCTTGATATTGGCAGCCGTGCGTGGTGCGGCGTGCTGAAGGTGCGCCTTAAGTTTGAAATATTTGTCGAAACGATCATCGTTGTAGAGAAGCATCTCATAGTGTTCGTCTGTGCCGATGAGGATGATCTTGATATCCAGATTGACGGGCGCGGGCTGAAGAGTCCGGGCACGTACCTGGTCCGGGTCCACCGGGTCCTCAATACGAGATTGTCCTGAACGCAGGGCGCGGAGAAGGCCTTCCCATGAGTTGGGATTGGAGAGCAGGTCTTCAATGTTGAGAATGAGAAAACCACCATTGGCCTTGTGCAGGGAGCCAGCTTTGATCAAGGAAAAGTCCGTGTACAAAGCACCCATTTCAGCTTCGCGTTCAATGGAGCCGAGCAGGTTGAAAGCCGTGGGGTGATCCTCCACGACCACCGGCGCGCCCTTTGTTTTGCCGTTGTCTACGAAGAGATTGATCTCAAAGCGGTTGAAAAAATCTTCTCCCCCCTGCATTCCCTCGGGAAGCAACCCTGCAAGGGATGAATCCTTTGGCATGAATTGGTCGACATTCTCCACAACCTCTTCCACAAGAGCCTCGAAATAATCGGTCAACCCTTCAATGGTCTTGAATTTCTGGCTTACTGATGAAAAGCATTCTTCCATGACCATTTTGGCCGTTTCCCGATGGAGATCGGTTTCGGAGTCGCGCATTTCCACTTCATTTTGATTGACCTGGCGCAGGATGGAACTGACTCGTGCCAGCAGGTCTTCGCCTTTGGCCTTCAATTCTTTTCGCTGAGCCGGTTTGAACTTGTCGAAATCCTTGTCCGAAACAACTTCACCGTCCACGATGGGGGAAAGCGTCAAGACACCGTCGTCATCCAGGCTCAGACTGAAGTTCTCTTTTTCAGCCGTGGCATCCATGCGGCTAAAAAGTTCTTCACGTCTGGTATTGAATTTCTTGACCATGCTTTCGTGTTTTTTCTGGAAGGCATCTTTTTCAAAGCGTGCGGGAATTTCCTGACGAATCAAGGTCATGGCCTTGTGTTGGGCCTGTTTGAGTTTGCGTCCCTGTCCAGCGGGGACGGCGAGGCAGGTTGGACGATCGTTGTCTTCAAAATTATGCAGAAAAATCCAGTCACATGGAGCCGGACGTTTGGCAGCTGCGGGTTTTAGGAAGGATTTGACGAAATAGGTCCGTCCCATGTTCGGTTCACCTGAGACATAGACATTATGCTCATTCCCCGGAATCTCCAGGGCCAGGGAAAGTGCCTGGATCGCCCGAGGTTGAAAGCTGGGGTAAGCATTGCGGGCAGGGATTTTCGAGCTGTCCGCAAAGGGAACGCGTTCCGGGGACAGGGATGCGCGCAGCTTGGCTGGGGAAAGTCCTTGGGCCGGCAAAGGGGTCATTTTCTTCATCAGGTACTCGTGAACGTTGTTATGGGGTCAATTCGCCGCAGAGAAGAAGGTACGTGTTTTCCTCATGCTTGTCAGCATCTTGAAAAAGGGGAAAAAACGTCGAGAAGGGGAGAAGCGACAAGGATTTTTTTATCGTATATAATTGGGAAGATTGAGGAAAAGATTAGTTGTATACGTCATCATTTTATCCATTATCCATGGGAATGCAATGAGCAGGGCCACAAAGATCGCCACGATTTTGGGAACCATGGTCAGGGTCATCTCCTGAATCTGCGTGGCAGCCTGAAGGATCGAAATGAAGATTCCCACCACCATGCCGATGCCGAGCATGGGCAAAGAGATGATCAGTGTCATCTCAATGGCCTGTCTGGCAAAACCGACAACAAATTCTGGCGTCATGGGAGATTCTCCATAAAAAGACTCTTCAACGAATACGTTACGAAAATTAAAGTCCTGTCCTGAACACATGCCTGTCGGGTGAGGCTTTTTGCTTGTCTGTCAAGGGTCTGCCTGAAGGACGTCTGCTCCGAGTACCGTAGTGTATCATGGCGCACCACTCCCTGGGAAGGCCGTTTCGTGTGACTACTGAAACGTATTGACCAGCGATCCGATGAGTAGATTCCAGCCGTCGATCAGAATAAAAAGTAGAATCTTGAACGGCAGGGATATCATGACCGGCGGCAACATCATCATACCCATGGCAAGCAGGATGGAGGCCACGACCATATCCAGGATAAGGAATGGAATATAAATAAGAAAACCGATGGTAAAACCTGTCTTCAGCTCGGAAATGGCAAAGGCAGCCACCAGCATCAGGGTGTTGACCTCCTCCTTGTTTTTCGGGCGGTCTTCCTTGGTGATGGAATAGAAGATGGACAGGTCCTTTTCTCGGGTGTGCTTAAACATGAATTCCCGGATGGGAACCTGCGCCCGGTCCAGGGCTTCCTGGAATTGGATTTCCTCATTGAGATAGGGTTGCAGGGCCGTGTTATTGATGGCCGTGCCCACGGGGGCCATGATGACGACGGTCATGAAGATGGCCAGTCCCGCCAGAATCTGGTTGGGAGGCATCTGCTGGGTTCCCATGGCTTGGCGCAGAAAATGGAAGACAATGATGATGCGGGTGAATGAGGTCATGGTCAGCATGATGGCCGGGGCCATGCTGAGCACGGTAAGAGCAAAGAGGATTTCGAGCAGAGTCGAGATGTCGCCCGGCTCGGCTTGCCCGGCAGCCAGTTCCATGGTCAGCTTGGGGATGCTCGGAGTCTGTGCCTGGGCCAGCAGAGGGAGCAACAGTGTTGCGCCGAGGGCGAGCAGGAAAATCGTCAGGCGTTTTCCAGTGACCCTCATCATCCTTGCTCCTCATTCCTTTTGGTTCGTTTCAGTATCGCGGCAAATGTTTTCGGGGCGGGCCGAGGGTCTTCCTCGTTTGTGCTTTGGTCTGCATCAAATTCCTTGAGCAGTGATATACGCTCTTCGGTAACGCCTATGACCAAATCCGTTTCCCTGTAGCGAATGACGGCCACACTTTGTCGATTACCCAGCATCAGGCGGGAGACGAGTCGGGGAGCCGCCTTGCCACCCTGGGTGCTCATTCCGTGAAACCCCAGTTTTCTGAGGAGCCAGTATGCCAGAAAAATGACCCCGAGAAGCAGACAGAGATATCCCAACGTGACCAGAATGGTCTGTCCGGTATCAGCGACCGGGAGATTCATGGGACTTACTGCCGAGGCATTGGTGCCAAGGAGGTTATCCAAGTTGCTTCACCCGTTCGATGGGGCTGATGATATCCGTCAGCCTGATACCGAATTTTTCGTTGATGACAACGGCTTCGCCGCGCGCAACGAGCTTGCCGTTGACATATATTTCCATTGGTTCGCCAGCCAGTTTGTTCAACTCGACAACCGATCCCTGCCCCAACTGGAGCAGTTCGTTGATAAGTAGCTTTGTCCGGCCCAACTCGGCAGAGACTTCAAGCGGAATATCGAGAATGAAGTCGAGATCACGCTTGCCGCTTGAACTTCCGGCCTTGGCGTCCGGTCCCATATCCGGCAGGTCGTACTCGTGTGTCTGGGTGGAGAGAAAAGCCTGTTCCTTTTCGTGCTTCACCTCATCCTGCTCGGAATCAGCCAGGGCGGCTGCCCATTCGTCGGCAAGAGATTCTTCCTCGTTGCCCACGTCTGCACTTCCGGCATCAGCCGGGTCAGTCACGTTATCCAGCCCTGCCAATGGGTCATCTGAATCACCCCCGTCCAGCAGTGCGTCCGCCCATTCCTGTGCCAATTTATCTTGATCGTCGGCCATGTCGCTTACCTCATGAAAACTTTGTTCCTGTCACCGCCGTCAAAAGCAGGACGGCCCGCATTAACTTATGCAAAAGGCGTGCTACTGGATAACCATCTCGGTGATATACACGCGAAGAACACTGCCTTTGCCAAGTATCTGGTTGAGTCGATCAGCCACTTCCTGCTTGAGTTCCACCTTGGATTCTATGCTGGAGAGCGATTCATAAGTTTTGCTGGACAGGAGGAGCAGCAGCGTATCCTTGATCTTGGCCTCATACTTGGTCAACGCCGCCTGTGCCTCAGGGTCGCGAACTTCGACCTCCATGCCAAGCTTGAGATACCTGCGCCCCAAGGGGTCAGCCAGGTTGACGAGGAACACGGGCAGTGGGGTCAGGGTTCCTTCCAGTGATTCCAGAGGAGCCTGCTCATCCCCTTTGTCGGCAGCCTGTTGTTCACTGGCTGCTTCTTCCTCCGGGGCGGCAAGAAACATGGTATATCCGAAATAGCCGCCGACACCGAGGGCGATGAGCAGAACGGCAATAATGATCCACTTGAGCATTCCGCCCTTTTTCTTTTCTTCCTGTGGCAATTCTTCTTTAGCCATGCTGGCCACCTTTATTTTCCGTTTGACTTGTCAGTTCATAGCCCGATTTCCTCGGGTTTTCCAGACAAAGTTTAGACAGTCCCTTTGGGGGAGGTCATCAATAGCCGCCGATGGGTCGGGCTGTTTTCAAAAGTATTTCGACCCGCCGATTCATGTCCGACGCGGCCGGTCTGCCCAGATCATCCCTCACCGGGGCACTGTCTCCATAGGCAGACAGGGAGAATCGATTGTTTTCCACTCCGGAGGATACCAGATATGTCAGGACTGACAAAGCCCGATCGCCTGAGAGTTCCAGCGGCGTTTGTGATGCCTCCGTGGCGTCCGTATATCCTGCGATGTTGATCGGTGCTCGGGTCTGGGTCATCATTGGTATCAGTCTGTTAATGACGAATTGTCCTCGGGAGGAGAGTTCGCTGGAACCGGGGGCAAATAATAATTTGTCCGTGAAGACCAAGGCAACGCCGTCAGGTTTCGCCAGGACTTCAAGATTGTCATTGAGGTCTGATTTCTCGATTTCTTCGGGAAGCTCATCATCCGGAAAGAGCAGATCCTTGAGGCGTTGTTTCTTGTCGAGAACTTCCCATGGCCGTTCCATAAGATCGATTATGAGCCGTTCCTTGGCATTGACTCGGCCTGAACCGCGTTTGTCCAGCAGGCCGAGATCGGCCGTGTGCAAGGTGACACGAGTCAGGACGGAATTGTCCATGGAGGACATTGTCAGCAACAGAACGAAAAATGTCAGCAGCAGTGTGACCAGGTCGGAAAAAGTGACCAGCCAAAGCGCGAGAGGCGGACAATTTTCTTTCTTTTTTCTGGCCATGGCTACTCCAGTCCTGCCGGTGGCCTGAGATCAAATTCAAAGCCGTCGATATCCAATGTGTCCGGCGTGTTCCGGGGTTGGGGGGCAATTTGGCGGACGCGTTCGCCCGCATCCAGACTGCGTTTGTCGAGCACAATATCCACGCGCCGGTTTTTCGCTCGGTTTTCAGAGGTATTGCGCGGGTAATAGGGAGCATACTTCCCGAAGGCTTCAACCTTGAGCATCTCCGGGCGCATCCCCTGTTCCAGAAGGTAACTGTAGACAGCCAGGGTTCTGTCCAGGGAAATTTTCCATGACAGGTCCGGGGTTTGGGTGTCATCGCCCGGTTCATAATTATTGCCCAATTCATCACGAAGCTCTGTTGTGTGCCCGGCCAGAAGCAGGGGGAATTGGACCTGGGCAAAGACAGGCATGAAGTCCTTGAGCAGAGCCTGCCCCGCGTCGGATAACTGTATCCCCCCAGGGGGGAAAAGGAGACTGGAATTGATGGAAAGAATCTGAACGAATCGATTGGATCGGAAATTGATATCCTTGTCCACATTTTCCCATTTGAGTTCCTTGAGCGGTTCGAGGTCTCCGCTGTCGATTGGCCCCGGTTCAACCGTGCGCCGAGTGTCTGTCTTGGAAAAAACCTCATAGCTGGCGTCCTGCCAACCGAAAGTTCCGATGATGGAACCGAGGGCAACGAGCTTTCTCCGCGAGTCGATCTGCGACATGGAAACCAGGAGCACAAAAAAGGTCAGCATCAGCGTCATGACGTCTGAGAACGTGATCATCCAGGGAGGCATCTCCTCACAGATCAGTTTTTGTTCTTTTTTTGCCATGCCATTCTCACAGGTACGGGTGAGGGACTTGTTAGTCCGAGGAAACTCTGTCTTTGGGCGGAAGGAAGCTGTTGAGCTTTTCTTCTATGATACGGGGATTTTCACCTTTGGAGATGGACAGAATCCCCTCCATGATCATTTCCCGCAGGAGCGTTTCTTCTTTGCTGCGCGCCTTGAGTTTGCCTGCCATGGGATTGAAGACGAGGTTGGACAGGATCGCTCCATACAGGGTGGTGAGCAAGGCCACAGCCATTGCCGGGCCGATGGAAGACGGGTCCGACATGGTTTGAAGCATCTGTACCAGCCCGACAACCGTGCCGATCATGCCCATGGCCGGGGCCAGCGTACCAAGGACAGCCACGACGTCCGCCCCGGTCGCGTGGCGTTCGCTGAGGTAAGAGACCTCGGTTTCAAGGATTTCCTGAATGGTCTGCGGTTCCAGACCATCCACTGTCAGTTGCAAGCCTTTGCGCATGTATTCATCGTCTATTTCCTTGATCAGTGGCTCCAGGGACAGGATGCCTTCGCGACGGGCGCGGTTGGCGTAGTCCTTGAACTGTTCAATGATATTCACGGGTGATTCAAGATTTGAAAAGAAGGTGTTCTTGATAACGCCGATGACACCGATGACATAGCCCATGGGATAGTTGACCATGGCCGCGCCAAGTGTCCCGCCAATGACGATGAGAAAGGAGGGGACGGAAATGAAGATGATCAGACTGGAGCCGGATAAAATAGCCGAAACAACCAGACCGAACGAAAGTACAATGCCGATTACAGTTGCGAGATCCATACGGTTTCCTCAGACTGGTCGGGCAATTTCGTCCGAGTCTCGTCCGTTGAGACGAAACCCGAAGCCATGTGCTTCGGACGCGGCGATCACCGATCAGCCCCGGACGTTTTCCAACCCAGTTGTTATACCTTGGGGGGTCTCACCCCGAAAATACGCGTGCCTATCCTGACCAGAGTTGCTCCCTCTTCCACGGCCGGGATGAAATCTCCTGTCATCCCCATGGAGAGGTGTGGCAACCTTGCACCAACCTGACTTTCCACCATGTCCTTCAACTCGCGAAGTCGGGAAAAAACGGGTCGTGCGCGTTCCGGTTCATCAAAAAAAGGTGGCAACGTCATCAACCCAACGAGGCGGATGCCTTCCATTTCCATGACAGCCTCTGCCAAAGAGGGCAGTTCTTCAACCACAATCCCGGATTTCTGGACTTCTCCGGCGATATTCACCTGAATGAGAATATCCTGAACCGTCTCCTGCCCCAACGCTTTCCGGGAAAGGGCCTGGGCCAGCTTCAGCGAGTCAACACTGTGAACAAGCCCGAATTTTCCGGCCACAAACTTTGCCTTGTTGGACTGCAGGCCGCCGATGAAGTGCCAATTGACCTTCAGGTCAGCCAGGGTTTTCTGCTTGTCCACGGCCTCCTGCACATAGTTCTCGCCGAAGTCAACGTGTCCGGTTTCGGCGAGCGCCCTGATGTCACTTGCCGGGTGGAGTTTCGAGACCGCCACCAGAGTGATGTCATCGGGAGTACGTCCCGCTTTTTTTGCCGCCTCAGCCAACTCTTCCCTGACCAGAGTGGTCCGCTCAGCCAGTTCATTTTTTCTGTCGATCATAATATTCAACAAGTCCGGGCAGTAAGCTCTTCCATCTTATCGGCCCGTTTTGCATTTAGTTTAATGAATTAATGAAGAAAACGCACATTCCTTGCGCTGTATAAACATATATCACGACTCTATTCAATGTAACTACCCGATTTTTTGCAAAAAGCACATGATAGAAAAAAGGTGCAATTTTTTCAGATCATTAACTCTAGAAATAATCTATAGCCGCTGTAAAGGAACAAAAGAAGAGGCATCCTCAAGCCCCTGGTGCCCTTGTCATGATGTCCGACTGCGTGGCATAGGGAGAGACAATCACCCTTGATGACATCACCCGGAGCGAGCAAAGGCGGTCCCTGCATGAACGAACAGTATTTTCAGATTTACCAATACGGCATGGCAGCGCAACTCAAGGAATTGACCCTTGATGAGATGGTCGAGTATGTGTTGAATCATCTCCATAATTTCCTGTTGGATGAGTCGGTCAGCTTCTGCTTCATCGAACGGTTCGCCAATGATCCCGAGACCGGAAAACATACCCAGGCCACCCGTGCACTGCTCTATCTGCTCGACAAAGCCCTTCAGCTTCGTCCTTTCAGGCCGGGCTTACTGGGTGCGGTCGTGAAATTGACGGGCAATACCGCTGCGCAACAACGAATGGACCTCATCGCCGAACGAAATCTCGACAAAGAGATATACGACCAGATTTCAGGATTGGACATCAAAAAGGATGCGGAAGATGTCGCCACCTTCATCGCCCAACTGATCAAGGCGCACCCGGATCATATCGCGGCCGCCCAGTTCGCACTGACTGTCGATCGTCACCTCGGCATCCCCTACGGTCACTGGCGCGATGATTTTGTCTGCCCCCAGGCCATTCGGCGCGATTGGGATATTGCTCTTTTCAACCACCATGCGTCCTTGTGTGATTATGACAGCGCGAGGAAAATCTGGGATTCCCTGCATATGGATATGGTGCGGGAGACTTCTCTCAACATGGCCGCAGAGATGTTCATCGCGTCCGGCGATAGAGCCAAAGGGATCGCGCTTTACAAAGCGTCACTCGAACAGGACCCACGCCAGACCCCGGTGCGGTTGCGGGTGCGTGAATTGGAGCACCCCTTTCAGCCGGATGCCTCCCTCACGGATTCCAGTTCGGTCTCCATATGTCTCTATTCCTGGAACAAGGGGGAAATCCTCGGGCAGACCTTGCAGAGTCTGAGCCGGTCCAATATCGGTTCAGCCACGCTTCATATCCTGCTCAACGGGTGTACGGATGACAGCCGCGCCATTGTGGATGCGGCGTGTCCCCTTTTCCCGAACAACAAAGTGGTTATTCACGACTTGCATGTGAATATTGGCGCACCGGCTGCGCGGAACTGGCTGATGCGGTTGCCGGAGGTGCAGGAGTCCCAGTATATTGCTTTTCTTGATGACGATGTGACCGTGCCGGAAAACTGGTTGGCCTCCTTCCTGACTGTTGCCGAACAGGATGACTCCATCGGCGTGGTCGGGTGCAAGATTGTCCATCCAGGCATGCCTTCACTCATCCAGTATCTTTTCCGTTATGTGGCCATTGCGGATCACGGCTTGTTAAAGATGTCCATTCATTCCCCACTGGGTTCCTATGATACGCACTCCTATGATTACATTCGGGAAACTCGCAATGTCATGGGATGCCTGCATCTGCTGCGGACCAGTGCCGTGAAGAATATCAAGGCCGGGTTTGATATCCGGTTCTCTCCATCCCAGGTGGATGACATCGATCATGACATTGCCGTCTGTCTCGAAGGGCATAAGGTGATGTATTGTGGTTTGGTGACTTGTGTTCATCATCAATCAAGCGGTGTCAATTTCAAACGAATCAATGACAATATCGCGGCAACCGGGAGCACAATGGGGAATGATATCAAGTTTTACTTCAAGCACCTGGAACACATGCACGCTGTCAAGGCTCTTGATAATCTGTCCCTTGACCTGGGGGTACGATTGCCGGAATTCTAGGGAGCAGCATGCCCGAGGAAGGGCGTTTGCCTCCTTTGAAACATTTATTTTCTAAAGCTCTCCTGAAATGTGCCGAAAACACTTCATGAGAGGTACGAACAATGAATGAGAATTATTTGAGGCTGTTTCAATTGGGTTTACCGGCACAAATACGGGAGATTCCCCTTGATGAGTTGCTTCGGTATATCCACAACCATCTCAATTCATTCCTGATTGATACATCAGGGGGAGCCTGTCTCATCGACAGGCTTTCTGCTGATCCTGCCATCAACCACTCACCGGAAGCCCAGAAGATGCTTTTGTATCTCATGGATAAAATACTTCAACTCTGCCCACTCAAACCGGGCTTCCTTGAGTCCACTTTCCAGCTCACGGGAAATCCGATGATTGAAAATCGGCTCAAGTTGGTCCAGTCTACCAATGAGTCCGCCGAAACCTACACATTGATAGAAAATCTCAAACAGGATGAGTCCGAAGAAGTACTCGGGTATCTTTCGCAACTGCTGAGCGCCCATCCAAACCATGTCCCGGCTGCGCAGCATGCTCTGTACATAGGCCAGTTACTGGGCAGGGAACCGGGAGAGTGGATTCATCAGTTCAAACCTCCCCTGCCTCTCAAACAGGAATGGGACATCCTGCTTTTCAACCATTATGCATTCCTCGGAAGCATGGATAAGGCATGGTCATTGTGGCACAAGCTCAGACCGGCTCAGCTCAGAGAAAGCTCGCTCAACATGGCTGCGGAGATGTTTGTTTTCAAAGGAGAAATTGATCAGGCCGTGGCTTTGTATGAACAGTCGTTGGCTATGGATCCGTTACAGGGACCGCTTCAATCCCGCGTGCGGGAACTTCGGTCGCCATTTCAGCCGGATCATTCCTTACTTGCCAGTTGCCGGGTCAATATCTGCCTCTATTCCTGGAACAAGGCGTCCCTGCTTCGTCAGACATTGGAAAGCCTGAGTCAGTCCGATATCGGTCCGGCTCGCATTGATATCCTGCTCAACGGGTGCACGGATTACAGCAGGGATGTGGTGGAAGAGGCTCGGGCATGGTTTCCTGAGAATGAGATTATTCTCCATGACCTGCATGTCAACATCGGCGCTCCCGCCGCTCGGAACTGGTTGCTGGGGTTACCTGAAATTCGGCAATCGGAATATGTGGCATTTCTTGACGATGACGTGACTGTGCAAAAAGACTGGCTGTCCCAGTTTCTGACTGTGGCAGAAAGAGATGCGTCCATTGCTGTGGTGGGCTGCAAGATTGTTCATCCCGGAACACCGGCCATGCTTCAGTATCTTTACAGGCATGTTGCCGTGGCAGACCACGGTCTGTTGCTCATGAGCAACGACACGCCCTTCAAGCATTATGACATCGGCACCTATGCCTTCATTCGGGAAACTCGTAATGTCATGGGCTGCCAACACCTGCTCAGAACCAAGGCTCTCAGGGACGCGCCGCATGGTTTTGATATCCGTTTCTCTCCGTCGCAGATAGACGATATCGATCACGATCTTGCCATGTGCCTTGCTGGTCATAAAGTCATGTATTGTGGCACCGTGACCTGTGTTCACCATCAAAGTAGCGGAACCAACGTCATAAGTCGTCCTACTGATAACAGGGCGTTTTCCAATGCCCTTGGTAATGATATCAAATTTTTTTTCAAGCACTCGGAGCATCTGGATGCACTCAGGCAATTGGATTGTCTGAGTCTTGAATTGTAATAGAGTACTTGTATCATTGCTTATTAGGTGCAGATGTGCTTCTTTTCGGATGGATACGAGAAGAAGCACTTTTTTATCGATGGATTGAGTGGACAATCATATTTCGCCCATTATCTATATAAGAAGGGTTGACGTGCCGCTGAATAAATGTGCATAGCACCCCCCTCGAAACAAACTAAAAAAGCCGTCCGGCTTGCCATGGGCACGGTAAAGCGGCTATGAGTTCCGACTATGTCAAAAGATTTAATCATCGTTGAGTCCCCCGCCAAAGTGAAGACCATCAGTAAGTTCCTGGGTAAGGACTATATGGTCGACGCCTCTGTCGGACATGTCCGCGACCTGCCAACCCGCGACCTCGGTGTGGATGAAGAAAATGACTTCGCCCCGCAATATGAGGTCATCAAGGGCAAGGAGGAGGTCGTCAAACGCCTGAAAGCCGCCGCCAAAAAAGCGGATACCGTCTATCTCGCACCTGACCCCGACCGCGAGGGAGAGGCTATTGCGTGGCATGTTGCCGAGCTTATCAAGCCAGTCAACAAGAAAATCCGACGTATTCAGTTCAACGAAATTACTGCTCGAGCAGTCAAGGGAGCTCTTGAGGACGCACAGGAACTCAATGAGAACCTGTTTGACTCCCAGCAGGCGCGTCGAATTCTTGATCGCCTGGTTGGTTACAAGATTTCTCCGATTCTCTGGAAGAATGTCAAACGCGGAATTTCCGCAGGGCGGGTTCAGTCCGTTGCCCTCAAGATTCTGGTGGAGCGGGAGAAGGAGCGCCGCGCTTTTCGGGCCGATGAATACTGGCCGTTCAAGGTGTTGCTGGAAGGTTCCACTCCGCCACCGTTCTGGCTCGATCTTCACAAGCTGGAAGAGAAGGCCGTCAAACCGGGCGTCAATCACATCGGTACCCAGACCGAGGCCGAATCTCTTCAGGATGCTTTGGAGAATGGAGAATTCGTGGTGGATTCCGTGCAGGAGAAGCAGCGCAAACGTTCGCCTCTGCCGCCATATATTACCTCGACCCTGCAACAGGACGCCAACAGGCGTATGGGCTATTCTGCCAAGCGGACCATGTCCATTGCCCAGCGTCTCTATGAAGGTGTGGAGCTTGGCAAGCGTGGAACCACGGCTCTCATCACCTACATGCGTACCGATTCGGTGCGCATTGCCAAGGACGCGCAGGATGCGGCCAGGGAATTGATTCTCGACAAGTTCGGTGACGATTATTATCCGCCCAAAACACGGCACTTCAAGACCAAGGGGAGCGCCCAGGACGCGCATGAAGCGATCCGTCCCGTTGATGTCTCCATCACGCCTGATGACGTCAAATCCTATCTTCCGTCCGAACAGCACAAGCTTTACCGATTGGTCTGGCAGCGCTTTGTAGCTTCACAGATGGCTGTTGCCACGTTCTGGGATACCACCGTTCTGGTCAAGGCTCCGCGCACCCAGTGGCGGGCCAAGGGAGAACGTCTGCTCTTTCCCGGTTTCCTGGCTGCCATGGACAAGGGAAGCAGTGATGGTGATACCGAACTACCCAAGCTGGCTGAAGGCGATATCCTCGCCCTCAATGAGTTGAAAAAGGAACAAAAGTTCACTCAGCCGCCGCCACGGTATTCGGAAGCATCGCTCGTCAAGACGCTGGAGGAACTCGGTATCGGCCGTCCTTCGACGTATGCCGCAATTATTTCCACACTGCTCGACCGGGAATATGCCCGTCAGGAAGAAAAGCGTTTTGTTCCTACCGAACTGGGTTTTACCGTCTCCAACCAGCTTTCCGAGCATTTCAAGGCTCTTATGGATGTCGGGTTCACCGCACAGATGGAAAATCTGCTTGATGATGTGGCCGCAGGCAAGCAGGACTGGGTTAAATTGCTCAATGACTTTGGGGGAGATTTCTATCCGACCCTCGACAAGGCCCGGACGGAAATGGCCCGTTCTCAGCAGGAAACCGAAATTGTCTGTGAGAATTGTGGAAAACCCATGGCCATCAAGTTTGGGAAAACTGGGGAATTCCTGGGGTGTACAGGCTTTCCATCCTGTCGGACAATCAAGAATTTCACCCGTGACGAGCAGGGGGCTATCCAGATAGTGGAGCGTGAGAAGCCGGAAGAAACCGGCGTTAAATGCGACAAATGCGGACGTCCCATGGCCATCAAGCAGTCCAGGCGGGGTGAATTCCTCGGCTGCACGGGCTACCCGGATTGCAAGAATATCGTCAATTTTGAGCGGGATGAAAACGGCAAAATCAAGGTCATTGAGAGCGAAAAACCCAAGGTTGTCGGCACCTGTCCGGAATGCGGGGGGGAATTGCTTCTCAAGAAGGCCCGGACAGGCTCCCGTTTTATCGCCTGTTCCAACTATCCTGACTGCACCTATGCCGCGCCTTTTTCGACAGGGGTTCCCTGCCCCAATGAGGGGTGTGAAGGGGAGTTGGTTGAAAAGTCATCGCGCCGGGGCAAGCTCTTTTATTCCTGCTCCACCTATCCCAAGTGCGATTATGCCGTCTGGAATTGGCCTGTCAATGAGCCATGTCCCAAGTGCCAGCATCCTATTCTGACCCGAAAGACCACCAAGGACAAAGGGGAACATATCGCATGCCCCCAAAAAGGGTGCGGATATACAAGGGAAATGGACGCAGAGAAATAAGCACGCCTCTGACGGGTTCTTGCTTCGTTCAAAAGGGCGAGTGGGTACCCACCGTTACGAATGGAAATAAAAGACCTGATGCTTCGAGTATGAAGCATCAGGTCTTTTGTCTGGCGCTGAGGTCCGGTGAGGCGGAGCGCTGATGACGGATGGTTTCATGCAATGTGCCGCCGTTGCCCTTGAAGCAAAACACCAGCATCGTGCAGGTGAACACGAGGGGGCTAATAGGCAAGGCGGCCCAGTGACTTGAGAATCAGGGTGCAGCCCATGGCGAACATGCCGGTCAAGCCCATGCCGCAGGAGAATCCGGCCAGCAGAACCGGGGCGTAGTGCCGCCACTGGGTCCCATATTTTTTCAGAAAATACAGACGCCCAAGCATAGCCCCGATGACTTCCAATATCATACCATGGGGGGTGGATTGGCCCAAACCTCGGACCACCCCGTAGATCAGCAGGACCGGAAGTCCCAGAATATTGAGCACCGCATACATACCAAGGCCAAGCCCCAGTCCGGACAGGACAATGGGACCGGAAAGCGCTTCGAAGAACAGGGAATTGCCTTCCAGTGTCGAAGTCTGCATGAGCAAGGTATTCAATGCCTGTAAATGCCATAATTCCTGCGCGAAAGGGTATTCCGGTGAGGGGATCGGTGCGAGTTGCCATAAGAATTGCGAGAAGAGAAGCGAGGTGATCATCACGATGGGGAAAACGATGATCTCGGCCTTGATGATGCCGCGCAGGCTTGTTCCGGTCAGTTCAATTTGCCGGAACTGGACGGTTGCTTCGCCATAGTTATGGATGGGAATTGGAGCATACCAGATCTCCAACCCCTGGTAGCCAAAGAACTTGGCTCCGGCAATGAAGGAAAATTCACGCACCATGGGCAGGGCTATGAACTGCCCGGCCACACCCTCCATCCGTGCTGTAATGTACGATATGACAGGTGTGTAGATGAAGCCGTAGATAACGAAGAATATCCATGGGAATGACGGTACCAGCCAGACGCAAAAAGCGATGTAGCAGAGCGTCGAGAAGACATAGATGCCGATGGAAACCCAGAAATTGATGTCGCCACGTCCTTTGGGCGGATTGAACAGGGCCGAGAAGTCCAATCCGTTTCCTCTTGAATCCTTGAATGATCGCAGGACGTGGTAAATGCCGACGGCCCCGATTGCCAGCCCCAGTCCAATGCCGAAACTCATGTAGAAATCAAAATTATTGGCGAAAACGGTTTCAACCGTGGCCATGCCTGGATGCCAGCGATGCAGGATGCCATGGGTGTACAGGATGGGGTTGGCGATGATGGTGATAACCAGTCCCAGCAAGCCGCCGATCACAGCCCAGAATGGCAGGACCATCCCCACGAAGACCAGTCCCAGATCGAACTGGATACCAGTTGCCACTGCCGGGAGCATGGCTTCCGTGTACTGGGTGAGTTCGATCCATGGGATGGGAATCAGCCGTATTGGTTCTGTGAACAGCAGGCCGGAGAGCGCGGGAAGGAGAACATAGAAAAAGCCGAAGAGCAGACCGATTACGCCGCCGATGGAAAAGATTCGCCATTTCCACCCTGTCTTGCGATCCTCGGTGGACTCAGCCAGGGCCATAGTACCCAATGCTCCCACCGGAGCCATGGGAAACGGGAGCTTTTCCACATCCGAAGTGATACGGTACAGGGAATATCCTAATCCGAAATGGTCAATGCGCTGGACGAGTTGCGCACCCACCAACAGCATGATCGGCACCAGCCAATCGCGGTGCATGAAGGTCCGCTCCAGGTAGGAGCCGGATCCTAGTGCCGGGGCGACCCAGTGCGGGATGAACTCCGTCAATCCGAGCATCCGGGCTGCATCGGACTGGATAAGGTATTGATTCCAGAGCAACCCTTGGAATGGAGACGCCAGCGCAGCCCCAGCCATATAGTAAAGAAGGAAAATTTCCTGTTGTTTCAGATGGGTATATGAGCGTTTTGCGATCTCGGCAAAAAGGATGATCGTCACCCACCGCGCTGCCGGGCCGATGCCTTGTCCGATGACCAATTGCAGGTACATGGAGCCGGGCATCATCAGAAAACCGATGAACACCGCACCGACAATGGTTTTCCAGTCAAAGCCCTCCTCGAAATGCTCGGGGGGCTTCATTAAATTTCGGTATTCCTGGAGTTCTTTGTCGTCGTACATAGGGGTCCATGTTCCCGGCCTCCAGACCATCTTTTCTTCTGGAGATCACTCTGTCTCGCAGGGAAAGAGGAGGGCGGCTTTGTTTTTTATTGTGTCAGTGCGTCAGGGGAGAAGTTTTTCATATCAACAGAGTTTTTCCATTTGTCAGGTTAAAGAGGGAAAACAGAGTAGCTTTGGTTGTTGAACAAGCCGACTATAGTAAAAACACCTCCCATCAGAAAGTCGCCGAGGATCAGGCCGACAAAAAGAAAACGGACACGATTGAACAAGGCCGTGCCACCATAATGGAGAACGAGGTGGTTGCATAACCAGCCAAGAAAGAACGGGAACCAGAGAATCTTCATTCCCCCGGAATAGGCGACGAGATAGCCGAGAGGATGCAGGGGCCACCAGGGAATCTTATAGTAGCAGAAAATGAGTAATCCCATGACAACGGCTCCTGCCCCGGCATAGGTGAGAGTCCATCCATTGGGTCCCACGGGCTGGTCCACAAGCCGCTGGGCGTTTTGGTAGTTGGCGAGAACGGTCTGAGTTGCCCAATCCAGGCCAAGTTCCCGGAGACCGTATTTGTAGCCGAGAAACAACATGGTCACAAAGGCTGTAGTCAGGGCAAGGACCAATGCTATGCCGATGGCTATAAGCACGAGATGACGCTGTCGGGCTTCCTGCCTGATCTTTGAACCATGAAAAAGAGTGGGGGCGAGAGCCTCACGCATGTCGAGGAAGAGGACCTTTTGCATAACTGCGGTGGCGGCGATTCCGACAGTCCCGAAAAAGCCTGTGCCGAAGAACCCCATCAAAGCGTCGGATGGGGCTGCTGTGAGCGTGAAATAGGGAAGTCCTCCCTGACAGACGATGCGACTGGTCACCAGAGTGAAGATGAGAAACATTAGTGGCAGGAAGAGCGCGGCCAGGAGAGGCAGGCCGAAGAACCAGCACCAGGCGGAGAGACCGACCAGTCCGCCAATGAGTCCCCATAGCGGCCAGATGGGCGGTCCCCATTCCTTGGGGATGGTGTCGAATTTCCCTTTCCCTTCCAGTTCGGAACTGTGGCAGACCGGTCGCAGGAAGCAGATAACGGTTTCTTTCAGGTGATGGCGGGCCAGCCAGAGCAGAAAAATAAAGAAGATAATGTAGGCTCCGATGGTCTGCGCGCCTTCGGGCCGGGCAAGGTCAGGTCCAAGGGTCGTGCCGAGTGCGGCTTCCGGGAGTTGCCAGCCAAAGATATAGAGCACCCCGAAGAGGAGGCCGCCGAGGATGTAAAAGACCCACATGGAAAAGGATATTTGTCGTGTTGTCAGGAAGGCGAAGCCGATGAAAGCGGGAACAAAAAACATTTTGAGCTTGTGGAAGCCGGAAAAGAGGCCGAACTTCGGGAAGTAGGTGCCGGCCAGCACCAGTGTGGGCATCTGGGGAATTGAGGGAAAATAGAAATGCAGTCCGTTGAGCAGGTGCAGTGCTCCGGCAAAGGTCAATCCGATGAGCAGATATCGGTTGGACCACCAGTCCAGGAATTGTCTTTGGTCCAGGGCTTCGCCCATGAGCATGGGAACACGGACGAGGGGGAACAGGACGCGCTCGTTGACCACCCATTGACGGCCGAAGAGGACCATCAGGCAGATCATGACAAAAAAAGCTCCCAGAATGAACAAGGCCCAGACAGCCAGCACGGGAAGCCAGACATGCCAGGGTATGGACGACAGGACTTCGAGGACGCCCATGGTACGGCCATTTCTGATACCTTCATAAAAAACATGCACAGCCTGAGTGGAGTCCGGAAACCATGATTTTGGCAGCAGGGGAGTCAGGACTTCCGTCCAGCGATAGGCATCTTGCGCAAAGTGTTCTGGTGCGGTGATGTTGATGAAGAAACACTCGCTGAGCCCGGCATAGCCGATGGATGTGAACAATACGGTCATCAGCCAGATCACGAGCAATTCCACGCCGGAATAAAAGGGGCGTCGGCGGCTGAGTCGGGCAGCAAGGGCGTCGAGTACGAACAACCATGCGATGATAAAGAAGGGAGCCAGGGGAAAATGGCCGCCGCCCAGCGGAGTATTATGAAGAACGGTGTTGTTGTAGGGTGTGAAGATACAGAGGAAAAGGCCGAGCAAAAGCCCGGTCACAAGCGCCCGTATCCTGATTCGTCCGTTCATATTGAGCCTTCGTCGTTTTCGTTCATGGCGTCCGGAGTCATTCCATCCATGACTCGTTTCATGTGGGAGTTCAGGGTCACAGCATAGTGTTCCACAGCTTCTTCGTCCAGAGATCGCCAGGCCAAGAGCTGTTTTCTCAGGTCATTGAGGAAATTTCTGTTCAACCCTTCCCACGCCTTGTGTTCCCCTGCTTCACGCAGGATGACCACGCGGACCTGACGGAATCCTTGGTAGAGATCGGATGGGCAGAAGACAAGTTTGACCTTTTGGCGCACACCGAAATCAAAGGGAGCCAGCCAGACTCGCAGGTCTAGGGAAAAGCAGAGATCATCGGGCATGGGGTGGCCGTCCGGCAAGCCCATGAGCAGTCCGGTTTTCAGTTCCTGTTGCTCCAGGTCCAGAAAGTTGCATCGCATGTCGTCTGTGCAGAAAGCTCCGTGGGAAACATCATGGTGTGCCATGTAGTATTGTTGCAGAAATCCTCCGGCCGAAGCCATTTCGTCAACTTTGATCAGAAATGGCAGGATCACGATCAGTTCATCTCCGTGTGCCTTGGGCATGGTCCAGGATTTGTTGACGTCGGGGATGGCAATTCGTGCGGCAACCCTGGCCGGATAAATGGCCGACACCAGTACCACGCCGAGAACCAGAAGCATGGCGGCCACGCCTGCGGTGGAAGAGTAGTTGGCAGTCATGCCTGCCCAGAGGGGCGTTCCTGCCAGAAACGCTGAAGAGCCTTGTGCCAGCAGGTAGCCGACAACCACGGAGATAACGCCGAATGCCAGGGCTTCGGCAATGAACAGAAAGGCTACATGGGGGGGAGCCAGTCCCACTGAAGTGTAGACCGCAATTTCCGATTTGCGCTCATAAACCGAACCGACCATGGTGTTCAGGACAATCAGGATGGAAATGGCAAGGGGGATCAGGATATTGGCCATACCTGAATAGTTGACGGCATCGGTGGCAAAATAGAGGGAAGTCCCGGAGTCACTGCCTCGAAAGAGCAACATGCCGAAACGGTCACCCAGATCCCCGGAAACTTCGGTTACGCCTTCATTGGGCTTGACGGCAATACCCTTGAGTTTGCCATTGCCGATGGCGAGCATGTTTTCGGCCGGGATAATGACGGTTTCATAGCCTGGAATATGTTGATAGCGGGACTCGGTGGAAACGACATCATCGCCGTCTTCGATAGCTTCGGCTTCGACTTCGGAAAGCTGGGTGGCGGCCTGGTTCGGAAACACTATGGGCGTCATGGGTTCGCCGTCAAGATCTGGATTGTCTCGCAGTCCGTCATCCCGAAAAATACCGACCAGCTTGATTTCGAGTCCCCATATGGTCAACGTATTACGTTGCGGGTCGTTGGGATCGGCATTGAGCTGTGCTGCCATGCGTTCGGGGAGCATGGCAACGAAGCGTTCCCCTTTTTCGAACCAACGTCCTTTGACCAGGATACGATCCAGTCCGCTGACCTGTGGCTCAAGGAAGGACAATCCGATCATGCCTCGGGCAGGGGTCTCCACCCCATTCATGGTGACAGGGATGAGCGGAGCACGGGATTTATCGGAGGTCAGGCCCGTGTCATACCATGCCCTGGGCACGACGATGCCTTTGTTCTGATAGGCATTTTCGAGCACGGAGAGAGCTTCGACCGGAACGTTTTGCCAGTTGAAGTATTTGAGGAGTCGTCCGTTGTACGTCGCGATGTCGCTGAAGGTGGCCCAGCCTTTCTGCCGCACGGATTTAACCGTGGTGAAATTCATGATGGTAAAAGTGAGGATGACAAGGGTGGCAAAGGTCAGGAATGTGCGAATGGGCCTTCGTTTGAGATTGCCGACCCCGAGCACGAAGGCCGCACCAAAGGCCGCTGCCGGACTGATTCCGGTCAGCTTGATATGGGCGGATCGTTTTTGCAACTCGACCATTTCTCGTTCAAAGCGGGAAAAGATGATCAGGGAAACCAGCAGTGACAAAGCGAGAATGAAAAAGGCGAGGATCACCACCAGGGGAGAATAGGTGAGCTGAAATGCAGGGTGGACCATGTAGATGACGCCGATGATAGCGATCAGGAAGCCGAGAAATGCGCTGATGCGTTTCCTGATGTCAGCGAATGAGAAAAAGAGCCGCTCCATGCAGTAGGCAAAGGGAACGAACAGCGCGACATAGAACAGGACTCCAACCAGCACGTCTTTCTGGGTCTTGTCCACATCGTTGTAGACCCGGCTTGCCTTGGCCAGGGAGGATCGTGCCGCTTCTACGAACTTATCCCACTGTTTCTCTGTCTTGTACTGCCCGGCCCGGTTCAGGTCGTTGATGCCGAGATGCCGCAGGGTACGGATGCGTTCATTGACGATGCCTTTTGATTCCAGTGTCTCAATACGCGGAGCCAGGAGCGACCACATATCGCGGGCGGCCCGATATTCAGTCATGGGAATGACCGGCCATTGTCTGGCGATATACCCCAGTCCTTGAGGGTGTTTTTCATCGGCATTGAGGAGCAGGACTT